>CAWEPF010000012.1:0-7739 GCA_963810925.1 uncultured Chloroflexia bacterium | reverse complement strand
GACTCGGGCCAGGGTCGCCGGGTCACGGACGGCCTCCTCGCTGACCGGCTGACCGATGATGAAGCGGGTGACGAGGTAGCCCTCGGGCCGAATGAAGGCTACGACCTCGGGCCCCACACCTACGCCTGCGGCGGCCACCGTGGCCGCGTGCTCCACCTGGCGGCTGATGCCCAGCAGGTATGTATCGTTGCCCGCCAGGCGAATGACGTACCGATCCGTATAGCCCCCGACGGTGATCAGGAAGTTGCGGTTCGTGATTCCACCCGACAGCGGAACGAAGGTCAGCTCACGTCCGGCCATCTCTGGGACGCGCTGGAGCGCCTCCGTCAGGTGCTCCGCCAGCTCGCCGTGGAGAGGTTCGCTCGGAAGGACGGTATCGGGCCGCTGGGTGGTCGACCCGCTTCCGACCGCCGCGTCCACCTACCCGACCTCGTCCACGTCGGTCCACCACTTGACCCGCTCGCCGATGCGCGCGCGCGTTCGCCACGGCAGTGACTTCGGTTCCTGGTCGAGTCGAGCTGTAAGCGCGGCGACTTGGCTCTCCAACCGTTCCCGGTGCGACGCGTCCAGCTGAGGATAGGTCGATGCCAGGGCCAGGACCTTCTCGAGGTTCCGCGTGCTCGTCCGCCACAGACCCCAGTCCGTCGCGCAGAGGCGAGCAACGCGTCGCACGTCGATCGCTTCGTCGTCGCTGTCCGCGAGGTCGTGGTCGAGGAGGAGCAGGATGATGTCGATCACGTCCTTCTCGTTGATCTCGACGATCTGGAGCTTCGAGAGGAGCAGCTCGGCGAGGGGAATCGTCGGTCGATCCCCGTCAAGACGACCGTTGAGCGGGATCTGATGGCAGAAATCCAGCTGGTCGAAAAAGACGTCGAGATGGATGCCGTTTGATCGGTGATCCCACAGGCCGCGGCGGCCCTCCGAAGTGATGGCCACCTCCTGGTTCGCCAGGTATCCCAGCGCAGAGAGATGGGACGCCACCGCGTCTGCGTGGCGCCGATACCCGGCGAAATCAATGTCCGCATAGGTTCTTTCGAACGCGAGCAGGAGGGGAGCCGATGCCCGGCAGTGGATCGACACGCCCAGCGAGCCGAGAACCCGGAGCGGAACGTGCTCGCGGTCGAGCCCATCCACGATCCTGGCGATCTCGGCTTCGAGCACCGACCGATCGATCGCATTCGCTCTCTGATCGGGGCGCAGCGTCATCGGCGATCTCCGAGGTGGGGCAGGCGGGCATTGTACGGATTGAGCGGCCGCTGCCGTGGTTCGCGCCGTGGTTCGCGCCGTGGCCGTGGGCGGCCACGGCATCATTGCACGGCTCCTCGCCGGAACCGTAGTGTTGGCGCGGGGCAGGCGCACGAACTGGAGCGGGGAGCGAATGGTCGAGCAGGCACGCGTCGTCGTGATCGGCGGCGGGATCACCGGGGTGAGCGTTGCGCTTCATCTCGCTCGCTCGGGGTGGCGGGAGATCGTGCTGCTCGAGAAGGGCGTGCTGACCAGTGGGGCAACGAGCCAGGCGGCGGGGGTGGTGACGGTGTTCAACCCCTCGGCCGCCATGATGTCGTTCCGTCGCTACAGCATCGAGCTCTATCGTGAGCTCGGGGTTTTCGAAACCGTGGGCAGCGTGCGAGTCGCCTCGAGTCCCGAGCAGTGGCGCGAGCTCCAGCGGGGTGCGAGCCGAGCCCGCGGCATCGGGCTCGAGGTCGAACTCCTCGGCCCGGAGGAGACCCTCCGGCTCCTCCCGGAAGCATCCCCGATCGACCTCCATGGATCGGTTTGGCTGGCCGGCGATGGGTACCTCGATCCCCACGGGGCGACTCATGCCGTTGCCGCCGCCGCCCGCGCGCTCGGGGTGACGATCCAGACGGGCGTGCGCGTCACGGCCATCGAGTTGGGCAGCCGCCATGAGGTGAAGGCGGTGATCACCGATCGGGGGCGGATCGTTTGTGAGGAGGTGGTGAATGCCGCGGGCATGTGGGCGCCGCGGGTTGCGGCCATGGTCGGAGGCTGGCTCGCCAGCACGCCGGTTGACCATCAACACATCGCATTGCGGGCCGTGGCCGGCCACGCGTTGCCGCCGGACATGCCCTGCTTTCGCGACCCAGACAATCTCGTCTACGGAAAGGCCGAGCAGGGCGGAATGCTGTTCGGGGGATACGAAGCAGAGCCGCACGCCCGCTGGGTTGATGGCCCGCCGTGGGATCACGAGTCGCGCTCGCTCCCACCCGACTGGGTCCGCTTCGAGCCCCTGATGGCCGGGGCCATCCGGCGGTTTCCGTTCTTGGCCGACGCCGAGGCCATCCGGCTCGTCAACCATCCCGATGCGATGACGCCGGACGCGAATCCGCTGCTCGGTCCCATGCCCGGGGTCCACGGCTTCTGGGTCGCCGCGGGCCTGTCGCTGAACGGGTTCGGCGGCGCCGGGGGGATCGGCCGAGCGCTCGCCGGCTGGATGACGGCCGACGACCCGGGGGTCGACATCCACCCCTATCGGGCGTGGCGTTTCGGGGCCACCTATCGGGATCCCCGGTACGTGGCCGAGACGGCACGCGAGGCGTATCGCTACTACTACCGGCTGCGCTATCCACACGACAGCGATGTGGCTGGCCGCCCGCGAAGACTCAGCCCGCTCCATACCCGGCTCCAGGATGCGGGCGCCGTCTTCGGAACCAAGCACGGCTGGGAGCGCGCGGACCACTTCGAGCCGGGCGCTCCATGGCGGATGGCGGGCGAGGATCAGCGGAGCTACGGATGGTCGCGTCCGCCCTGGCTTGACCGAGTGGGCGAGGAGCACCGGGCGGTCCGCGAACGCGCGGGGCTGATCGACCTGACATCGTTCGGCAAGATCGACGTCAGTGGCCCCGGCGCGCTCGGCCTGCTGCAGCGCGTGTCGGTGGCCGATGTTGACCGGCCGGTCGGGACAATCGTCTACACCCAGTGGCTCGATCAGCGGGCCGGCATCGTCGCCGACGTCACGGTCGTCCGGCTCGCCGTCGACTGGTTCCGGGTCGTGACCGGCGCGGGGTACGCCGCCAGCGATCTCGGTTGGCTGCGGCTGCACATCCGCGAGGGTCAGGTGGTCGAGCTGCGCGACGTCAGCGACGAGCTGGCGTGCCTGGGTCTGTGGGGACCGCGCGCGCGCGACATCCTCGCTACGGTCACCGAGGACGACGTGAGCGATGACGGCATTCCCCTCCGGACGGCGCGTCCACGCCGGGTGGGGGGTGGCGAAGTGCTGGCGCAGCGCATCTCGTACGCGGGCGAGCTTGGGTGGGAGCTGTACGTGGAGTCATCGTGGGCGGTGCAGCTGTGGGACCGGTTGGTGGCAGCCGGCGCCGACCACGGGCTCGCCGTCTTCGGCTACCGCGCCCTGGACAGCCTGCGGATGGAGAAGGGCTATCGCTATTACGGAACCGACCTGACGATGGCGGATTCCCCGCTCGAGGCTGGCCTCAGCCGGTTCGTGACCTGGGACAAGCCCGACTTCGTGGGCCGCGACGCGCTCGTCGCGCGCCGGGACGCAGGACCACCGGCCGTGCGGATTCGGAGCGTCCTGGTCGGCGCAGGGCCTGAGGGCGACGACGATGACGGCTGGTTGCCGGCCTACGGCGGCGAGGCGGTTCGGGCTGAGGGTGAGCCCGCGGGCCGCCTGCGGAGTGTCGGGTACGGCCACACATTGCGCCGCGTGATCGGGTACGTGTATCTTCCGACCCACTTCGCGGAAGGGTCTGAAGTCGAGATCGAGATCCTGGGGCAGGCGACTTCTGCGACGGTCGTTCCCGACGCGCTGGTCGATCCCAATGGCGATCGGATGCGCGGCTAGCTGGGAGTCAAACGGTGCCCCTCGTCGGCGGACGGACTCGCGGGAAACAGACGAAGGTCTTCTTCGCCACCGATGTCCACGGCTCGGAGCGGACCTGGCGAAAGTTCCTGAGCGCGGCGAAGTTCTACGGGGCGGACGTCCTGGTCATGGGCGGCGACGTCATGGGCAAGCTCGCGGTCCCCGTGATCCGAGAGAAGAACGGCCATTACCGAGCCACGATCCACGGGCGCGTCGAGCAGCTTGATACGGCGGCAGAGGTCGAGAAGGCGCGCGAGGTCATCGGCGGATTGGGCTTCTATGACGTGGTCATGGGGGAGGACGAGTTCCTGACCGTTCGGGACGACCCGGCGGCCATCGACGAGTTGTGGCGACGCCTTGCCACGGAGCGGCTTGCCCGCTGGATCGAGCTGACCGAGGATCGGCTCGGGCCGGCCGGCATCCGCTGCTTCGTGTCCGGTGGCAATGATGACCTGCTCGAAGTCATGGAGTCGTTGCCGTCCGAGGGTACGCGCTCCTTCACGGCCTGCGAGAGTCGTGTGGTCCCGCTCGACGACGACCACGTCATGGTCAGCCTGCCGTACGTCAATCCGACCCCCTGGCACACCCCCCGCGAGGCTCCGGAGGAAGAGCTGGCGGCCATGATCGAGCGCAACGTGGAAGGCATCACCGATTTTGGCAATGTGGTCTTCAACTTCCACGCTCCGCCGGTCGACTCAACGCTGGACACGTGCCCGATGCTCGACGCCACGACCGACCCGCCTTCCCAGATCGTCCGCGGCGGGCAACCGGTCCTGTACGGCGCGGGAAGTACGGCCGTTCGTGCTGCCCTCGAGCGGTACCAGCCCCTGCTTGGGTTGCACGGCCATATTCACGAGTCGCAGGCCGCTGCGCGGCTCGGTCGGACCTTGTGCATCAACCCCGGAAGCGAATACGGTGAAGGGGTGCTGCGGGGCACACTGGTGAACCTGATGAACGGCAAGGTGGACAGCTATCAGATGACGACCGGTTGAGGGGGCCGCCCCGCCCGGTGGCGGGGTCGATAGTGTCGAGAGGAGGTGCCCGAGGAGGAGCCCCTGACGGCCGGACGGCCGCCGATCGAAGGCGCGAGATGCGCTGACTACTGATCGAACGAAGGAGGTTGATAGGGTGGCGACAGCGACCACGCTTCCTGGCGCCCCAACACCGGAAGTCTTCGTCCGGAAGTCCTCCGGCCTTGTGCGGGTGATGTCCCCGTCGTCGGCGTTCATCTACAACGTCCTGACGATGGGATTGATCTTTCCCTGGACCTACCTGTGGGCACCGGGCGCGTTGCCCGGTGGACAACTCGTGTGGGGGATTCTCCTGGCGATGCTGCTGGAGATCCCGATCGCTCTCTCGTACGTGTGGCTTTCGACCACGTTTCCGCGGACGGGCGGCGACTACGTCTTCCAGAGCCGGGTATTCGGCGGCGGCATCGCGTTCACGCTCGTGTTCTCTGGCTTCGTGATCTGGATTCTCCAGTGGGTGGCGCTGTCAGGATGGCTGTTGGCCGCTCTCGGATTGGCCCCGCTGTTCCTCGGGCTCGGAGCGTCGCTCAATTCGCCACAGATGGTCGAGATTTCGACCTGGTTCACGACTCCCGAGGGGATCATCATCACCAGCATCGCCAATGCGGCGATCGCGATGCTCATCCTCATCTCGGGCTTCGTGAATTACGTCCGCCTGCAGCGCGTCATGTGGGTCGCGATCCTGCTGGCGTTTGGCACGATGCTCGTGGTTCTGATTACGACAAACGCGGCCGACGTGCCAGCCAAGCTCGACGCCTTCTCGGCGGCCATCGGCGGCTCGACGACCTTCACGGCTGATGCCACCGCGGCAGCCACGGCAGCCGGCGTGGACCTCAATCCCGCCTTCAGCCTCCTGGCCACCTTGCTGATCGCCCCCATCGCGTGGACCTCTCTCCAGTGGGCGACCTACAGCAGCCAGCAGAACGGCGAGATCAAGTCCGCCGGGAACTTCCGGAGCCAGGCGTTCATCATCGTGGGCTCGCTTGTCGTCACCGGGCTGCTGCTGGCGCTCCTTGCGTTCGTGCTGGAGAACGCCGTTGGCTCGGAGTTCCTGTACGTCGCAGGCTCGGGCTATTGGAGCGGCGTCTCGGAAGCGACGCTCGCAGGCTCATACCTGTGGCCGAACATCCTTGCGACGGCAATTGCGTTCAGCCCGATCGTGACCTTGATCATCGCGTTCGGGTTCATCATGAACAGCCACCAGATCGTCCATAACTGCTACATCGGCATGACCCGCGTCATGCTGGCCATGTCGTTCGACCGGATCCTGCCTGAGATGGTGAGCCGGGTGAGCGGACGTTTCCGGACTCCGGTCAACGCCCACCTCATCTACTTCCTGGCCAGCATCCCGGTGATCTGGCTGTACAACACGTTCGCATACGGGGAGGGGGACAGCAGTGTCACGTGGACGTCGCTCACGCTGGGCGTGACATTCGCCTGCGGGTACGTGTTCGTTGCCACCGCGCTGGCCGGCGCATTCCTGCCCTTCCGGGCGAAGACCGCCTACGACGCCTCACCCGGTGCGAAGTACACCATTGGAGGTATTCCATGGGTCACCCTCGTGGGCCTGCTCGGCGCGGCGTTCGGGGTGGTGTTCCTCTTCCTGTTCATCACCAATGAGCAGCTCGGCCTGACGACCACCCTCGCAAACACGGTCATCGGTGGCGTGCTGCTCTTCTCAGCGGTCTGGTACCTGATTGCGAAGCAACTGCGTCGCAGCCGAGGCATCGATGTCTCCTACGCGTTCAAGGAGATCCCGCCGGAATGACCTACCTTTTGTAGGACGGCTTTAACAAAGGCCCGGGCCGCTTGGCCCGGGCCTTTCGCTATCCGCGCGCGTCGTCCAGCCAGCGCGGGAACTCCGGCGAGTCGAGCCCCGTCGTCGCCCGGGCCCAGCGCTCCTCGGCCCAGCCCCAGAAGTCGTACTCGATGGTCGAGATTCTCGCCTGGATCGCCGCCCACAGCGTCCAGCCCACGTCGGACATGATCATGTTCAAGCGCATCCTCGCCAGCAACGCGGGAGTCGCCCGGCCGAAATAGGCGGCGCACAGCGCTTCCACCTGGTCGTCGCCCCACTCGAGCTCCTGGCAGGTGTTGCCCAGCTCGAATGTGGGATCTCCATTGCCGCTGTACTCGTAGTCGACGATCCGGAGATCCGCTCCGTCGTCCAGGTAGTTCTCGGCGAGCAGGTCGTTGTGGCACGGGACCGATGGCAATGGACGCCAGCGCACCGCCGTCTCCAGGGACGGTAGCCGATCGACACGCTCCCGGTAGCCCTCCGGGATCGGTATCCCACGCTCGCCCACGACCTGCAGGTAGTGCTCGGTCAGCCGGAACATGTCGAAGTCATGGAGGAAGCGGGGACCGGCGTGGAGCCGCCGCAGTGAGGCTGCCACCCGCGTGGCCATGCCCGGCTCGGCGAAGGCCTCGTTCGACATCGTGGGTCCATTGATCCACTCGAGGACGATCACCCCATGCTCGGGCAGCGAGTGAATCACCCGAGCGCCGATTCCGGTCTCGGCCGCCGCACGCGTGTTGTGCAATTCGTTCGCCCGGTCAACCGCCAGGACATCCGTGTCACCGCCGGGGCAGCGGACGAACATTCGCTCGCCATCGACCGTGACCGCGTAGTTGAGGTTCGTCAGCCCGCCGGCCAGCGGCTCGATCTCGACGGTCCGCCCACGCCAGGCACCGATGGCCTGGACGACTTGCTCGATGCCGATCGTCATCTCGGATCAGAGCGAGAACACGAGCGGCCCAGCCGCAATGGCGGCGGGCCACTCGTGTCTTGGGCGGGCAAACCCAACTCTAGCGGCTGCGAACCAGCTCGGCCGGGGTGACCGCCGTCCGCTGCCCGCGGTTGCGGAGCG
>CAWEPF010000011.1:0-10560 GCA_963810925.1 uncultured Chloroflexia bacterium | reverse complement strand
CTTGGCCAGGGTCACCTCGTGGGCACGCGTCTCCGCCTGGTCGTCGAGGGGAGCGAGCTCCACCGGGTGGCCCATCCGTCGCTCGAGGGCGATCTTGATGAGCTGGTCGGCCAGCCACGGGTTCTTGGGCAGCACCGGTCCGTGGAGGTAGGTGGCGTACACGTGGTCGCGCACGGCGCCCTCGGTCCCGTCGCTGCCGTTGTTGCCGGCGCCGGCGACCATGGTCCCGAACGGCTGGGCTCCGGGGCCGAGGATGGTCTGGCCGCTGTGGTTCTCGAACCCCACGACCGTGCCCGTCTCGCCGTTGAGGGTCACCTCGACCGCCGCGTGCTGCATGAAGCGCTCTGGTCCGCCGTGGGTTTCCAGGTCGAGGATGGCCGCGCCCTCCAGGGCCTCGCCGCTCGACGGGATGTACCGGTTGCCGAGCAACTGAAGGCCTGCGCACACCGCGAAGATCACCACGCCCTGGTCAGCGGCCTCCCGCAGGGACGGCACTTTGAGCCCCAGGTCGGCCGCCACGACCTCCATCTCCACGTCCTGCCCACCATGGAACAGGATCAGGTCAAAGGTCGTGAAGTCGGGCTTGTCCCCCTGCTCGACGTCGACGACCTCGGTCGGGATGCCGCGCCAGGCGCAGCGCTGGACGAGGGCCATCACGTTGCCGCCGTCACCGGCCACGTTGAGCAGCGACGGATACAGGTGCGCGATGCGCAGGGTGGGGTACGCGGACTCGGTCATGCGGCCCAGTATCGCCCAACCCAGCCGCGACGACGCATCTCCTCGCGGAGCTCGATGGTGGGGGTGTAGCCCGCCAGCACGGTGAGCACGCCGCCGGGCTCGAGTCCGGCCAGGGCGTGGTCCAGGGCCGGGACGCGGTCCTCGACCACGGTGATGCGCGCCGGGTCCAGCCCCGCGTACTTCAGCCGGTTGGCCAGCTCGTCGGCGCGGAGGCCGGAGACCGTGGCGGCCTTGATCCGTGGGACCGCGCCCTCGAACTCCACGTCCCACAGCCACCCGAAGTCTTCGCCGTCAACGAGCGTGTTGCTGGCCGCGATCAGCAGCTGCACGGGCAGGCCCTCGGTGGCGAGGGCGCGCAGGGTCGTGTTGTACGAGGTGGGGTTCTTCGCAAAGCCCAGCACGATCTGGCGGTCGCCGGCCGTGATCCGTTCCAGCCGTCCGAAGGCGGGGCCGACCGCGGCCAACGCCTCTACCGCGTGATCCAGCGAGACGCCCAGGCCGTAGGCCAGGGCGATGGCCGCCGCCGCGTCGTAGGCGACGTGCACGCCCGACTGGGGGACCGTCAGCTCCAGGACGCGATCCGGCGTGCGGACGGTGAAGCGCGTCTCGGCCAGTCCGCGGACCTCGACCGCGGTCACTGCCACGTCCAGCTCGGGGCGGGTCAGGCCGCAGGCATCGCAGTGCCACGCGCCCATGTGCGAGAGATAGACCTTGTCGTAGACGAGGTCCGCCCGACATGCCGGGCAGCGGATCGTGTCCGCGGCCCGGGTGATGGTGTCCGTCGACTCGGCGAGGTCCATCCCGAACGTGACGCAGCGTCCCAGACGACCCGGCGCCAGCCCGGCCACGATCGGATCATCGGCATTCACGACCAACACGCTGTCCGCCGGCAGCCCAGCCGTGACCGACTCGAACAGGTCGGCCACGGCGTAGATCTCGCCGTACCGATCCAGCTGGTCGCGGAACAGGTTCGTCACGAGGATGGCACGGGGCCGGATCTCGGGCGCCACCAGCGGGAGCGCGCCCTCGTCGATCTCGCTCACCAGCACCACTGGCGGCATACGGCCCCGGAGATCGGCCGTTGCTACCGCCAGAGAGGTCACCCCCTGGACGAGGTTGGCGCCCGCCTGGTTATGAGCAACCGGGAGGCCGGCCGCCCGGAGGAGGGCAGCGGTGAACCGGGCGGTCGTGGTCTTGCCATTGGACCCGGTGATGGCCAGGACCGGCACCCCCCGGTCCCCGACCAGGTCCGACAGGATGCCGGGATCCAGCCGCCGGGCGACCATCCCCGGCAGCGAGGTTCCGCCGCCTCGACCGGTCAGACGGGTGGCGCTGGCCGCCGCCTTGCCTGCCACGAGCGCGGCGAACCGGCGAACGGTGAGGGGAGCGGGCCGCGTGTCCTGGGGAGCTGGAACGGAGGCGGAGTCAACTCAGGTCAGGTCGACGAAGACGTTCTTGACCTCGGTGAACAGGTCGAGCGCCCCCATTCCCAGCTCGCGCCCGATCCCGCTCATCTTGTAGCCGCCGAAGGGCGCCTCGGTGTGCACGCTGCTGTTCGAGTTCACCGACAGGACGCCCGCCTTGAGGCCCTTGGCGACCCGGATCGCCTTGCCGATGTCCCGGCTCCAGACCGATCCCGACAGCCCATACGGCGTGTCGTTTGCCAGGCGCACGGCCTCCGCTTCGTCCGCGAACGGGATGATGGCAACCACCGGACCAAAGATCTCCTCGCGCACGATCCGCATGTCGGTCCGGCAGCCGTCGAAGATGGTGGGCATCAGGTATGCGCCGTCGTCGAACGGATCACCGGTCGGGGCCTCCCCGCCATACGCCAGCTCCGCTCCCTCGTCCCGGCCGACCTGGATGTAGTCCGCCACCCGCTCGCGCTGGCGCTGGCTGACGAGGCTCCCCATCTCAGTCCCCTCGTCGGCGGGGTCACCGACCTTGACGTTGCGCGTGGCCTCGATGAAGGCGGCCACGACCTGGTCGTGAACCGATGCCTCGACGAAGATCCGGCTCCGCGCACAGCAGTCCTGGCCGGCGTTGTCGAACACCGCGTAGGGCGACTCGCGGGCGAATCGGTCCAGGTCGGCGTCGGCGAACACGATGTTCGGGCTCTTGCCGCCCAGCTCGAGGCTCACCTTCTTCACGTTCCCCGCCGCCAGGCGCAGGATCTCCTGGCCGGTCGTCGTCTCGCCGGTGAAGGCCACCTTGCCAACCCCTGGATGGGCGGCGATGGCCGCACCCGCGGTGCCGCCCGGACCGGTGACCACGTTCACGATGCCCGGCGGGAACCCGGCTTCCAGCGCCAGCTCCCCGAGTCGCAGCGCGGTGAGCGGCGTGTAGGAGGCCGGCTTGAGGATGCAGGCGTTGCCGGTGGCCAGGGCAGGCCCCAGCTTCCAGGACGCCATGTTCATCGGGAAGTTCCAGGGCACGATCAGGCCCACCACGCCGATGGGCTCGCGCAGCGTGAAGTCGAGCCCCGGCTTGCTGGTTGGGATGGTCTGGCCAAAATGCTTGTTGGCCGCGCCGGCGTAGTACTCGAACACGAGGCTGACCCCCAAGGCCTCGCCGCGGGCGCCGGAGATGGGCTTGCCCACGTTGCGGCTCTCGAGCTGAGCCAGCTCCTCCAGGTGATCCTTGACCAGGTTGCTCAGCTTCTGGAGGGCGCGGCCGCGCTTGGCTGCTGACCAGGACGAGAAGCCCTTCGGGTCGTCCAGGGCCTTCTGGGCCGCGGCGACCGCCCGGTTGACGTCCTCGGGGCCGCCCATGGGGGCCGTCGCCAGTACCGCTCCGGTGGCCGGGTTGATGACCTCGAACGTTTGCCCGTCAGCGGCGTCCACGTGCTCGCCACCAATGATCATCTGCATCGCGCCCACGCTCGAGGCAAGGTCAGCGGCGGCGGTCGTTTCGGTCGTCATCAGGGGCCCGAGTATATCCCCGGTCAGGCGAGCGACCTGTTGCCCGGCCCTAGAAGTAGTTGACGCTGATTCCGCCGTCGATGACGAAATGGGCGCCGTTCGTCCAGCGTGACTCGTCCGAGGCCAGGTAGACAGCCACGTTCACGATCTCCTCGGGTTTGCCGAACCGGCCGGTGGGGTTGCGGGCGAGGCGCAGGTTCTTGGCCGCCTCGTCCTTCAGCAGCCAGTCCATGAGGAGCGGCGTCTCGATGGGGCCGGGGCAGATGGCGTTGGAGCGCACTCCCTGGGGACCGAACTGGACGGCCAATGACCGGGTCAGCGACAGCACGGCGCCCTTCGAGGCGGTGTACGCGTCCTGCGGGACCGAGCAGCCGAGCAGGGCGACGAACGAGCTGATGTTGATGACCGATCCGGACCCCTGCTCCAGCATGCGCGGGATCGCGTACTTGCAGCCCAGGAACACGCCACGGACGTTGATGGCCATCACCTGGTCCCAGGTGTCCACGTCGGTGTCGGTCACCGAGTGATCGGCCTCGGGCATGATCCCGGCATTGTTGTAGAGGACGTCGAGCCGCCCATACCGATCCATGGCGGCCGCCACCATGGCGGCCGCATCGGTCTCTGACGAGACATCGGTCTTCACGAACACGGCGTCCCCGCCCGCGGCCATCACCTGGTCGCGGGTTTCGGCGCCGGCCGCCTCGTCGTACTCGGCCACCACCACCTTGGCGCCCTCGGCCGCGAACATCAGGGCCGCCGTGCGGCCCATCCCGCCTCCGGCGCCGGTGATGACGGCGACCTTGTCGCTCAATCGCATCGGTTACCCCCGTTCCAGGTAGCGCTCGCGGTCCCACGGATGGACGATCGCGTCGTAGGTCTCCTGCTCGACGCGCGCCGCGTTGAGGTAGTGGGCCACGACGTTGGGACCGAAGATGTCGGCTGCCGCCTCGCTGGCCTCGAGCTCGCGGATGGCCTCGTGCAGCGCGCGCGGCATGCGGTCGCAGCCGGTGGCCACGTACCCGTTTCCCACGTATTCGTCCGGCGGCTCGATCTCGCGCTCGATCCCCAGCAGCCCGGCACCGATCACCGCGGCGTACGCCAGGTACGGGTTCATGTCGCCGCCGGGGAAGCGGTTCTCGACGTGGAGCCCCGACTCGTCGCCCACGATCCGGAACCCGGTGGTGCGGTTGTCCCGCCCCCACACCACGTTCACCGGCGCCCACGACGCCACGGCGTAGCGCTTGTACGAGTTCACGTTCCAGGCCCAGAAGATCGAGAGCTCGCGCGAGTACTTCATCATCCCGCCCAGGAAGTGGCGCATGGTCTTCGACATGCCGTACGGCTCGGCCTTGGGGTCGTAGAAGAGCGCCTTCTTGCCGGTCTTGTCCCACAGGGACATGTGCAGGTGGCCGCTGGAGCCGGTCCAGGTGTGATCGGGCTTGGCCATGAAGGTCAGGCCCATCCCGTTCAGCCAGGCGATCTCCTTGGCCCCGTGCTTGAAGAGGACCGACCAGTCGGCCATCTCCAGCACATCGGTGTAGTGGATGTTGACCTCGTGCTGGCCGGGCGCCGCCTCGCCCTTGCTGAACTCGACCGGGATCCCGGCCTCGGTCATGAGGTTTCGCAGCTTGCCGTGGATCGGCTCGCCCTTGGTGGCCTGCAGGAGGTGGTAGTCCTCGTTGTAGTAGCCGAACCGCTTGAGCCCGACGTAGCCCTTCTCCCAGGCCTGCTCGTAGGTATCGGCCAGCAGGTAGTACTCGTACTCCGAACCGGCCATGGCCCGGAATCCCATCTCGGTTGCCTTCTCGACGACGCGCTTGAGCATGGTCCGTGGCGAGACGGCAATCTCGTGCCCGTGGTGGTCCACCGTGTCGGAAAGGACGATGGCCGTCTTCTCCAGCCACGGCACCACCCGGTAGGTGTCCCATAGCGGATCGGCGATCCAGTCGCCGTACCCCGTCTCCCAGTTCATGAGCTGGAAGCCATCGGGCGTGTTCATCTCCATGTCCGTGCCGAGGAGGTACGTGCAGAAGTGGGCGCCGTGGTCGATGGCGCCGTTCAGGAACGCCTGGCCCTGGACCCGCTTGCCCATGAGGCGGCCCTGCATGTCGGTCAGGGCCACGATCAGGGTGTCGATCTGCCCGTCGTGGATGGCCTGGGTCAGGACGGCTTTGCTGGGGTGGTCCTTGGTGGTCGTCATCGCGAAGTCCTCGTCGGGCACGGTGTCAGGTCGCTCGGGTGAGACGGGCCGGCCGGTTGTCCCGGCCGGCCCGTCCTTGGTTCAGGGTCGCATGGATCTCAGGTCGAGATAGCGGTCGCCGCATCTTCGAACTCGCGTTCGATGGCTTCCAGCTCTTCGGCCGTTCCCTGCGGGATCGGGCCCTTGAACCGGCTCCGCGCCCATACGAAGTAGTAGACGAGCAGCAGCACGAGGAAGCCGGCAACGGTCGCCAAGGAGGCTGCATTCAACTCGAACGGATAGAGGAACAACGGGGTGATGAGGATGATCCAGATCACCGAGATCCAGGCCAGCGGCTTGCTCCATCGGCCCAGGCTCCAGGTCTGGCGCTCGCGCCATGACTGATCGCCGATGAGGCCGAGCAGGATGCAGAGCCCGTAGGCCCAGTAGAGGAGCACCGTGCTCACGCCGACGATTCCGGCGATGAGGAACAGCGGATCGGCGCCGGCCAGCGTGAAGATCAGGTAGACCAGCATGATCAGCAACCACGAGAAGAGGCTGATCGCGATCACCGAATTGGCCGGGGTCCGGAAGCGGTGGCTGACATGCTTCAGCCAACGACTCCCGGGAACACCGTCGTCCCGGCTGAAGGCGAACAGCATGCGCCCGGCCGAGGCGATCGACGAGAAGCCGCAGAACGTCATCGCGATCGCCACGCCAGCCGCGAGGAGGCCGCCGAGGTTGTTGAGGCCCGCGCCCAGGTTCTGCTCGAGGATGTACTTGATGCCCAATCCGCCGCTGTTGGCCATGACGTCAGCCGGCGGAGGCATCTTCAGGTTCAGGGCCATGAGGACGACGTAGCCCGCGATGGCGGAGACGGCCACCGAGAGGAACACGCCCCAGGCCGAAGCCCGCCGAGCAAAGACGGTCTCCTCGGCGACGTGGGCCGATGCGTCGTACCCGGTGTATGTCCACTGCGCCTGCAGCAGGCTCAGGGCGAACGCACCCGCAATGCCGAAGGGGATGATCTGTTCCCACGGCGTACCATCCGCCGCCGTTCCGGCCGGCGCGACGGTGAACAGGAAGTCGATGTCATTGGTCGGCTGCGTGCCAATGGTCACCAGGGCGATGGCGATGGCGGCCACGAAGAAGATGTGCCACCACACGGACAGGTCGTTCATGAACGCCACGATCCGGGTTCCGGCTACGTTGAATACGACTTCGATCGCGATGAGGACGCCGGTCATCCAGATGGCGTTCTGGACGCCGAGTGTATCGGCGGCGGGATCAAACGTCCCGCCGAGCAGGGGGTTGATGATCGTGGCTGTCAGGAAGAACGCCGCCGAGTAGTTGATGCCGGCCACGATCGAGACCTGGCCACCCAGGTTCAGCCACGCCGTCCACCAGCCCCAGTCCTTGTTGCGGAGCTTGCTGGCCCAGTAGTAGAGACCGCCGGCGGTGGGGTATGCCGATGCGAGCTCGGCCATGGTGGCGGCGATCATCAGCGTGAAGAACGTGACAAGCGGCCAGCCGATGCCGACCGCGGCCGGACCGGCCAGATTGAGGCCGTAGTTGTAGAGGATGACCGCGCCGGTCAGGATGGAAATGATTGAGAAGCTGATCGCGAAGTTGCTGAATCCGCCCATGGACCGAAGGAGCTCCTGGGCGTAGCCGAGGCCGTGCAGGTCGCTGCGATCCTGCGCCAGCACATCGTCCTTGCTGGACATCTGCGACATCCGAAACCTCACTGTTGCTGGGTCTGAAGGGGGCGAACACCCCGCGAGTTCGGGCGGGGCGGACACAGGCAGTTGCGAGGGACAGTGATGCCGGCGGGCGGCTCCTTTCTCCTGCGCGGCGGGACCTGCGAGAGCGACGCGGGACGGGCGCCGGCGCGGCGTGACGCGGGCGACTATATCCCCCTCGAATGCCCAAAACCAGCCCTTCTGACCGATTCCTCTCGCGTAGGATCGGGCGGTGACTGAGCCCTCGGTTGCCGCCTGGACGGGCGCCGCCCGGGTGACCGTGCGTCACGTCCGCTCCCTCCTGCTGGTGGCCATCAGCGCGGTGGTGGTGGGGACGGCGGGATTCGCGCTCCTCGAGCACTGGACTGTCGAGGATGCGCTGTACCAGACCATCACGACCCTGACCACGGTCGGGTTCCGCGAGGTCCACGAGCTCGACAGCGTGGGGCGGGTGTGGGCCATGGTCATGTCGGTCGCCGGGGTGGCCATCATCTTTGGGTCCATTGGGATCATCAGCGAGTACGTGGTGGACGAGGTCGCGAGCGGCCGTCGGGAGGCGAGGAACATGGCACGGTCGGTCGAAGCGGCGCGAGACCACATGATCCTGTGCGGATACGGACGGGTCGGGGCGGCCGTGGCCCGCGAGCTGAACCACGCCGGCCACCCGGTCGTGGTGATCGACACCGATGAGGCTTCGCGCGCGCGGGCGGCGGGCGATGGCCACATGGTCGTCCCCGGCGATGCGACGACGGACCACGTTCTCGAAGAGGCAGGCGTGGCCCGCGCGCGCGGCCTGATTGCCTGCGTCGACACGGACTCCGAGAACGTGTTCATCGTCCTGTCCGCCCGTCAGCTCAACCCGAACCTGTTCATCGTTGCCCGCGCCAACGCCGTGGAGTCGGAGGCCAAGCTCATCCGGGCAGGGGCGAATCGCGTCGTCTCGCCATATGGGACCGCCGGCCGCCGGATCGCGGAGCTGGCGGTGCGGCCGCGGGTCATCGACTTCATCGATGCCGCGCTGTCCCACGGCGAGCTCAACTTCTCGATCGAGGAGCTGCCCGTGACCGCGGGCAGCTGGCTCGAAGGACGCAGCGTCGGAGAACTCCGCCAGCGCGGCGTGTTCACCCTCGCCGTCTTCCAGGGCGAGGAGCGCCACGAGGCTCATCCGCCCGATGAGCGATCCTTCGTCAGCGGCGAGTCGATCGTCGTGACCGGGCCTTCCGGGGAGCTGCGGGCCGTTTCCGCCCAGCCCTGAACGTCGCCAATCTGAACTCGCGCCGGTGGCCCGGGGTTCTACTAGGCAGGAGGTGAGGTGCTTCTTCGCTACGCGGTTCGTCGGCTGGCATGGGTCATTCCCATCGTGCTGGGCGCCTCGATCGTCGCCTTCACGATCATGCACGTCGCCCCCGGCAGCCCGTGGAACCGCGAGGGCCGCCAGCTCGAGCCGGCGGTCGTCGAGCGCCTGACCGAGGAGCTCGGGCTCGACCAGCCACTCCCCATCCAGTACCTGGCGTGGCTGGGTCACATGCTCCAGGGAGATTTTGGTATCGGAACCTCGACCGAGCGGTACGAGGTGGCCGATGCCGTCGGGGCCGCGATCGGCCCGACCCTCCTGCTGTGCGTCCTGGCCTTTGCCGTCGCGGTGGGGATCGGTGTCCCCCTCGGGCTGGTAGCCGCCCTGCGCCAACGACGACCCTCGGGCTACGCGGCAAGCATCCTGGCTCTGGCCGGCATGGCACTCCCCGCCTTCGCTCTGGCCGCCTTCCTCCAGCTCACCCTGGGTGCCGCCCGAGGCCCAGTGTTCCCCGGCTCGACCCCGCTGCCACCGCTGGAAGGCCTGTTCCCGCGGAGTGGCTGGGAAACCCCGCGACACTGGATCCTGCCGACCCTCGCCCTGGCCGGCTTGCCCATGGCCCAGATCGCGCGCCACACCAAGGCTGCCGTGCTCGAGGTCCTGCAGGCGGACTACATCCGCACGGCGCACTCCAAGGGCGTGCCCGAGAAGCAGGTCGTGAGGGTCCACCTGCTTCGAAACGCCGCCATCCCGATCGTGACCATTGCCGGATCGATCCTCGCCCTCCTGATCACCGGCTCCATCGTGGTCGAGCGTGTGTTCGACATCCCGGGGCTTGGCAACCTGTACTACTTCGCGATTCGCGGCCGCGATTACACCCTGCTGATGGCCATCACCCTCATCTACGCGATCGTGGTTGCGATTGCCAACGCGGTCGTCGACATCGCCTATGGGGTCATCGACCCTCGGATCCGCGACGGGTCGATGGGCGCGCCGGAGGCGATTCCTGGTGGCTGATGCTCGAGCGGCCCGCGCCGGCGAAGTGTCCCGACCGAGAGAGCGGAGCCGTGGCTTCTGGATGGATGCGCTCGCTCGGCTGATCAGCAGTCCGGCAGGCATCGCGGGCAGTGCGATCGTGGTGAGCCTCGTGTTCATCGCGGTCTTCGTGCCGCCGCTCCTGCCATGGACCTACGAGGACCAGGATCTCCCGGCGGTCGTGGAGAACCACGGCCCGCTCCCGCCGCTGTCGCCGAACCATCTACTCGGCACCGATACCCTGGGCCGCGACCTCCTGGCTCGCACCGTTGACGGGGCCCGGGTCTCGCTGACGGTGGCATTCGTCGCCCAGCTGGTGGTGATCGCGATCGGCGTCCCGGTAGGGTTGACCGCCGGCTGGCGGGGCGGGAGGACCGAGACCGCGCTCATGCGCTTCACCGACATCATCGCGACGTTCCCCGACCTGCTGTTCATCATCATGATCTCGGCGGCGATCGTCGACACCCCGTTCTTCACGATCCTCAACGGCTTACTCGCCACGCTCGTGGCCATCGGTCTGATCGCGTGGGTCGGCACCGCCCGCCTGGTCCGAGCCCAGACCCTGTCCCTCAAGCAGCGCGAGGACATCGAGGCGGCGCGTGCCATCGGTGTCCCAGGCGGCCGCATCGTCCGGAGCCACATCCTGCCGCA
>CAWEPF010000010.1:0-406451 GCA_963810925.1 uncultured Chloroflexia bacterium | reverse complement strand
CTTGTTGATGAAGCCCACCGTATCGGTCAGCACGACCTGGCGGTGGGATTCGAGGCTGATCCGCCGCGAGGTGGGATCCAGCGTGGCAAACGGCATGTCGGCCACGTACGCATCGGCATCGGTCAGGGCGTTCAGAAGCGTCGATTTCCCGGCATTGGTGTACCCCACCAGGGCCACGACCGGCACTTCTGACCGATCCCGCCGGCGCCCGGCGGTGGCGCGATGGCGCTCGACCTCGGTGATCTCCCCGCGCAGCCGATTGATCTTCTCGCGGATTCTCCGCCGGTCGGTCTCGAGCTGACTCTCGCCCGGTCCGCGGGTCCCGATTCCGCCGGCGGTACGCGACAGGTGGGTCCACATCCGGGTCAGGCGCGGCAAGTGGTACTCGAGCTGAGCCAGCTCGACCTGGAGCCTCCCCTCGCGGGTGCGGGCATGGCGGGCGAAGATGTCGAGGATCAGGGCGCTGCGGTCGAGGACCTTGCCGTCGGTGATCTTTTCGAGGTTGCGCTGCTGGTTCGCGCTCAGCTCGTCGTCCACGACGAGGAGCGTGAAACTGGTCATCGCCTTCTCGTCGGCCAGGTCGGCGGCGCGACCCTTGCCCACGTACCACGCCGGATCCGCATGGCCCCGTTTCTGGCTGATGCTGCCCACGACCTCGGCGCCCGCGGCGGCAGCGAGGGCCCCGAGCTCGGCCAAGCGGCGCTCGACCGACCACGACTCCCCCGCCGGGGCCTCGAGGGCAACCAGAAACGCCCGCTCGACGGGCGGGGCGACTTCCACGGTGCGTGGGGCGGATCGGCTCATGCGGCGGCCATCCTAGCCCAGCGTGCTCACCCGAACGCCAGTCGGGTCACGACGTCACTCCCCTGCCCGACCAGGTCTGGGTCGTCCGAAGGCCGCTCCCCGGCGTCGAGCCACACGATGCGCTTGTCGCGTCGGAACCAGCTGAGCTGGCGACGGGCGTATCGGCGCACGCGACGCGTGGTGGTCGCGATGGCCTCCTCGAGGGTCGACTCCCCCGCCAGGTATGCCGCGGCCTCGGCGTAGCCGTGGCCGGTCAGGGCCGGCAGCGACGGATCCAGGCCGCGATCCAGCAACCCCCGGGTCTCTGCGATCAACCCGCCCTCGAACATGGCCTGGGCCCGCTCCCCGATCCGTCGGTCGAGGACCGCCAGCGGGCGCGAGAGGCCGATGATCGCCAGACGCCCCGCCCAAGCCTCTGACCTTACGGTGTAAGCCGCTCCCCTGCCGGCCAGCTCGGCCCGCTCGAGGGCGCGCAGCACCCGGCGCGGGTTACGGAGGTCCGTCCGCTCGGCGCCGACCGGGTCGAGGCGGGCCAGGCGCTCGGCCAGCACGGCCAGTCCCTCCGTTTCGAGCTCATCGGCCAATCGCTCGCGGACCTCGGGGCTCCACGGCTGGTTGGCGAAGTCGAAGCCGTCCACCAGGGCGCTCACGTACAGCCCGGTCCCGCCCACCACCAATGGCAGCCGGCTCCGCACTGAAACATCGGCCACGACGGGGCGCGCCTCCTCCGCCCAGTCGGCCACGGTGAACCGCTGGTCGGGCTCGACCAGGTCCAGCAGGTGATGTGGGACGCGTGCCCGCGCGGCGGAGTCCACTTTGGCCGTCCCGACGTCCAGGCCGCGGTACACCTGGCGCGAGTCGGCGACGAGGATCTCGGCGTTCAGCCGCTCGGCCATGACCAGGGACAGATCGGTCTTGCCCGACGCGGTGGGGCCCACCAGCGCCGCCAACGGCGGCGCCATCGGTCTGGGAATGGCGGCCTACACCTCGATGAGGCGCTGCACGCAGCTCGATGCTCCGCGCCCGACCGGTGGCCCGATCGGCCTCGATCAGCGCCCCGTTGAAGCTGACCGGCCCCTCGGCGACCTCGAACCGGGTGGGCAGGTGACGCAGGAAGCGGGGCAGGACGGTGTCCAGCCGGAAGCCGATGATCGAGTCGCGCGGACCGGTCATCCCCACGTCGCTGATGTACGCCGTCCCACTGGGCAGGACGCGGGCGTCGGCGGTGGGCACGTGGGTGTGGGTGCCGGTCACCGCGGTCACCCGACCGTCGAGATGCCAGCCCATGGCGTTCTTCTCGGAGGTGATCTCGCAGTGGAAGTCCACGAAACGCAGGGCCGGCAGCGGCTCGGCCGCACCGTCCAGCAGGGTGTCGGCATAGGTGAACGGCGAGTCGAGCTGGTTCATGAACACCCGGCCCATGAGGTTGATGACCGCCACCGGCTCCCCGTCGGGCAGGTGATGGACCAGCCATCCACGCCCAGGCGCGTCGTCGGGGTAGTTGGCCGGGCGCAGGACGGGACGATCGGTGTCGAGGTACTCGTAGATCTCGCGTTTGTCCCAGATGTGGTTGCCGCTGGTCAGCACGTCGATCCCGCTGTCGAACAGCTCCTCGGCAAGGGACGGGGTGAGGCCCATCCCGGCGGCCACGTTCTCGCCGTTCGCGATGACCATGTCCACCGCCAACTCACGGCGGAGATCCGGCAAGGCCTGACCGATGGCCACCCGGCCCGGCTTACCGATGATGTCGCCGATGACCAGGCACCGCATCGTGGCGGCGCTGGCGGTCATCGGGCGTAGTCCACGGCGCGCGTCTCGCGGATGACGGTGACCTTGATCTGCCCCGGGTACTGGAGCTGCTCCTCGATCTTGCGCACGACATCACGAGCCAGGCGCGACGAGGCGCCGTCGTCGATCTCGGTCGGCGAGACGAGGATCCGGACCTCGCGTCCGGCCTGGATGGCGTAGCAGCGCTCGACGCCGGGGAAGCTGAGCGCGATCTGCTGGAGGTCGTCGAGGCGCTTGATGTAGCTGTCCAGCGCCTCCCCACGGGCACCGGGCCGCGAGGCGCTGATCGCGTCCGCGATCTGGACCACGGTCGCCTCCACCGAATCCTGCTCGACCTCCTGGTGGTGGGCACCGATCGCGTTGCAGACGAGGGGCGAGACGCCGAAGCGGCCCGCGATCTCGGCGCCGATCGTGGCGTGCGGCCCCTCCACCTCATGGTCGACCGCCTTGCCGATGTCGTGGAGCAGGCCGCCCTTCTTGGCGTCCGCGACGTTGGCGCCCAGCTCGGCGGCGAGCATCCCGCTCAGGCGCGCCGTCTCGACGCAGTGGTTCAGCACGTTCTGGCCGTAGCTGGTCCGGTACTTCAGCCGCCCGAGGAGCCGGATGAGTTCCGCGTGCAGGCCCGGCACGCCCGCGTCATACGCGGCCTGCTCCCCCGCCTGGCGCATGACGACTTCGATCTCCTGGCGGCACTTGGCCACCGTCTCCTCGATCCGACCGGGATGGATCCGCCCGTCGGCAATGAGCTTGGTGAGAGCCATCCGCGCGACTTCGCGGCGAACGGGGTCGAACCCGGAGAGGACGACCGCTTCGGGCGTGTCGTCGATGATCAGGTCCACCCCGGTGGCCTGTTCGAGGGCCCGGATGTTGCGGCCCTCGCGACCGATGATCCGGCCCTTCATGTCGTCGTTGGGGAGGTGGACGACGGTGACCGTCGCCTCCTGGGTGTGGTCGGCGGCCATGCGCTGCATGACCGTGGTCAGGATTCGGCGCGACCGCTCTTCCCCGTCCTCGGTGGCGCGGCGCTCGATGTCGCGCACCCGCTGCGACGCCTCGGCCTGGGCGTCCTCTTCGATCTCGCGAATGAGGGTCTGGCGGGCCTCGGTGGCCGACAGCCCACCGATGTGCTCCAGGGAGGTCAGCTGCTGGGCGCGGAGGACGGCGACCTGCGCCTTTTCGGTCTCGAGCTCGACCAGCCGTTCCTCCGCCTGGGCCTCCCGTCGCTCGAGCGTCTCCGACTTGCGGTCGAGGCCCTCGGATCGGTCCAGCAGGAGGCGTTCCTGGCGCTGGAAGTCGGCTCGCCGCTCGCGGGCCTCGTCCTCGGCCGCGCGCTGGGCCTGGAGGACCTCGTCCTTGCCCTCGAGGATGATCTCCTTCTGCTGGGCACGGGCATCGGCCACCAGCCGTTCGGCGTACGACTCGGCGGTGCGGATCTTGGTCGCGGTCAGGACGCGGCGGGCCACGTAGCCGAGGATTGCGCCCACGAGGCCGGCAATCGCCAGCATGGCGAGCACGGCCATGGTGTCAGGCATTGGCTCCTCCCTCTCAGGAGCTCCGGGGCAAGCGGCAGGCCCACAGTCGGGCCCGCGGTTAACGACTTCTTCATGCCGCTCGACAGATGGGCTCTGCCGCGTGGTGCCGGGTACTGTACCCCAACCGGCAGCCCGGGTCGCCCGGGCGAGCCGAGCGTCTTCCTCAGCCGGCGGCGATCTTCCCCAGGAGCGCGATCATGTCCAGGTCGCGGGGCAGGAAGTCCTGCAGCATGAGCCGCTGGGCGCCGGCCGCCCCGAGTGCCTCGATCTGTGTTCGCGCCTGGTCAGGGGTACCGATGATCCACCGCGTCCGGCGCTCCGCTAGCCAGGCGTCGTCGGGGGCGTCGGAGCCGAGCATCACGACCTGATCGTGTACCCGTTCCTCAAGCTCGGCCTCGGTCTCGGCCACGAGGGTCCCGATCATGGCCGACAGCACGACCTCGTCCGGGTCCCGACCGATGGCCGCGCAGGCGGCGCGGACCCTCGCGTAACTGCGCACGAGCCGCTCGGGGGTCGCGGAGCTGCGGTTGAACTCGTCGGCCCAGCGGGCAACGAGGGCCGCCTGACGCGGCAGCCCGTCCCCACCGAGGATCAGGTGCGGGTGGCGCTGACCCGACGCCGTGGGCTTGGGGTGGAAGCGCGACGAGCGTATCTGCCAGCGCCGGCCCTCGAAGCTCCAACCGTCCGGTTCGGTCCACAGGCCGTGGACGATGGCGAGCGCTTCCTCGAGCCAGTCATATCGCTCGGGCATCGTGGCAAAAGGAAACCCGTGGGCGGCGTGCTCCTCTTCGTGCCATCCGGCGCCCATCCCGACCTCGAGCCGGCCGCCGCTCATGTCGTCGATGGTGGCCACGACCTTGGCGAAGTTCCCGGGATGCCGATAGCTGACCGGCGAGACGAGCGTTCCGAGGTGGATCGCGCTGGTCTCACGAGCCAGTCCCGCCAGGGTGGCCCATGCGTCGGTGGTGGGCTGGTCAGAGGCTCCGGGAAAGCTGCCGTAATGATCGGAGCGGAAGAAACCCTCGAACCCGGCGGCCTCGGCGGTCTGGGCCGCGGCCAGGATGTCGTCGTAGCTGAGCCCCTGCTGGGGCTCGGTCATGAGGGCGAATCGCATGGGCGCCACAGGTTAGACGCCCGCGCCCCGGCGTCGGAGGACGGCCCGGGCGGTCGCCGGATCGAACCCGCGCCGAACGAGGTACATCCCCAGCCGCTGGAGCGCCTTGGGATCGTCAGGGAGCGGCCGACCGTGCAGGTGTCGGTCGAGTGCCGCCTCGGCCCGCTCGCCTTCGCTCAGACCGCCGTCTTCGGTGTGCTCGACCCGCATGGCTTCGATCACGGCCTGGGGCACGCGCTTGGCGCGCAGCTCCGTCTCGAGCGCCACCCGGCCCCGCGGGGAATGCGTGTCCCGCTGCTCGATCCACCAGCGGGCGAAGGCCATGTCGTCCACGAACCCGATCCGCACCAGGCGGGCCAGCGTCGCGCTGACGACCGGCTCGGTGGCGCCGCCCCGCCGGAGCCGTTCCTCGACCTCCCAGCGGGACCGCGGTCGGGTCCCGAGGAAGTGGCCCGCCAGCTCGAACGCCTGCTCGGCGTCGGGTGCTGGACGCGGTTCGCGGGTGCGGGGCACCGCGGTCAGGCTGATGCGGTCTCCGCCGGGGCGGTGACGTCGCCGATGGTGATGGCCGCCAGGCGCCCGTGGATGTCCTCTTCGATGGCATCGGCCATGGTGGGGTTGGCCTTGAGGAACTCACGCGCCGCCTCGCGACCGTTGCCAAGCCGGGCGTCGCCGTAGTTGAACCAGGCCCCGGTCTTGGACAGGACGCCCGAGGCGATACCCACGTCGAGCAGGCCACCCTCGCGGCTGATGCCCTCGTTGTAGAGGATGTCGAACTCGGCGATCCGGAACGGCGAGGCAACCTTGTTCTTCACGACCTTGACCCGGGTCCGGCTGCCATACGCATCGGTCCCGTTCTTCAGGGTCTCGATCCGGCGGATGTCCATCCGGATGGAGGCGTAGAACTTCAGGGCACGGCCACCGGGGGTGGTCTCCGGGTTGCCGAACATCACGCCGATCTTCTCGCGCAGCTGGTTGGTGAACACGAGAGCCGTGTTCGAGCGGTTCACCGCGCCGGTCAGCTTGCGCAGGGCCTGGCTCATGAGCCGCGCCTGGAGGCCGACGAACGAGTCCCCCATCTCGCCTTCGATCTCGGCCCGCGGCACGAGCGCGGCGACCGAGTCGACGATGACCACGTCCACCCCGGCAGAGCGGATCAGGGTCTCCGCGATCTCGAGCGCCTGCTCCCCGGTGTCCGGCTGCGAGACGAGCAGCTCGTCCACGTTGACGCCCAGGTTGCGAGCGTACCCGGGGTCCAGCGCGTGCTCCGCATCAATGAAGGCGACGATTCCGCCCGCCTTCTGCGCGTTGGCGGCGATGTGGTAGCACAGGGTCGTCTTGCCGCTCGACTCGGGACCGAAGATCTCCGTGATCCGACCACGGGGCACGCCGCCCACCCCGAGCGCCAGGTCAAGCGCGATGGAACCGGTGGGCACGACGTCCACCGGCAGCGCTGCGGTGTCGCCGAGTCGCATGATCGAGCCCTGCCCGAACTGCTTCTCGATCTGGAGAATGGCTGCATCCACGGCGCGGGCGCGCTCCCCGTTGGCCGGGGACTTCTCGCCGTTGGTCTTGGTCTTTGGGGCGGCCGCGGTGGCATCCATGCGGGGTCGGTGCTCCTTCGTGCTGGGTGGGGTGGTCGCGCGGCTGCTCACCCGGCGTCGGGCTCGTCGCGTGGCTTGCGCTTGGGCTTGATGACCTCCACCGTCGTTGGCTCGTAGACCACGGGTGACGGCGGGGCGGCCTTGTGGGTCTTTTCCTTGGCCTTGCGCTTGGGTTGTTTCTTGGGGCGGTCTCGGTTTCCCATCGGTATCTCACTCGTCCAAACGGGCGCCCGAGGCAGGCGCAGTGTCGGCAGAGGCCTGTATCGGCTCATTACCAGCTGGTTGCGGGTCGTCGTCCGGGGCCGCGAACTGGCTCGAAACGCGGTCGCGGAGCGCCTCGTACCCACCGTCGCGGAGCCCCTCGCGGATGGCCCGCATCAGGTCGAAAGTATAGGTGAGGTTGTGGACCGAAGAGAGCCGATGAGCGAGCAGCTCGTCGGCCCGGAAGAGGTGCGCGAGGTAGGCGCGCGAGTACGTTATGCAGGTGCCGCAGCCGCACGCCGCGTCCACCGGCCGGGGGTCGTCGAGGAGCGCCGCATGACCGAGGCGCAGCCGCCCCTCGGACGTCCAGAGCTGGCCGTGGCGCGCCAGCCGGGTGGGCAGGACGCAGTCGAACAGGTCGATTCCGTGCTCGATCGCCACGAAGAAGTCATCCGGCGCGCCGACACCCATGAGGTACCGCGGGCGCGCGTCCTCCCCCAGCGCCTCGGCCACGGCAGCCAGAGCACGGGCCATGTCGGCCTTCGACTCCCCCACCGACAGGCCGCCGACCGCGATTCCGTCGAACGCCAGGCTCGCCGTGGCGGTCGCGGATGCCGCGCGCAACGCGGGGTCCGTGCCGCCCTGGATGATCCCGAATACCGCCTGGTCGGCGCGGGACCGGGCCGCGAGCGACCGCTCGGCCCAGCGATGGGTTCGGGCCATGGCCTCGTCCACGGCCTGCGGCGTCGCATCGGCTCCGACAAGGTGGTCCAGGACCATCGCCACGTCGCTGCCCAGCGCCTCCTGGATCACGATCGCCCGTTCGGGTGTGAGACGGATCGGTGTCCCGTCCAGGTGGGAAGCGAACGTGACTCCGTCGTCGTCCACCGTGCGCAGGTGGCCCAGGCTGAAGACCTGGAACCCGCCCGAATCGGTCAGGATCGGTCCGTCCCAGGCCATGAAGGCATGCAGCCCACCGAGGCGTGCGATCCGCTCCTCGCCGGGGCGCAGGGTCAGGTGGTACGTGTTGGCGAGGAGCATCTGGGTGCCCGCGGTCCGCAGGTCGGTCGGGTCCAGCGCCTTGACCGTGGCCTGCGTGCCGACCGGCATGAACTGGGGCGTGTCGACCGGGCCGTGCGGGGTGTCCAGCCGCCCCAGCCGTGCTCGACCGATGCCGGCCTGGCTGGCGGAAAACGTGATGGGCGAGGGCACGCGCCGAGGATACCGGCCGCGGCCGGCTGCTACCGGATGAGCATCGCGTCGCCGTACGAGTAGAACCGATACCCCGCCTCGAGGGCCGTTCGGTAGGCCGCCAGCAGCGTGTCCCGGGCCGCGAGCGGAGTTGCGTCATCCATCCCCGCCTGGACGAAGGCCGTGACCAGCAGGAGGAGCGAGCTGCGAGGCAGGTGGAAGTTCGTGATCAGCGCGTCGACTGACCGATACCGATGCGGGGGCGTGATGTACAGGTCGGTCCATCCCTCGGTCTCGCTGGTCCGGGCCAAGGTTTCCAGGACCCGCGTCGTGGTGGTGCCCACGGCCACGATCCGGTTGCCTCGGCCCTTGGCCAGGGCGATGGCCGTGCGGGTGGCGGCCGGCACGACGTACCACTCCCGGTGGATGTGGTGCTGGTCCACGAACTCGCCGTCGAGCGGCTGGAACGTGTCGAGTCCCACGTGGAGGGTCACCGTCGCGCGCTGGATGCCGGCCTGGTCCAGCTCGTCCAGGAGACGGGGCGTGAAATGGAGCCCGGCCGTTGGCGCCGCAGCCGAGCCGGGCGGCTCGGCGTACACGGTCTGGTAGCGCTCGTCGGGGGCCTCGCGAGCGGTGATGTACGGCGGGAGCGGCATCTCGCCCGCGCTGTCCATGAGCGAGGTGGCGTCGCCCGGAAGCCGGACGGCGCGGGTCCCCTCGGCGCGTCGCTCCTCGACGACCACCGCCTTCCCGTCGGCCAGGGTCACGGACGCGCCGGGCGCAAGACGCCGGGATGGCCGGACGAGCGCCTCCCAGCGTCCGTCGTCCAGCGGCCGCAGGAGGAGGATCTCCGCCGCTCCCCCGCCGGGGCGCTGGCCGCGAAGGCGCGCGCGGAGCACGCGGCTGTCATTCACGACGAGCAGATCCCCCGGATCAAGCCAGCGGAGGAGCTCCGAAAAGTGCCCGTGCTCGAGGGCCGGGCGCCCGGGCTCGGAGGTACGGCGGTCGAAGACGAGGAGGCGGCTGGCGTCGCGCGGCTCGGCCGGGGTTTGGGCGATCGCCTCGCGCGGGAGGTCATAGTCGAAGTCGTCGACCCGCAGCCGGTCCGCCGTCGTATCGGTCACGCCGAGAGGCTAGCGGGTAGCACGACGCCCGGCCGGATGGCCCGGCCGGGCGTCATCGGTTTCAGGACAGGCGTCAGATGTACTGGGAGAGGAACGCCTGGGCGAAGAAAACGAGGAAGGCCAGGGCCACGATCCACATGAGCCAGTGGACCTCGCTCCACTTGCGGCCCACGACCTGGAGGAAGACCCACACCACGATGCCGGCGCCGATGCCGATCGTGATCGTGAAGGTCAACGGCATGAGGATCATGATCAGGAGCGCCGGGAGACCGGTGTAGATGTCCCGGACGTCGATCTCGCCAATCTGGGTGAACATCAGGAATCCGACCAGGACCAGCGCCGGAGCGGTGGCCTGCACCGGAATGATCTGCACAATCGGTGCCAGGAAGATGACGGCCAGGAACAGGAGACCGGTGGTGACCGATGTCATCCCGGTCCGCCCGCCGTCTCCAACGCCGGCTGCGCTCTCGATGAACGTGGTGTTCGAGCTGACGCCCGCAGCGCCGCCGGCGACGGCCGCGAGGCCGTCGATGAGCAGCACCCGGCCGACACCGGGAACAGAACCATCTTCTTGCGATAAGCCGGCCTCGGCAGCAATGCCGGTCACCGTCCCCATCGTGTCGAAGAAGTCACTCAGCATGATCGTGAAGATGGCCAGGACAGCGGCCAGAGCCCCGGCCTGGATCGTGAAGATCCCGGGGATGTCCTGCAGTCCCAGGCCGAGCGTGCTGAAGCTCGGCGTCCAGACGAACTCGGTCGGGATGGCCTGGACTCCGGTGAGGATCGCGATCACGGTCGTGACGACGATGCTGATGATCAGGGCACCCCTGATCTTCAACGCCCACAGCGCGAACGTGATGAGCAGCCCCAGCAGGAACACCGCGTCGGCGATGTCCGTCGGGAACTGGAACGCGAGTGGTGGCGGTGGTGGTGGTGGGGTCGAATCGGGCGAAACGCCGGCAATGAGTCCGCCATCCCAGAAGCCGATGAACAGGATGAACAGACCGATGCCCACGCCAATGGCCCGCTTCAGGCCCAGCGGCACCGCATTCATGATCGCTTCCCGCAGGCCGACCACGACCAGCAGGGAGATGATCACGCCCTCGATGACGATCACGCCCATGGCCTGGGCCGGCGTCATGCCGAGGGTGAGAACCAGATAGAACGCGACGACCGCATTCAGGCCAAGTCCCGCTGCCAACGCAAACGGATAGTTGGTGAGCAGTCCCATCGCCAGGGTCATGACGCCGGCTACCAGCGCGGTTCCCGCCGCTACCGCCACCGGATCGAGACCCAAAGGACCGGCGATGATCGCCGGGTTCAAGGCGACGATGTAGACCATCACCAGGAACGTTGTGACGCCGGCCCGGATTTCGGTGCCGACCGATGTACCCCGTTCGTGGAACTTGAAGAACGAAGCTAATGCTTCCACGTTGACTGGGGCCCTCCTCGCTCCCTGGGTCGAACGCCGCACCAAGGGCAGGGCACGTGACGCGACCCGGAGGCGGATCGTAGCGTTCGTTAACGCGCCGTTAGACCGATTTCTGCGCGGGCCACGCCAGCCGGGTGTCAGCCCCGATCAGGGGGCCCGAAAATCAGTCGAAAAGACCCGGTTGCTCGGCCGCGATGGAGGCCAGTTCCGCGGGCGGCGTCAGCCCCAGGTGGGCCCACGCACCCGGCGTCAGCTGCCGACCGCGCGATGTCCGGGCCAGGAGCCCGGCCTGGATGAGGTACGGCTCGACCACGTCCTCGATCGTTTCCACCGGCTCGCTGATCGTGGCGGCCATCGTCTGGAGGCCCACCGGTCCCCCGCCGTGGTGCTCCGCGATCGCGATCAACAGCTGCCGATCGAGGGCATCCAGACCGCGCTCATCGATATCGAGGAGGCCCAGCGCAGCCTCGGCCGCGGCGGCGGTGGCCTCGCCATCCTCGCTGCCCCGCACCTGGGCGTAGTCGCGGACCCGCTTCAGGAGGCGGTTCGCGATCCGGGGCGTGCCTCGACTTCGTCGCGCGATGAGCTCGGCGGCATCATCGGCCAGCGGGATCTCGAGAATCCCGGCGCTTCGATGGAGGATCGTGACCAGGTCGGCATCGGTGTAGTAGTCCAATCGGTGGGTGACCCCAAATCGGTCACGGAGCGGCCCGGTGATGGACCCCACCCGGGTGGTCGCGCCGATGACCGTGATCGGCTCGATCTGGAGGCGTACCGTCCGCGCCCCCGGGCCCTTGCCCAGCACGATGTCGAGCGCGAAGTCCTCCATGGCCGGGTAGAGCACCTCCTCGACCACGTGCGAGAGCCGATGGATCTCATCGATGAACAGGACGTCGCCGCGCTGGAGGCCGGTCAGGATGGCCGCCAGGTCCCCGGCTCGCTCGATGGCCGGGCCGGACGTCGTGCGCAGCTGCGCCCCGACCTCGGCCGCCACGATCGTGGCGAGGGTCGTCTTGCCCAGGCCCGGCGGGCCGTACAGAAGGATGTGGTCAACCGGCTCCGACCGCTGCCTGGCGGCGTCGATCAGGATCCCGAGGTTCTCCTTGATCCGCTCCTGGCCCGCGAACTCGTCGAGGCGGCGGGGACGCACGGTGGCCTCGAGCGCGGCCTCCTCGGGCAGGACCTCGGCACTCCCGACCCGTTCGATGGTCATGGCCGCAGTCTAGCGGCGCTGCTGCCTACCGGCCGCCAAGGGCGGCGAGGTCGTCCGGCGTGTCCACGTCCGGCGGATGCCCGGCCACCGGCACGCCGGTCACCAGGTCCGGGTGCTCGCGAAGCACGGCTCGCAGACCGATGTCACCGATCGCGGCCGCGACGACCGCAAACGCGCCCGGTTCCACGAGGACCGGGGGGCCGAATCGCTCCCCGGCCTCCGCGGCCACGATGGGCCGTTCGCCGCGCGCGTCGAGCACGGCCCGCAGGGTTTTCACCGGGATCGTGGGCTCGTCCACGAGGAGGAACAGCGCGGCGTGGCCGGCCGGTACGGCTGCGACGCCCAGGCGCAGGGAGAGGCCCTGTCCTTCGTCCGGGTCCGCGTTCTCGACGGCCCGCACGTCGCCCGGCACGTCGGCGCCCGGCGGGACGACGGCGATGATCGAGGTCACGCCCGCTTCGCGGAGCCGCTCGACCACGTGGTCGAGGAACCGCCGGCCCCGCAGCACGGCATTGACCTTTGGCTCCCCGAAGCGCGTCCCCAGCCCCGCGGCCAGGACCACCGCGCTGACATCCAGCCCATCACCCATCGGTTCCATACTGGACCGATGATGGACGAGGCGCTCGCCGCCATTCGCGCGTGGCGCAGCGACGGCACCGATGCCGCCCTGGCGACCGTCGTCCGGGTCGACGGATCCGCGCCCCGCGGGGTTGGCGCCAAGCTGGCCGTCTCCTCGGCCGGGGCGATGGCCGGTTCGGTGAGCGGCGGATGCGTCGAAGGGGACGTGGTGAAGCACGCGCTGGCGGTGCTGGAGTCTGCCGAGCCGACGCTTCGGCACTACGGCATCACCGATGACCAGGGTCTCGAGGTGGGCCTGCTGTGCGGTGGCACGATCGAGGTCTTGATCGAGCCCGTGCGAGGCACGACCGCCTCGCTGCTCGAGCTGTTCACGGCATTGATCGACGCTGAGCGGCCGGCAGCCCGTGAGATGGGGCTGGGGCCAGAAGCGTTGGGAACCGTGCGCGTCCTGGACGGAGGCGCCGCGGTCGCGGCGGCCGGCGGCGAAGACACCGTATTCGATCGGGTCCTGCCCGCTCCCCGGGTATGGGTGATCGGCGCCGGACATATCGCGGAGCACGTGGCCGCGTTCGCGGCGCGGGCCGGTTTCGCGCCGCTCCTGGTCGACCCGCGCCGCCTCTTCGCCGAGCAGCCGCGCCTCGACGGCTTCGTCGTGATCACCGATTGGCCGGATCGCGCCTTCGCGGAGCACGGCCTACGGCCTGACGACTCGGTGGTCGTCCTCTCGCACGACCCGAAGATCGACGAGCCGGCGCTGGCCGCGGCTCTTCGCGCCGATATTGCGTACGTGGGCGCCATCGGCAGCCGTCGGGCCCAGGCGGACCGGCGTGGTCGCCTGGAGGCCATCGGTCTGGGCGAGGCGGAGCTGGCGAACCTCCACGCGCCCATCGGTCTGGACCTGGGTGGTCGGGACCCGGCCGAGATCGCCCTGGCCATCGTGGCCGAGCTGGTGGCCACCCGGTACGGGCGGTCGGGCGGTTCGCGGCGCGACGTGGATGGGACCGGGTGATCGACCTCCTGTTCACCGACGGCACGCTGGTCGATGGCAGCGGTGCACCGGGCATCCCCGGCTCCGTGGCCGTGGAGAACGGCCGGCTGCGAATCCTCGCGGCGGGCGCCGATGCGCCCGCCGCACATCGGTCCATCTCCGTTCCCGGCATGGTGGTGGCGCCCGGATTCATCGACCTCCATTCGCATTCGGGGCTGTGGCTCCTCCACGAGCCCACCCACGAGCCCAAGATCCGGCAGGGCGTCACGACCGAGGTCATCGGGGTGGACGGGCTGTCGTACGCGCCCTTCACGAAACCCGAGGACCTGGCCGCGCAGGTCGAGATGAACGCGGGCCTCGACGCGCGCCCGGACATCGCCCTCGACTGGGACACGGTCGCGAGCTACCTGCGGCGCTTCGATCGCGGGGTCGCCGTGAACGTGGCCATGCTGATCGGAAACTCGGCGCTCCGCGTCTGCGCCCTGGGCTGGGAGGACGTGGCCGCCGACCACATGGCCATGGCCGACATGCGGGCCATGCTCCGCGAGGGCATGGCGGAAGGGGCCTTTGGGCTGTCGAGCGGCCTGGACTACCCGCCCGGCGCCTACGCGAGCACCGAGGAGCTCGCGGACCTGACCAACGCGGCGGCGCGCGAGGGCGGCTTCTACCACACGCATGTCCGATACGAGCTCGGCGACCGCTTCCTCGACCCGTTCCGCGAGGCGCTGGCGATTGGCGAGATGGGCCACGGACCGGTCCACCTCACCCACTTCTATCACCGCCAGGCCTATCCGGGCGGTCCCGAACCGATGCTCGCCCTGGTGGACGACGCGCGAGCGGCAGGCGCCGACGTCACCTTCGACACGTACCCGTACGAGTGGGCGTCCACGCGCCTGCTGATCCAGCTCCCCCACTGGATCCAATCCGGCGGGCCGCGGCCCTTGAAGGAGCGCCTGGCCGACACCGGCGCGCGCGAGCGGCTGCGGGCATCCATGGGCGCGCGCGGGCCGCAGCATGGGTCACCCACCGGATGGGCTGACATCCGGATCGGGGCGCTGACGAGCCGCACGTATGCCCCGTTCGAGGGGCGCACGGTGGCCGACGTCATGGCCGCGTGGGGCGTGGACGCGGTGGATGCCATCTGCGACCTGCTGCTGGCCGAGGACCTGCGGGTGAACCAGGTCACGCCCGGGCCGTGGTCCGAGACGCTCCCCGCCTTCGTCGCCCATCCGGCGGGCATGGTCGGCACCGATTCCACGTTCATGGGCCTGAAACCGTCGCCGCGGACGTACGGCTCGTACCCGCGCATCCTCGGTCAGTTCGTGCGGGACGAGCAGCGCCTGTCGCTCGAGGAAGCGATCCGCAAGATGACGTCCGCCCCGGCTGCCCGCCTGGGGATTCGGGACCGTGGGCTCCTGCGCGACGGGCTGGCCGCGGACCTCGTGGTGTTCGACCCGGCGCGCGTCCGCTCCAACGCCACCTACGACGAGCCCCGCGCGTTCCCCGACGGCATCGAGTTCGTCGCCGTCAACGGGGAGCTCGTGGTGGACGGCGGGAAGCCGACGGGCGCACTCCCCGGACGCGCCCTGCGCCATGGGCGCGACTCATTACCATGAGGCCGTGAGGTCGTCCTCCCCGCCTGAAGCGCCGCTCGTGATCCCACCCGGCATCCTGGCATCCGGCCGCGCCCGGGCCGCGCTCCCCCTGCGCCGCGAGGGACCTGAGAAGCTGACCGGGCTGGCGAAGTACGCCGACGACCTCGTCTTCCCCGGAGCGTGGTACGGCGCCACGATCCGCTCGACGGAGCCGCACGCCCGCCTGCTGGGGATCGACCTCGACCCGGAGTACGACTGGAGCAAGGTCGTGGTCATCACCGCCAAGGACATCCCCGGCGACAATGTGGTGAGCCTCATCCAGGACGACCAGCCGGTGCTCGTGGCGGTGGGCTCCGAGATCCAGCACCAGGCCGAGCCGGTGTGCCTGCTGGCGGCACCGGACCGCGCCATCCTGCGCGCCGCCAAGCACCACGTCACGCTGCGCACCGAGCGCCTGCCGGCCGTATTCGATCCGCTCCTGTCGGACCGCGAGTTCGCGCACTTCGAGCTGGGCAAGGGCGACGTCGAAGCCGGGCTGGCGGCGGCCGACATCGTGGTCGAGGGTGAATATCGGGTCGGTCACCAGGAGCAGCTGTACATCGAGAACCAGGCCATGATCGCCGTCCCCCGACCCGACGGCGGGGTCGAGGTCCACGGCTCGATGCAGTGCCCGTACTACATCCACGGCGCACTGAAACGGGCACTGAACCTGACCGATTCACAGGCGGTGGTCATCCAGGCCGAGACCGGCGGCGGGTTCGGCGGCAAGGAGGAATACCCCTCGATCATCGCCCTCCACGCCGCCCTCCTGGCGCAGCGTGTCGGTAAGCCGGTCCGCATGATCTACGACCGCCACGAGGACATCAGCGCGACCACGAAGCGCCACCCGGCCTGGATTCGGCACCGGACCGGCGTGACTCGCGAAGGCCAGCTCGTGGCCCAGGACATCGAGGTCGTCATGGACGGTGGGGCGTACGTCACCCTGACGCCGGTCGTGCTGAGCCGGGGCACGATCCACGCCGGCGGCCCATACGAGTGCCCCAACGTCCGGATCCGTGGACGGGCGATGGCCACCAACACTCCGCCCAACGGCGCATTCCGCGGCTTCGGCGCGCCGCAGACCGAGTTCGCGGCCGAAACCCAGGTCAACCGGATTGCCGAGCGCCTCGGCCTCTCCCCGCTCGCCCTGCGGCGCAGCTGGGTCTATCGCGAAGGCGGCGTCACGCCCACCGGCCAGGTGCTCCGCGAGAGCGTGGCCGGGCTCGAGGTCCTCGAGGCCGCCGCCCAGGCCAGCGAGTACGAGGGTGTGGCCGCCCATACCCGCCGCGCACGGGAATCCCGGGCGGACGACGCGCGCACCGCGCGCGGCATCGGTCTGGCGCTCGCGTGGCACGGCGCCGGATTCACCGGATCGGGCGAGGTCCACCTGGCCAGCGTGGCATCGCTCGAGCTCACCGCGGAGGGTGCCATCCGGATCCTGACCGCCTCGACCGAGATGGGCCAGGGAACCAAGACCATCTTCCCGCAGCTCGTGGGCGAGGCCCTGGGGGTCGATTCGGACCTGGTCGACATCGCGCCCCAGGACACCTCCATCGTCCCCGACTCCGGGCCCACCGTGGCGTCGCGCACGGCCATGGTGGTGGGCGGCCTCCTGATCAAGGCTGCCGAGCGCCTGCGGGCCCAGGTCGAGACCGCCACCGGCGGTTCATTCGCCGAGACGTATCGGTCCTTCGCCGCCGAGCACGGCGCCACCCGGGTGGACGAGCAGTTCATCCCGTATCCGGGCGTCACCTTCGACGACGCGACCTACCAGGGCGACGCGTATCCATGCTTCGGCTGGGCCAGCGCGGTGGCCGAGGTGGAGATCGACCTCGACACCGGCGAGGTGAGCGTGACCGATGTCGTCAGCGCCGACGAGATCGGGCGGGTCATCCACCAGGTGCTGGCCGAGGGCCAGGTGGAGGGCGGCTCGCTCCAGGCGGTGGGCTACGCGACGATCGAGGAGCTCAAGCTGATCGACGGCCGCTACCAGAACGATCGGCTGGCCACGTACCTCATTCCGACCGCCATGGACGCGCCGCGGATCACGGCCATCCTGCTCGAGCATCCGTACAGCGGCGTTCCGCACGGGGCGAAGGGCGTGGGTGAGCTGCCCATGGACGTGGTCGCGCCGGCGATCGTGGCCGCCATCCACGACGCCATCGGCGTGTGGATCACGGACCTCCCGGCGACTTCGGAACGGATCCTGGCCGCGCTCACCGACTCGGCGCCGCCAGGACCGCCGGGCATCAGCGCGGAGTCGCGGGCATGACCTACCGGCTCACGGTCAACGGCGTCCCGACCGAGGTCGAGGCGCCCGGCATGCGGCGCCTCCTCGACGTGCTCCGCGAGGACCTGGGCCTGACCGGCACCAAGGAAGGCTGCGGGGAGGGCGAATGCGGCGCCTGCTCGGTCCTGCTGAACGGCGCGGTGGTGGATTCATGCCTCGTCCCGCTGTGCCAGGTGAGCGGTGCGGACGTCCAGACGGTCGAGGGGCTGGATGCGAATGGCGCCCTGAACGCGCTCCAGGCCGCATTCCTCGAGACCGGCGGTGCCCAGTGCGGGATCTGCACCCCGGGCATGCTCATGGCCGGTCAGGCGTTCCTGGCCACCGGCGGCGAGCCCACCGAGGATGCCGTCCGCGAAGCCATTGCCGGGAACCTGTGCCGCTGCACGGGCTACACGAAGATCATCGACGCCATCGTGCTGGCCGCCGAACGCGGAGCAGCAGCCGGCGCGAGCGAGGTCTAGGGCAGACCGATGCCGGCTGAGCCGCCCGTCGAGAGCCCGGCCACCCTGACCGATGCCTACCGCCTGCTGACCGAGGATGGGCCGGTCTGGCGGCCCGTGGCCGGCGGGACCGACCTGCTGGTCCAGATCAGCGGCGAGCTGGGACCGCCCCCGGATCGGGTCCTCGACATCTGGGGACTCGACGAGCTGCGCGGGATCGCGCTCGATGGGGATGAGCTGGTCATCGGTGCGCTGACGACCTACACCGAGCTGCGCGAATCGGCCCTCGTGGGCGAGCTGCTTCCCGCCCTGGTCGCCGCGGCGGCCACCATCGGAGCCGCGCAGATCCAGAACCGGGGCACGGTGGGCGGCAATCTGGTCAACGCCTCGCCCGCCGGGGACACGCTCCCCATCTGGTTGGCCACCGACAGCCTGGTCGTGCTGGGCAGCGCCACCGGGGAGCGGACGGTTCCCGCGGACGAGTTCTTCCCGGCCTACCGCCAGACTGCTCGCCGCGACGACGAGCTGGTCCTCCGCGTCCGCGTCCCACTGCTCCCCCGCCGACACGTGCGGTTCCGCAAGATCGGTACGCGGCGGGCGCAGGCCATCAGCAAGGTCGTCATGTCCCTCTCGTGGGTCACCGGGGAGGACGGGTCGTGGCACAACCCAAGGCTGGCCCTGGGGTCCGTGGCGGCGACCCCGGTCCGTTCCCTCGCAACCGAGTCGGTCCTCGAAGGCCGCCACCCGATCCGCGCCACCGCCGACGATGCGGTGGCAGCCCTGGAAGCCGACATCCAGCCCATCGACGACGTCCGCTCCTCGGCCGACTACCGCCGCCTCGTGGCCGGCCGGGTCCTCCGCCGCCTCATCCGCGACGAGGGAGGCTGGTGAGCCCGCGTCCCGCCCGCGACCAGGTATCGGTGTTTCCAACGGCCGCCGCTTTTCGGGGATGGCTCGAGGAGCACCACGCCGACACACCCGAGCTCTGGGTCGGCTATTACCGAAAGGCAACCGGGAAGACGAGCATCACCTACCCTGAGGCCGTGGACGAAGCGCTGTGCTACGGCTGGATCGACGGGCTGACGTACCGGGTGGACGACGAGGTCCACACCAACCGATTCACCCCACGACGCACGGGCAGCACCTGGAGCGCGCTGAACGTGCGGCGGGTGCAGGAGCTGATCAGCGAGGGACGGATGGCACGGGCCGGCCTCGCGGCGTTCGAGGCCCGCACGGAGGCGAACACGGGCATCTACTCGTACGAAAACCGCCCGCGCGAGCTTCCCGCCGAGTATTCCTCGCAGCTGGAGGCTAATCCCGCGGCTTGGGTCTCCTGGCAGTCGCAGACCCCCGGCTTCCGCCGCAACGCCACCTGGTGGGTGGTGAATGCCAAGCAGGAGACCACCCGCCAGCGCCATCTCGACGAGCTCGTCGTCTGATCTGGCGGCGGGCATCATCCCCAAGCCGCTGAGGCGCATCGATCGTGAATGAGCATCCGGCCGGCATCGAAGTCATCGGTCCGCCGTCGCCCCATGCCGAGGAGGTCCTGACACCCGAGGCCCTGGCCTTCGTGGCCGGACTCCATCGGTCCTTCAACACCCGTCGCAAACGCCTGCTCGCGGACCGCGCGGAGCGCCAGGCCCGCTTCGATGCCGGCGAGCTCCCCGACTTCCTCGCGAACACCGCCCACATCCGTGTTGATCCCGACTGGCAGGTCGCACCCGCTCCCGCGGACCTGAACGACCGCCGGGTGGAGATCACCGGGCCGGTCGAGCCCAAGATGATGATCAACGCCCTGAACAGCGGCGCGAAGGTCTTCATGGCCGACTTCGAGGATGCCCTGTCCCCTACCTGGGACAACGTGGTGACCGGCCAATGGGCGGTTTCCGAGGCCGTCCGTCGACGCCTGACCTTCCAGACCGATGACAAGGCGTACGCGCTGAACGACACCATCGCCACGCTCGTCATCCGGCCCCGCGGCTGGCACCTCGACGAGGCGCACGTGCTCGTGGACGGCGCACCCATCTCGGCCAGCCTGTTCGACTTCGGCCTCGTCTTCTTCCACAACGCCCGCGAGCTCCTCGCCCGCGGTTCGGGGCCGTACTTCTACCTGCCCAAGCTCGAGTCGCATCTCGAGGCCGCCCTCTGGAACGACGTGTTCGTGGCGGCCCAGACCGCGCTCGACGTCCCGCGCGGCAGCATCCGGGCCACGGTCCTGATCGAGACCATCCTGGCCGCGTTCGAGATGGAGGAGATCCTGTACGAGCTGCGCGAGCACGCGGCCGGTCTCAACGCGGGGCGCTGGGACTACATCTTCAGCCTCATCAAGAAGCTCCGGTCGCGCCCCGAGATGGTCCTCCCCGACCGCGCCCAGGTGACGATGGCCGTCCCCTTCATGCGGGCCTACCAGCAGCTCCTCGTCCAGACCTGCCACCGGCGCGGCGCGCATGCCATCGGCGGGATGAGCGCGTTCATCCCCAACCGGCGCCAGCCGGAGGTCACCGCCAACGCGCTCGAGCAGGTCCGGATCGACAAGCGTCGCGAGTCCGGCGACGGCTCGGACGGAACGTGGGTCGCGCACCCGGACCTCGTTCCGGTCGCGCGCGAGGTGTTCGACGCGGTCCTGGGCGAGCGGCCGAACCAGAAGGACAAGCTGCCCGACGTCGTCCGCAACGCCGCCGAGCTCCTGAACGTGGCGGTGGATGGCGGGCGCGTGACCGAGGCCGGGGTCCGGACCAACGTGACCGTCGCCCTCCAGTACCTCGCCGCCTGGCTGTCCGGGCAACGGCGCAGCGGCGATCAACAACCTGATGGAGGACGCGGCGACCGCCGAGATCAGCCGCTCCCAGCTGTGGCAGTGGCGGGTTCGCGGCACCGCGCTGGACGACGGCAGACCGATGTCGGCCGAGATCTACACCACGATCCGCGACGAGGAAGTCAGCCGCCTCCGCTCGGCGATGCCCGACTTCCGCTGGACCGATGCCGCTTCGCTCCTCGACAACCTCGTCCTGTCTGACGACTTCGCCGAGTTCCTGACCCTGGAGGCCTACTCCCGCCTGTAGGCCATGGGGCTGGATTCCCGCCTGGCTGAGGTGGCGGTCAGGATGTCGTTGATCTGGTTGCGGTATCGAACGCCGGATGAATGACGCTGGAGCCACTGGAGGTACTCGGGATCCACCCGGGAGATCTCGGCCAGGGTCATGCCTTCATACCGCCCGAAGTTGAGCACCGTGTGGGCGGGGTTCTCCGGTCCGTGGGAAGCCGCCGACATCGCGCTATCGCGCATGCGTTCGGACAGGGTGGTGGAAGCCTGCATGACCGGGTGAACCAGGGATCGATCGTATGCAGCCCGCTGGTCCGGCTGGCGCAGCGTCTCATAGGCTGCATTCAGCTCGACCATGGCTTTCGCCGACTCCGGGTCCTTCGTCAGATCCGGATGGTGAAGCCGAGCAAGGGCCCGATAGGCCGCCTCGATGACCTCCGGGGCCGCGGACGGGTGCACCTGGAGGACTTCGTAGGCGTCCGGTATGCCGCGACGCATGTCACCAGCCTAGACCCATACCGGGTCCTGTTGGCAAGTGGCCCATTCGTCTAGGGTTGGAGGCGACGCTCCACGAACCGACCATGGCCGCGCTCCCCCACCGCCGCGCCGTCCCGGATGACGGCGGTTCCGCGAACGAGCACCGTGCGGACTGATCCAGGCACCTCCATTCCCTCGTAGGGCGTGAAATCGCTGGCGTGGTGCAGGTCAGCCTGGTCAATCGTCCGGTCCGCGCCCGGATCGAACAGGACGAGGTCCGCATCGCGGCCCACCTCGATCGCCCCCTTCATGGGCATCCCGAACAGCCGCGCCGGGGTCGTCGCCGATCGGTCCACCATCTGCTCCATGGTGATCCGGCCCCGGGCCACGCCTTCGGCGTAGACCACCGACAGCAGCGTCTCGATCCCGGGCGCCCCGTTTGATATGAGCGGGAACGGCGGCGCCGGCACGCGCTTCTCGACGGCCAGCCGATCGGGGACGTGGTCGCTGGCCACGAGGTCCAGCCCGCCCCGGGCCAGGCCCATCCACAGGGCCTGGCGGTCCGCGTCGGAACGGAGGGGCGGCGAGATGACCGCTTTGATGACCTCGCCCTCGTCAGGCGGGGCGTATCGGTCATCGGTCAGGGTCAGGTAGTGGGGGCACGTCTCGGCGTACACCGGCCATCCCCGGGCCTTGGCGGTGACCACCTCGGCCAGGGCGTCCGCGCACGACAGATGGACGATGTAGACCGATGCGTCCGCGGCGCGGGCCAGGGCGATCGCCCGGTGGGTGGCCTCGGCCTCCGCGTAGGTGGGCCGGGTCAGCGCGTGATGACGACACGCGACGTTCCCGCGGGCCAGCGCCTCCGCGGTCAGCGCATCGATGATCGTGGCGTTCTCGCAGTGGACCTCCAGCATCCCGCCGTGGCGGCCCATTGCCGCGAAGGCGGCGAACAGCCGGTCATCGGTCAGGCGGAAGTCGAAGACCATGAACGCCTTGGCGGTGGGCACGCCCTCGGCGATGAGCTCGGGGAGCTCGGCCACCGGGTCGGCCTGCTGGCCGGTGATCACCGCGCTCAGCCCGTAGTCCACCGCGGATTCGCCTTCGGTGCGGGCGCGGAACTCGCTCAGCCCGGCCAGCAACGAGGCAGACCCCTCCTCGGAGATGCCGGTGCCCGGGTTGTTGAACGCGAGGAACGTGGTCGTGCCACCGAACGCCGCGGCCAGGCTGTCCTGGAAGAACCGATCCGGCTCGTCGTCGGTCGGGATACGGGTGTGGGTATGAACGTCCACGCAACCCGGGAGAACGAACAGCCCGGTGGCGTCCACCACCTCCACGCCAGGCTCCCGGGGAAGGTCACTCCCGACGGCGCTGATCCGGCCATCGGTCACCGCCACGTCGGCCTCGAACGATCCTTCGGCGGTGACCACGGTGCCGCCGGCCACCACCAGGTCGGTCATCGGCGGTCAGGAATCGGGCTGCTCGCTGATCTCGATGTCCTGGGCGCCTTCCCACAGGACCCGCCGGCCCAGCTCGGGGAGCTGGTCGGCGCCTTCGACGATGGTCGCGAAGTGGTTCCCGGCCAGCGGGCCCAGCTTGCTCGAGAACGCGCAGGCCCCATACGGCAGCAGGATCTCGCACTCCGAGAGGTCCCCGGTGTAGATCAGGACCTGGCCCGGAGCCGGGTGCGCGGTGTGGTTCTCGTAGCCCACGTCCGGGCGTCGGTCGCCGAACGGGATCCACGTTCCCTCGCCACTCCACCGGCAGTGGATCAGCTGCGAGCGGATGGGCAGCCATGGCCGCAGGGCCGCCCGCGTCTGCGGCGCGGCTTCTTCCCAGCGGGCGGTGAACACCAGGTCCCCCACCGTGATCCGGAGGTCACCCACGACCCTAGTCCCTGCCGCTCGCCAGGCGCCAGGCCCAGGCGGTGACCCACGCGGCCGCCAGGGCGCCCAGTGCCGGGCGCATCCGCGGATCCGGCGTCATCAGTCGCTCAGCCCGGTCATCACCGCCCAATGCGATCGCCGCCGCAGCCGCGAAGGTGGCCGGTCCCAGCGGATGAAAGCCCACCGCTCGACGCACCTCACCATGCCCCATCGCGTTCCACGAACGAGTCATCCCGCACGACGGGCACGGGCGGCCGGTCACCGCGTGAAAGGCGCACAGGCGCGGTCCGCCGCGGACGATACCGGTGGGGACCACGACCGAGGCGACCAGCGCCCCGGCAGCGAGCCATCGGAGCGTACGCGGGGTCATGTCCGCCGCAGGGGTAGGCCCTTGGAGTCCTTCAGGCTGCCCGTGGCGATCAGGATGATGTCGATCAGCCACCAGACCCCACAGAAGCCCAACGTGATCAGCTTGAGGATACCCAGCGCGGTGTACCCCAGGTAGAAACGGTCGATGCCCAACGTTCCCAGGAATCCCGACAGGAGGAGGGCCACCAGCCATTCCTTGTCGGAGAAGAGACCGGGGATCTCGACCGCCCGGAACCAGGCGGCTCCCTCCACGTCCGCTCGCCGGACGGGGGTGTCGTACTTCATGCGCTCGGAGAGGACCTGCTGCTGCAGGTCCGTGAAGGTGAAGGGACCTTCCTCGGCCCCCATTCGCTGGATCATGAATCGGTCAGGGCTGGTCATCGGTATGCTCCCGGTGGTAACGGAGATCTGCCTGACAGGATATCCGCCCGCCTGACCGATGAGGAGGTGTCGTGGCCGCTGAACCCAAGGCCCGCCCCACGATCTCCACTCACGTGCTCGACCTCGCTTCCGGCGAACCGGCGGCCGGGGTGAGCATCGTGCTCTTCCGGCGTGGTGGCGACGACGAGTTCGAGATCGTCAGCGAGACCGAGACCGATGGCGACGGCCGGGTGGCCGACCTCGTTGGCGGCAAGCTGGTCGCCGGGGACTACCAGCTCCTGTTCGACCTGGCCGATACCGATGACGACGAGGATGCCTTCCTGCAGGGCATCGCGGTGGCGCTCCACGTGTCCGACACCCGGCGCAGCTACCACGTCCCGCTCCTCCTTTCCCCGTTCGGGGCGACGGTCTACCGCGGGAGCTGACGACGATGCAGGCCGGCACGTCCCATCTGCCTTCGGACCCCATTCAAGCCACGATCGAGGACCTCGCCTGGATCTCGGGGCGCTGGGTGGGCACCCACGGCAGCGACGAGATCGAGGAGACGTGGGGCCAGGTCATGGGCGGCGGGATGATGGGCATGTTCCGTGCCATCGGTGCCGGCCATCCCCGCTTCTACGAGCTCATCACCATGGACGTGGAGGGCGACGGCCTGGTCTGCCGCTTCCGCCACTTCAACCGCGACATGACCGGCTGGGAGGAGAAGGACGCGCCGCTCGAGCTGGACCTCGTCTCGGTTCGCGAGGGGGACGCGCTGTTCCTCCGCCGCGGGAAGGAACGCTGGATGACATACCGGCTGGAGGGCCCGGACCGCCTGATCGTGTTCTTCGAGGCCGAGGGCCAGGCCCACGATCCGGACGACGAGTACCGATTTGCCCGCGCCTGACCCGGGGCCGTTCCCCACGGCCGGTGAGCTGAACGACGTCAGCGTGGGCGAGTTCAGCGCCGCCATGGCGCTCCTGTTCGAGCCCGCGCCCCGGTTTGCGGCGTGGCTCGCCGCGGCCCGTCCGTTCCGCAGCGACGACGAGCTGATGGTTGCCGCGGCGCGGATCGCGAAGAGCATGTCCCGCGTGGACCAGATCGAGCTCGTGAACGCGCACCCACAGCTCGGCGCGCGCGACCGACTCTCGACCGCCTCCGAACGGGAGCAGGGAGACGAGGACGACCCGGTGGACCGCGAGCTGGCGAAGCTCAACGCCACCTACGAGCGCCGATTCGGCTTCCGCTACCTGGTGTACGTGAACGGCCGCCAGCGGACGGAGCTGCTCCCCGGATTCCGGGCCGCGCTCGGCCGCCCCCCGGATGCCGAGCTCCAACGGGCCCTCGACGACACGCTGGCCATTGCCGCCGACCGTTTGCGCTGGCTCCGCTCCCCCATGGCCGCCTCGGCATGAAGAGTGCCTTGTGAAGTACGGCATCCAGTACGGCAAGGCCGAGGTCAAGGTCTATCGCACCCACGGCTCGCCCCTCGTCGGGGTGACGGCCATCCCCGAGTCGCCCTTCGCCGGCCGCGACAACACGCTCATGGCGGCCGAGATCGAGATCCAGGTCCGCGGCCAGGGCTTCCTCGAGTCGTACACCGAGGGCGACAACCGCCAGGTGGTGGCCACCGACACGATGAAGAACTTCATCCATTCCTCGTCGGCGGACAGCCCGGCGGCCACCCTCGAGGGATGGCTCGACCACGTGGGGCGCGCGTTCCTCGCGCACTACCCGCACATGGAGCGGATCACGATGGTCGGCCGCGAGCTCCCCTACCCGGCCGCCCTGGTCCCGGCAGCGGACGGCGATGGCTTCGTGGCCTCGAACGTCCTCTTTGCGCGGGACCGCAACGACGCGTCGACCGCGCGCCTGGACCTGGAGCTGGGCGCGGACGGATCGGTCCGCCTGACCGATCACGCCTGCGGGCGTGAGGGCCTCCAGCTCATCAAGATCACCGGCTCATCGTTCGCGGACTTCGCCCGCGACGAGCACACGACCCTCCCCGAGCGGCCGGATCGCGCCCTGTTCACCTGGATGGACATCGGCTGGTCCTATACCGACGGCGCCGACGCGCTCGGCACCGATCCCGCCCGATACGTCGCCGGCGACCAGGTGGCGGACCTGGCCGGATCGGTGTTCCACGAGTTCGTGAGCCTGTCGATCCAGCACCTGGTCCACGAGATCGGCGGGCGGATGCTCGAGCGCTGGCCCCAGCTGGCGGAAGTGAGCTTCGACGCGCAGAACCGGACCTGGGACCCGGGCGTCACCCACCCGGACGACCCGACCGTGAAGACCTACGCCGAACCGCGCCCACCCATCGGCCGGATCGGCCTCGTCATGCGTCGAGACTGAGGTTCGCCCGGGTCCGGTCCTTCAGTGCTCGCCACCCACCTGCTCGGCCACCAGGCGCTCGGAAAGCTGCCCAAGGTCGAGCTCGAGGTCCTGGGCGTCGACCCGGCCGAAGGTGTCCAGTAGGCGCGCAATCAGCCCGGTCCATCCCGTCTGGTGGCTGGCGCCCAGCCCGGCCCCGGTGTCGCCATCGAAGTACTCGTAGAAGAGGATCAGGTCGCGCCAGTGTGGATCGCGCTGGAACGTGGCAGTCGCGCCGTACACCGGACGCGGCCCGGGCTCGCCGGAGCCAGTCGACCAGTCGGGCAGGAAGATGCTCGCCAGCCTTCGACCGATTTCCTGAGCCACCTCGAACAGGGTCATGTACTGCCCTGAGCCCGTCGGACATTCAACCTTGAAGTCGTCGCCATAGAAGCTGTAGAGATTGAGCAGCGCGCGGAGGAGCAGCGCGTTCACCGGCATCCAGATTGGGCCCCGCCAGTTGGAGTTCCCGCCGAACATCGCTGTGTCCGACTCGCCGGGTAGGTACCTCACGGTGAACTCCTGGTCACCCACCGGGAAACGAAACGGATGGTCGAGGTGATATCGGGACAGCGATCGGATGCCGTGCGGCCCGAGGAACTCGTCCTCATCGAGCATGTACGCCAGCACCCGCTCGAGCTTCTGCTTGTTGAGGATCGACAGCAGCCGCCGACCCTTGTACCCGACGAAGCCCTCGCTCGTCGGGGTCACGTACGTGAGCAGGTGTGGATGGCGCTTCCGGAAGAGCGCGATCAGCTCCATGAACTTCGGATATCGGGTCCACGCGTCCCCCGCGAATACGGTGGACGCGCACAGCGGCAGCAGACCAACCATGGACCGCACCTTCAACCGCTGCGCTCGCCCATCCGGAAGCCTCAACAGGTCGTAGAAGAATCCGTCCTCCTCGTCCCACATCTCATCCTGGTGCTCCCCGATGCGGTCCATCGCATATGAGATCCAGATGAAGTGCTCGGCAAAGCGGTAGGCGATCTCCTCGTACATCGGATCGTATTCGGCCAGGATGAGCGCGATCTCGAGCATGCTCTGGCAGTAGAAGGCCATCCAGGCGGTCCCGTCCGCCTGCTCGAGGCTGCCGCCTGTCGGGAGCTGGGCGCTCCGATCGAAGACCCCCACGTTGTCGAGGCCCAGAAAGCCACCGGCAAAGACGTTGCGCCCGTCGGGGTCCTTGCGATTGACCCACCAGTTGAAATTCAACTGCAGACCCTGGAACGCCCGCTGGAGGAATTGGATGTCGGTCCGACCGAGCGCGCGCTCCGTCTTGAACAGCGAGAGCGTGGCCCACGCGTGCACCGGTGGGTTCACATCCCCAAAATTCCATTCGTATGCGGGGATCTGGCCATTCGGGTGGGCGTACAGGCTGCGGAGCATCAGCAGGAGCTGCTCCTTGGCGAAATCGAAGTCGACCAGTGCCAGGGAGAGGGTATGGAAGGCGAGATCCCAGGCCGCGTACCACGGGTACTCCCATTTGTCCGGCATCGAGATCACGTCGGCGTTCAGCATGTGAAACCAATCGGTATTTCGGACGCCAGGACGAGCCGTCTCCATGATCGGGTGGCTCCCATGGTCCTGAAGCCAGCGGTCCACGTCGAAGAAGTAGTACTGCTTGGACCAGAGCATCCCGGCCAGGGCCTGGCGGTGAACCATCCGCTCGTCGCTGCTCAAGGAGACCGGGGAGATGCGCTCGTAGAACTCGTCCGCGTCGGCAATGCGATTGTTGAACGTCTCCTCAAAACCGCCAAACGCGTCGCTCGGACCAGTCGCGGTCAGTCTGAGGCGGACGGTCTGGCTGCCACCGGCGGGCACGTTCAGCGTGTAGTGGGCGGCAGCCTTCGTTCCTTCCCTGGCCGGATTGACGGCATCAGCCCGACCACCGACGACATGCTCGTGGAAGCCGTCCTTCACGTAGGGCGTGGCGTTGGCCCGGCCCCACAGGCGCGCGGCATTGCTCTCGTTCTCGGTGAAGAGCAGTTCCGGTGAACCGTCGCACACGAGCCGGACCTCCCCCAGCTCGTGATGCGTGGCCTGAACGACCCCCGGCTCAATCGCGCGGAGCGAGGGCTTTGGCGGGTCCGGATCCCACGACCATGTGTTGCGGAACCAGAGGGTCGGCAGTACGTGAAGCGGGGCGGACGCCGGACCGCGGTTGTGGACCGTGATGCGGACGAAGGTGTCTTCCGGGCTTTCCTTCGCGTACTCGACGAAGACGTCGAAGTACCTGTCCCCGTCGAACGCCCCCGTATCGAGCAGCTCGTATTCCGACTCATCCCGGGTCCGAATTCGGTTGGTGTCGAGCAGGTCCTGATAGGGATATTCGCGCTGCGGGTACTTGTACAGGTACTTCATGTACGAATGAGTGGGCGTGCTGTCGAGGTAGAAGTAGTACTCCTTTACATCCTCGCCGTGATTTCCCTGGCCGTTGGTGAGTCCGAACAGGCGCTCCTTGAGGAACGGGTCCTGCTCGTTCCACAGGGCGAGCGCAAAGCACAGGCGCTGCTGGTCGTCGCACAGTCCGCCAAGCCCGTCCTCACCCCAGCGGTATGCCCGGGAACGGGCCTGATCGTGCGGGAAGTAGTCCCATGCGCTGCCGTCATCGCTGTAGTCCTCGCGGACCGTGCCCCATTGCCGCTCGCTCAGGTAGGGTCCCCATTTCTTCCACGGGATGCTCGCTTCGCGCGCCTCGTTGAGCCGCTTCTGTTCGGTCACATCCACGATCTTCGGATCCATCGCGGCCTCCACCTCAAGGGGGTCACCTTCCTCTCCCCGCAATAGCGGCACGTTAATCGCCTCTGAGAGGTCAGGCGACGGGACCCAGTCGGGGCAGCTCGATCGCGGGGCATCGGTCCATCACGACCCACAGCCCGGCCTCGCGCGCTCGTTCGGCGGCGGCCTCGTCGATGACGTTCAGCTGCATCCAGACCGCCCGGGCACCGATGTCGATCGCCTCGTCCACGTGGATGCCGGCCAGGGCGGAGTTGCGGAAGATGTCCACCACCTCGATCGGATGGCCGGCGGCAACCGCGTCCTCCTGGGCCGCGTACAGGTCGGGATAGCAGCGCTGCCCGTGGATCTCGGTCTCCATGGGGTTGATCGGGATCATCCGGTAGCCGTGGCGCATCAGGGTCCGCGACACGCCATGGCTGGGACGGTCCGGGTTGTTCGAGCAGCCGACCACGGCCCACGTGTGCGTCTCGCGCAGCACGCGCTCGATGGTCTCGGATTCGCTCACCGTCATCGAGAGCGGGCGAGCTCCTGGAGTGCGGCTCGGATCCGCTCGTCGAGACCGCCCTCGACCGCCGCCACGCTGCCGGCGGCACGCCGTGCCTCGGAGGCGGTGTAGCCCAGCGACTCCAGCGCGGCAACCACGTCGGAATCCGCCGCTCCCCCGGGACCGACGGCGATGCCCGCCGCGTGGATCTTCTCCTGGAGCTCGAGCACGATCCGCTGGGCGGTCTTTCGGCCCACCCCAGATACGGAGGTCAGCACGTCCAGGTCATCGGTCACGATCGCCATCTGGAGCCGCGTGACCGGATGCGAACCGATGATGGCCAGCGCGAGCCGGGGGCCGACGCCGGTGACGGTCATCAACAGCTCGAAGAAGGCGAGCTCCTCGGGCTTGCCAAAGCCGAACAGGGCCTGTTGGTCGTCGCGCACCAGGTGATGGATGAACAGGGTCGCGTCAGACCCGACCCGCAGGTGGCCGAGCAGCGCGGGCGCCACGACGACGCGATAGCCCACGCCGCCGATGTCGATGATCACGTGATCCACCCCGGCGTGGGTCACCGTGCCACGGAGGGAGCCGATCATGCGCGGTTTCCGCCGTACAGCGCCCCGATCGCGATGGCCAGGGCGTCGGTGGCATCGTCTCGAGCGCCCTTCAGCTCGACCCCGAGCAGGCGCCCGACCATCACTGCGACCTGCTGCTTGTCGGCGGCGCCATTCCCGCACACCGCGACCTTCACCTCGTTGGGGGTGGGCTCGGTCACCGCCAGCCCGTGCCGGGCGGCGACGAGGAGCGCGACCCCGCGGGCCTGGCCCACGGCCATGGCGGTGGCCACGTTGCGCTGGAAGTAGAGGCGTTCAACTGCCACCCGATCGGGATGATGCTCGGTCATCAGCTGGTCCAGGGCGACCTCGAGATCCGCGAGCCGCGCGGCGTCAGGCCGGTCCGGATCGGTGCGCACCGTGCCCGCATCGACGAAGCGCAGGGTGGCGCCGTCCGAGGCCACGACCCCGAACCCGCAGGCCGCCGTGCCCGGGTCGATGCCGAGCGCGATCACCCGCCGACGACCGACGCTTCGAGCTGCTCCATGAGCGAATCGGGGATGTCGAAGTTGGCGTACACGGTCTGGACGTCCTCGAGGTCCTCGAGGCGCTCGACGAACTCGAGCACCTGGCGGGCGGCCCGTTCGTCGCCGATCTCGACCTTGGTCGTGGGCTCCATGGACACCTCGGCCGATTCGGGCACGAACCCGGCATCGGTCAGCGCCGTGCGCACTGGCTCGAGGGCGGCCGGATCGGTCACGACCAGGATGGCCCCGCCTTCGGGCGTCCCCACGTCCAGCGCACCGGCGTCGATGGCGGCCAGCGAGACCTCGTCCGGGTCGCTGCCCTTGAGTGGGACGGACAGCAGGCCGCGGTGCTCGAACTGCCAGCTCACCGGGGCGAAGGAGCCGCCGGCCCGGGTGAAGATGGCCCGGATCTCGGCCGCGGTCCGGTTCTTGTTGTCGGTCATGGTGGCCACGATCACCGCCACGTTGGCCGGGCCGAGGCCCTCGTACGTGATCTCTTCGTACTGCTCGGCATCCGCCCCCGAGCCGGTCGCGCGGTCGATCGCGCGCTTGATGTTGTCCGCGGGCATCGAGTTGGCGCGCGCCTTGTCAACCGCCATCCGCAGCCGGTAGTTGGCCTCCACGTCCGATCCACCCTGGCGGGCCGCGGTGATGATCTCGCGGGTCAGCTTGGTAAACAGCGCGCCACGCTTGGCGTCGTTGGCACCCTTCTGGCGCTTGATCTGGGACCACTTGCTGTGACCGGACATCGCCTACACAGACTACGACGCCGAACCGAGCGGCGCTGCGGGCTCACGACCCGCCTCTTGGCGCCCCAAATACAATCCGGAGATGGATTCGGTGGGCACGCCGGCACTGCTTGCGATCCTCGCGGGGGGCGCAGCGGCGACCTGGGTCGCCGGCATGTTCCTCTCGAAGGCGACTGACCGGATCGACGACCACTTCGACCTGGGGCAGGCCTTGGGCGGGATGCTCCTCCTGGGCATCGCCGGGACGCTGCCGGAGATCGCGATCACCGTCTCGGCGGCGCTGAGCGGCCACCTGGACCTCGCGGTTGGAAACCTGCTCGGTGGGATCGCGATGCAAACGCTCGTGCTCGTGATCCTTGACGCGACCTCACGGAACCGGCGACCGCTGTCGAACCTGTCCAATTCCCTTGAGCCACTGCACGAAGCGGCTCTCGTCATCGGCGTGGTGGGCATTGCCGTGATGGGAACCCAGCTCGCGCCGTCGGCGACGATCGGACCGATGAGCCCCGCGTCCATCGCGATCGTCGTGGTGTGGCTGCTCGGGATCTTCACCCTGAACCGGAATCGCCGGTCGCCCCGATGGCAATCGGCCGATGCGCTCGCCCCGCCAGAGGCCGCTCCGGTTCCCCTCGATGCCCCGCGCGGTGCAGATGGCGGCCCGCGCGCGATCGGCGGGGCGCTGCTGATGTTCGGCGTGGCGTCCGGGGTGACGCTCGTGGCCGGCGTCCTTCTCGAGCAGAGCGGCAACGCGCTCGCGGATGACCTCGGCATCAACGGGGCGATCTTCGGGGCGACGGTCCTGGCCGCGATCACCGCGCTGCCGGAGATCAGCACGGGACTCACCGCCGTCCGCATGGGCCAGGTTGGGCTGGCTATGGGCGACATCTTCGGCGGGAACGCGATCCAGGTGACGCTCTTCCTGCTGGCGGATCTCCTGGCCGGCCAGGCCGTGCTGACGACGGCGAGCGTGGAGTCCATCTGGCTCGCCTGCCTGGGCATCGTCGTCACGGCGATCTACCTGAACGGCCTCGTTACCCGGCCCGACCGCAAGATCCTGGGCCTCGGCCCCGATTCCTTGATGGTGGCGGCGGCCTATGCGTTGGGGGTGATCGGCCTGCTGTTCCTCACGACCTAGACCGGCTACCCGGCTTCGGGAGCGGCCTCTGGCGCGGGCGCTGATCCAGGGGCCGGCTCCGCAGGATGTGTTCTTGCTGCCGCCATCGAATCGGTGGTCGTGCTCGTTTCTTCAGGCTCGCCACCGAGCAGGCGCATGATCGGCAGCCGCGCCGTGGCAATGAGGGCAATGATCGGGACGGCCATGAACATGCCCAGGATCCCGGCCAATGCCCCACCGGCGGGAATGGCGAGCAGGATGATCGCCGGGTGGAGGTGGACCGCCCGCCGGTACACCAGCGGGGTCACCACGTTGCCCTGGACAATGTTGAACACGAGGGTGTAGATGCCCATGATCACGATCGTGGTCGCGTCCCCGTACGCCACCGCAATGAGAAACGCCAGGCCCGTGGTCACGAACCCGCCGACGTACGGAATGAAGCAGGCGAAGAACGACAGGACGGCGACCGGCACCGCAAATGGCAGACCCAGGATGAGCATGATCGCCAGCTGCGAGATCGCCCCCACGGCCGAGATGACCGCCGTCCCACCCATGTAGCCGCCCAGGACGGCGATCGAGTCGCGCATCGTGGTCTCGAGCTCGGCGCGCTGCCATCCACCGATGGGGGCTGTGATGCGATCCCAGCCGCGGCGACCATCGCGAAGGACGTAGAACGTCAGCAGGCTGGCCAGCACGAGGATCACCGCGAGAGCCGACACGGCGCTCAGGACGCCGGCCGCGATGCCGAGGATCGAACTGCCTACCTGGGATGAGGCGGTTTCGAGCCACCCCAGGACGCCGCCCGTCTCATCGCCGGCATCGCCTGCCCCCTTCACTGCGCCGCCGACGGCATCGGCGAGACCCGGACCGAGGGCCACGATCGCGATGACCATGACCGCGATGATGAGGAGGACCGATCCGCCGGTGACGGCCATCGCGGCGCGCGAGTTGCTCCAACCCCGGCGGCGGAGCACGCCGACCAGGGGAACGACCGATGCGGCCAGAATGGCTGCCAGCAGGAGGGGCGCCACGACCAGCGGGATGCGGGCCAGGATGAAGACGGTGGCCAGGCCGACACCCAGGATCGCGAGAATCCGCCAGCCCCACTGCGCGAGCCGATCCAGCCAGCGGGGCACGACGGGCTCCTCATCGCTCTCGACCTCGGGGTCGAGGGCAGCGATCACGGTTGCCGTGAACGACGCGACAAACACGGCCACCGGGACCGCGGCGAACACGCCAATGATGCCCGCAAGCGCGGCTCCCGCCGGCAGGACGAGCAGGATGATCCCGGGGTGGAGGCCAACCCGCGACCCATAGACCATGGGCCTGAGCACGTTCGAGACGAGGCCTCGGGTCACCGCGATGAGCACGAGCAGAAGGATCGTGGTCTGGACGCCGACCGTCGCCCACGCGGTCAGGAGGATGACCCCGGTGGCGATCAGGCCGCCGATGTATGGAACGAACCCACCGACGAAGGCGAGGATCGCGAGCGGCGCGGCGAGCGGAACCCCGAGCACGGTCAGGTAGGCAAGGTCGGTGACGGCCACCACGGCGGATAGGACGGCCGTGCCGCGCAGATATCCTCCAACCCGTGTCAGGGCCGTGTGCCCGGCGTCGTCGATTCGCTCCCGCCGCCAGCCGTCGGTGACCTCGATAGCTCGGCCCCAGCCCTTCTCCCCGTCCTGGAGGAGGAAGAAGGTCAGGAACAGCGCCAACAGCCCGACCGTGGCTGCATTCGCCACGCTGCCGACGATGGCGGCGAGGTTCTCGCTCAGCCAGGCCTGGATGCCGGCCGTCGCGGTCGCGATCTCGTCGGCGAGCTCGGGCGAGCCGGAGGCCGCCACCTGCTCGCGGACCGCCACCACGCCCGCCTGGACGGAGGACACGATGGTGGGGATGTAGGGCAGAAACGCGAGCGCGAGGAGGACAATCAGCAGCCCACCCACAACGACCGCGGCCCCGGTCACCGCAGCCGCACTCGCGGTCCCCGACCAGCCGCGGCGGCGGAGCGCCTGTCCGATGGGGGCAAAGGTGGCGGCCACGATCAGGGCCACGATGACCGATGCGGTCACCGTGCCGAGGGTGAACGCCAGCCAGGTCAGGACTCCCCCCAGCGCGATGATCACGGCGATCCGCCAGCTGAACGATCCGGCGTTCTCGAGCCAGCGAGGCACGATGTTGACCCGGCGAGTCGTCATGGCAGCGTCATGATCAGAAGGGCGAACCGAGCGGCGCGGACCCGCAGCGCGGCCTCGATCATCAGTTGGGCGACCTGGATCGGTCCATGTGCGATCAGGATAGCGAGCGGCCAGAGCCGAAATGCATGTTCGGGTCATGGGCGGGCTGGCCGCCGTCGCCATCGGCCCGTTCCTATAATGGCGGACCCCACCTGAGGACCCGTCTTGAGGGAGCCGACTTGAAGCCGACCACGCCTGATCGGATCCGGAACGTCGCCCTGGTCGCGCACGGTGGCGCGGGCAAGACCAGCCTGGCCGAGGCCATCCTCTTTGACGCCGGTGGGATCCCCCGTCTCGGGTCGGTGGAGGCGGGCACCGCGACGCTCGATTGGGAGCCGGACGAGCAGCGGCGGCACCAGTCCATCAACTTGGCGATCGGCACGGTCGAGGTGGACGGCGCCCGGATCACACTGGTCGACACTCCCGGATACGCCGACTTCCAGGCCGATGTCGTCCAGGCCCTGGCCGCGGTGGACGCGGTGATCGTGGTGGTCGATGCGGCGAGCGGCGTCGAGGTCGGAACAGAAGCGGTCTGGCGCCTTGCCGACGAGCGAAAGCTGCCGCGCATGGTGTTCGTGAACCAGATGGACCGTGAGAACGCGAACTACGACGCGACCCTTGACCAGCTGAAGGCGGCCTTTGGTCCAAAGATCGCCCCGGTCTACCTGCCCATCGGGAGCGCGGAGACGTTCCGCGGCTACATCGACGTGGTCGAGCAGCACGCCACCGTGTACGAGAACGGGCAGCCCAAGGAGGTGCCCATCCCCGACGAGATGCGCGCGGCCGAGGAGGGTCGTCGCCAGTCACTGATCGAGGCCGCGGCCGAGGCGTCGGACGAGCTGATGATGAAGTACCTCGAGGGGGAAGAGGTCAGCGACGAGGAGATCGAGACCGCGCTCCACGCCGGCACCCGTGGTGGCTCGGTGGTCCCGGTCTTCGTAGGCTCGGCCCTCAAGAACATCGGTGTCCGGGAGCTGACCCGGATGATCGCCCGTCACATCCCATCGCCGGCGGAGGTCGGTTCGCGAAAGACGACCGATGACAAGGTCATCGAGCCCGATCCGAATGGCCCGTTCGTGGCCCAGGTGTTCAAGGTCACCGCCGACCCGTTCGTCGGGCGGCTGACCTACTTCCGGGTCGTATCCGGCACCCTCAAGGCGCAGGGCCACCTCCACAACGCGAATCGTCGCGAAGACGAGCGGATCGGCAACATCCTCGGCCTCCAGGGCAAGGAGCAGGTGAACATGCCGCAGGCCGGCCCGGGTGACATCGTCGCCGTGGCCAAGCTGGCGTCCACGCACAGCGGCGACACGCTCGTGGCGGACCGCGCCTCGGCGGTCCAGCTCACTCCGCTGAACTTCCCGCAGCCAACCCTCCAGGTCGCCGTCGAGCCCGAGTCGAAAGCCGACCTCGACAAGCTGGGCCAGGCGCTCAACCGGATGCTCGAGGAAGAGCCCTGCATGCGGGTCAGCCGCGAGGACGCGACCGGCCAGACGATCCTGTTCGCCATGGGCGACGCCCACGTGGACGTCATCGTGGACCGCCTGAAGCGCAAGTTCGGCGCCGCGGTGAAGATCGAGACGCCACGGGTTCCATACCGCGAGACGATCCGGCGCCCGACCAAGATCGACAACCGGTTCAAGCGCCAAACCGGTGGCCATGGCCAGTTCGGCCACGTCGTCATCGAGTTCGAGCCCAGCGAGCACGGGGATGGCTTCGTGTTCGGGGATCGGATCGTTGGCGGGGTCGTCCCCAAGCAGTACATCCCTGCCGTCGAGAAGGGGCTCCGCGAGTCCATGGCTGAAGGCGTCCTGGCTGGCTACCCGGTGGTCGACCTCAAGGCGACCCTGGTGGACGGCTCATACCACACCGTGGACTCATCCGAGATGGCATTCAAGATCGCCGCCTCGCAGGCCCTCAAGAGAGCGTTCACGGAGGCCGATCCCGCCCTGCTGGAGCCGATCCTCGAGGTGGAGGTCACCGTCCCCGACGAGTACATGGGCGACGTGATGGGCCAGATCACCGCCAAGCGGGGCCACGTCCTGGGCATGGACTCACAGGACGGGACGCAGTACCTCCGCGCACAGGTCCCCCAGGCCGAGATGTTCCACTACGCGACCGAGCTCCGGAGCATCACCCAGGGCCGGGGCCGCTTCTCCCAGCGCCTCGACCATTACGCCGAGGTTCCGCACACGATCGCGGAGAAGGTCATCGCCGAGCACCAGGCCAAGGTCGCCGCCACCGAGCGGCACTAGGGTCAGGTCAGGCGGATCAGCGCGGCCTGACGCTTTCCGACCCGGACCTCGTGCGTCTCCCCCGCCGAGAAGTGGCGGGCCTCGTCGCCCTGCAGCTCCCCGTCGACCCGCACGCCGCCCTGGGTGACGAGGCGTCGGGCCGCGCTCCGTGACGGCGCCATGCCGGCCGCCACGAGCAGATCGAGGAGGCCCATCCCCGCCAGGGGGACCGACAGGCTGAGCTCCTCGGCCTCGGTGACGCCTTCGCCCGCGCCCACCTCGCGCTCCCACCGCTCCTCTGCGGCATCGGCGGCCTCCTCGGAGTGCCAGCGAGCGGTGATCTCGCGCGCCAGGCGCTGCTTGGCGAACTTCGGATGGAGGTGGTCGGCCTCGACATCGGTCACGAAGGCGGTGATCTCGTCATCGGGCCATCGGGTGACGAGGCTGGCCCAGTTGGGGAGCAGCGCATCGGGGATGCTCATCGTCCGCGCGTACTGGTCGTAGGGCGCATCGGTCAGTCCAATCGCGTTGCCCAGCGACTTGCTCATCTTTGCGACGCCATCGGTCCCCACCAGGAGCTCGCTGGTCATGATCTGCTGCGGGGCCTGGCCGAAGTCGCGCTGGATGTCCCGCCCGGCGAGCAGGTTGAAGGTCTGGTCCGTGCCACCCAGCTCGACGTCCGCCTCGACCGCCACCGAGTCGTAGGCCTGGAGCAAGGGGTACAGCGTTTCATGCATCGAGATGGGCGCCCCCTCGGCCAGGCGCTTGGCAAACGTGTCGCGCTCGATCATGCGGGCCACGGTGAACTTGCTCAGGAGCCCGAAGAACTCGCGCATCCCGAACGTGTCGAACCACTCCGACTGCCAACGGACCTCGGTTCCCTCTTCCCGCACGACCTGGTGGAACTGGGTGAGGTACGTCTGCGCGTTGTCTTTCACCTGCTCGGCGGTGAGCATCGGTCGGGTCGCGTTGCGCTCCGAGGGGTCACCGATCTGGGCGGTCGTATCCCCCACCACCAGCACCGCGATGTGCCCCAGGTCCTGGAAGGCCCGCAGCCGCTCGAGGACCACCCCATGACCGATGTGCAGATCCGCCGTCGTCGGATCGAAGCCCAGCTTTACGCGGAGGGGCCGATTTCCGCGGAGCATCGCCTCCAGCGCCTCGCGCTCGACGACCTGCGCCACCCGCCGGGTGAGGAGATCGGAGATCGGGTCCGCCGTCACGCCCGCGATGGTACCCGCCGCGCGCGCCGCCGGGGGCGACATGGGCATGGATCGGCGACCGATGGTAGAGTTCGCCGCCGTGACCTCGTCACCTCCGCCGCCGGCAGGCTTCGGGCCCCCTGCCGGGACCGGCGCCGCGCCCCGGGCGCGCATCCAGCCACTTCCCGCCGTGATCCTCGCCACCTTCGTGGTGCTCGGGATCGGCATGGTGCTGGGCGCCATCCTCCTGTACAGCGCCTACGCCAGCTCGCTGCCGGACGTCACGGTCCTGGAGGACTACGCGCCGGACGAGGGGTCGGTGGTGATGTCGGCGGACGGGGTCGAGCTGGCGACGTTCGCCGCGACCAACCGCCACGTCGTGTCCTACGACGAGATCCCCGAGGTGATCGTGGACGCCACGGTCGCCGCCGAGGACCACACCTTCTGGGAGAACCCGTGCGTGGACCCGCGGGCGATCGTGCGGGCCATGCTCCAGAACTTCTCGGCCGGTGAGGTCGTATCCGGCGCCTCGACCATCTGCCAGCAGCTCGTGCGTTCGGTGCTCCTTCCTCCGGACCTCATGGCCGATCCGTCCCGCCAGGTCGAGCGAAAGATCAAGGAGGCCATGCTCGCCCTTCAGCTCGACGCCGAGTATCCGGGCGTCGAGGGCAAGGAACAGATCATGGAGTTCTTCCTGAACGAGATGTACTACGGCAACAACGGCTATGGGATCTGGGCCGCGGTTGATCGCTACTACGGCAAGGACTTCACGGCCATCCAGGGCGGCCCGAACGGGCCCGGCTCGAGCCCCGGACCGAGCGCCTCCCCAACGCCCGCCCCCACTCCCGGCCCCAGCGCAACGCCCGGTGAGCCGCCCGCGCCCGACCCGAACGAGGTCACGCCCGACGAGGCAGCCATGCTGGCCGGGCTCCTGCGCGCGCCATCGGAGCTCGATCCCACCCAGTGGGGCATCCCCGCCACCGACGAGGCGGGGCAGCCCATCCCGGGCGTGCTCGAGGTGCCCAACGACGCAGCACCGGTCGAGGTGCGCGACGACGTCCTGAGCGACATGGTCCTGCTCGACTACCTGTCCGAGGCTGACCGCAACGACATCCTGGATGCCACGGCAACCGTGCTCGTCCCCGAGGTCACCGAGTTCAAGGCGCCGCACTTCGTGTACGCCACCCGACGGGAAGTTGCCGACCTGCTCGGCTCGGAGGACATCATCGACCGCGGCGGACTGACCATCGAGACCACCCTCAACTACAACGGCTACCAGGTCTCGGCCGAGAAGTGGGCGCAGGTCGTATACGACCTCGATCGCCTGACCGATGCGGAGCTGGCCGCGAAGTACGGAAGCGCGGCGTTGGGATGGATCACCCAGCTCCAGGGCCGCAACATCGGCAATGACGCGATCGTGACCCTGAACTACCGGACCGGCGCGGTGGTCGCCTACGTGGGCAGCGCGAACTACTTCGGGGAGGCCACGCCCATCCACCAGCCCCAGTTCGACGTCGTGGGCCAGGCGTATCGCCAGTCCGGATCGGCCTTCAAGCCCATCACCTATGCCACCGGGTTCGAGACCGGGACGATCACCCCGGCCACGATGTTCATGGACGTCTCGACCGAGATCGTGCCCGGCTACCAGGTCCACGACGCCGACAACCGCGAACGCGGCCCGGTCCGCGTACGCGACGCGCTGAAGTACTCGCTCAACATCCCGGTCACCAAGGCGCAGCAGCTGATCGGCACCGAGAACGTCGTCGCCCAGGCGGAGCGGCTGGGGCTGCACTGGGATCCCAGCCAGGATCCGAACGTGGCCTCCCTCACGCTGGGCACGGTAGGGGTGCGGATGATCGACCTCGCCGCGGCGTACGGGACGCTGGCCAACGGTGGCCTGTACAACGAGCCGTACCAGATCGAGCGCATCCTCGACCGCGACGGGAACGTCCTGTACGACCACGCGGTGGACGGCCCCGATGCCAGCCAGGCCATTTCGCCCCAGTCGGCGTACCTCGTCACCGACATCCTGGCCGACAACACCGATCCGGCCCAGAACCCGCTGTGGGGCCCGCGATTCCAGCTGCAGACCTCGTCCGGCCGACGGCCGGCCACCCTGAAGACCGGGACCACGACCGACTTCAAGGACCTCCAGGCCTTTGGATTCATCGCGGCCGACGCCGATCCGGAGATCGACGAGGGCGCGATCATCACCGGGGTCTGGGTCGGCAACAGCGACTTCTCGGCCATCGATTCGGTCTTCGCGGCCGACGGGCCAACGTTCATCTGGCACGACTACATGGCGGAGGTCACCGCCCTGAACGCGCTTCCCGTGCGCGACTTCGTCCGTCCGGATGGCGTCACCGAGCGAACGATCGACACGATGACCGGCCAGGCCCCTGGCGAATTCACGAAGTCCACGATGAGCGAAGTGTTCTCGGTGAGCGGTCCAAACCTCGCGACCGATGACGCGCATCGCGAGCTCGCGATCGAGGCCACGACCGGCAAGATCTGGCACGAAGGATGCGGCGACTTCGTGCCGCCCACGCCGGGACCGTCGGTGGCGCCGGTTCCGACGGGCGAGCCAGAGCCCACCCCGCCGCCGCTCGTGCCCGGCCTGCGCGTGTTCCTCGACCTGCTGGGCTGGGATGCGTCACATCCCGCCTGGGAAGCCTCGAACAAGACGTGGATCGACCATAACCGCGGCCACGAAACGAGCATTCCGCGCTCACCGCTGGCCGGGCTCGACGCACCGCTGGCCCCCACCGAGACCTGCACCCCGGGCGCCGTGCCGACCTCAACGCCGACACCCATCCCGACACCGACCCCGGAGGCCACGCCGACGCCCGCAGCGACACCGACCCCCACGCCGGAGCCAACGCCCAGCCCGTCGGGCGCCCCCTAAGGCGAACTCCTAGAGCAGGGCGACCGTCGCCCCGTCGCCGCCTTCCTCCCGCCGTCCTGGTCGCTGGTCGCGCACCCGCGGATGGGTGGTCAGGTACTCGCGAATGGTCCGCCGCAGGGCGCCCGTTCCCGCGCCATGGATGATGACGACCTGGTCGGCGCCCGCGAGCAGAGCCTGGTCGAGGTAGTCGGAGAGCTGCTCGAGGGCGGCTTCCACACGCTCGCCCCGCAGGTCGAGCGTGGGACTGAGCTCGGCCGCTGCCTTGCGGCGCAGCGCGTCGGCCATCTCGTCCTTCTGGGGAGGAGCTGAACCGGGTTCGTCCACGATCTCGACGTCGTCGCCGGGGACCACCAGCCGCGCGCCGTCAGACTCCAAAGTGATCCGCCCCGTTCGGCCGCTGATGGCCGCGATCCGGCCCGCGTGCCCCAGGGTCCGGCTGCGCCCCCACAGCCCGACCCGCGGCTGTGGCCCCGGTTCCGTGGGCACGTCCACGACATCCGGTGGCGCGGGAACGGCGGCCACGCGAGCGCGCCGTTCGGCAGCGCGACGCTCAACGGCGCCCAGCCCGGCGCTGGAGCGGAGGCGCGTCTCGTGCTGCACCTCGCGACGGACCTCGGCCACCTCGCGCTCGGCTTCCGCCAACAGTGCATCCGCCGCGTGGCGCGCATCGGACAGGATCCGGGCGGCCTCGCGGCGCGCCTGGTCGCTCCCCGCCTTCGCCCGCTCTCGCTCGGTGAGCGCCGCCTGCCGTTCCTCGCTGGCTACGGCGAGCGCCTCGACCCGTTCGGATTCCGCTCGTCGGATGGCGGCCAGCGTCTCCTCGAGCGACGCATGGGTCCCCGACACGTGCTCACGGGCCTGGGCCAGCACCTCGGGGGCGAGGCCCAGCCGCTCGGCAATCGCGAACGCCTGGGAGGCGCCCGGCAGCCCGATCGACAGGTGATACGTCGGGCGGAGGGTGGCCACGTCGAACTCGACCGCCGCGTTGGTCAGCCCCGGCTGCGTTTCTGCGAAGGCCTTGAGCTCGGCGTAGTGGGTCGTGGCCGCCACGAAGGCGCCGCGCTCGAGCAGCACCGTGAGAACCGCCATGGCCAGCGCGGAGCCCTCGGTCGGATCGGTCCCGGCACCGATCTCGTCCAGGAGCACCAGCGTTCGCGGTCCCGCCGCATCCAGGAACCGGACCACGTTGCGCAGATGGCTCGAGAAGGTCGACAGCGACTGGGCGATGCTCTGCTCGTCACCGATGTCGGCCAGCACGAGCCGGAAGACGGGCATCCGGGCGCCGTCCGCGGCCGGCACCCGGAGCCCCGCCTGGTGCATGAGGGCCAGCAGGCCCAGCGTCTTGAGGGCGACCGTCTTGCCGCCGGTGTTGGGGCCGGTGATGACCAGGGCCTGGTAGCCGAACCGTTCGCCCAGCCGCAGATCAATGGCCACCGCCTCGGGACCCAGAAGCGGGTGTCGGGCCGAGAGCAGCTCCACCGCATCCTCCACGACCGCAGGCCGGACGCCGTCCAGGTCAGCCCCCAGCCGGGCCCGCGCCATCCACAGGTCGGCCCGGGCCAGGGCCGCCAGCGAGGCGCCCAGGGCCGCAGCCTGCGTCTCCACTTCCCGCGACAGGGCCTCGAGGACCTTCTCCTCCTCTTCGGCCGCCTCGAGCGCCGCCTCGGTCCACGCGTTGTTGAGCTCCACCACGGCCAGGGGCTCGATGAACAGGGTGGCTGCCGAGGCGCTCTGGTCGTGGACGATCCCCGGCACGCGTCCCTTGGCCTCCGCCCGGACCGGGATCACGTAGCGCCCCGCCCGCTGGGTGACGATCGCGTCTCCGATCGCCCCGGCCAGCTCCGTGGAGCGGAGCATTGCGTTCAGGCGCTCGCGCAGGCGCTCCTGCGAGACGCGCATCTTGCGGCGCGCGGTGCGCAGGGCCGGCGAGGCGGCATCCAGGATCTCCCCGCTCGGGTCGATGCTGCGCTCGATCCGCTCCCGCAAGGCCGGCGCCGGCTCCAGCTCCTCGCGCACGCCGCCAAGCTGCGGTCCGGGCCAGCGGGCCAGGCGGCGCCGGAACTGATCGGTCGCGTACAGGGTTCCGGAGACGTCCAGGAGGTCCGACGGCTTCAGCCGCCCACCGCGGCGCGCCCGGGACAGGGCTGATCGGATGTCGCGCGCTCCACCGATGGTGGCCTCGGGATGGAGCTCGAGCAGGCGCGCCGCCTCATCGGTCTGGTCCTGGAGGAGGCCGACGTGCACCGGGTCCCCCACCGGAAGGAGCTTCTCGGCGAGCTCGTGCGAGGGGCCAAACGCGGTATGGGCAGCCAGCCGCTCGGTGATGGCGGCGAACTCGAGGGCGCGGAGGCTGGCCTCGTCGGGATCAGGAGCGCGAGACGAACGGGTCATTCGGAATCAGGAACCGATACGGGAGCGCCGCCCATTCTCCCGCGTATCCCACTCCGATCCGCGGTTTCGCCGCCACGGCCACCATTTGAGCGGCGAGTCGCAGCCGAACGGGGCCCGCCAGGAGGTCGGCACCACTCAAGTCACGGCCGATGCCCAGCGCCTGGCCCAGGTTGCCCGGTCCCGAGGCGAGGCGACGATCCGGCGCCCGCTCCCCGCGGCGTCGCCGGGCCAGCGCGACACCGTCCATCACCTCGCCAGCACGGAGGAGGACGGCCTCGGGCTTTGGACCGGGGCCGCACACCACGTTCACGCAGTCGTGGAGGCCGTACACGCGGTACACGTACAGATGCCCCGGCGGCCCCCACATCGGTTCGTTGCGCCCGGTTCGGCCGCGCGCGGAGTGCGCGGCCAGGTCCTCGGGACCGAGGTACGCCTCGGTCTCCACGATCCGAACGGTGACCGGGCCTTCAGCGCTGTCGCGGGTGAGATGGGCGCCCAGCAGTGCGGGGGCCACCTCGAGGGCCGACCGGTCGAACCAGCCGCGGGTCAGTCGGGTCAGAAGACGAGGAACTGGGCGATGTCGGGCGGGGACGAACGGACGGACCACGAACCCGATGACCGGGATCAGGTAGTCCCGGAACCAGCCGATGATGACCGACTGGTTCATCGCGTCGTAGAGCGGCCCCAGGAACGTGGCGCTCGCGGCCGATGCGTCCGTCGCGGCCTGGAAGAACGAGTCGAGCACGATCAGGCTGAAGCTGTACAGCAGGGCGACCCATAGAACGCCGAGCACGGCGCCCAGGACCTCGTCCACCTGGCGGACGAGCGGCAGGCGGGTCTGGCGGTAGAAGGCCCGCACCAGGAAGAAGCCGCCGATGACCCCTGCCGCAAACAGGAGGATGAAGATCCACAGCTCCTGCTGCTCCGGGCTGGACGCGTGCCACACCCCGCTCACCGAATCCGCGATGGGGCCTTTCAGCTGGCTGGCCACGATGAAGGCAACCAGCACCACGATCGCGTTCAGGATGTAGCGCAGGGCGCCCTGCTGGAAACCGACCAGCACGCCGCCGGCCAGTGACACCAGGATCACCAGGTCCAGGATCGTGAACGACCCGATGAATTCGAGCACGCGGTCAGGCCTCCAATAGTCGCCGCGAAGGGTACCAGCGCTGTCCAGCAGGACTGCGCACGGTCATCTGATCTCCGCGCCGAGGTGATGCTTGAGCGCGCCGCGCACCTTGTCCATGGCCCGATCGAGCCCCTGTTCGTCCGCCGAGGAGGCCGGTTGGAAACGGAAGGCCAGGCCGTACGAGACGCGGCCATCCCCGATCTGCGGGCCACGGTACGCGTCGAACGGGCGCAGCTCGATCAGCGTCGGCCCTGCGTTCTGCCGCGCCACGCGGAGCACCTCGCCCAAAGGCGTGGCCTCGTCCACGACCACGGCGAGATCACGATCGACCGGTTGCGCGGCTGACGGCACGCTGGCCCGGACGACGGCGTTGGGCAGGTCGAACAGGCCGTGCGGCTCGAGGTGCAGGGCCGCCACGAGCGGCCGCCCGGGCAGGTCCCAGGCTGCGGCCACCGTCGGGTGGACCTCCCCCAGCGACCCGTACGAATGGCCGTCCGCGTCCACGATGCGTGCCGCGCGGCCCGGATGCAGGTGGCGGTGCCGCTCATTCGGTTCCTCGGCGCGGAATGTCGGTGGCGGGTAGCCGAGCGCGTCGTGCAGCGCCTCCAGCAGGCCGCGCAGGTCGGCTACGTCCCACGCGCGCTCCACGGAGCCCGGATAGCGAGCCGTGGCCGAGCCCAGCAGCCCGATTCCCACCATCCATGCCTCGGTGTACGCGGCCCCGCTCTGCGGCAGCTCCCCGGTCGGCGCATCGGCCTCGGGGCGGTATCGGTAGATCTTGCCCACCTCGAACAGCGCGACATCGCTCCGCCGCTGGCGGACGTTCTCGGCGAGGGCCGCCAGGACCGATGGATACGGAACCGGTCGCAGGATCGCGTGATCCTCGGACAGCGGGTTCGCGACCCGCACCAGGTGTCCGGCGTCGGGCTCGAATCCGGAGCGCGACAGGTCGCTGGGGCCAATCAAGGCGTGGGTGATGACCTCGTCCAGGCCCAAGCCCGCGAGCACCCGCCGCAGCCGGTGGCGCGGCTCGCCCGGATCGGGACGGCTGGGCGGGCAGCGAGGCGGCCGGCAGGGTTCCCGCGATCCGGTCGTAGCCGTGGGCGCGCGCGACCTCCTCCGCGACGTCCGCGTCGCTCACCACGTCGAGCCGATGGAGCGGCACGGTGACCGCGGCGTGGCTGTCGTCGGCGGCGCTCACCGCGAAGCCGAGGGGCGCCAGCCAGGTCTCCATGGCGGAGGGGTTGACCGGGATGCCGAGCAGGCGCGCCGTCCGGGCGGTGTCCACCTCCACGACGCGGGGCGAATGCGGTCCCGGATCGTTGTCCACGATCCCGGTCGCGACCCGGGCTCCGGTGATTTTGGCGATGAGCGCCGCGGCACGATCCGCGGCGACGCGCGGCAGGTCGGGCGAGATCCCCTTCTCGTGGCGCATCGACGCCTCGGAGCGCAGGCCCAGGCGGCGTGCCGTGTTGCGCACGGTCGGTCCGTGGAAGATGGCCGACTCGAGGATGACCCGGGTCGTCGAGTCGGAGACCTCGGTGTCGGCCCCGCCCATGATCCCCGCGAAGCCGATCGGTCGCTCACCGTCCGCGATCACGAGCATCCGCTCGTCCAGCCGCCGCTCCAGGTGGTCGATGGTGACCAGCGTCTCCCCGTCTCGCGCCCGGCGGACGACGATCCGGCCACCGGGGACACGATCCGCGTCGTACGCGTGCATCGGCTGACCCAGCTCGTGCATCACGTAGTTCGTGACGTCCACCACCGGCGAAATGGGCCGCATCCCGGCCGCGATCAGGCGGTCGGCCATCCAGGCCGGCGTCTGCGCCTGACCGATGCCGTCGAGGTAGCGCGCGGTGAACCGCGGGCACAGCTCGGTGTCGCTGATCTCGACCGATACAGCCTCCGCGGAGGCCGCGCCGGATTCGGCGACCGTGGCGTCCGGCCAGCGGACCATGGTGCCGGTCGCCGCGGCGATCTCTCGTGCCAGGCCGATCATGGACAACGCGTCGCCCCGGTTGGGCTTCACGTCCACGTCGAGCACCGTCTCCCCGACCGGGGCGACGAGGATCGAACCCACGACCTGCTCGTTGCCGGTCCCCAGGATGAGGATCCCGTCCGCGTCCTCGCCCAGCCCCAGCTCGGTGGGGCTGCACAGCATCCCGTCCGAGACGACGCCGCGGATCTTCGCCTTCTCGATCCGGCGCTCTCCGGGCAGGACGGCCCCCACCCGGGCGACGGGCACGAGCTGGCCGACGGCCAGGTTTTGCGCCCCGCACACGATGCCCAGTGGCTCCGCTTCCCCCACCTCGACGCTGGTCACCCACAGCGTCTCCGCGTTCGGGTGCCGCTCCACCGACAGGAGGCGCCCCACCACGACGTCGTCCCAGGCCGCTCCCCCGCTTTCGATGCCCTTGACCTCGAACCCGAGCATCGTCAGGCGCACGGCCAGTTCCTCCGGGGGCATGGCCACGTCGACGTACTCGCGCAGCCACTCCAACGGGACGCGCACGATCAGCGGCCTCCCGAGAACTGCTCGAGAAAGCGCAGGTCGGCGCTCATCAGGAGGCGGAGGTCCGGGATCCCGTGGCGGAGCAGGGTCAATCGGTCCAGTCCCATCCCGAATGCGTAGCCCTGGAACTCGTCAGGGTCGAAGCCGCCGTTGCGGAGCACGACCGGGTGGACCATGCCGGCGCCCAGGATCGTCATCCAGCCCGTTCGGCTGCACGCCGGGCAGCCCGGGCCGCCGCACACCAGGCAGCCGATGTCGAACGCGGCGCTGGGCTCGGTGAACGGGTAGTAGCCGGGGCGGAACCGGGTCTTCGTCCCGTCGCCAAACATGGCCCGGGCGAACTCCTCGAGCATCCCCTTGAGGTCGGCCATGCTCGTCTCCCGGTCGACCACCAGCCCCTCGACCTGGAAGAACTCGAACCCGTGCGAGGCGTCCACCGCCTCGTAGCGGAAGCAGCGCCCCGGCGTGAGGACCCGGATTGGCGGCGGCAGCTCGCGCATGGCCCGGAGCTGGGCCGGCGAGGTGTGGGTTCGCAGGATGGTGCCGTCATCCGCGGGCCGCGGGGCGCCAGCGCCCACCGATCCCGGCTCGGCGACGTACAAGGTGTCCCACAGGTCGCGCGACGGGTGATCGGGCGGGATGTTGAGCAGCTCGAAGTTCATGAGGTCGGTCTCGATCTCCGGGCCCTCGTACACCTCGAAGCCAAACCCATGGAAGATCTCGCGCAGCTCTCGCTCGACCGTCATCACGGGGTGGAGATGGCCCACCGGCCACGGACGCCCCGGCCCGGTCATGTCCAGCCGCTCCGCCGCCAGCCGGTCGTCCAGCTCCGCCCCCCCGAGCGCCTCCAACCGCTCGGCGATGGACGACTCGAGCGCGACCCGTGCCGCGTTGGCGGCCGCACCCGCTGCGGGGCGCTCCTCGGGCGGGAGGCTGCTGAGACCACGCAGGAGCGCCGTTAGGGATCCGGACCGTCCGAGCACCGCCAGGCGGAGGCTCTCCACCGCCGCGGCATCGGGCGCGGCGCCCAGCTGGGCCTGGGCATCGGTGCGGATGGCGTCAACGGCGGCCTGGAGGGCCGCCAGGGGATTCAGACTGGTCGCTCATCGGTTTGTCGCCGTCTCATCAGTCGTGGAGTCATTGTGAGTGAAACAAACGACCCCGCTCCGTCATCCGGAGCAGGGCCGTGGAGACCAGCGGCACGCGGCGCTGGTCAGGTGGTAAACGAGGAGCGGGCCATCTCGACCAGCTGACCGAAGGCCTTGGGCTCGCGAATGGCCATGTCGGCCAGCTGCTTGCGGTTGACCTCGATCCCTGCGGCCTTCAGGCCGGCGACGAAACGCCCGTACGGCATCCCGTGCTGGCGGGAGCCGGCGTTGATGCGCTGGATCCACAGCCGGCGCATGTCGCGCTTGCGGTCGCGGCGGTCGCGGTAGGCATACCGGAGGGCGTGGAAGAGCGCCTCACGGGCGGGACGGATGAGCGTCGAACGCGTGCCGCGCCGGCCCTCGGCCTGCTTGAGGAGTCGCTTGTGTCGACGATGCGCGGGTACGCCGCGCTTGACGCGTGCCATCGGTCTCTACTCGTACGGCATGAGCCGCTTCAGCTGGGCGGCGTGGGTCGAGCTGACCCCCGTCATCCCTGCGTAGCGGCGCTTGCGACTGCTGGACTTGATCTCCAGGTGGTGACCCCGCCAGGCCTTTGGCCGCAGCCACTTGCCCGATCCGGACTTCCGGTATCGCTTGGCGGTGCCCTTGTGGGTCTTCATCTTCGGCACGGTCTGAGGCTCGTCCTTGTCTGTGTTCGGTACTGGGTTCGCTATGCCGGCGGCGCCGGTGGAGTCTCGTCCGTCGCGGCCAACTCCGGGATCTGGCCCTGGGCCTCCATGACGTCGCCGATGGTCTCGGTCTCGCCTTCCCCGTCCTTGCCGGCCGCCTTCGCGGTGGGCGGAGCCATCACGATGAACAGGCTCCGTCCCTCCATCAGGGGTGCCCGCTCGATGACTCCGTGCTCACCGATCATCTCGGCGGCGCGGTCGAGGAGGGCCCGGCCCAGCTGGGGGTGGTTGATCTCCCGTCCCCGGAACTGGACCGCCACCTTCACCCGATCACCGTCGTCCAGGAACTCCGATGCGCGGCGGGTCTTCGTTGCCAGGTCGTGGGTATCGATCTTGACCCGGAACCGAATCTCCTTGAAGGTCTGCGACTTCTGCTTCTTCTTCGTTTCGCGTTCGCGCTTCTGGATCTCGTACTTGTACTGCCCGTAGTCGAGGATCTTGCAGACCGGGGGAACCGCGGTGGGAGCGACCTCGACGAGGTCGAGGCCCTTCTCCTGGGCCAGCGCGAGCGCGTCTGCCGTCAGCATGACGCCGAGCTGCTGGCTCTCGTCATCGATGACCCGCACCTCTTTGATGCGAATCAACTCGTTGATCCGGAGATCCCTGGTTATCGGTCTGCTCTCCTCAACACATGAGCCACGTGTCCGATGACGGACGCGTGGCCCACATCTGCGCGAATGCCCGCGGAGTGTACACCGGGGCCAAAAACAGGGTCAACGAGCGGGTCCGGGCTCGTCGTCCGCGTCCTCCCAGTCAACCCAGGGCACCCCGAAGGCGGCGAGGTGGTCGTGGACGGCGGCGCCGACCGTGAAGGGGAACGCGGGTTGCGCCAGGCGGTCCACGATCCCGTAGCGGGCGACCTTGTCCTTCACGGGCCCCTTGAGCTCGGCGAAGACCAGGCCGACCCCCATCTCGTCCAGGCGGTCGAGCAGCTCGAGGAGCATATCGGCCGCGGTGGAATCGACGTCGGTGATCGGCTCCGCGGCCACCACCACCCGGCGGATCGGCGGTTCGGCCTCGGCGATGGCGTCGAGGACACCATCTCGGAAGACGTCGGCATTGGCGAAGAACAACGGCGCGTCGAAGCGAAACAGGACGAGGCTCGGCACCTGGGCGCCTTCTGGATGGCGCTCCCGGTCGTGGTATCCCTTCCGACCCGGAACGCGGGCCAGGATGGCGGAGTACGGGTGCCACGCCCGCCACAGCAGCGTCCCGGCCGAGAGGGCTACCGCAATGGCGATGCCCTGGATGACCCCGATCAGGGTCACGCCCAGCAGCGCGGCGACCGCCAGGCCCAGATCGGGTCGGTTGACCTGCGCCAGTCGCCGGAACCCGGCGACGTCGATCAGGCCACTGACCGCCACGACGACGATCGCCGCCAGGCTCGCGGTCGGCAGGTTGGCGAAGACGCCGGTCGCGAACAGGAGAACCACACCGATGGTCACCGCGGCGACGATCCCTGTCAGCTGGGTCCGCGCTCCGGCCAGCTCGGACGCCGCCGTCCGCGAAGCACTGCTCGAGACCGGGAATCCGCCGAACACCCCGGCGGCCGTGTTCGTGGCCCCGAGCGCGAAGAGCTCGTGGTCCTGGTTCACCCGCTCGCCCAGCCGCCCGGCATAGCTGCGCGACAGCACCCCGGTGTCGGCGAAGGCCACCAGGGCGATGGCCACCGCGGAGAAGCCAAAGCCCCCCAGCTCCTCCAACCCCATCCGCGGGAGGGCGAACGATGGCAGGCCCTGCGGGATGGCACCGACCGTCGCGACCTCGCCCTCCAGCCCGGCGACCGTGACCAGCAGGATTCCGGCTACGACCGCGAGGAGCGCGCCCGGGGCTCGCGGCCAGAGCGCGCGGAGCGCGAACAGGCCGGCCACCGTGGTCAGACCGATAACGGCCGTCGGGAGGTCAATTTCGGCGAGCGTTTGCACCATCTCGACGATGCCCCGCACGAAGCCTTCCGCGCCGACCGAGAACCCGAGCAAGGTCGGGATCTGGTCAACGACGACGACCACCGCGATGCCGGTCAGGTATCCGATGCGAACGGGCTTCGAGAGGAGATCGGTTACGAACCCCAGGCGGGCCAGCCCACCGGCCAAGCAGAGGATCCCGACCGAGACCGCGAGCGCGCCGGCCAGGCCCACCCGGGCCGCGACGTCATCCCCCGCGATCGGGATGATCGTCGCCGCCACCAGCGGGGCGACGGCCGAGTCCGGCCCCATGACCAGGATCCGCGACGGGCCGAGCATGGCGTAGAAGAGGAGCGGGATCATGGTCGCGTAGATCCCGGTCACCGGCGGCAATCCGGCCAGCCCGCCGTAGGCGAGGCCCTGCGGGATGAGGAGCGCCGTCAGGACGATGCCGGCCTGCACGTCGAACCGGAGCCACGTGGGCTGATACCGCCGGATCATCCCCAGCCCGGGAATAGCGCGCGCGATCCGTTCTCCCATCGCGGGACTGGCCGATCCGGCCGTCACGCTGCGATCGTCAGGCTGGCTGCGGCCAGAGCTCGCGGCGGGCCACGCGGCCGGCGAGGTCCTCGACGAACTCGTTCAGCGGAACGCCCTGGGACTGCTCCCCGGTCCGCAACCGCGGGCTCACGGCGCGCGCTTCGGCGTCCCGATCCCCCACGACGAGCATCACGGGGACCTGCTGCTGCTGGGCATCTCGGACCTTGGCCTGCATCCGCTCGGACCGGTCGTCCACCTCGACTCGAAGGCCGGCCGCACGCAACGCCGCGCGGACCTCGTTGGCGTACTCCGCGTGCCGGTCCGCGATGGGAATGACGACCGCCTGGACCGGCGCCAGCCAGGCGGGGAACGCGCCGGCGAAGTGCTCCGTGATGACCCCGATCCAGCGCTCGAACGATCCGTAGATGGCGTAGTGGATGACCACCGGCCGCTCGAATCCGCCCTCCGCGGTCCGGTACTCGAGGTCGAACCGCTGCGGGAGCTGGTAGTCGGCCTGGACGGTGGCCATCTGCCACTCGCGACCCAGCGCGTCGTCGAGGAAGACGTCGATCTTCGGGGCGTAGAACGCGCCGCCACCGGGATCCATCTCGTAGGGCGTGTCGGCCGCCTTCAGGGCTTCGGCCAGCTTGCCCTCGGCCATGTCCCAGAACTCATCGGTCCCCAGCTTCTTGGCTGGACGGGTGGCCAGTTTGAATCGCGGCTTGAAGCCAAACGGCTCGTACTGGCGGCGGACCAGGTTCAACGCCAGGTTGACCTCGTCGATGACCTGGTCGTCGCGGCACAGGACGTGGGAGTCGTCCTGGGTGAGCTGGCGGACCCGGAACATGCCGGCCAGGGCGCCGGTCCGCTCCTTGCGGAACAGCCACGAATAGTCCGCCAGGCGCATGGGCAGGTCGCGGTACGAGCGCAGCTGGGTCTTGTAGATGAGCATTGACTCGGGGCAGTTCATCGGTTTGAGGCCGCTCAGGTGGTCCGAGTCGTCGAGGGTGAACATGTTGTCCTGGTACAGCGCCCAGTGGCCCGAGGTCTCCCACAGCTCCTTGCGGACGACCGCCGGGGTGCGGACCTCGTCGAAGCCACCGTCGCGACGGACCTCCCACGACCACGTTTCGAGCGCCCGCCACAGGGCCATGCCCTTGGGATGCCAAAACGGGGCGGCGGGTGACTCCGGATGGAAGCTGAACAGGTCGAGGTCGCGGCCAAGCTTGCGGTGGTCGCGCTTCTTGGCCTCCTCCAACCGCCAGAGGTGCTGGTCGAGGTCGGCCTGCGTCTCCCACACCGTCCCGTAGATGCGCTGCAGCATCGGTCGCGTCTCGTCGCCGCGCCAGTACGCGCCGGCCGTGCTCAGCAGCTTGAACGGGCCGAGCTCCCCGGTGGACGCGATGTGCGGCCCCCGGCACAGGTCCTCGAAGGCACCGTGCCGGTAGAAGGAGATGACGGCGCCGTCCTCCTCGGACAGGTCGCGGATGATCTCCACCTTGTACGGCTGCCCGGCCGCCTCGAGGCGGGTGGTGGCCGTGCCGCGGTCCTCCTCGAAGCGCTCGAATGGGTGGTCAGCCTTCACCTGGGCCTGCATCTGAGTCTCGATGGCCTCGAGGTCGGCCGGGGTCAATGGTCGCGGGAGGTCGAAGTCGTAGTAGAAGCCGTCGCGGATGGCGGGACCGATGCCCAGCTTTGCGTCGGGGAACACCTGAAGCACGGCAGACGCCATGACGTGCGCGGCCGAATGCCGCATCGCGTCGAGCGGTGCGTGGGCACCCGCATCGAGCAGCTCCGACGCGGCGGAGCGGACCTCATCTCCGTCGATGGCCATGGGCCGAAAGAGTACCGCAAGCCCCCGGTCTCGCTGGCCCGACTAGATCGGCTTAAAGGCCTCGAACGGCTGGGTGCAGGCCGCGCAGTGGTAGATGGCCCGGCACAGGGTGGGGCCGAAGGGATTCTCGAGGGTCGTCTGACGCGATCCGCAATACGGACAGGTGACCGACGATGCGAGGTCCGCCGGCTCGGACCGGGGCGACAACAGGTCCAGCTCGGTGAGCTGGCGCAGGTGGGGCGGCGGCGCGAATCCGCTGAGCCGCAGGTGCTCGCGTCCCGCCGGCGTGATCCTGTCCGATGTCCACGGCTCGGCGTAGGTCAGCGCCACTTCCACCCGCTCGGCAACGTCGAGCGCCTCGAGTCGAGTGGTGATGGCTTCGCGCATGACTTCGGTGGCGGGGCAGCCGATGAAGGTCGGCATGAGCGCCACCCGAACCGATGACCGATCGGCGGCGAGCTCGACCGAACCGATGACTCCCAGGTCGACCACGCTGATCGCGGGGATCTCCGGATCGGGGATCTCACCGAGGGCCGCCCAGATCGCCGCCTCGGGGTCGGCGTCGACCGGTGTGCGTCGCGGCATCACCACGTTGCACCCGGCTCGGAGGAAGACACCCTGGTGAACTCGCCCCACAGCCAGCGGAAGTCATCGGTCCGCCCCAGGCGTCCATCGGCCCCGGACCGGGAAGCGGTCGGGGTCGGGGAGGTCAAGCGCCGCCAGCTCGGCATGGGCTCGCTCCACCCATCGGTCTCGCAGAACGGACATGGTCTCGGGCAGGATGCCCGCTTCCACCAACCGATCCTCCCCGCCGAGCGGCGTGAAGACGGCCTCCGCCTCGGGCCACAGGCGCTCCACGGCGGCGATCAGCCGCTCGCGGGGCCCCGCTCCCCCTTCGGCCAGGCGCCGGACCCAGGCGGACCAATGGAGAAGGTGGTAGGTCTCCTCCCGGCGCATCTTGACCGCCAGCCCGGCGATCTCCGGGTCGCTCGAGCGCGAAAGCGCGTCCAGCCGGATCGCGTCCGCCGTCTCGTACAGGAAGCGGCGGGCGACGGTGAACGCCCAGTCGGTGCGCGGATGGTTCATGAGCGCCGCGTGTCGGTATGCCTCCGGCGGCCGGCCGAAGGCGATCCGATCCGGGTCGTCATCGGTCAGCGCGGCAAGCATCTCGTACCAGGCCTTCGCATGCCCCAGCTCGTCCTGGGCGATGGAGGAGGTGGCCACGTCCTCCTCGAGCATGGGCGCGATCCCGGTCCACTCGGAGTCCCAGAAGCCGAGGATGAACTCGTCATCGGCCAGGGTGAGGAGCAGCTCGGCGACCGCGGCGCGGGTGACGTCGTCGATTTCGGTCATGCACCCTCCTCCGGCTCAACGGTCGTGGGCGTGGCGGATCCCGTGCCAGCCGGTGTTCCCGCGCGTTCCCGGGCGGCCTCGAGCTTGTGCTTGATCAGGTACCCGCTGGGGCGCTTGAACGAGCGGTCGAACGGAGGCTGGAGGAGGTCCGGGTCCTCGAGCTCGACGATCGACTCGCGGGGGACCACCCACAACCTGACGCTCTCCTGGCGACGACCGTAGAACTCGCGCGCGTAGTGCATGGCGAGCTCCTCGTCGGGCGCATTCACGCTCCCCCCGTGCACCAGCGGGTCCCCTTCGGCCTCCTGGCGAAAGACCTCCCACACCCGGTCAGGCATGTCCGCCCCTCAGGCGGCCACTCCGAGCACCGCGTCGCGGACCCATTGGGTCTCGTCGCGGTGGTGGCGCCGGAAGGCGAGCCGCTCCTGGGACATCGGTCCGTGCCCGGTCACCACCGAGCGCAGCTCGTCCCAATCGGGCTCGGTGTAGTGCCAGCGGCCCGTGGCCTCGTCGTAGGCCAGCGCCGGGTCGGGCACCGTCAGGCCCAGCTCCCAGATGCGCGGGCACGTAGATGCCCAGGAACTCCTGCCGCAGCTGCTCGTTGCCCTTGGACTTGATCTGCCAGATCAGGTCGCGGTCCGTGGACGGATCGGTGGGTGGGCCGTGCATCTGCATGAGGGGACCCCACCATCGGTCCAGGGCCTCCTGGACCATGGCCCGCTGGGCATCGGTCCCGGTCATCAGGGTCAGGACCACGTCCCGCCCGTGCATGATGTGGACCGACTCCTCCCAGCAGATTTTTTTCATGGTCCGCGCGTACGGCGCGTACGAAGAATCGCGCAGGGCCTGCTGGCTGACGATCGCGGCGGCGTCCACCAGCCAGGCGATGATCCCCACGTCGCCCCACGACCTGGTCGGGTAGTGGAAGACGTTGTGGAACTTCGTCTTACCGGCCAGCAGGTCGGCCAGCATCTGCTCCCGGGGCTTGCCCAGGTCTTCGGCGACCCGGTACAGGAGCTGGGCGTGGCCCACCTCGTCCTGGATCTTGCTGGTCAGGGCCAGCTTGCGGCGCAGTGTTGGCGCCCGGAGGATCCAGTCGCGCTCGGGGAGCACGCCCATGAGCTCGCTGTTGGCGTGCATCTCGACGAACTTCAGCACGGCCGCGCGGTAGTCGTCGGGCATCCAGTCGTCCGCCTCGACCTTGCCGCCGGTCGAAACGTGCGCGTAGAAGGCCTCCGCCTGCGCCTCGTCGGTCACCGGACTAGGGTACCGCAACCCTCAGCGCGGGAGCAGTTCGAGGGTCGTCTCCAGGACGTCGGCGCGAAGCATGTGTCCCAGCGACGGGTCGCCGGCGTACTTGACCGCCAGCTGGGCGCTGGCCGCGGCCACCCGATCTGGATCCGCCGCCGGCTCGGCGTGGACCGGGACCGCCATATCGCCAACTGAAAGCGTGCAATCCGGGTGGGCAACCGCCTCGCGGTACCACCGGCCGCGCGTCCCGCGAACCGATCGAATCAGGACCCGATCAGCGTCGTCGACCATGACCCAGATGATGGTCCGATGGACGGGCGCCTCCGGGCGCCGCCTGGGTCTCGATGTCGACCTCCTCGGCCTCCCGCAGGGCGTCGAGGAGATCCAGGTGGGAACGGCATGCGCGTCTCGCTCCTCAGTCGTGCGGTGCCCGCTTCAGCGGGCGATGCCATTGAGCGTAGGCCGACGCGGCGTCCTCCGCGGTGAGCGTGAGACCAGCCTCCTCTGCCGGGCGAACCTCGGTCACGGGCACGTACAGATCGACCGGTAGGCGTCCGCTGGTCCGGATGAGCAGGTAGTCCACGAAGACGGCATCCACGGTCCCGATCCGTCGGCCCGCGGAGTCGGAAACGGACATCCCCGTGCTCAGTGTCGTGCGCTCGGTCATATCGGCACGGCGACCTGGACGGCCGCCGGGAACGCCTCGACCCGGATGGGCAGCGTCCCCCACGGCTCGCCATCGAGATGGACGCGGGTCGGCTCGTCGCCCTCGATCAGCATCCGGCGACATCGGTAGAAGCGCACCTTGGGATTCCGGACGTGCTTGGCCTCGTAGATCCCGGGCAGCTCACGGATGGCCTGGATGCGGCTCAGGTCGCCCACCACGCACACGTCGAGCTGGCCATCGGTCAGGCTGGCGTCGGGGCAGATCTTCATGCCTCCGCCGTAATACGGCCCGTTGGCGAAGGCGACCATGAGCGACACGTGGTCCACCACCTCGCGCCCCGAATCGGTTTCGAGCGTGATCCGGAGCCGCTGGTTGTGGAAGCGACGGAGCTCGTCCAGTGTGCCCGCGAAATAGCCCGCGCGCCCGTTCTTCCACCATGGCCGGGGGTTGGCCATGGTCCACGAGACCTGGGCGTCGAAGCCCACGCCGCCGGCCGCCACGAAGTGGCGCAGGGTCGCGTCGCGAACGGCCCGGCCCACGTCCATGGGAGTGACGGTGGTGCCCAGGGCAATCTCCACGGCGGCGGTCAGGTCGAGCGGGATGCCCAGGCTCCGCGCCAGGTCGTTGCCGCGACCGATGGGCACGACGCCCATCTCGCCGCCGCCGGCCGAGATGATCCCGTTCACGGTCTCCTGCATCGTCCCGTCGCCGCCAACCGCCACGACTCGGTCGGCGCCGCGCTGGATGGCCTCGGCCGCGAGCTCTTCGACGTGGCCGCGCCGGGTGGACACCTGCAGCTCCGCGTTGCGCCGGGTGAGCAGCTCCTTCAGCTGGGGCAGCGAGCGCCCCGAGGCGCCATCGCCGGAAATGGGATTCAGGATGAGGACGGGCGCGCCCGGAGTGGCCACGGGGCGATTGTGACCTACGCCGCGCTCACCGCGATGGTGTGGTAGCCGCGAGCCCCATCCGGTGGCGGCGGCGTGACGCGCTCCTCCTGGACGGCCCCGGACCCGTCGGTGGCGCGCACCCGGACCTGGTGGCTGCCGTTCGACAACGACGCCTGGACCCGCCACTGGACCCACGTGGCGTCGGCGATCTCGGTCGACAGCTCGGCCGCCTGCCACGCCCCGTCGTCCACCTGGACCTCGACCTGGCGGATCCCGCGATCGGGCGCCCAGGCCACGCCGGCCACCGTCGTCGCCCCCGCCGGGACCGTGCTGCCGGACCGCGGCAGGTCTATCCGCGACTGGGTCAGGATCGGTCCTTCCTTGGCCCATCCGAGGGGGACCCAGTAGCCGTCGAACGCGTCCCAGGTGGTGAGCTCGATCTGGGTCAGCCACTTCGTGGCGCTCACGTAGCCGAACAGGCCGGGCACGATCAGTCGCGCCGGGAACCCGTGCTCGGCGGGCAGCGTGTTCCCGTTCATGGCGACCACGATCAACGCCTCGCGCTCATCGGTCATCACCCAGTCGGTCGGGAACCCGCAGGTCCAGCCGTCGTAGGCGCGACCCACGACCTGGCTGGCACCGGACTGCACCCCGGCCTGGTCCAGCACGTCGCGGAGCCGCACGCCGGTCCATTTGGCGTTCCCGACCAGGTTGCCGCCCACCTCGTTCGAGACGCAGGCGATGGTCACGTACTGCTCGTACAGGGGCATCGCCAGGAGCTGCTCGTACGTGAACTGGAGCGGTCGGTCGACCATGCCCGCCACGGTGAGCCGCCAGCTCGCCACGTCCAGCTGCGGGGTCAGCAGGGAGGTGTCGATCCGGTAGAAGTCCCCGTTGGGCGTGACGATGGGGCTCAATCCGGAGATGCCGAAGTCGCTTCCAGTCGGGAGGGGCGGGGCCGGGCTGAGGGGGTCTGGAATGGGGATCGCGACCGGCGGCGCGCCACTGGGCTGACCGATGAACCGACCCACTACCCCGACCATGGCCGCGCCCGCAATCACGCCAAGAGACGTCCCGAGGAAGCGGCGACGGGACCAGTCGGGCATCTCCGCCACGGGTGCCACCGGATCGCCCGCCGGCGTGGCAAGGCCCAGCAGCCAGCGCAGGACGAGGATGCCGGTGGCGATCGATACGACGGCGCTCAGGAGCGCCAGAACCGGACTGACCAACGGGTCGAGCAGGATGGCGATGGCCGCCGCTCCGCCACCGGCAACGACGAAACCGACCGTGGCCAGCTCGAACCGGGTGCGAGCCACGACGCCGAGCACGGCCGAACCGATGACCGCGACGACCACGATCAGCAGGCTGAAGACGAGCTTGTCGTTCGTCCCGAACAGGTCCACCACGAACTGCTTGGCGCCGGGCGGCTGGAGGTCGATGACCAGGGCGCCGATCTCGGCGACGAAGGACGGCGCGCCGGAGAACAGGCCCGCCAGGAGCTCGTTGACACCGATGGCCGCCGCTCCCGCGGCGGCGCCGGCCAGAGCGGCGCGTCCTCGGGAAGGGATCGCCCTGTCGGTCATGACCGCGACAGGGTACCGTCAGGCGCCATGGCTCGCCCGCTGACCGTCCGCCTCGCCCACGGCGCGTCGGGGTCCGCCGCGGCGATGCGGCCCTGGACCGATGGGCTCACGAAGCGCGGGTTCGCGGCCGAGCCGGTCCAGCTGCCGCGCGGGTCGGCGGAGCGGGCGATCCCCGCCTACCGGCAGGCCGCGCCACCCGACGGGGCGACCGTGATCGGTGGCCAGTCGTTCGGAGGCCGGGTAGCCAGCCTCCTCGCCGCCGACGAGACACCCGCCGGGCTGGTCCTGCTGTGCTACCCGCTCCATCGACCGGGCCACCCCGAGACGACGGCGGAACGCACCGCCCACTGGCCGCGCATCACCTGCCCGGTCCTACTGCTGAGCGGCGAACGCGACCCGTTCGCCACGATTGCACTCTTGCGCACGGCGGTGGGCCTGCTCCCCGACGCGGAGCTGGTCACGTACCCGGGCATCGGTCACGGGTTGAACGCGGTCCGGGACGACGCCCTGGATCGGATCGCGGCGTGGCTCGGGCGGCTCACGCCTCCAGGCGGCTGACCAGCCGGAAGCGTTCGCACACGATCAGGGTGTCGTCGCCCAGCGACCATTCCGGATCGTCCAGGTCGGCGCGAACCTCCTCGATGTACGAGCCGAAGAACCGCTCGTGCGCGGCGCGCCACGCCCCCACCGTCTGGAAGCCCTCGCCTTCGTCCCGCGCGAACGCGAGGTCCACGTCGGCCATGCGCCGGACGGTGATCTCGGTCGTCTCGATCACCGCCACCGGGCGGTCCAACTCGTCGATGACCACCTGACGCGACCCGACCTCGGGCAGCGACGAACCCTCGCGCTCGTGATCGACCAGGAGCCCGGCGGTCGCGGTCTTCTCCCCACCGAGAATGGCCGCCACCAGCCGACGGCGGAGATCGGTCCGTGGAAACCCGAACTCCGCGAGCGGGAGCTCCGACGCCGGGAGCTCCGGGGTGGGATCGGTCAGACGTTCACCGCGTCAAGGAAGCCCCACCACGCGTCGAGGGCCTTCGCGGTAGCGGCCACCGCGGCATCGGCACCTTCGGCATCGGCCGTGGTCCGACGGATTGCCTCGCGCTCCGCGCCCGAATGCTCGAGGTCGAGCGTGGAATGGACCGTGAAGAAGGCCAGGGTCCGCGGGTCGTCGATCCCGTAGCGGGTCTTGAGACCCTCGATCTTCTCGACCGAGACGGCGGGTACCTGCGACTCGTACGCGTAGAAGGCCGCGATCCCGGATGCCGGGACGCCATCGGAGGCCAAGCCCCAGTAGGTCTCCATCAGGGCGCGCGTACCCTCGTTGGGCTCCGCCCCGCGGACCTCGTCACGCTCGACGCCCATGCCCTCCGCAAAGCGGAGCCACATCTCGGCGTGGTTCACCTCGCCGTGCTCCTCGTCCCACAGGTTGTCGAGGATGGACTGGCGAACGGCGGGGTCATCGGTCCGGCTGTGGAGGGCCGACAGGAGGCGCGGGAACGCCGACTCGAAGGCGTAGTACTGGCGCGTGTACTCCTGGATGGCCTCGACCGGGAGCGTCCCCTCGCGCCACCGTGTGTAGAACGGGTGGCTCAGCAGGTGGCGGTCGGCGATGAGGGCGTCAATGCGCTCGATGAGGTCCATGGATGTCGTCTCCTCGAGGTGGTGGGTCCGATAAGAATGGCATGTCCGACGAGCCGTCGCAGGCAGCGCTCCGCAGACGGCGGGCAGGCGGCCCTAGACTGGGGCCATGACCTGGGACGACGCCTATCGAGGCCAGCCGCCGTGGGAGATCGGTCATCCGCAGCGGGTGTTCATGGATCTCGAGGCTGCCGGGCAGATCGTGGGCAGTGTCCTGGACGTGGGCTGCGGGACCGGCGAGAACGCCCTGTACCTGGCCGAGCGGGGTCACGAGGTGTGGGGCATAGACCTGTCCAGCGTGGCCATCGAGCGGGCCATGATGAAGTCGCACGCCCGACGCCTGCCGGTCATCTTCCTGGCCGCCAATGCCCTCGAGCCCGCGGCCGTGAGTCGCACCTTCGACAGCCTGATCGACTCCGGCTGCTTCCATACCCTGACCGATGAGGACCGAATCCGATATGCCGCCAGCATGGCGGCACTCTCCGCACCGGGCGCGAGCCTCCACATCGCGTGCTTCTCGGAAGCCGAGCCACCCGGCTGGGGCCCGCGCCGGCTGAGCCAGGCCGAGCTGCGCGCGACGTTCGCCGATGGTTGGGAGGAGATCGACATCACCGCCACCCGTTTCGAGACCCTGCACGGCCCCGCCGGGATACCGGCCTGGCTCGCCAGTTTCCGATACACCGCGACGGCCTAGCCGTCGCATTCGGGGGGCCACAATGCGCCCGTGCAGCTGATTGACGGGCAGGCGGTCTACTCCGCCACCGACCTGGTCGGGTTCCTCGAATGCGAGCACCTCACCGCGCTGGAGCGCGCGGCGCTCGCCGGACTGGTGCAGCGACCGCACATCGACGACCCGGAGCTGGACGTCCTGCGACGGCGGGGCGAGGAGCACGAGCAGCGTTACCTGGCCGAACTGCGGGTCGACGGTCGGTCCATCGTCGAGATCAAGCGCGACGGCTCGATCGAGGATCAGGGTGCGCAGCTGCGGGCAGCCGCCGAGGAAACGCGCCAGGCCATGGCCTCCGGCGCCGACGTCATCTACCAGGCGACGTTTTTCGACGGGCGCTGGCGCGGCCACGCGGACTTCCTCCTTCGCGTAGAGAGTCCCGATCGACCCAGCGCATGGGGTCCGTACCACTACGAGGTCGCGGACACCAAGCTGGCGCGCCACGTGAAGGCCGGCGCGGTCCTCCAGATCTGCACGTACATCGACCTGCTCACCGCCGAACAGGGAGTCGCCCCCGAGCACCTTCACGTCGTCCTGGGCGGGTCGCAGGGCGGGCTGCGGACGCTGCGCGTAAACGACTTCATGGCCTACTTCCGGGCGGCGCGCGCCCGATTCGACGACGCGGTGGGGCCGAACGCGACCGAGCCGGCCTATCCCCCGCCGGCGACGTACCCCGAGCCGGTCGACCATTGCGACGTCTGCCGTTGGCGACTCGACTGCGCGTCCCGTCGCCGCGCCGACGACCACCTCAGCCTGGTGGCGGGCATCAGCCGGCGACAGCGCGAATCCCTGGTCGAACGCAGCGTGGGCACCCTCGAGGCGCTCGGCGAGCTGCCGCTGCCCCTGGTTCCCCCGCTCGAGCGCACGAGCGCGTCCGCCCTCGAGCGCGTGCGGGAGCAGGCCCGCATCCAGCTCCAAGGGTCGGCGGAAGGACCAGCCGCTGTATGAACTCCTCCTCCCGCCGGCGGGCGAACCCATCCCGTCCGACCTGGGACTGGCGGCCCTGCCGCCGCCATCGCCCGGTGACCTCTTCTTCGACATCGAGGGAGATCCCGTACACCGGCGACGACGGGATGGAGTACCTGTTCGGGGTCATGGACCTCGACGGCACGTGGCATCCGATCTGGTCGAAGGACGACACCGGCGAATTCAGCCCGGCCGGGGAGAAACGCGCATTCGAGCAGGTGATGGACCTCTTCTCGGCTCGCCTATGGAACTACCCCGAGGCACACATCTATCACTTCGCCCCGTACGAACCCACCGCCCTGAAGCGTCTGATGGGCCGCCATGCCACCCGCGAGGACGGGTCGATCGGCTGCTGCGGGGCGCGGCCATGGTGGACCTCTACCGCGTCGTCAAGCAGAGCCTGCGCGCGTCGGTCGAGAGCTACAGCATCAAGAAGCTCGAACCGCTGTACGGGCTCACCCGTGAGGTGGACCTGCGCGACGCCGGATCGAGCATCGCGGTCTTCGAGGAGTGGCTCCAGCTCCCGGGGACCGACCGACCCGCCGCGAATCACCTCGACCGCATCGAACGCTACAACCGCGACGACGTGCGGAGCACCCTGGAACTCCGCGCCTGGCTCGAGGATCGGCGCGACGAGCTGGCGGAGCAGACGGGCCAGGAGGTCCCGCGCAAGACGCCGGGAGACCCCACGCCCAGCCCCACCCTCAACGCGGATCAGGAGAAGGTCGCCGCGCTCGCGGCGCGACTGACGGACGGAGCTTGCCGGAGACGATCGGACGCCCGATGAGGAGGGCCGATGGCTGCTGGCCCAGCTCCTGTCCTGGCATCGGCGCGAGAACAAGAGCGCCTGGTGGCTGTACTACCACCTGCGGGACGACCTGACCGATGCCGAACGCATCGAAGCCAGCGAGCCCCTCGCCGGCCTCGAATTCGTGGGCGAGTTTAAGGACGAGAAGGGCGCGACGGTGCGGCGTTATCGACTTTCCCCGCCAGGAATACGACATCAAGGTCGGGGGAGCCGTCGAGGATCCCGTCACCCGGCAGAGCCCAGGCAAGGTGGTCGCCATCGACGACATCAACTGCACCGTCGATCTCCGTGCGGCCGGCGACAAGCCGCACCCCACAGCGCTCATCCCAGCCGATTGGTACGGGACCGGCGTGATGGAGGAATCGCTCCTGCGGCTGGGGAGCTGGGTGGCGGATCATGGAATGCAGGCGGACGGACCGCACCGTGCGGCGCTCGACCTGCTCATTCGGCGCGCGCCCCGGGTGGACGCTCCCGATCCGGCCCGGCTCCGCTTGCCGGGCGAGGCAGATCTCGCGGCCGTGCTGCGCCTCGGGACCAGCCTGGATCGGTCCACGCTTGCCATCCAGGGACCGCCGGGATCCGGAAAGACGTTTGGCGGCGCCCATCTTGCGCTTGCGCTCGTGCGGAGTGGACGCCGCATCGGGGTGACCGCCACAAGCCACAAGGTCATCGGCAACTTCCTTCGAGCCCTGCTCCGGACTGCGGACGAGGCCGGTGTCCCCCTTCGTGTCATCCAGAAGGTGACGGACCCCGAGGACGCCCTGCGCGACGACTCGGTGGTCGTTGCGAAGAACAACCCCGCGGTGCTTGCCGCGCTGAGGTCAGGTGAAGCCCAGGTCGCCGCCGGAACGTCGTGGCTGTGGTCGCGCGAGGACATGGCCGAGGCGGTTGATGTCCTCTTCGTCGACGAGGCGGGGCAGATTTCGCTCGCCAACGTCCTGGCAGCGGCGCAGGGCGCCAGCTCCGTCGTGCTCCTCGGCGACCCGCAGCAGCTGGACCAACCCACCCAGGGCGCCCACCCGCCGGGCGCCGGTCGTTCTGCGCTGGCCCACCTGCTGGACGACCAAACCACCATGCCCAACCACCTGGGCCTCTTCCTCGAAACCACGTGGCGGCTACATCCCAGGCTGTGCGACTACACCTCGGAGGTGTTCTACGAGAGTCGCCTCGAGCCCGAAGGGCATCTCGAGGTGCAGACCCTGGACGGACCGATGCCGACCAGGGGCACCGGGCCGCGCCTGATCTCGGTCGAGCACACCGGCAACGACAACGACTCCGTCGAGGAAGCGGAGGCGGTCGTGGCGCTGGCGACGTCCCTGATCGACGAGGGTGCCACCTGGACCGACCAGCACGGCGTGACGCAACCGGTCGGCTGGGACGAGGTCGTGATCGTGGCCGCCTATAACGCCCAGGTGGCCGAGATCAGGAAGCGACTTCCCGATCAGGCCCGCGTCGGGACGGTGGACAAGTTCCAGGGCCAGGAAGCGCCGATCTCGATCTACAGCATGGCCTCGTCATCGGCCGAAGACGCCCCGCGCGGGATGGGATTCCTGTACAGCGGCCATCGGCTCAACGTGGCGACCTCCCGGGCCCGCTGCGTGGCCGTGGTGGTCGCGTCGCCGCGGCTGCTACAGGTCCGCGCCCGCACCCCCGACCAGATGCGGCTGGCGAATGCCCTCGCCCGCTTCGCGGAGCAGGCATCGGCCGGAGGCTACTGGGCGGTGCCCTCCGCCGAGCCGGAGATCGGCGTCTCCGCCTCGTTGGAGACGTAGCAGGCGAACGCGCGGTCGCCGTTGGCCCAGCTGTCCTCGGTCGGTGACAGGCTGCCGATGTAGTAGATCGAATCCGCATAGGCAAGGCCCACGTACGCCTCGAATGCCGGCAGGCAGCCGTCCTGGAGCCAATCCACGTACTCGTCCTCGGCCGGCTGGACGTCCTCCGGGTAGTCGCCGGTCCAGAACACCTCGTACGTGTGCGCCTCGTCGCACGGGATGCCCCGCACCGTCTGGAGGTCAGCGTCAGCGTCGGGCACGTCGAAGCAGTCCCCGACCGCGAGGTCGAACACGCTCATGTCTCCCGCATCGGTGATCTCACCGGTATCACCCCGCCGGGCAGCGAAGATGGCACCTCCGGCCACCACCACGACGGCGATCACCCCGTAGATGAGGAGGCGCCACGGAACGGCGCGCCCCCGCGTGGCCGGCGGCTGGGCAGGAGCGGTCCAGGAGCCCGCGGCATCGTTCGCAGCTTCCGACCCGCGCGGAAGTCCGCAGTTCGCGCATGCGCTTGCCGTCGCCTCGTTTGAGAAGAAGCACTGGCGGCAAACCCACCGATCCTCACCGTCCGCCAGGGATGCCGCAGCCATGGCCACGGCGGGAGGTTGGGACACCTCGTCGGGCGCGGTGCGCGCCTGGTCAGCCGGTGCGGGGGGCGGTTCGACCTGCGCATCGTCGGGGCGCGCCTGCGCATCGTCGGGGCGCGCCTGCGGAGCGTCCACCTCGCCGGCGGCCGATGCCGCCTCGGCACCGCGCTCGAGACCGCAGTTCGGACACATGGTCGCCGAGGCCTCGGCCGACGTGAAGCATCGAGCGCAGATCCAGCGTTCGGTCATGGGTTCTCCCGGTGCACAGCGTAGGCCGAGACGAACGCCACCTGGGCGGCCGTTTCGACCGCGGTAGGGTGTCGAACGTCGCGGAGGTGGGCAATAGCCCGATCGGGCTGCACGCCCGCGGCGACCATGGCACAGGCCGCGATCGTGCCGGATCGGCCCACGCCGCCCATGCATGCCACCACGACGTCCCCGGTGACCCGCGCCCCCGCGATCTCCGCGAGCAACGCGTCAACCCCGTCCAGGGACGGTGGCGCGTGGCCGTCCGGGATCGGGAAGCGCCGCACCGCCAGTCCAGCCGCCGCCGCGTGCTCGACCAGTGCCGGATCTCCCCAGCGCTCGAGCTCGCGATCCTCGACCAGGAGGGCGAGGAGGCTCACCCCAAGCCCGCGGAGCCGCTCCAGGTCGGCCCGGGCATCGCGTCGGTAGACCAGGCCCGGATAGCGGATGGACTTGCCGCGCTTACCGGGCAGGATCGTCAGGCCCAGCCGTCCGGGGAGGCCGTCCGCCAGGAACGCAGGGTCGACCCAATCGACGTGAATGGGCGGGTCGAGTGGCTCGAGGTCGCCATCCATGGTTCGGGATGCTACCGGCCCGTCCCGCGTAGAGTGTCGGCCCATGAGCAAGCGAGGGCGCTCGCAAGCGGTCCCCGCCGAGACGGCGGCCAGCCGCCCGCGACGACCCAGGTCGACGCCCCGCGAGCCGACCGGTGGCCCGGGCCGCGGGGTCACGCTGGTCGTGGGCGTTGGCCTCGTCCTGATCCTCATCGGCCTGGCGAAGGTCGTCTCGAGCCTTCCCGCCGAGCCGCAGCCAACCCCGGCCGTGGGTCCCCTGTTGGTCGAATTCGGCCTCGACCTGGACAAAGACACGTACCTCATCACCCAGCCCACGAGCAGCTTCGAGGTCGGCGACCCGTTCGCGTACTCGGTCAACCCGCCGGTGAACCCCGGCGTGCCGCAGGTCTACGTGTCGATCATCGCCTTCCGAGCGGGAACCGAGGTCGTCCTCCAGGAGCCAACCGCACAGCGCCTGCTCCCCGAGCCGGCGAGCTTTGGCTACAAGACGACCACCAACGACATGATCGAGCTGTTCGGGTACGGGCGGTTCACGATGAAGATCTATCTGGATCCCGCCGGACCGGTGTATGCCCAGGGCCGGTTCGAGATCGTTGAGCCATCGGTCCCGCAGGAGTAGCGCGCTGCAGGCTCAGGGCTGGAGGGGCTACGGCGTTCCGGGCAAGAAGAAGGGGACCGGGGAAGCTGTGCCCATACCCCGATCCCCATTCCCCCGAATTACGAACCGGTCCGCCGAGGCGGGTGCCCACACCGGTTCGCGCAAACCCAACCTAACGGCTCCGCACCGGCCTTGTCAACACCTAATTGACTTTCACCGCCTCCGACGTGAGCTCGTAGGCTCCCTGGTAGTCGCCTGACTCGGCACGGAGGTCGGCCCACTCTCCCAGCAGGTCGCGAAGTCGGCCGTGGGCCGAGCCCTCGCGCGCCAACGTCGCAGCGGCCGCATAGCGCTCCTCGGCGTCGGCGCGGTCCCCCCGCGCACGGGAGATCCGGGCCGCGGTGATGAGCGAGGACTCCTCGACGGCTCGGTTGCCCGTATCGCGGGCCAGCTGGTTGGCGCGCGCGGCCAACCCAAAGGCCCGATCGTGCTTCCCCCCGGCGAGCGCGATCTGGGCCTCCGTATCCAGGACGGCGGAGAGGAATCGGTCATCGCCCGCTTCCTCGAACTGCGTATGGGCCTCGCTCGCGAGCTCGGTGGCCCGCTCGAGGTTGCCGGTGGCCAGGTAGGCCATGGCCAGGTCGTTTTCGATGGTGGCCGCCTCGAATGGCGCCCCGGCGGCGCGGTACAGGGCGAGGCCCTGTTGGCCGACCCGGATGGCCGCTTCCACGTCTCCCGACTCGCGGTAGCTGATGGCGAGGTTGAACAGGAAGCTGGCGCGGCGCCGGTCGTCCAGGTCGTCCGCGAGCACCCGGGCCTCCTCGAGATAGGCGAGGGCGCGGGCATGTTCTCCGACCCGCGCTTCGACCGCGGCCAGGGCGGTCAGGAGGCGCATTTCGAACTCGGGCTCGACCTGCAGGCCGGCTCGGGTCTGCGCGAGCAGTCCCTGGAGCTGGGTCCGCGCGTCACCCTCGTTGTCGCTGAGATACGTGCCGTAGGCGAGCCAGTAGCGCGCGAGTGCGGCGTCCGCCACGCGACCGGCGCCGGTGAACACGCGGACCGCTTCCCCGGCGGCGACGATCGCCTCGCGTCCATGGTTCTGGCGGGCCTCGGACTCCGCCAGCCCGCGCAGGGCTTCGGCGCGGGCCAGTTCCGTCAACGCGCTGCCGTCGAGCAGCACCTGGTATCCCTCGGATGCGCCGGCCCAGTCCCCCGCCGCCAGGCGCATGTCCACTTCGAGGCGACTCCACACCGGGTGCGGCTCGCCGAGGAAGTGGCTGGCCGGGAGGTCAAGGCGTCCCGCGATGTAGTTCAGGGCGACCATGGACGGCCGGGTAATGCCCGTTTCGAGGGCGCTGATGTAGGCCTTGGTGTACCGATCGCCCGCGAGCTGGGCCTGCGTCATGCCGGCGCGCCGTCTCGCAATTCGGATCTGCTCACCAACACGCCGCGCCAGATCAAGCGCGGCGTCGTGCTCCGTCGAATCCACCGGAATCCGGGTTCGCGGCATCGAGACGGAGTCTACACCGCGCGGGCAAGCCCTATTTGACTCGATGGCGGGCGGTCAACCTCCCGCCAAAGGTACCCCGCGTGCCGGGGAGTCACGGTACCCACGGGTCATTGTCGCCGCGGACTTCCGGCGCGAGTGTCTAGGCACGAGCTGCTCACGCGCTGTGCGTGGGCCGTACCGAACGGGAGAAGACCACATGCGCTCCGCATCAACCGGGGGTGGTTGGCCCCGTTAGACCCATCGGCGCCCGGGAACGGGCGCCAGGTCGAAACCATCCGGGGGGAGGCGCCACGGCCATTGGCCGTGGCGCCTTCGTGTTTTCGCGCGGCGCCCGGGGCTCCCTACTCGATCCCGGGCAGGTCCTGGTGCAGCGCCAGGGCCGCAGCGAACAGGTCGCCGCGCTCCGCCAGGCGGGGCGGCAGGCTCCGCACCGTCCAGCGGTCCGAAGTGAGCGTGGGATCCTCGAGCTCTTCCCAGGTGATGGGCGCCGAAACCGGCGCGCCCGGCGCGGGACGGACGCTGTACGGCGCGACGAGCGTGCGAATCGGTGCGTTCTGGGTGTAGTCCAGTCGAGCCCTCCCCCGCCGATCGCGCTTGGACCAGGCCCAGCTGACGAGGTCCGGCACCGTCTGGCCGATGGCGCGCGAGAGCTGCTCCACCCAGCCGCGGGTCTGGTCGAACGAGTACCGATCCGCGATGGGGACCCAGATCTGGACCCCCCGCTTGCCGGTCGTCTTCGGGAAGCCGGTGACCCGCAGGTGCTCGAGCGCCGTGCGGAATAAGCGGGCGAGCACGAGGACCTCCTCCCAGGTGGTTGTCTCGCCGGGATCGATGTCGACCAGGGCGTAGCGCGGGCGATCGGGCGCTTCGATGGTCGCCGTCCAGGGATGGAGCTCGATGGCGGCCTCCTGGGCCAGCCAGGCGAGGGTCGCCACCCGATCGACCACCACGTACTGCTTGACTCCCTCGGAATCCTGCAGCTCGCGGCGCGAAACCCACGACGGCGTGTGCGAGGGGAGGTCCTTCTGCCAGAAGCCGGAACGGCCGACCCCGTCGGGGAAGCGCTGGAGCGTCAGGCCGTGGTGCCGGAGGTGCGGCACCAGGACCTCGGCCACGCTCGCGTAGTAGCGCAGCAGGTCACGCTTGGTGACCGGTGGCTCGTCAGCGCCATCCAGGGCAGGGAACAGCACCTTGTCGAGGTTCGTAACGCGGACCGCCTGGCCCCCGATCTCCCACAGCCCCTCCTTCTCCATGGCATCCAATGCAGCAATCTCGTCCGGCGTGACCGATGTCGCGGCGCCGGGCGCGGCCGGCGCCGCGGGAGTGGCTGCGGTCGAGGCTCCGGGCAGGATTCGCCGAACGGGGTCCTCGCGCACGGTGGATTCGATCCCGCGGTCGACGACAGTCCCCACGAACGTTGGCTGGCGGAGAAGCCCATCCGGGGTCCACTCCGCGAACTCGACCCGGGCCACGATCCGCGGCTCCACCCAGTGGACGCCGGGCGGAGCCGTTGCGCCAGGGACCGGCGCGTCGGGTCGCGCGTCACCCGTGAAGGCCGCCAGCAGCTCCCGGCGGGTCTTCGCGTCGAGGCCGCTCCCCACCTGGCCGGCGTGGAGCAGGCCGTCGGGCCCCATCACCGCGACGACGAGTGACCCCAGGTCAGAGCCACTCCCCTGCCGGGGCAGCCAACCGATGACGGCCACGTCCTGCTGGGCCCACGCCTTGATCTTCACCCAGTCCCCCGTGCGCTCCCCGGGCCGATAGCGGCTCAGCCGCCGCTTGGCGACCACGCCCTCGAGTCCCTGCGCCAGGGCGGCCGCCAGGAACGCCTGCCCCTCGCCCGCGATGTGGGGAGCCACGTGGACCAGCGGGTGCGGCCGCATGACGCGCCGGAGCAGCCGCTTGCGCGACTCGAGCGGGACGTCGAGCAGCCAGCGGCCGTCGAGGTACAGCAAGTCGAACACCTGGTACGCGATGGGCGCCGCGCTGCGTGGTTCGGCTGGCGTCTCGGCCGCAGGCTCCCGTTTCCGGCGACGGCCGGTCCGGGCCTCGAGGCCTACCATCCCGGTCCGCTCCTGGAGCGCGGAGAAGCTCGGCCGGCCCGAGGCATCAAGGGCGACCACCTCCCCATCCACCACGGCGTCGCGCGCGTCGATCCAGGGCGCCCGGCCAGCCAGTTCCGGGAAGTAGGTGGCCCCGTCGGCTCGGTTGCGGGTCCACAGTCGCGCCGATCCATCCCGGACGACGGCCTGCACCCGGTAGCCGTCCCACTTGACCTCGTGCAGCCAGCTGGGGTCCTCGAACGGGTGATTCCCGGCCGTGGCCAGCATGGGCGAAATGAACTCGGGCATCGGTGCCTCGCGCGCGGCCGAGAGGTCCAGGTCGGGTTCGGGAGCTGGCGGGGCGGCCTCGAAGCGCGGCGGCGTGCCGGCCGCCAGCTCGTCGTTGGTCCGCCCGGTCTTCACGCTCCGCGGCTGGGTTTCGGCGTCGAACCCGCTCACCATCGCCTCGTCGCGCTTGTGGATGAGCAGCCAGGGGTCACCGCCCTCGGTCCGCCCTCGTTCATCGGTCCGCCCTGACGTCTTGACCAGGGTGAATCGCCCTCGGAGGCGCTCCCCGAACAACTGCAGCTTCAGCTCGCCGGCGGCCAGGGCGTCGGCTGGCGCATCGGTCTCCTCCGGCTCGTAGGTCCCCCAGTCCCACACGATCATGTCGCCCGCGCCGTACTCGCCGGCCGGGATGACCGCCTCGAAGTCGAGGTACTCGATGGGGTGGTCCTCGGTCCGCATGGCCAGGCGCCGGTCCTCGGGATCCAGGCTTGGGCCGCGCGGGACCGCCCAACTGGCGAGGACGCCGTCCACCTCCAGGCGCAGGTCGTAGTGCAGGCGGGTGGCGCGGTGGCGCTGGACCACGAACCGCCCGCTGGTGGGCGCAGGGATGCCGCCCGACGGCTCGGGCGTCCGGCCAAAGTCACGCTTGGACCGATAGTCGTCGAGGGCTGGCATGGCCTACGCCGTGCGCGGAGCTGGGGGGCGGAGCTGGGCGATGAGCCGGTCGATCGTGGCCACGACCTGTGCCGCGCCGGCATCGGCCAGCGCATCGGCCGTCGCCGCGCCGGTCGTCACACCCAGGGCCGTCATCCCGGCCGCCGCCGCCGCCTGGACGTCCCACACCGAGTCACCCACGCACCAGCAGCGCGCGGGATCAGCGCCGAGCAGCGCGGCAGCCGCCAGGAGCAGATCGGGTGCCGGCTTGGCGCGGTTCACCGACTGGCCGTCGACCACCCGGGGCATGGAATCCAGACCGAGGGCGGCAATCGAAGTCGTCACCTGCGCCGCGCGCGAGGAGGTGGCGATGGCCCACGGAATCCCGGCGGTGTCGAGCGCAGCGAGGAAGTCCCCCACCCCCGGCAGCGGTGTGGGGTCCGTGTTCAAAGCCTGGTAGATCTCCCCGGCGCGATGATCGATCCGCTCGGCATCCGCCGGAGCCAGGTCACGACCGGCGCGCCCGGCCACCTGCTCGGCCAGCCAGCGTCCATCGGACCCGATCAGCGAGGCGACGTGAGCCTCGTCGGCGGGGAGCCCGAACTCGGCGAACACCGCCATCCAGGCCCGGATCCGGGTCCCCACGGTATCCACCAGGGTCCCATCCAGGTCGACGACCACGGCGGCGGGGCGGGGCAAACCCATCGGTCTACGATAGCCGCCGCATGCCATCCGAGTTCCGGCACCTCTGGGCCTTAGACCCGAACGTCGAATTCCTGAACCACGGTTCGTACGGCGCGGCGCCGATTGCCGTGCTCGAGGCACAGTCCGCCATCCGCCAACGGATGGAGTCCGAGCCGGTGGCGTTCTTCTCGCGTGACCTCGAGGGGCTGCTGGACCAGGCGCGGGCCGCCGTGGGCGCGTTCGTGGGCGCCGACCCCGACGACCTGGCCTTCGTGGACAACGCGACGACCGGGGTCAACGCGGTCCTCCGCTGGCTGCCCCTCGAGCCGGGCGACGAGCTGCTCACCACCGACCACGAGTACAACGCCTGCCGCAACGCGATGGCGGCCGTGGCCGCCCAATCCGGCGCGCAGGTGGTGACCGTAGCCATCCCCTTCCCAACGGCCGGCCCGGAGGACGTGGCCGAGCGGTTCCTGGCCGCGGTGACGCCGCGCACCCGCCTGGCGGTGCTGGATCACGTGACCTCGGCCACGGCCCTCGTCTTCCCCCTCGAAGAGCTCGTGGCGGAGCTGACCGCGCGCGGCGTGGAGACGCTGGTGGACGGCGCGCATGCCCCCGGGATGGTCGACCTCAATCTCGACCGCCTGGGCGCGGCGTACTACACCGGGAATCTCCACAAGTGGGTCTGCGCCCCGAAGGGCGCGGCCTTTCTCCACGTGCGCCGCGACCGACAGGCGACGACCCACCCGCTGGTGACGAGCCACGGCGCGAACTCCGCCCGAACCGATCGGTCCCGATTCCGGCTCGAGGCGGACTGGACGGGCACCCGTGACCCCAGTGCGTGGCTGTCGGTCCCCACCGCCCTGGAGCACGTGGGCGGGATGCTGCCCGGTGGCTGGTCGGCGGTTCGCCTCCGCAATCGCGACCTCGCCCTGCGCGCCCGCGACACGCTGTGTTCGGCGCTGGGCATCCCAGACCCCGCTCCCGACGCGATGCTCGGCTCCATGGCCTCGGTCCCCCTCGCCGCCGAGAACCCGGCCGGACGCGTCCAGGGCGTGGACCTGTACGGCGATCCGGTGCACGACGCGCTGATTGATGCCGGGATGCAGGTCATGGTCACGCCCTGGCCGCAACGACCAGAGGGCGGGCCCTGGCGTCGCCTGATCCGGATCAGTGCCGCGCTCCATAACGACCTGGACCAGTACGAGCGCCTGGCGGCTGCCCTGGCCACCGGGATCCACTGACCGATGCCCATCGACCCCGACGCCCTGAACCCGGACCCGCTTGCGGAGCTGGCCGCCTGGGTGGCCGCAGCGGAGACCGCCGGACAGCGCCTCGCCTCGGGGTTCGCCCTGGCCACCGCGGGCGCCTCTGGCCAGCCGAGCGTCCGATTCGTCCTGCTCCGCGGGGTCAACGACGGGGGCCTCGAGTTCTTCACCAACCGCGACAGCCTCAAGGGCACGGACCTGGCGGCCAATCCCCGGGCCGCGGCCGCGTTCTGGTGGGAGCAGACGAATCGCCAGGTCCGCGTCAGCGGCGCAGTCGAGATGCTGGACGACGCCGCCACCACCGGGTACTGGGACACCCGGCCGCGCGGCCACCAATTGGCCGCCTGGGCATCCGCCCAGAGTCAGCCGGTCGAGGATCGCAAGACGCTCGAGGCGAACGCGGACCTCATGACGGCCCGGTTCGCGGGTGAATCAGCGGTCCCGCTCCCGCCGTTCTGGGGCGGGTATCGGCTCGTGGCCGAAGTCATCGAATTCTGGGAGAGCCGTGAGGATCGGCTGCACGACCGGATCGAATTTCGTCGCGCGCCCGACGGAACGTGGGAGCGGCGCCGGCTCCAGCCCTGACGGGCGTCAGGCGGTGTGGTGTTCGCGGTGGTGGAGGCGGGCGATCAGCGCGTTCATGAGTGGGATCGCCATGTCGGGGTATTCCTTGAGGAGCGCGGTGAACTCCCAGGCCACGAATAGGATGCAATCGGTCTGGGTGTCCGCCACCACGGTCGCGCTGCGCGGATGCTCTTCGATGAGCGCCAGCTCCCCGAAGAAGTCGCCCGGGCCGAGGTAGGCCACCGGCACGCCTTCGCCTTCCCCGCGTTCCACGTGGACCTTTCCGGACAGGATGATGTAGAGCGCCGAGGCCGGGGCGCCCTCGCGGACGATCGACTCGCCCGGGGCGTATTCGCGGTGCTTGCCCTGCTCGGCCAGTCGCTTGATCGTCTTGCGGTCGAGGCTCGACAGGAGCGGCGTGGCGGCGAGGGCGGCTTCGATGTCCACGAGCGCATGGTAGCGCCGGGATGCGGCGGCGGGAAGGTCCCCCGCGCGGGGTTCCCTAGGAACCGATGAGTGTCACCCGGACCAGTCCGCGCAGCTGCTCCGCGTCCGCCTCGCGATCCAGGCGGCGGTCCTTGTGGCGACGGCGCAGCATGCGGATGTACCCCGACGTGCCTGCGATCAGGCCCGCGAGGGTCAGGAGGACGGTGAGCGGCTCAGCCGGCAGGAACGGCATGTCGGCAGACTGACCGACCCGCCCCGGCGCGGAAATGGGCAGAAGGTACCGATGCGCGCTGCTCTGCCGACGCGACCTTCGGCGGCCGGCCACGACTCGGCATCGGTCAGTCGACCGGGACAGGCGTACCCCGAACCTGGGCCAGCGCGCGGCGTGCCTGCCCCAGGTGGAACCGATCGTGGCCGGCCAGGAGCACGAAAGTCAGCTCGTAGCTCTCCGGGCCTCGTTCGCGATGGAGACCGATCCGGGCCCGCTGGTCCACCGGCGTGCGCGCCCAGAGCTCGAGGTTCGCGCGGCGGAGCGGCTCCCACCAGGCGAGCAGCTCGGCCGGCTCTTCCACCGGGTGGTGGAGGTGGTCCACCCATCGGTCCTGGTCGTAGCCCACGATGTCGGGCTCGTCGTGGGCCAGGATCCATCGGTAGCGCCCGCCGACGACCAGCTCCGCGTCGGTGATGTGGGCGATGCATTCCAGGACCGACCATTCCCCTGGCTCGGGGCGGGTCCGGAGGTCCTCGCCCGCGTCGGCGAGCAGCTCGCGGATGAGGGCCGGGGTGGCGGCCTGCACGGCTGCCGGGTCGTCGTCGCCGACGAGCTCGACGAGCATGTCCTGGTACGCCTTGGGCGCGTCGATCGGATCGGGGCTGAGGTCGAGTTCCATGGTCATGGCGTCAGTGTGCATCCTGCCGCCCGCGCGTCGTCGGCAAACCGCTCGAGTGCCTCGTCATCGGTGGCGCTGGCCTGGAGGAGCCCCATCACCCGATCCACGCCGGCCTCTCGATGGCCGGCCAGCAGCTCGGCACGCTGCGCTCCGGACCGCGTCAGGTCGTGGCGGCCGATGTTCACCGAGATGCGAAGGGTGGCCGGATCGCGACCGATCTCCTCGCACCGGGCGTTGATGATCGTCCGCGCCTCGCGAACCTCGTCCGGGGTCAGCCAATCGAGGTTGAGCTCGTCCGCGTACCGGGCGGCCAGGCGCCAGGTCACGTTCGGCCCATTCCCACCGACCATGATCGGCACCCGCGGCTCCTGGAGCCCGCGCGGGACGTTGACGGCATCGGTCACCGATGCGTGCGTCCCGGCGTACGTGGCGTGGCCGGGAGCGAGCATCCGGGTGATGACCTCCAGGTGGTCGGCCAGGATCGCCAGGCGCGTCTTCGTGTCCGGGAAGCCGTAGCCATAGGCCAGCCACTCGTCCTGCTTCCAGCCGGCACCGATCCCCAGCTCCATCCGGCCGCCACTGATGACGTCCATGGTCCCGATCATCTTCGCCGTGAGCGCCGGGTTCCGGAATCCGGTGCAGATGACCACCTGACCGATGCGCACGCGCTGCGTGATGGCCGCCAACGCCGACAGAGTCGTGAACGATTCGAAGGTCAGCTCGTCGGTGGGCTCGGGCTCGGTCGTGAAGTGGTCGAAGACCCAGATCGACTCGAAGCCCAGCTGCTCGGCCTGGCGGGCGACGGCGACGGTCCGCTCCCACGCCACGCGGGCGTCCCACCCGTTGTACTCGCCCGTCCAGCCCTGGGGCAGGACCACGCCCACGTCCATCGCAGAACCCTAGCCGGTCGTGGGGCGGGGGCGATCGTTCCGATCGAGGACTCGTTTGCGCATCCGGATCGCGCTGGGCGTCACCTCGACCAGCTCGTCGGCGGCGATGAACTCGATGGCTGACTCCAGGGACATGGGGCGCGGCGGAATGAGGCGCAGCGAGTCCTCCGGGCCGTGGGATCGGACGTTGGTCATCTTCTTTTCCTTGGTCGGGTTGACGTCCATGTCGCCCGTCCGCGCGTTCTCGCCCACGATCATCCCCTCGTAGACCTCTTCCCCCGAACCGAGGAGCAGCTCGGAGCGCTCCTGGAGGTTGAACAGGGCGTACGCGGTGGTGGTACCGGTCCGATCTGCCACCAGTACGCCGTTGGTCCGATGGGTCACGTCGCCCGCCCACGGGCCGTAGCCCTCCCCGATCTGGTGGAGGAGCGCCGTCCCGCGCGTTTCGGTGAGGAGCTGTCCGCGGTACCCGATCAGGCCTCGCGTCGGGATGATGTACTCGAGGCGCACCCGGCCGTCTGCATCGGTCGTCATCTGCTCGAGGCGCGCCTTGCGCGCCGCCAGCGCGGTCTGCACCGCGCCGATGTAGTCGGGCGGGATGTCGACCGTGATCCGCTCGTACGGCTCCTCGGTCTCGCCATCGACCGTGTGCAGGATCACCTCGGGGCGGCTGACCGTCAGCTCGTACCCCTCGCGCCGCATCTGCTCGATCAGGACCGCCAGCTGGAGCTCGCCGCGGCCTCGGACCTCGAACACGTCCTCGGTGGCCGTGGGCGCGAACTCGATCGAGACGTTGCCCAGCACCTCCTTCTCGAGCCGCGACCGGATCTGGCGGGTGGTGAGCAGCTTCCCGTCGCGCCCGGCCAGGGGCGACGTGTTCACCCCGAAGGTCATGCGCAGGGTGGGGGCGTCCACGTCGAGACGCGGCAGCGGACGCGGGTCGGCCGGATCGGTCAGGGTGTCTCCGATCGTCACCTCCGGCAGGCCGGCCACCGACACGATGTCGCCCGGCCCGGCCTCGGAGATGTCCACCCGGTCGATCCCGTGCGCCGTCTGGAGGGCGGTGACCGTCCCGTTCAGGGTGACGGTCCGGCCGGGCTCCACCGATCCGGCAGTGTCGGCGGCTTCCTCGCGGACGACGGTGATCCGCTGTCCGGTGCGAATCGTCCCGTTTCGGATGCGCCCCACCGCCATCCGCCCGACGTAGTCGTTGGCCGACAGGTTGGTGACGAGCAGCTGGAGCGGGTGGCCATCGGTGTAGAAGGGTGGTGGCGTCACCTCGACGAGCACGTCGAGCAGCGGCCGGAGGTCGGTGCCGGGCTGGGCGAGGTCATGGGTGGCGGTGCCCGCCTTGGCATTGGTGTAGATGACAGGAAACTCGATCTGGTGCTCATCGGCGCCCAGGTCGATGAACAGCTCGTACACGTCGTCGAGCACTTCCGCCGGGCGCGCGTCCGTGCGGTCGATCTTGTTCAGGGCCACGACCACCGGCAGGTGGCGCTCCATCGCCTTGCGCAGCACGTAGCGGGTCTGGGGCAGCGGGCCCTCGGACGCGTCCACGAGGAGAAGCACCGCGTCCACCATCAAGAGGGAGCGCTCTACCTCGCCGCCGAAGTCGGCATGGCCGGGCGTGTCCACGATGTTCAGGCGCACGCCCCCGTAGTCCACCGTCGTCTGCTTGGCCATGATCGTGATCCCGCGCTCGCGCTCGAGATCCATGGAGTCCATCACTCGATCCACCAGCGCCTGGTTGGCCCGGAACGTGCCCGTCTGGCGGAGCATGGCGTCCACCAGCGTCGTCTTGCCGTGGTCGACGTGGGCGATGATCGCCAGGTTGCGCAGGTCAGCGCGGACCGACGTGGCGGGGAGCTCAGTGGTCACGGGCACGCCCGAAGCCTACCCGCTCCTCCGTATAGTGTGTTTTGGAGGGATCCACACCGATGACCACGGCGACATCTCGACCGCGTTCGAGGCTGCCCATCCTCGAGGGCATCCTGCCCTTCGACTCGTCCCGATTCCCGAACGAGCTCATCGCCGGCGCCACGCTCGCGGCGCTCGCCATCCCCGAGACGATGGGCTACGCGACGATGGCCGGCATGCCGGTCGTCACCGGCCTGTACACCCTCCTCATCCCCATCCTCCTGTTCGCCTTTCTCGGCTCGTCCCGCCACCTCGTGGTGGGCGCCGATTCAGCGACCGCCGTCGTCCTGGCGAGCGGCCTCGTCTCCCTGGGTCTGACCAGCGGCTCGACGGAGTACGTGGCCATGGCCGGGTTCGCAGCACTGATGGTGGCCGTCGTCCTGCTCGCGGCGCGCCTGCTGAAACTCGGGTTCATTGCCAACTTCCTGTCCCGCAGCGTGCTGATCGGATTCCTCACCGGGGTGGGCATCCAGGTGGCCATGGGCCAGCTGCACGGCGTGCTCGGCGTGAGCGACGGGAGCGGGACCACGCTCGAGAAATTCTGGACGACGCTCACGAACATCCCGCAGACGAATGTCCCGACCCTTGTCCTGTCCCTGGCGGTGTGGACGATCATTCTCGGAAGCGAGCGCATCAACCGGAAGATCCCGGGGGCGCTGATCGCGGTCGCCGGCTCGATCGCCATATCCGCTCTCGGGCTCTTGCCCGCATCGGTGACGCTCCTCGGTCCCGTTCCAGGCGGATTCCCGCCCGTCGGTCTGCCGGCAGGCGTGATCAGCGCCGACAACGCGATCGGGCTGGGGCCGATCGTGTTCTCGTGCTTCATCATCATCCTTGCCCAGAGCGCGGCGACCTCCCGCGCCTACGCGGTCAAGTACTCCGACAGCTTCGACGAGAACATCGATCTGATCGGCCTGTCGGCGGCGAACCTGGGGGCGGGGCTGTCAGGAACGTTCGTCGTGAACGGAAGCCCCACCAAGACCGAGATGGTGGACGGGGCAGGCGGTCGGTCGCAGATCGCCCAGCTGTCGGCGGGCCTCATCGTGGTCGTCGTCCTCCTGTTCCTGACCGGCCTGTTGGCCGACCTTCCCAACGCCGTTTTGGCTGCCGTGGTGTTGCTGATTGGCGTCAAGTTGGTCGATCTCGTCGGCATGCGAGGCATCGCGCGGGTCCGTGGCGGGGAATTCCTGGTCGCGCTGATCACCGCGGCGACGGTCGTGGTAGTGGGCGTCGAGCAGGCCATCCTGCTCGCGATCGTCCTGTCGGTGATCGAGCACCTGTACCACGCATACAAGCCATATGACACGACTCTCACGCTGGGCGAGCACCACATCAAGGCCACCCCCATGGAGTCCGGTGTCGTCCAGCAGGCGGCTCCCGGACTGGTGATCTACGCGTTTGGCGCGGGCCTCTACTACGCCAACGCCACCCGGTTCACCGAGGAGGCCATGCGGATCCTGGAAACGGCAGATCCGCCCGTGGAGTGGTTCTGCCTGTCCGGCGCGGCGATGGGAGAGATCGACTACACCGGAGCGGGCGCGGTGCGCCAGGTCATCACCCAGGTCAAGGAGCGGGGCGCGAAATTCGTGATGACCCAGGCTTCGCCCAACCTGCTCCGCCGAGCCGAGATGTACGGTCTCGACGAGCAGGTGGACCAGCAGTTCGAGTCGGTCGAGGACGTGGTGGAGGCGTTCAAGGCACGGAAGCCGGCCTGACGCTCCGCAGGCGTGGTGGGCGACACTGGACTCGAACCAGTGACCTCTTGCATGTCAAGCAAGTGCTCTAACCAGCTGAGCTAGCCGCCCCACGGGGAGGCCGATTGTGCCCGACCCTCGGCAAACCGGTCAATCGCTCGTGGTCCGGAATCGACGAGCCGATCCGCTTCTCGACCGCGCGGTCGCGCCACCGGAAGACCCGCGCCCCGTGCGCATCCACCCAGACAAGCGCGAACCTCTTCGGGTCGACCGCTGCGTTCACGGTCAGTGCTCCGCGGCGTCGGCCTCGGCCTTGGTCTGGTGAATCGTCCCCGGTGCGTGCTCGGGCGGCGCGTAGATCGTGATCAGGCGCAGCGGCGAGGAACCGGTGTTCACGAAGTTGTGCTGGGTGCCGGCGCGGACGAACACCAGGTCATTGGGACCGATCTCCGAGGCCCGGCCATCGAGCATTGCCTCACCGTGACCATCGACGAAGGCGAGCACCTGGTCCGTATCGGGATGGACCTCGTCACCGATCTCGCCCCCGGGCGGGATCGTCATGACGACGACCTGCTCGTGGACGCCGGTCAAGATGACGCGGCGGAATGCGTCGTTGGTCCAGGCCGCCTGAACGACGTCCACCTGGGTGTTGCCCGTTGGCGTCTGGATGTCCATGGCCGGATGATCCGTCGGCTCGAATGGACGCGAACGGGCCGGAGGTCCCGCAGCGTCGGGTCCAATGGCCCGAATCAAAGGTCGCGCCGCCCTGCCACCCTGAACACGGAATTCAACGAAGGGTAGGTACAAGACCATGGACACCCAGATGAGCGGCAAGCTGATGAACGGCAAAGTGGCGCTGGTCACCGGCGCCGCGCGAGGCATTGGAGCGGCGTCCGCCCAACGCCTGGCGATGGCCGGCGCGAAGGTGGTTCTGACCGACGTCATCGATGACGAAGGACAGGCCGTGGCCGACGCCCTCCAGGCGGAAGGGCACATCGCGGTCTATCGCCACCTTGACGTGGCCGACGAAGGGGCCTGGGCATCCGTCATGGCCGATACGGCCAAGGAGTTCGGCCGACTCGACGTGCTGGTGAACAACGCGGGGATCGGCACGATGGAGGACGTGGAGGCGGAAACCCTCGAAGGCTGGAATCGGCTCATCGGGATCAACCAGACCGGCGTGTGGCTCGGGATGCGAGCCGCGATTCCGGTCATGCGCCAGGGAGGGGGCGGTTCGGTGATCAACGTCAGCTCGATCTTCGGAGCCGTGGGAGGCTTCGGAGGCTCTATTGCCTACCATGCCAGCAAGGGCGCCGTCCGGCTGATGACCAAGAACGCCGCCATTCGCTATGCCAAGGAGGGCATCCGGTTCAACTCGGTCCACCCGGGCTTCATCGACACGCCCATGGTGGCCCAGGTCAAAGGCACCGAGGTTGAGACCCTGATCATCGCCAACACGCCGATGGGTCGCCTGGGCCGATCAGAAGAGGTGGCCGAAGTGGTGGCGTTCCTGGCCTCGGACGCCGCGTCATACATGACCGGATCCGAGGTGTACGTCGACGGCGGGTGGACCGCCCAATAGCCCTGGGTAGCGCCCAGTAGCCCTCAGTACTCCTGCGGCTGCGCCTTGGCGCCCAGGACGCGGGCGATCTCCTCGCGGTAACGAGCGCCCGATGGGTGGCGTGCCAGCCAGTAGAGGAATGACGGGTCGGTCTCGGACAGCTCCTCGATGCTCTTGCCCGCGTAGTGGCCGAAGTCGACCACGGTGGGGTCGAAGGTAGAGCCGAAATGGCCCGGGCCAACAGGCGTGGACTCGCCATCGTCCACGGGGAGAGGCTGTGTGAGGTCCTGGGGGTCAGTCATGGTCCTGCTCGATTCGTCCTGGCCGCATGGTACGCCCGCCCTCAGGCGTGGTGTCAAGGACTGGCAGGCTCACCGGTGGTGCGTTTGTGCAACCCCTGGGCGGCGTTTTGACGCCAGGAAACGGTGGCGACCCACGCCATGAACACCGAGAGCCCAAGCAGGACGATCGGGATGCCAAGGCCAGGGAAGAAGATGTTGATGACGTCCGCGATGACCGGGGCGGCGATGACCGGGAAGAACGACGCCACCGAGAGCAGCGTGTTCAGGATGCCGAAGATGCGGCCACGGACATTGGCCGGCAGCTCCTCCTGGAGCGAGGTCTGAGCCGGGATGGCGATCAGGGCGTAGGCGATCCCCGCGCCAAACGCGATGGCGATGACCAGGGCGATGATGGACAGCGCCGAGGCCAGGAGATTGGGCAGGTTCTCCTCGATGGGCTGCAGTGCCGGGCTCAGGACGTCCACGATCGGTCGCACCAGCGCGATAGCCAACAGCATGATCGCCACCAGGATCAGGCCCGCGTCGATCAGCAGGCGACGGGGCAGGTACTGGCCAAAGGAGTTCAGGAAGAGGATGCCCATCACCGCCCCGAGGCCAGCGGGACCCATGATGAAGAAGATGTCCTCCGCACTCAGCCCCAGGACCGTGGTCGCGAAGCCAGGCCCCAGCGCGCCCAGGACGCCGATGATCGAAGCTCCAATCGCCAGGTAGCGCAGCGACCACGAGATCTGCGGCGTGCGCTGGACGAAGGCGATCCCCTCGCGCAGCTCGTCCACCACGTGGGTGAGGGCCTTGCCGGCCTCGAGTGGCGCCGGCTTCTGGGCGGGTTTGACGCTGGGGAGCGGGATGATCACCAGCACGGCGAGGGCGAACAGGACACCCACCACGACGTACACCACGTTGGCCCCCATTGTGGTCAGCAGGAGCGGACCGAGAACGCCAAATCCGATGCCGAAGGTCGCGTTCACGGTGAGGATGAAGATCGAGTTGGCGGCCATGAAATGGCGCTTGTCGAGGAGGCGGGTGATGGCGACCAGCTCGGCGGGGGCAAAGAAGGCGCTGATGGTTGAGATCACGAAGTTCAGGACCAGGATGGCCAGCACGTTTGTCCCGATCAGGATGAAGCCCACCATGCCGATCGCTCGACCCAGGTTGGCGGCGATCATGATCAGGCGTGCATCGCTCCGTTCCACCAGCACCCCGGCCAGGGCGCTGAATACCACCGCGGGGGCCAGGAAGGTCAGGATCAGAAGGGCGTTGGCCGTATTCGACCCGGTCGCGCCCACCACGACGGCCATGAGCGCGGCCAGGACCATGTTGCTCGCCAGCTGACTGAGGACCTGGGCCGACCACAGGAGCACGAAGTTCCGTTCCCGGAACACGCTCCCCGTTCCGGCAGGGAGCCCGGTCTCTGGCTCGTCCGCGAGCTCGATGTGGGTCATGCGGTCGCGTCCTGTGGTCCGTGTGAGAGGTGCCCGGTGTAGCGCCGCTCCACCTCGAGCCGATCGAGCAGGATCCGATGTCCACATCGGTCACAGACCAGACCGATGTCGGCGCCCAGCCGCACCACGGTCCACTCGTGACCCCCGCAGGGGTGGGGCTTGCGCAGCGAGATGCGGTCCCCCATCCGCAGTTCCACCGGGACGGCCATCACACCGTGGCCTCGTTGGCGGTGGCGCCGGTGAATGTCCAGCCGTCGACCCGCACTGCGGGCACGCGGCCCACGATGCCGGTGTACTCGGCGTCCACCAGGCGCGTCTCCGAGGCAATGGCCGAGATCCGCGAGAACGCGTCGGGGATGGATTGGGTGAAACGCAGGTTGCGGATGGGGCCGACCACCGATCCGTTCTCCACGAGGAACGTCCCGTCGCGGGTCATCCCGGTCAGGATGCCCTTCTTGGGGTGGACGATGTTCGTGTAGTGGAAGCGGGTGACCAGGATGCCGCGATCGATCCCCGCCACCAGCTCGTCACGCGGGGTGTCGCCGGGGGCCATGAACAGGTTCCAGCACAACGGCCCGAAGGTGTTCGGGGCCGGCAGGCCGTGGCCGGTCCGTGGGACTCCGGCGCGGTGCGCGGTCGCCCCGTCGTGGGCTGTCTCGAGCGCCACCCCGTCCTCGATGAGCCTGATCCGGCGCTTGGCCACGCCCTCGTAGTCAATGGCATTGGGCAGGCCCGCGGGGTCATTCCCGTCGTCCCAGATCGTGACGTTGGTGCCGAACACGCGCTCGCCCAGCTCCACGCAGGCGCGGCCCTCCTCGAGGGCCAACCCGGAGAACGCCATGAAGGCGAGGTACTCGAGCACCTCGGCCACCGCGTACTCGCCGAGGACCACCGTGTATTCGCCCGGAGCCATGTCCACCGGGTTGGCCGACCGCGCCGCGCGGTCGGCCGCCTCGCGACCGACGGCATCCGCATCGATGGCGTTTACGTCGGTGCTGAACGACTGCGCGTATCCCGTCTCGCCGCCCGGACCGTGCATCACGGTGAGGAGCTTGGACTGGGTGACCCGGTGCGAGGCCATCAGGCCGCGCGTGTTGGCGACCGTGATGTGCTGAGCCCCGGTCGAGAAGGCGCCGCTCACGGTCAGCCCGTGCGCCACGCCGGCGTCGATCACGGATCGGGCGCCGGCCGCGCGCTTCTCGGGCGCAGCGGCATCCGTCTCGGCAATCCATCCCAGGTCCGAGTCCACGGCACCCTCGCTTGGCTCGGCCAACGGCGGCGGGTCGGGGTCCGGCTGGGCGTGGGCCGCGATGGCCGTCGCGCGGGCCACGACCTCGTCCAGGCCGGCTGGGCTGAGGCGGTTGGTCGACGAGACCCCGGTGCGACCGTCTCGTCGAACGCGAACCCGCAGCGTGGCGTCGTGCTCGGCCAGGTTCTGGTGGATGTGCGAGGTCGCGAAGCGGGTCAGCTCGGTGTGGCGTCGAATAATCGTGGCTTCGCCCTCGGATCCCGGCTCCAGACGGCCCAGGACCGCCTCGGCGACCTCGGTGTTCACCATCGGCCCACGCCTACCTGGACGTTGCGGAACCGGGCAGCGGCGGCGCCATGGCCGACCGAGGCGGTCTGGATCGGCTCTCCCTTCCCGCAGTAGGGCTCGCCCCACTGGGTCCAATCCTCGGGGCCGCAGATCGCGTCGCAGGAGCCCCAGAAGCGCGGCGTGATGCCTGTGTAGGTGGGATTGCGGACCATGCCGGCCCGCTTGCCGTTCTTGATGAGCCACCCGATCTGCGTCCCGAACTGGAAGTTCAGGCGCCGCTCGTCAATCGACCACGACCGATTGGTACTGAGCAGGATGCCGTCATCGGTGTCGGCGATGAGGTCCTCCAGGCTGCCGGCGGACCCCGGTCGAAGGCTGACGTTCGTCATCCGTATGAGGGGCAGGTTGCGCCAGCTTGCGGCGCGGCTGCTGCCCATCGAGCGACGGCCGATGATCGGCGCGGTTTCGCGCGAGGTCAGGTAGCCCACGAACTCGCCGGCGCTTACGAGGGGCACCCGCTGGGCGGGCACGCCCTCGTCGTCCCAGCCAAAGGTGCCCAGCCCACCGGGAGCCGTGGCATCGGCGTCGATGTTGACCTCGTCGGAGCCGTACCGGAAATTATCGAGCCGGTCGGTGGTCAGAAAGCTCGTACCGGCGAACGAGGCTTCCATGCCCAGCACCCGGTCCAGCTCGGTGGGATGGCCGCACGACTCGTGGACCTGGATGGCGACCTGGCTCGCCTCGAGGATGACCGTCATCTCCCCGGCCGGGCATTGGGGCGCGTTGAGCAAGGCCACTGCCTCCTCGCCGATCTGCTGGCCGTGGGCGCCAAGATCCATGTCCCGGATCGCTTCGAATCCGCCGCCCACGATCTGACCACCCAGGGACTTGGGATAGCCCCGCTCCTGGCTGTCGTGCTCGCTCACCGCAGTGGCCGTGATTCCCGCCCCGCACGAGACGAACTCCTGCTCGGTCTGCGAGCCGTCGCTCGATCCGAACAGCTTCCGCTCTCGCGTGGCCTCCAGCGTCCCTTCGCGCAGGGTCACGCCTTTCGCCAGCGCCATGGCGGCATCCGCCTCGAACAGGATCCGCAGCTTCTCCTCCAGCGAGACGGAAAACGGATCCTCGACGTACGGCGTCTTCCACTGGCCGTGGGATGGCGGCGTGTCATCCAGGACCACGGGGTCCCCGCTGGCCAGGCTGCTGGCCCGGGCGATGCTCACCGCCAGGCGAGCCACCCGGTCAGCCTCCGCCAGCTCCAGGTCCTGGCTCGAGGCAAATCCCCACGCCCCGTCGACCAGGACGCGGACGCCGAACCCGGCCGAACGCTCGGAGGAGGCCGCCGCCAGGATGCCGTTCTTGACCGACAGCGACTCGGCCTGGTGCTCGACCACGCGCGCGTCGGCGTACGTGGCCCCCGAGCTGGTGGCCGCGTCGATCGCGCGCTCGATCACCTCACGCATCGGTTGACCTCACCTGGCGCCGGCCATGCACTCATTCCACCGTCTCCGCATCCTCGGGGATGAGGGTCAGGATCGTCGCCGGCAGATGCACGTCCGACGAGGGACTGACCGTGATGTGGGCGCTCACGAACTGCTGGAGCTGGGCCACGATCCCGCCGGGGCGCTGGAGGGCGGCCACCAGCCCATCGGGATCGCCGACGGCGAGCAGAGTGAACGAGCGGGAGACCGGCTGACCGTCCACCTCGAGCGCAGTGGCGCCCTGGATGACCACCGATTCGGCCGTAAGCCGGACGTCGTCCAGGGCGAGACCCTCGGCGCCCGCGTTGCGGAGCTCGTTGATCAGGTCGTTCACGGCTATCGCATCCAGCGAGCCGGTCACGTGGACCACGATCCCCTGCCCTTCCACCGCTGACAGGCCGGAAAACGCGCGGATCCGGCGCAGCTCCTCGCGGCTCACGTCCAGTGCGGACGAGCCCTGCGCCCCGGCGGTCTGGTACTCGGCCAGCAGGTCGCTCTGGTCGGCCAGGGCGGCGCGAAGCTGGCGCGTGGCGTCCGACAGGGTCTGGATACGGGTCGACAGCTCGGTGACCGGGAGGCTGCTCAGCTCCGCGGGGCGTGTCTGCGAGCGGAACTGGGCGACGAGCGCAATACCGATCACCGCCGCGATGAGCGCCAGGCTGAGCTGTGCCATCCAGGTGCGCACTACTCCGGGTCCTCCGGGACGGCCCACCGCAGGTTGGTGGAACCGATGAAGGCGGGCACCCGCAAATCGGTCTGTGTCTGCAGGGCGAATTCGAGGTCGAACGCCTCGATCCGCTGGGCAACCCGACCGAGGTAGGCCGGATCGGCCTGGAACCGCTCCTCGAGGTCGGAGGGGCCCACTGCCTCGATCCGGAACGGCGGCGACAGGAAGGCCGTGTTCACCAGGACCGATGAGCCCACTCCGTAGATGGAGCTGGTCGCGACCAGCCGCTCCCCGTTGATGGCGATGGCCTCCGCCCCGGAGTCCCACAGCGCGACCACGATGTCGCGCAGGTCATCCGCCAGCACGATGTAGTTGCCCGGGTTGTCACCGGCCGGGACGATCCGCCGCGAGTCGGAGATCTCGATCACGATCCCCGGCCCGGCGACCGCGGTCAGGCCAGCCGCCAGACGCGCCTGGGCCAGGTCGGCGTTCACGGCCGCGAGCTCGGTCTGCGACCCCTGGCTTCGCTCCTGGATGTCGGCGAGGTCGCGCTCCACCGTCGCGAGCTGCGCCTGCAGCGAATCCTGCTCCTGCTCCAGGGCCAAGGCCTGTTCCGCGAGCACCTGCTGGGCCGAGGTCGTGTACGAGGTCCGTTGCACCTCGCCGTTCCACTGGGCCGCCATCACGAAGCCCAGGACGCCCAGGGCCACGGCCATGCTCAGCACCCACCCCGAGCGAAGGCGCGGGCGCGGGCGTGCCGACAGCGCGGTCACGAGGGCTCGCCGTCCACGGGCGGTGTGGGCGGCGCGGTTGCGTCAGGAGGCGTTGAGGCGTCGGCAGCTGGTGGTGCGTCCATCGGGGGAGGAGACGGCGGCGCGGCTGGGGGAGCGGGGGGAGCCGGCGGCCACGCAGGCGGCGCCGGTTGGGCACGCGAGCGGACCACGACCACGGCCACGAATACTGCGCCCACCACCACCAGACCGATGATCAGGCCCCACGCCAGGTCCGAAGATTCGGTGCCGCCGAAACCACCACCGGAACCGTTGCCCGAGCCGTTCCCGGACCCATTGCCCGATCCCCCGCCGGGCAGGGCCACGTCGGACTCATCCAGCGGGAGCGGCTCCACCGGCTCAGGCTCCGAGACGCCGAACGAGTCGAAGAAATCGGATCGCAGGTCCGCGAAGGATTCCCCCGTGCCCGCCTGGATCGCCTCGTCATCGGTCGCACCGGATCGGTACGCCTCGGCGATGTTGGCCATCGCATCGGCGCCGTGGTCGTGAATGATCAGGTCGATCATGACGGTGCCTTCGGCATAGGCCAGGGCGGCGTCACGGGCGTCGATCGGGAACTGGTCGGTCAGGGCCTCGAACGCCATCAGGCCCTGCGCGCTGGTGGCCTCGAGGCTGACCAGGTCGTGCTCGGTGTCCACGTTGTCATCCTCGGACCACGTGGCGGTGCCTTCGTCCATCCAGGTCGGCGGGGCGTGGAACGGGTTGTGGGTCGCGTCGTAGAAGACGACGTGGGTGACCTCGTGGGCGATGGTCTGCTCGAGGTAGTCGGTCGGCCCCGCGCCCAGCCACATGAACACGGTCCGAATGTTCGGATAGGTCGCGGCACCGATCCATTCGCGGGCCGTCGGCCCAACCGCGCCGATGAAGTCCTCCCGGGCGTCGTACACGAAGATGTCGATCCCGTCGGCCAGCGGCGCCCCGAGCAGGTCCGCGCCGGCATCCGCCGCGTCCCCCGCCAGATCTCCGAAATGGCGCGCGATGGCCTCGTTGTCCCCGTACCAGTGGACCGTGGCCGAGCCGATCCGCGCCTCATCCCACTGGAGCTGCGGCCGATCGTCGTCGTAGACGAGGGTCCGCTCCGGGCTCACGGTCACGTCCTCGCCATCGGTCGCCCGCCATTGGTAGGAGACCACCGTGTTCGGCGGGATGTATTCGTTGGCCAGGTCGCGCTCGTACTCCAGGTCGCTGCCCTGCGGCGTGACTCGGGATGACCAACCGATCCTCCCCGCCGAAGCCCAACAGGATCTCGAACCGATCCTGGGTCCCACCGCTCCACGTGGCATCAAAGGTCATGGCGTCCCCGAAGGTGGCGTCTGCGGTGAGATCAGCGAACCCGCCACCCGCCCGCACGGGAGCCGGGGCAGCCACGGCCAGCCCCATGGCCAGGGCCACGACGCCGAACACGAAGTGCCGCATCAGTCGCCCCACGAGACCCTCCCGAAGTCGAGCAGGCCCACGGTCAGGCTGCCCACCCCGCGCAGCCCGTCACGCACCAGCCAGTGCGAGACGTCCCAGGACCACGGGATGATCGGCGCCTGCGCGTCCACCTCGTCCTCCACCGCCAGGTAGGCGTTCCGCTGGGCGTCCGGCTCGGTGGCCTTGGCGGCGGCCTCCATCAGGGTCACGAAGTCGGGGTCATCCCAGTGGCCGTAGTTGGCGGCCGCGTCCGGCAGGAGCAGGAGCCCATACAGCGCGTACGGCGAGGGGTAGTCCGTGATCCAGTTGATCGTGTAGATGGCGGGCGGGCGCTGGGGAAGGATCTGGAGGTAGTCGCTCCAGTCCATCGACTCGATCGCGATGTCCGCGCCCAGCTCCTCGCGCCATACGGCCACGGCCGGGGCCACGTCCAGCCCATTCGAGTTCACGGTAATGGGGCCCAGATCGGCCGCCGAGTCAAAGCCCGCCTCGTGCAACAGGTCGCGGGCGGCGTCCGGATCAGCCGTTTCGTCGGTCGGAGCGCCCTCGGGCCAGAGGGCGGGCGGGACGAGGCTCGTGGCGACCGTGGCCGAAGAACCGCTCGAGAGCTCCACCAGGCGCTCGCGGTCCAATGCGAGCAGGAACGCCCGGCGGACCCGCACGTCGTCAAACGGCGGTCTCGTCGTATCGAAGCCGAAGTACTGGACGCTCAGCGCGGCCGCCTGGTGCAGGTAGGGCCCCAGCTGGTCGTCATACGCGATCCAGGCCGCATCCCCCGAGGCCACGTTGACCAGGTCCAGGTCCTCGTTCGCGAATGCCTCGGGGGCGCTGGAGTCGATCGTCTGGAGCCAGTCCACTTCGTCGATCGGTGGCGGCCCGGCGACGTAGTTGGGGTTGGCCTCGAGGACGATGGTGCTGTCAGTGGCGGTGGGGTCGACGAGATGGTCGAGCCGGTACGGCCCCGAGCCCACGAAGTCGTCGACCGTCTGCCAGCTGCTGCTCGCATCTGCGGAAGCCGGCACCACCGCCGCGGTGGGCGTGGCCGCAATGGCCGGGAAGAAGCTCGCCGCGTGGCGGAGGTGGACGATGAGCGTGTCGTCCGACGGGGCCTCGATGCCCACCTCGTCCTCGGTTCCCTGGCCCGACAGCCACTCCGCGGCACCGTCGATGATGGTGAGGACGTCCGGGGCAAGGGACCCGGTTGCCGGGTCGAGGACGCGGAGCCAGGACCGCCGGACGTCGGCCGCGGTCAGCGGCGAACCATCGGAGAAGCGGAGCCCGTCGCGCAGGGTGAAGGTGTAGGTGGTGCCATCGTCGCTGATCGTCCAGTCGTCGGCCAGCGAGCCGTAGACCGATCCGTCCTCGCCAATGCGGGTCAGCCCCGTGTACAGCTGCAGAAGCAGCTGGACGTCAGTGGCGTCCGAGATGTAGGCCGGGTCCAGGGTCCCGATCTCGCCGCCCAGGTACTGCAGGGGCCGCCCCCCGGCCGAAGCGGCGGGATGGACGGCCGAGGCGAGGACGACGAGGGTGAGGGCCGCAACGCACAGCCCGGCAGCCGCCTTCAGGCGGCGCATGCCAGGGTCAAGGGCGGCTCCCACGCCGGGCCGGCCTCGCGAGATCGCGGCGCACGGCCGGTAGTATAGGTGCCCGTGCAGCAGACCCATGATCACCGGTTCCGGCACCAGCCGGCAGGGTCGCTCACCCTCCGCCAATTCGTGGAGTCCCTCCGGCGCTGGACACCGGAGATGCGGCAGATCGCCCAGATCGCCCTGACCCGGACCGATGCCGAACGGCAGCAGTATCTCCAGGGCTTCCACCACGGGCACGAAGAGCGCGCGGCCGGCAGCCTGGACTCGTTCGTCCGGTGGGCGTACTCCGATCCGCGGATCGATGCCGTGCCGTCGCTCCTGACGGAGGTCGAGCGACCGGAGTCGGAGTACGAGGGCGCCCTCCATCACGAGGCAGAGGTCCTGGTCCGCCTCCGCGGCGAGGGGCGGACACCGGCGCAGCGGGTGGCGGACTACCTGGGACTGCTCGGCGTGGAGAGCAGCGAGCCGGTCCGGGCATCGGTCGCGTCGCTGCTTCCGTCGGGGACGCCCGAGGCCGTCGTGACTGCCACGATGCGCCAGATGCGCCGATCGTGGCTGGACGTGTATGGCGACGATCCGTTCTTCGCCGAGGACTAGCCGGGCGAGGCTGATCCTCGTCATCCCGGCCGTGGCCGTCCTGCTCCTGACCCTGGGCGGGCCGGGGGTCGCCCGCGGTCATTCGGAGCTGGTCGGCGCGGACCCGGCGCCCAGCAGCGTGATCCCCGCCTCCCCTACCAAGCTCGTCCTGTTCTTCAGTGAGGCGGTGGACCCCGCATCGGTCCGGTTGCGCCTGTTCAACTCGTCCCAACAGGAGATCCCGCTGGGTCCGGCCCACCTGGACGAAACCGGTCAGGTTTTGACGGCCGCGGTCCCCAAGCTGGACCCCGACACGTACACCGTGGACTTCGCGGTCGTCTCGGCGGTGGACGGCCACCCGACCGCCAGCCTGTTCGCCTTCCTGGTCGATCCAACCGGCAGCCGGCCCCCGCCCACTCCCCCGGTGACCGAGCCCACGACGCCGGTCGACCCCGGTGCGGTGGCCGCCCGCTGGGTTGTCGTGGTGGCCGCGCTCCTGCTGGTGGGCACCGTCCTGGTATGGCAGGTCCACCGGCGAGCCCTGCCGAACGGTGCGGCGGTGCGGCCGCCGTGGGCCTGGATGGCGGTGGTCGCGGGGATCGGCCTCGCAGCCCTCGTGGCCCACGTCGTCCTCGCCGCGAACGCGGCGTACGAGCTCACCGGCCTCGGCGGCGGAGTGGTGGGCATCGACGTCGTTGCGCCCTTCGGCTGGACCTCGTACGGAATCGCCATGCGGGTCGGACTGCTGGCGCTGGCCGCGGTGCTCGTCGTCGCACTCGTGAGCGTAATCCGGGCCTCCCGGCGCGGGCCCTCGGACCAGTACGACGGCCAGGTGGCCCTGCTGGTATGCGGCGCCGGGGCAGTGGCGGCGATCCTGGCCCTGAGCTGGACCGGTCACGCGGCGTCGCTGGGCGGCCCGTTCTGGGCCCTGGTCGACGCGGCCCATCTCCTGGCGATCGCTGCCTGGTTCGGCGCCCTGCCGGCGATCGGGGTCCTTGCCTGGCAGGCGCGCGGCACGAGCGTCGGAAGCCGGGAAGTGGCGCGGCTCGGGTTCCGCGCGCATGCGCCGGTAGCCCTGGTCGCAGCGCCCATCGTGATCCTGACCGGCCTCGCCAACTCGCCGCTGGTGGTGGACGAGTCCCGCGAGCTGGCCGCCTCGGGGTACGGGAACCTGCTGCTCGTCAAGGCGCTCCTCGTCTCGGTGGCGCTGGGCCTGGGGTCGGCGAACTTCTTCCTGGCGCGCGCCCAGCGGCGTCGGCCGCTGTTCGCGATCGCCGCCGGCGAGGTGGTCATCGCCGCCCTGGCGATCGCGGTGGGCACGACCATGGTCAGCATCCAGCCGGCCACCGACCGACCGCCGGCATCGGTCGACCCGCGGCTTGGCGTGGCCCACCTGTACGGCGAAGGCGGCGAATCGCGCGTCCACGGCATCGTGGACCTGCCCGAACCGGGCGTGCAGTCGTACTCGTTCGCGGTCAGCGACGCCACCACCGGAGCCGGGCGCGACGACGTGGCGCAGGTCACGCTGACGTTCGTGCCGCCCGCCGGCTCAGATCTGGGGAGCGAGGTGGTCCTCGCCCAGCCAGCCCAACAGCCGTGGATCTGGGAGGCACAGGGCGCGTACACGCCGGTCGTCGGCAACTGGACGGTAGACGTCGAGATCCGCCGTGGGCGACTCGACGCGGACGAAGTTCAGCTCTTCCTCCCCGTGCGACGGGTCCTGCACCCCACGACCCTCCCGCCGCCCACCACGGGGAGCCAGGTCCTGGGCACCATGGCCGCACTCACGGCTCCGTTGCCCGCTGGAGCGGTTGCCTGGGTCGTGCCCATCGGTCTCCTCGCGGCCCTCGCCGGCGTCCTCGCCTGGGAGCGCTGGCGGATGCGGGCTGGTCGGGCGGGTGGACGCGGCGTGCGCTGGCTCCGGATCGCCCTGGTCCTGGCCGCGGTGGTGACCGGAGCCTCCCTGACCGCACGAGACGTGGTGGCCGCGGCGAACCGCACCCCGGCCATCTGGGAAGCGGCGGTGAACCCCCTGGCCGGCGATCCGGAGGCGATCGCGGCGGGCTCAGAGATCTACCGCGCGAACTGCACGAGCTGCCACGGATCGACCGGTGCGGGCGACGGACCGACGGCCGGTGATCTGGTCCGCCCCCCGGGTGACCTGGCCGAGATCGTCCCCCACCGCCTCGACGGTGAGCTGGCGTGGACGATCGGTGCCGGCATCGCGGGGACCCAGATGCCCGCGTTCGGCACTACCCTGTTGGAGGACGAACGGTGGGAGCTGGTCAGCTACCTCCGCGACCAATGGCCGTCATCGCCCGAATGAAATGAGGAGTCACCTTATGCAGCGCATTCCCACTGGCGTGGCTCTTGCCGCCGCAGCATTCCTGCTGGTCTTTTCCGGATGCACCTCCTCATCGGGACCGTGCGGACCCGGCAGCCTGACCCTGGATGCCACCGTCACCGCGGACGCCATGGACCCGTCCGCGCTCGAAGCCTGCAAGGGTCAGGACGTCACCATCGCGCTGGCCAGCCAGACCGATGCGGAGATTCACCTGCACGGCTACGACATCGAGGAGGACCTGACCGCCGGCGAGACGACGAACATCAAGTTCACCGCCGACGTCGCGGGCCAGTTCATCATCGAGCTGCACACCGACACAGGCGAGATCGAGGTCGCGGTGCTGACCGTCGTCGAGCCCTAGGCTCGGACCGCTCAGCCGAACCATGAACGCACGTCGGATCGGTACTGCCGCGGTCGCGACGGCGATCGGTGCCGTCGCGGTCAGCATCCTGGAGCCGACCCCGGTTGCCGCCCACGCCCTGGGATCCTCGTTCCCGCTCCCCGTCCCCCTGTGGCTGTACCTCGCCGGAGCGGCCATCGCGGTCGCCGCCTCGTTCGTGGTGGCGGTCATCGTCGTCAAGCCACCAGCGGACCCGCCGCGTTACCCCACGCGCGGGGTCCCCGAGGTGGTGGCCCGCTGGGGCGGAACCATCCTCAAGGTCATCGGCTTGGGATGGTGGTACGGAGCCATCCTGACTGGCTTCCTGATCGGCGGGATCACCTATCTCCCCGCGGTCCTGTTCTGGATCGGGATCTGGGTGGCGGTGCCCATGGCCGCCGCCGTGCTGGGCAACCCGTGGCCCGCCCTGAGTCCCTTCCGCACCACCCACGACCTGCTCGACGGGGTGGTCCGTTGGCTGTTCGGCGGCCGTCGGCTGGACCTGGGCCTGCCCCTGCCGCCCATCGGTCGCTGGCCGGTGGTCCTCGCCCTGTTCGTGTTCCTCATCCTGGAGCTCGTCTGGCCGGATCGGCTCAATCCCATCTCGATCGCGGTCCTCCTGAGCGGTTACACCGTGATCACCCTCCTGGGCATGACCCTGTTCGGGAGCGTGACGTGGCTCCGCAGCTTCGAGCTGTTCGAAATCCTCAACGGCTGGTTCGGCCGAGTAGGCCCGATGGGCCGGCGAACGCGCCGGCCGGAGCTGTGCACGAACTGCACCGATGGCTGCAACCCGGCGCACTGCGTGGACTGCGCCGAGTGCGTGGCGGCCCGCGACGGCGACGACCAGGGCGTGGAGCTGCGCTGGTGGGTCACCGGCTTGACCGAGACCACCCGGACCGGCTGGAGCGACGCCGCGTTCATCGTGATGGCCCTGGCCGGCGTGACGTTCGACGGCCTGCAGGAGACCTCGCTCGGCACCTCGATCCTGTCGGCGCTGTTCACGCCCCTCTCCACGTACTTCGGCCCGCTGGCGGCGAGCTACCTGTCCCCGGTCCTCATGCTCGCCGGCGTGTTCGGGGTGTTCATGCTCGTCTTCGCCACGGCAGCGGACCTCACCCGCCGACTCGGTGAGCGCAAGGACGATGGGAAGGCCAGCGAGGCGCCACCAGCGACAACTGAGTCGACCGTCCTCGCTCCCCTCGGGCAGGTGGCCGGCGCGTACGCCCCGACCCTGCTCCCCATCGCCGCCGGCTACCTGGTGGCCCACTACCTGACGCTGGTCCTCCAGGGTCTCGTCTGGCTGCCCCAGCTCGTGATCGATCCGGCGGCCATCGCCCCCACCCTGGACGTCATCCCGACTGCCGCCATCTGGTACCTGTCGGTGGGCGCCATCGTGGGCGGCCACATCGCCGCGGTGGTCCTGGCACACCGGCTCGCGCTCCGCGACCAGGCGTCGCGCCCGATCGTTGCCGGGCTGCCACTCGTGATCGTGATGATCGGCTACACGGTCCTGTCCCTGTGGATCATCGCCCAACCCATCGTCATCGAGCCCAAGTGATCCGTGGAGATGAGCTTCGCCCTGGCCTTCGCGGCGGGGGTCGTGTCGTTTCTCACGCCGTGCGTCCTGGCCCTCGTTCCGGTCTACCTCGCCTTCCTGGCTGAAGCCGCAGTCAGCCTGCCGGTTCCCGCGGGAACCGGCGGCGCGCCCGCCGGGGTGGGCGGTGCGACCGCGGCCATGGCCGTGCCGACCCGTGGTTCGAGCGCGGTCCTCGCCCAGGCGGCGCTGTTCTCGGTCGGCTTCGGGATCGTGTTCGTGGCCCTCGGCATCTCGGTCGGACTGCTCGGGGCGGCGCTGTTCCGCGAGCCGCTCGTCCGCCAGCTCGTGGGCGTCGCCGTGATCATCCTGGGGATCCTCATGACCGGCGTGGCCGGCCCGGTCCTCGACCGCATCCCGAATCCCGCTTCGTCAGCCCGCGCCGCCACGCTCCCCGGGGGACGCGTGGCACGGGCCGTAGGACTGGGTGCGCTGGTGGCCGTGGGATGGACCCCGTGCATCGGTCCGGTGCTGGGAGCGATCCTGGCCATGGGCGCCTCGACCCAGGACGTGGCCGTGGCCACGATCCTCCTCGTGGCCTACTCGGCCGGCCTGGCGGTCCCCTTCCTGCTGGCCGCCGCTTTCCTGCCGCGCGTCCGTCCGCTGCTGCGTTGGCTGCGCGCCCACGAGCGACCCATCCGCGTGGCCTCGGGACTCGCCGTCGCGGGGGTGGGCGTTCTGATCGTGCTCGACGCGTTCAGCCGGATGGCCGGGCTCTTCGGTCAGCTCTTCCTGTAGCGCGGAAGGGCGCTAGCCCTCCTCGGGTTCGGCGAACAGGAACCGATACAGGAGGGCCACGACGGCGGCACCCAGGAACGGCCCGATCCACCACACGTACCAGTTGTCGAAGTTCCCGGCCGCGATCGCCAGGCCAAACCAGCGCGCCGGGTTCATGGCCGCCCCGGTCAGGGTCGCACCGAGCAGGATGTCCACCGCCACAGCCAGGCCAATGGCCAGGCCGCCGATCTTCGGTCCGCGGGAGTCAACCGCCGTGCCGAAGACGGCGAACAGCAAGACGGTGGTCATGATCGCCTCGAGGGCGATGCCCTCCACGACGTCCACTCCCGACCCGAGGGCCGGGACGGCGCCTGTCACCGAACCGAAGACAGACAAGAGCGCGAAGCCGGCCGCAGCGCTCCCCAGCAGCTGGACCGCCATGTAGGACAGGCCCTTGACGACGTCGATCTTTCCCGCGATCCACAGGCCCAGGGTTACCGCCGGGTTGAAGTGGGCGCCCGACACGGCTCCAAAGGAAGAGACCAAGACGGCCAGCACCACGCCGTGGGCAATGGCGACGACCAGCAGCGCGGCGGCCGGGTCCCCGGTCACGGCGAGCGCGGCACCGGCCGCGATGAAGAAGAACAGGAACGTGCCGATCGCCTCCGCGACCAGCGCCGGTACGGTACCGCGCATGAAACCCTCCCTCGTGGGTGCCCTGGGATCTGATTCCGCCCAGTTCGGTCCGGTTAGCCCTGGCCAGTCTGCTTGGCGACTTCCTCGGCGACCTGCTCGTCCATCTTGTTCTGGCGTCGGCGGCGCATCCAGAAGAGCCAGATCACCGGCCAGATGAGGCTCGCGAGCCCGCCGATGACGACCGCGGTCAGGTAGTCGCCATTTGGGTCCCCCGGCGGCGTGGACGGGTCGAGGATGATCAGCGCCAGGAATGTGACCAGCGCGCCCGTGACGACGCTGAGAAATCGTTCAATCACCGAGGTCCCTCCAGTTGTGACGCCCGAAGCGGGCCGATGCGCGCCGATCATACGAGCCAGCGGCGTCCGCGCCTAGACCTCCGATTGCGCCTCGCGAAGGTGTGCCGACCTCGGAGGCGTCCATCGCGGGGCCAGTCCTCAGCAATCGAAGGCGAACCAACACAGTTCGTTGCGCAGGCGCTGGTCGTCGAGGACCAGCTCTCGGATTTCGTCTGGCAGTTGAGCGCGCTGCCACTGGCACTCCAGGTTGCCGGCGTCGTCACGCTCGGGATAGGCCGCGCGGGCAGCCCGAATCGCGTACGCCGCGGCGCCCAGCTCGTGCGCTGCAACATGCGCCACCGCCGCGGCCTGACCGGCGGCATGGGCCGCTTCCCGCGGAGCGCCGGTCACGTCCCTGGCGGCCGCGTTCGCGGCAAACGCGGCGTTGCGAGCCAGCGTCATGGTGGTTTCACCACGCGCCCAGGCGCGCCCGAGGTCGATCGCCCGTTGCGGCCGGTCGTCTCCCGGGTGAGCGTGCTCGAAGAGATGCAGCACGTGCTGCGCGCAGTCGGCTGCCCACACGGCGAGCAGGTGGTGATCGTCGTCCTGGAGGCTCCCGCCGCGACGCACGGTGACGAGCCTGGGGTCCGCGACCTTGGGAAGGATCATCTTCCGTATCGTAGGTCGTTCGCCCGCGACCCCCGCGCGACCAGCTCTGGGCCGGACCTCATGACCGATCATGGTGTCGTCAAACGCTATCAGCCCACGCGGATGTGCCGCGTCAGGAAAGGAAGTGGGTATGGCTAAGCTCGTGTTCGGGATGAACCAGTCCCTGGACGGCTACGTCGACCATACGGCGTTTGCGCCAAGCCCCACGCTCTTCCGCCACTTCATCGAGGAGGCTCAGGGGCAGGTGGGCAGTGTGTACGGTCGCCGACTGTACGAGGTCATGCGTTACTGGGACGACGATCACCCTGAATGGGATGCAGAGGAACACGCCTTCGCGGCGGCGTGGCGGAACCAGCCGAAATGGATCGTCTCGCGCTCGTTGAAGTCGGTCGGCCCCAACGCCAGGCTTGTTGAGGATGATCTGGAGGGCGCGATCCGCAAGCTGAAGGCCGAACGCAACGGGGAGATCGAAGTTGGTGGCCCGGACTTGGCACAGAGCCTCACCGAACTTGGCCTGATTGATGAGTATCGAATCTACCTGCACCCGGTCGTGCTTGGTCACGGCAAGCCATATTTCGCCGGTCCTCGGCCGCCGCTCCGCCTTATCACCAATGATCGGATTGGCGAGGATGTGATCAGGTTGACCTACGTTCCTGCTTGATCTCGCGACTCGCCGGATGGAGTTCGCCGCGGAAGTCTCATTCTGAGTTGCGCCGCCAGGCTCCGCGACCGTCTCTCGCTTGACGAAGCGCGGACGAGCGGTTGGGGAAGGAGCGCCCCCGGACGGACTCGAACCGCCGACGCGCACCTTAGGACGGTGCCGCTCTGTCCAACTGAGCTACGGGGGCCCGGCCACAGGGTACCCGTATGATCGACCCGTGGCGACGGATGACGAGGTGGCTGCCGACCTGGTGCTGTACGTAACGGCCAACTGCCACCTGTGCGCCGATACGGCCATCCTGCTGGACGAGCTGATCGGTCCCGAGGGCTATCGGGTGGTCGACGTCGAGACCGATGACACGCTCATGGCCCGCTACGGGGGGCGAGTGCCGGTGCTGGCGGCCGACGGACGGGACCGATGCGAGGCCCCGATCACGGGGCCGGACCTGGTGGACCTGCTCGCGGAGCTGGGCTACTCGACCCGCACGCTGCCGTTCATGCCAGGGTGAATGGTGCACAGGAAGTAGTACGTCCCCGCATCAAGGCCCGGCACGTCGTACTCGACGGTCTCGCCCGCGTCGGCGATCTCGTCCGCGGCCCACAACTGGGTCGAGCGGGACGAATCGGTGTAGATCGCCAGGTCGTGCGGCTCGCTGTCGTTGTTGATCAACTTCACCGTGGTGGCCTCACCCGCCGGCAGGGCCAAGCAGGCCGCGTCGAACGCGGTGCTTGCGGCGGTCAGGGTCAGGACGCCATCCACGGGCGCGACGCAGGTGACGGACCCGGTGGGCGACGCCTCTGACGAGCAGGCGGCGAGCGACAGGGTCAGGGCGGCGACGAGGAGAAGACCGATGGATCGGGACATGGCGTCCCGATCATAGCCGGGGTCAGCGAACGAAGAACTGTCCGTGCATGGAGGGGTACACCGCGTCGGCGAAGTAGTACTCGTCGGCCGGCAATGCCGGGATCTCGTACACGATCGTGCCCGGGCCGGTGAACACGTCACCGCGGAACAGTTCGAGGTCGAGCGACGCGTTGCGATAGATGACCAGGCCGTGGTTCAGCTCGTCGTGGTTCGTGAAGTACACGATGGTCGGCGTGTTGGCGACGCCGGTGATGGTCGCCGTGCTGAACTGGCGGTCCTGCGCGTCGAGGATGACGGCGCCCGGCGGCGGGGTGGGCAGTGGGGTCGGGCGCGGCGTCGACACCGGGCGCGGCGTGAACTGCGGGGTGGGCGAGGCGCCCACGTTGCCCAGCACGTCGCAGGCGGTGAGCAGCAGCAGGACGGCAAGGACGAGCCCCGCCACTCGCAGCGGCGCAGGCGGTGCCAATCGGTGAGCAGGACGGTTCGGTTGCAACATTGACCCGTTGCCAGAATGCCACACCCCGCCCCCCGAGCGGAGGGGTACTCATGGGCCAGCCCGACAGGACCAGCCGACCGGCTATTCGGCGCGGACGATGAATCCCTTCTCGGTGGCCGCGATCTGGATCGGCATATCACCCGGATCGTGGGTGAAGTAGCACCACCAGCCCTCCGCGGCGGCGCGCGAGACGAGGACCTGGCGGACCTCGACCGCCTCGATCGGGTAGTCGTCGAACGCGCTCGTCCAGCGCACGGGCAGCTGCCAGCGGGTTGGGATGAGGTCCCCGAAGAAGACGCCATGCGCCCCCGGCGTGTCAGCCACGCCCAGGAGCACCGCCTGCGATCCGCGGGTATGGCCGCCGGTCCGAGCCACGGTTACGCCCTCGACCAGCTCCACCTCGCCGTGGACCTCCGCCAGCTGGCCGGCGGCCTGGATGGCGTCCAGCTGGTCGCGCTCCATGATCCCGGTCAGCCGCAGCTCGTCGCCACGAGCCGCCTGCGCCTCGTCGCGCTGGACGACGTAGCGGGCGTTCGGAAAGGCCGGCTGGCCGTCGCTGCCGAGCATGCCCCCGGCGTGGTCGTAATGGAGATGGCTGACCACCACGAAGTCCACGCCATCCGGATCCTCCCCGACGGCCCGCAGGGCCTCGATCGGATCGCCGCCCTCCACGCCCTTGATGTCGCGATTCTTGTCCGACATCCCAACCCCCGTGCCGGTCTCGACCAGGATCCGCTTGCCTCCCGCCTCGACCAGGAGCAGGTTCAGGCGGCACAGGATCCGACCGCGCTCATCGGTCTGGGCAAAGCGCGTCCACAGGGCCTGGGGCACGACGCCGAAGAATCCCCCCGCGTCCGGGCGGAACCAGCCCGCCCGGACGATCCGGACCCGCACCCCACCTGCGAACACGCGGGCCTCGCTCGGCGGGGTGATCGCGTACAGCGGCTCGGTCACGCGGTCACTTGTTGCGCCGGGCGCGTCCCCGCTCGAAGTCGGCGAAGTAGCGGCTGGCCGTGGGATCGGTCTGTCCGCGGTAGCGCGAGCCCAAAGCCGGGTCCCCGTACGCTCGCTCGACCGGGCTCGACAGGCGCTGGAAGCTGATCTGGCCGATCTTCATCCCGTCGTACAGCGAGATGGGCAGGTTGGCCACGTTCGACAGCTCCAGGGTGAGGTTGCCGTCCCAGCCCGGATCAACGTAGCCCGCGGTGGAGTGGATCAGGAGCCCCAGCCGGCCGAGGGAGGACTTGCCCTCCAGCCGCGCGACCAGGTCGTCGGGGAGGGCCACCCGCTCGAAGGTGGATCCCAGGACGAACTCGCCGGGGTGCAGGACGAACGGCTCGTCGCCCTCGATCTCCACCAGCTCGGTCAGGCCCGGCTGCTCCTCGCGGACGTCGATGAACGGATAGCGGCTGTTGCGGAACACGCGAAAGCGGTGGTCGAGATGCAGGTCCACGCTCGAGGGCTGCACGGCGTCAGGATCGAACGGGTCGATCACGATGCGCCCGGCGGCCAGCTCCGCGCGGATGTCGCGGTCGGACAGGATCACGCGATCGCGGTGCCCACGGGTGTCGTCACGCCCCGATTGTGCCGTGTCCGGCACACGGCGGATGGCGCTACTCGACGGGGCTGCGCTGCTTGATGAGGCGATCGACCTCGCGCTTGAGGGTCGAGATGTCCTCGTAGCTGTGATAGACCGATGCGAACCGGATGTACGCCAGCTGGTCGATCCCGCGCAGGGCGTCGGTCGCCAGCTTGCCGACCTCCTTGGCCGTCACCTCGCCGTCGCCACGGGCTCGGACCTGGGCCTCGATGTCATCCGCCGCCTGCTCCAGGCGTGCGATCGTCACCGGCCGCTTCTCGCAGGCCTTCATGAGGCCGGCCAGGACCTTGGCCCGCTCGAAGTCCTCGCGCGATCCGTCTCGCTTGATGACGATCAGGCGCGCGCCCTCGGGGCGCTCATAGGTCGTGAACCGATGGCCGCACGTCTCGCATTCGCGGCGGCGGCGGATGGTGCTCCCGTTCTCGAGGTCGCGCGAGTCGATGACCCGGGTGCCAGATGCCTGGCAGCTCGGACAATGCATGCGGCGGGCCGCTCCTCTCCGGTCGGACTACACCATGGGTGGTACCGATGCCGACGATACCACAAGATGTGCCGTTTTTCGACCCGAGGTTCAGGCTCCCATCTGTTGGATGCGTGCCGCGACCGATGCCTCGGTGGGCATCCCGGCCTTCCAGCTGAAGAGGATCTCGGCGATCTCGCGCATGCGCATCTGGGCATGAACGATGTTCAGGTGGCCGCGCTTCCAGTAGGCCTGCGGCTCTTCGTCGTAGATGCTGGCGTGCGGCAGCCTGGTCAGGCCGCATCCGCGCTCGATGGTGATCACACCCCGCAGCGCGCGCTCCAGGTTGGCGTCGAATTCGGCGTGGAGCGCGCGCAGGGGTTCGGGCGCGTCCTGCTCGGCGACGTCCATGGCAATGGCATCCAGCTCGGCCTCGGCCGCCGTCAGGGCCTCCGCCACCTCGTCGGGATCCTTGGACTTGCGGCGCAGGTCCTCGGCAATGTCTCCCACCGTGTCGCACACGGCCTCGATTCGTTCGAGGTGCGGCCCCAGCAGTCCGCGGTACGTGGCCAATTGCCCGCCATCCACGTGGTCGGACGCGCGGCGGCGGAACAACGTCACGCTCATCCGCCCTTCCGCCGACCGATTTCGGCGGTCAGCCGCGGGACGATTTCGAAGAGGTCGCCCACCACGAACAGGTCGGCGAACTCACCGATGGGCGCATCGGGGTCCCGGTTGATGGCAACCACGTGCTCGGCCGCCTGCATCCCGACGCGATGCTGGATGGCGCCGCTGATCCCGACCGCGAGGTACAGCGTTGGCTTCACGACCTTCCCAGTCTGACCGATTTGGAGCTGATAGGGCACCCATCCCGCGTCAGCAGCGGCGCGGCTGGCCCCGACGGCCCCGCCCAGTGCAGCGGCCAGATCGTTGAGGGCGTCGAACCCGGCGGCGCTTCCCACACCGCGGCCGCCGGCCACGATGACCTCGGATTCCTCGAGCGCGGCGATGGCCGCGGACTCGGTCTTGGTGTCCACGATGCGCACCGCGGCGGACGGGTGGGCAGCGGCTGGCGCCTGGCTGACGACAGCCGACACAGCCCCACCCTCACGCGGGCCATAGGTCCCGGCGGCGACCAGCACCACCGAGGGAGCCGGCGCCCCTGACGCCCGCTCGGACGCAGTGATCATTGCACCCTGAAGCGTGGACATCTCGCACCACACTTCGCCACCCTCCATTCGTACTGCCCGAACGGGCCCGAAGGCTGGTAATCCGAGGGCACCCATCAGCGTTGCGGCCAGGTCGCGGCCGTTGGGCGTTGCGGGCGCCAGGAGGGCCGCGAAGGATCCCGCCCGGACCGATTCGACCAGCGGACCGGCCACGGTGACTGCCGGAGCGGCCTCCGATCCGAGGACGACCACCCGGGCCGCTCCGGCGGAGCCGAGGGCCGCGCCGCCGTCCGCCGCACCGGGACCATAGGCCAGGCCAACGGCCGCTCCCCCGGCCTGAGCGGCCAGGTCCGCGGCTCCCGCCGCCAGCTCGAGGGCGGATCGGGCGGGGCGCCCGTCGACGAATTCAGCGAGGAACGCGACGTCGGCCATCAGATCAGCTTCCGCGCGGCGAGCCAGTCCGCGATCTGGACCGCGGCCTCGTCCGGCCCGACACCGGACACGACCTGGGCGGGTGGCTTGGCGGGTGGTGGCGTGGCGGACGCGACCCGCGTCACGGGAGCGGCTGCCTCGGCGTCGAGGCCCAGGTCCGCGAGAGACCAGGTCGTGATCTCCATCCGCCGCGCGGCCATGATCCCCTTCAGGCTCGCGTAACGCGGCTCGCCCACCTGGTCGGTCACGCTGGCCACGACGGGGAGCGGCGCCTCGAGGATGTCGAAGCCGGTCGGGTTGAGGCGGCGGATGCGAGCCGCGCCATCGGTCAGGGTCAGCTCGGCACCGTACGCCAGGAGCGGCACGCCCCAGATGGCGGCCACCGCCCCGGGAACGAGCGATCCCTTGGCATCGTCGGACGACATGCCCATCAACGCGACGTCGGGTGCCAGCTTGCCGAGCGCGGCGGCGAGGACCCGGGCGGTCACCCACGCGTCGGCGCCGGCGAGGGCGGCATCGGTCACCAGCACGCCGGCATCACCACCCATGGCCAGGGATCGGCGCACCGCCTCCGCCGCGGAGTCGGGACCCATGGACAGGTACACGACCTCGTCCACCGTGCCCGCTTCCTTCAGGCGCAGGGCCTGCTCGATTGCGTACTCGTCGAGCGGGTTGACGACCGCCTCGGACGCAGTGCGATCAAGGCGGAACTCGGAGGTGTAGTGCTTTTCGGCGGTGGCGGCAGGGACCTGCTTGACGCAGACGACGATCTTCACCGGCCAATGCCGGCGGTGGCCATCAGCCGGCGGGCGATGACCAGGCGCTGGATCTGCTGGGTGCCCTCGTACAGCTGGGTGATCTTCGCGTCGCGCATCATCCGCTCGACCGGGTACTCCGAGGAGTACCCGTATCCGCCATAGACCTGGACCGCGTCGGTGGTGACCTTCATGGCGGTGTCCCCGGCGATCAACTTGGCGGCGCTCGTCCAGTAGGCGAGATTCGGATCGTCGTCGTCGACCCGGGTGCAGGCCGCGTACACGAGCTGGCGGGCGGCCTCGGTCTGGGCCGCCATGTCGGCGAGCATGAACTGGATGGCCTGGAAGTCGATGATCCGGTCGCCGAACTGCCGCCGTTCGGCCGCGTAGGCCAGGGCCGCGTCGATGGCTCCCTGGGCAATCCCCACCGCCTGGGCGGCGATGGCCAGGCGGGATCGGTCCAGGGTGGCCATCGCGATCTTGAAGCCGTCCCCCTCCTCGCCCAATCGGTTGGCGGCCGGGACGCGGACCTCGTCGAAGTTCAGCTCGGCGGTGGGCGAGCCGCGGATGCCCATCTTGTGCTCGAGCCGCGCGACGGAGAAGCCGGGCGTGTCGGTCTCGACGATGAAACCGCTCATCCCTTTGCGGCCGCCGGCGTCCGGATCGGTCAGGGCGAACACGGTCAGGACGTTCGCCACCGACCCGCCGGTGATGAAGCGCTTGGTGCCGGTCAGGAGGTAGTCGTCCCCGTCGCGAACGGCGCGCATCCGCATGCTGGCCACGTCACTGCCGGCACCGGCCTCGGTCAACGCGAACGCGGGCAGCCACTCTCCGGAGGCCAGGCGCGGGAAGTAGCGCTCCTTCTGCTCCTCGGTGCCGGCCAGCATGATGGGCAGGGCGCCCAGCTTCTGGATGACCGGGATCAGGCTGGTGGTGGCGTCGGCCCGCGCGATCTCCTCGACCAGGATCGCCTGACCGATGCCGTCCAGGTTCGTGCCGCCGTAGCGCTCCTCGAACCCGGTTCCCAGCAGGTCCTGCTCGGCGAGGAGCTGCTTGAGGTCCCACGGAAACTCGGACTTCGCGTCGATCTCCGCCGCGCGGGGCGCAATCCGCTCGTCGGCCAGCTGGCGCACGAGCGCCCGCAGCTCGTCGTGCTCGCGACTGAGCCGATAGCTGGGGCCGGCGGGCGTCTCGGTGACTGTCAAATCGCCGCGAGTCTACCCGACGAGGTCCAGATTCGACCTCTAGCCGGCCAGCTCCCGGGCGAAGTCGCGGAAGACCGCGATGTGCTGGTCCACGTCGGCCTCGGTGTGGGCCACCGACAGGGTCCACTGCTCGTCGGGGCCCGGCGGCAGCAGGATTCCCCGGTTGGCCAGGAAGAAGTAGAACGCGCTCCACAGCTCCTCGTCCAGACCGATGAAGTCGCGGTAGTTCGTGATCCGCTTGGGACTGAACAGGACCGCGCCCTTGGCACCGATGTTGATCGCGTAGCCGGGCAGATGGAACTCGTCGAGGATGGCCTGGCAGCCGGCGGTCAGCCGATTGCCGAGTCGCTCCAGCTCGGGGTACACGTCGGGCGTGAGCACCCGGGTCAGGGTCGCCAGGGCGGCGGCCATGGACACCGGGTTGCCGTTGTACGTTCCCTGGTGGGCAACCCGGTCCGAGCTGCCGAAGGTCGAGCCGTGCGGATGCGCGCCGCCCTCGATGACGCCCATGACCGCGGCGCTGCCGCCCAGCGCGGCGACCGGCAGCCCGCCACCGATGCTCTTGGCCAGGCACACCATGTCCGGCTGAACGCCGAATCGCTCGGTTCCGCCGCCATAGGCCACCACGACCCCGGTCTTGACCTCGTCGAAGATCAGGACCGCGCCGTGCTCCGTGGCAAGGTCCCGGACCCGCTCGAGGAAGCCGGGCTGCGGCGGGACGACGCCGATGTTGTACTGAATGGGCTCGATGATGATGGCCGCAATCTCCCCGCGGTGACGGTTCAGGACCGCTTCCAGGGCGCTCGCGTTGTTGAACGGAGCGACGACCGTATCGGTCAGCCGGGACAGCGGGATTCCGGCCGATGCCGGCACCGAGTTCGGCGCGTCGGGCGGCCCCATGTCCTCGGCCGCGGGCACGATGCTGATCAGGACGTCGTCGTGGTGGCCGTGGTAGCCGCCCTCGAACTTGAGGATCTTGTCCCGACCGGTGAAGCCGCGCGCAATGCGCAGCGCGTCCATGGTGACCTCGGTCCCGGAGTTCCCGAACCGGACCAGGTCCACGTGGAAGCGGCGCCGGATCTCCTCCGCAACCAGCGCGGTGTCCTCTGACGGGAACGTGAACATCGTCCCGCGCCCGACCCGATCGCGAACGGCCTCCACCACCTCGGGATGGCTGTGGCCCGCGGCGAGCACGCCAAAGGCCATGTCGAAGTCGATGTACTCGTGCCCGTCCACGTCCCAGATCCGCGACCCGCGCGACTCCTTCATGAAGGTGGGATACGGGTCGTACACCTGGAAGGAGCTGGCCACGCCCATGGGCAATGACTGCTTCGCCCGTTCCAGCAGGGCCCGCGACTGCGCGGTGCGGTCCTGGTAGCCGGCCTGCTCGCGCGCGGCGAGCTGGGACAGGCGCTGGCGGTTGATCCGGGTCTGCTCGGTGATCGCCATTCGGGTGGGGTGCTCCCCTGCGGACTGGCGGAGGATACCCTGCCGCCTAGGTCAGCCGAGCCGGACCATTGGCTTCGCGGATCCAGACACCAGTAGCATCGGCCAGGAGCTCGGCCACGTCGCGGACGGGGACGTCATCCCGCCCCAGGTCGGTCGTCCCGTCGCGGAGCATGACCAGGCAGAACGGGCACGCCGTGGCGATCGCCCGCGCGTTGGTTTCCAGGGCCTGCTCGGTCCGGACGTGGTTGATGCGCCGTCCCTCGTGCTCCTCCATCCACATCCGCGCCCCGCCGGCGCCGCAGCACATGCCGCGCCGATGGTTGAGGTCCATCTCGACCACCTCGTTTCCGGGCACGTTCTCGATCACCCGCCGGCCCGGCTCGTACACGTCGTTGTAGCGGCCCAGGTAGCACGCGTCGTGGTACGCGATGGCCCGGTGGCTGACCCCGAACATGGGCTTCAGGCGGCCCTGGCTGACCAGCGTGTCGAGCAGCTGGGTGTGGTGGATGACCTCGATCCCGGTCAGGCCGAACTGCGGGTACTCGTTGCGGATCGTGTTGAAGCAGTGCGGGCACGAAGCCACGATCGTCCGGATCCCGTGCTCGTCATGGGCCGCCGTCAGGGTCGCCACGTTCTCCTCGGCCAGCATCTGGAACAGGTACTCGTTGCCGGCGCGGCGGGCCGGGTCGCCGCTGCACGTCTCGTCGGTGCCCAGCACCCAGAACGGGATGGCGGCCTGGCGGAGGAGCGCGGCCATGGCCCGCACGACCTTGCGGTTGCGCTCGTCGAACGCGCCGGCGCAGCCGACCCAGTACAGGATTCCGTCGGCGTACGGGTCCGGGACGGTTTTCGCGTCCTTCTTCGCCGCCTCCGCGCCGTTCCCATTTCCGGCGGTGACGGGCTGGTCTGGGGCGCGCGCAATGGCGGGCGCATCGGTCTGGGCCAGGACCGCGACGTCCAGGCCCTTGGCCCAGTCCAGCCGCGTGGACTTGGGCTGGCCCCAGGGGTTGCCCGCGGTCTCCATGTTCCGGAAGGCGCCCTGGAGCTCGCGCGGGAATCGGCTCTCCTCGAGGACCAGGTTGCGGCGGATCTCCACGATCGTGTCCACGTGCTCGATCAGGACCGGGCAGCCCTCCACGCACCAGCCGCAGGTCGTGCATTGCCACACCGCTTCCTCGGGGATCGCCGCGTCCACGATGGGCAGGCTGAGCGCCTCGAGCGCGCGCTGGCGGGCCATGGACAGGCCCACCTCGGAGGCCTCCGCTCCCCCATTGGCGTGGCCACCGTTCGCCGCTCCCTTGGCGGCCCGCTGCGCTCCGGCGGCGGCGACCAGGGCGGTCTCCGCGGCCACGATCTGGTCGCGCAGCCCCTCCATGAGGTGCTTGGGCGAGAGCGTCTTGCCGGAGTAGGACGCGGGGCAGAACTCCATGCAGCGACCGCATTCGGTGCAGGCCAGCGGGTCGAGGAGGTGGCGCCAGGTCAGGTCCCGAATGGCCGCCGCACCGAAGGTCGCTCCCCCGCCGGGGGGCGGCTCGGCCTCGAGGTCCATCTTCCGCAGGGCGCCGCGCGGCTCGAGGTTGCGGAAGTAGACGTTCGGCTCGCTCGTGAAGATGTGGAGGTGCTTGCTGTAGGGCAGGTAGGTCAGGAAGGCCATGACCGCCAGCACGTGGGTCCAGGCCAGGATCGCGAAGCCCCAGGCCGCGACATCGGTCCCGAACAGCTCGAGCAGCAGGCTCAGCGGGCCGGCCACGACGGCCACGATCCGGGTCGGGTTGTCCGGCTCGAGGACGTACCCAAAGGCGTCCGCGAAGGCCTCGGAGACGACGACCAGACCGATGAGCCCCAGGATCACGAAGGCGTCGCGGCTCAGGGCCAGGCGCGCGGGCCGGATGACGATCCGGCGGAAGGCGGAGTAACCGATGCCCACCAGCACCAGGAGGATGAACACGTTGGCGCCGAAGATCGCGAGGCCCCACAGGATGCCGCCGACCAGCGGGATGGCCGTGACGATGGACTCGATCAGCCCGTTGGTCAGGTAGTTGCCGGTCGTGACCAGGAGCACGAGGAAGCCCCAGAACACGAAGGCGTGCATGAGGCCGGGGATGGGATCGCGCAGCAGCCGTTCCTGGGCGATGACGTAGCGGAGCACGCCCCACCACCGCGCCTTCGCGTTGTCCGTGCGCTTCAGCGGTTTGCCGGCCCGGAGCACCGCCCAGTGGAGCCGCGATCGGCGCCAGAACAGGAAGATGGCCGCCAGCAGCGGGACCAGGATCAGCGGGTAGAGCGGCAGCTGGGGCGGGGTGGGCGGCATGCGCCCCGAATGCTAGCGGGCGGCGGGTTCAGTTCGCGGGCAACTCGAAGGAAATTGAGTCGAGCACGGCGGTCATCTCGACGCGGGTCTCATCGGGAAGCTGAGGCCATGTCGCGGCGTCGATGATCACGAGCCGACCATCGATGTCCACCAGCCGAACGAGGTCCTGCTGGCCCGGGCCCTGGTGGTACCGCGCCGACTCGCCGGTTCCGTAATGCCAGCTCTGGAAGTAGCCGCCTCCCTCGTACTTGTCACATTGCGAGAGGGCGATGTCGTTTGGCACCGACAGCTGAATCTCCACCGCTCGAGCCGCGCCCTGGGTAATCTCTCGTGGTGTCGAGGCGTCGCGAGGGACTTGCGCCGCCAGCGCCTCGGCCATGAAGTCGACTGTTGGCTCGACCGCGAATTGGGTCGCGGACCAGTGACAGGCATCGCGGTACGTGTAGTCGGGCGCGCCCCAGAACTGAATCGCGACGCCTCCCGGCTGGCCGATTCCTCCGGCCCTCGTGAGGACCCAGCCATCGCGCGAGGACCACGATGCAGGAACGGTGACGGTCAGCAAGCGTTCGAGCGCGGACCGAAGGCGCCCTGCATATCGTCTACCAACGCACAGTAGCCTGTAGTCAGTTCAGCGCGGTCGAATCGATAGTGACGAGTGGTACTACAACCATCGTGAGAATTATCTGCCCGCCTGACCGCCACCTTAGAATCGGCGACAGCCACAGCAGGTACGCGTGTCGTACTCAACACCGAGCAAGGCTGTGCAATCGCGCTGTGTGCGAGCGCCAGGACCAGCTGCGTGCGTGATGTCCCCTGTTCGTACGTGTTGCGACCTGATCCTTCCGATGTTGCTGAAACCGCTCTCCTTCACAGTCGGCGCACCACGCTGAGCGTTATGTCGGAGCCGGCGGGCACAATGCTCGTCCGCACAGCGACCGGAACAGAACTGGTCGCGACGGTGCCGGTCCCGGGCCGCCGACGTTGGGGGCGATCAACAACTGGTAGCCGATGAGTGCCACGAACACGACGGCGGCAGCCGCGAGGACGATGCGGACGGTGAGGTTAATTGGGGGGATCCCCCACGCCGGCCACCAGGCTCGGCGTTGTCGGGTTTCTCGGACCCGCGCACGCGACGCGTCGAGCACGCGCTTCGGAGCACCGTCGCGCGCCTCGGCCGCAAGCCACTCGGTCAGCGACCGGTCGAGGTCTGGACGAGAGCTCATGCCGTGGCCCCTCCTGCTGAGGCGCTCCGCGCGTCCGCCTCCAGAGCGGCGCGCAGAGCCTCGGTCGCGTAATGCAGCCGCGACTTGGCTGTCCCGACCGGGATTCCGATGGTTGTGGCAGCCTCATCAACAGTGAGTCCGAGGTAGTAGTGGAGAACGACGACGGTGCGGTGGTCGATCGAGAGCCTGCCGAATACGCGTTCGAGCTCGTCCCGATCGTCCAGGGCCCCGACGCCGTCCGCCTGGGCGGGCTCCAAGCGGAGGACGGTCAGACTCGCCCCGAAGCGACGCCGCCGTCGCGCCTCATCCGTGATGGAGTTCAGGAGGATCCGGTTCAGCCAGGCGTCAAACCGGTCCAGGTCACGCAGGCGAGGCAGATCGCGCCAGCACCGGACCAGCGCCTCCTGGACTGCGTCCTCGGCACTGTCGTAGTCCCGCAGGATCAGGCGCGCAATCCGATACAGGCGATCGACCAGCGCGGTAATCAGGACGTCGTACGCGTCCCGATCCCCATCCCGCGCCTGTCGAACCAGCTCGGAGTCAGCCACCGATCCCTCGCCTGAATCTTGACCGTCCGAGTAGTGGGCGATCGGGGTAATGGCGTATGGGGCGTCCGAAAGGTTCAATCTCCGGCGTGTAGGTCCCTAGAGCGCTTCGGCGAGGGCCTGCGCGACCGGGATCACCAGGATCTTGGGATCGCCCGCCTTGTTGGTCATGACCGAGATCGCGATCCCCTCGCTCGGCAGGACGGTGAGCTCCGTCGAGTAGCCACCATCGTCCCAGCCGGCACCGCCGACCGCCCGGACCTCGAAGCCATCGGCGAGGTTGGACTGGTCGCGAATCCCAAGGCCCCAGTTGTCGTCACCTCCATCGGTACCGATGTCGGTCATCGCCAGGAGCGACTCCTCCGACAGGAGCGTCCCGCCAAAGAGCTGATATCCCCACAGAGCGAGGGTCCCCGAGTCGCTTGCCATGCAGCCAGACCCATTCCCCGCGCTGGCGTCCGCCTTGGTGGGCAGATAGCCCCCGCCGATCTCGAGGATGTTGGGACGCACGGCCATTCCTGCCAGGAAGGGAAGCGCGAGCGGGCCGGCCGGCTTCTCCTCGGGCTGATACACCAATTGGGCGAAGCGCGGGTCCGCCAGGATGCCCGCGCGCAGCGCTGCGCCTGTGCTGAGCCCGGTCGTCTCCTCGATGACCATGCCAAGGAGCATGAAGTTCGCGTCCTCGTAGACGAAATGGTCGCCCGGTTCCTCACGGCGATCAGGGACGGTGGCCAGCACCTCTCGGGGCGTCCAGTCGCGAAGGGGGTCCGCCTCCCAGTCCTCGAGGAATGGATCTGGGATGCCACTCTCCATGGCGAGCAGGTTCTCGATGGTGGCCCCGTTGGTGTCGAAGTCGAAGTCCGACGGGAGGTGGTCCGATAGTTGGTCGGTCAAGCGCAGCGAGCCGGCCTCGGCAAGTCGCATCACCTCGGCCGCGATGACCAACTTGGTAAGGCTGGCGATCGCAAATTGCGAGCCCACCTCGACCGGTTGCACCCCGTCGGCCGTACCGGCCGCTCCGGACCATACTCCGCCGTCCGCCGAGATCACCGTCGCGGTGATGCCCGGCAGCCCACCCTCCACGGCAGCGTCGAGAATGGCCTGCAGCGCCGCCGCGGTTTCATCGGAAAGCGGGGTCGTGGGCACCTCCGGGAAGTGCCCGAGGCTGTACGCACCTTCAACCGGCGACGACGTGGGAATCGAACTCACGACCGTGGGGCTCGGGCCTCCGGGCGAGAGAGAGGGGTCCGGGGTCTGGATCGGAGAGGAGCACCCACAGGAAAGCAGCCCCACGGCAACGAGCGCCATTGGGATTCGCCGCCTCCGGGAGGGACCATCGGGATCGAACAAAGCCCTCACTCCTCTGCTGGCTGCGGTTGCCAATCGCCCCAGTCAGTTCCCGGGACGAGCAGCTGAAGGTCTGAGCCGTCGGCGGCCTTGAGGCTCCAGAGGCCCGACTCAGCGGAGTCGGCGTCTTCGGCGGCGATGAGAATCCGGTCGCCGTCCGAGGAGAATCGGATCGGTAGGATTCCTGGCTCGGCCGCTAGGGGGGTCACATCCCCACTCGACACATCCACGACCCGAAGCTCGAAGCTGGACGGCATCACGTAGCCGTCGGCATCGAGCGGGCTCCAGGTGAACGCGACACGATCACCCGATGGTGACCAGACCAGATTGAGGGGATAGACGAAACCGACCGTTTCGCCCAGCGTGCCGGGCACGACCCGAACCTCCGTGCCGTCTGCCTCCGAAATCGTCAGGGTGTCGCCGGTGGCGTAGGCGACGAGGGTCGCCGTCTGGAGAGTAGGCGCGGCCACCGTGCGACCGCGGATCGTCCTCGGCGAGACGACGTGGCGGATCCCCGTTGATGGGCACCTCGCACGGCGTCACCACGACCGAGAGGCCATCGGGCGACCACACCGGGTCGAAATCGCCTGGGTCCGCGCATCCGTCCGGCACGGGGAGGAGCGCCTGACGCGCGCCATCGATCCCGTAAATCCCAATCGTCTGCATGTCATCGACCCAGGTGGCCACCCGGGTCGAGTCCGGCGACCAGGAGACGAGCCAGCCTCCTCCCGGGAACGACGCGACGGGCTGGCCTGCCGCATCGGAGATGAAGATGGCTTCACCGCAGATGTCATTCCCCGAAGATCGAAACGCGACATACCGCCCGTCGGGCGACCACAGCGTTCCATCCCCGCGAGCGTCGCCGCACATCGGGTCATCGTCTGGCGCCGGGTCCGCGATCCGAACCGGGTTCTCGCCATCCAGGTCGGCGAGGTACATGTGGCCGTCGAGAGCGTAGGCAAGGCGCGTCGAGGAGCCGGGAACGACCGGGGGATCCACGATGCCCGACCCGACGAGCACGGCACCGCCAAGGGCAAGGACCAGCAGCAATGTGGCGACGAGGAGCAACGTCAGCCGCGACGGGCGACCGGTCCGACGCATTTCGCTCTGCAGGAGGGTGTAGAGGCTGTCGTCGAAGCCTGGATCCACGTCGGCGGGTCCGGCATGCGCCGCGAGGCGCTCGAACGGTCGTTCGTCGTTCATCGGTCTGTCTCCGGGTAGGCCTGTCGAAAGGCGTCGCGGCCCCGGGCCAGGAGCGAGGCGGTGGCCGCTTCGCTCTTGCCGATGGCGTGCGCGACCTCACGGACGCTGAGCTGATCCATGTAATGGAGCACCAGGACGGCGCGCTGCATGGCGGGAAGGACGGCCAGGGCGTCGTCGACTTCGTCGGGTGCGATTGATGGCGACGACGCGCCCCGGCCCGTATCGCTGAGGTCTCGGGCGCTGAGTGCGGCCAGGCGGCGCGCATCACGCTCGGCTCGTCGGAAGTGGTCGACGAGCTTGTGTCGGGCGATGCCGATCACCCAGGTGGTGGCGTTCGCCGCGCCCAGAAAGCGCCGACGGCCACGGACCGCCTCGACGAATGCCTGCTGGGTCAGTTCCTCGGCCAGCTCCGGGTTCCGCCCGCAACGGTGGAAAAGGTACCCATAGACGCTGGGCAGGCTCCGGTCATACCAGGCGCGAAACGCCGCCTCGTCCGCGAAGACGTCGGCGACGTGAGCCCGGTCCTCCAAGAAGGGGGTTGTCGGTTGCACCCTGGCGTCAGTCTCGAACGGCATCTACAGGTTAGTCGTTCGAGACCCCCGAAATCGTTCGCTCGGAAATGGCCCCGAGTGACGGGCTGCCGCGTTGGCCCAGCCCCCGGAGGGTATGACGGGATCGACGGGGTCCCTGGGGCAGTTCAGACCGGCGCAGTCACAGCGTCGACCACGGCCTTCAGTGGTGGTCGCCGCCACGAAGCTGGTCGACGGCGTGGCGGAGAACGGGAAGGGCGGCGTCCAAGGATTCGCTTGCGCCGTGGGGTGAGCCGGGGACGTTCACGATGAGCGTGGTCCCGCGGGCGGCCACGACGCCGCGGGACAGCGCCGCTGTTGGGGTGATGGCGACCCCGGCCGTCCGCATGAGCTCGGGGATGCCGGGGACGAGCCGATCAGCGATGGCCGATGTCGCCTCGGGTGTCCGGTCGGTGGGCGTCAGCCCGGTGCCACCGGTGGTGATGATGAGCCGATAACCCTGGTCCGCAGAGCTCGGCCAGGAGGCGCGACAGGTCAGCCTCGCCGTCCGCGATGACCGTGGCCTCCGGTTCCACGGTCCAGCCGTCGGCCTCGAGTCGCGCAATGAGCTGCGGGCCCACCGTATCGGGACGCGTGCCGTCCGCCGCGCGCGTGGAGACGGTCACCACGATTGCCTCGGGACGACTTCCGTGGTCGGTCATGGCTCGGCCCGGAAGTCGCCGCTCCGGCCACCGGACTTCTCGAGCAGCCGGACCTGCTCGATCACGATGTCGCGCTGGAGGGCCTTGGCCATGTCGTAGATCGTCAGTGCGGCAATCGCGGCAGCGGTGAGCGCCTCCATCTCGACCCCGGTCCGGGCGGTGGCCCGCACCTCGGCCCGCATGGTCAGCGTGCCCGCCTCACGGTCCGCTGTGGGCTCAACCTCCACCACGTCCAGGGGAAGCGGGTGAGCCAACGGGATCAGCTCCGCGGTGCGTTTGGCGGCGGCGACCCCCGCCAGTCGGGCCACGACCAGGGCATCCCCCTTGGGGCCGGCGCTGTCCAGGAGCGTGGCGAGCACCTCAGGCCGCATCCGGAGCGTGGCCTCGGCCACCGCCCGACGATCGGTGATCGGTTTGGCGCTGACGTCCACCATGCGCGGCGCGCCGTCCTCGTCCAGGTGGGTGAGCCGGCTCATTCGTTCTCCGGCGGATCGGCAGGCATGAGCAGGATGGTGTCGTACGCCTGGCCCGCCCGTCCAGCGGGCTCCCCCGCCGGGACGACGAGCAGGCCATTGGCCGCCGACAGGGCGCGGAGCTGCGACGAGAGCTGGCCCCCGGCTGGGCGGGCCGCCCAGCCGGCATCGGTCCGGCGGACGCGGACCCGGAGATACGTCGCCCGCTCAGGATCCTTGCGCGCCTCCTCGTCCAGGGTCGCGGTCACGTGCTCGCGGCCGTCCCCGGCGAGGCCCAGGACCGCGCGAATCCACGGCCGGACGAACAGCTCGGACACGACCAGGGCACTCACCGGGTTGCCGGGGAGACCCACCACCGTCGTGCCCTCCACGACGCCCACGGCGAGCGGCTTGCCGGGCTGCATCGCAATCCGCCAGAAGTCGAGCCGCCCAAGCTCAGCGATGGCGTCGCGCACGTGGTCGTGCGCTCCGACGCTCACGCCGCCCGAGGTCAGCACGAGGTCTGCGTCCAGGACGGCGCCCGGCGAGCGCTTCGCGGACGGCTGCCGGGTCGTCCCCGACCCGCGGCAGGATGCGGGGCTCGCCTCCAGCCTCGCGGACGGCGGCGGCCAGGGCAGGGGCATTCGCATCGTGGATCTGGCCCGGGGCCAGTGGGTCGCCTGGCGCCACCAGCTCCGCCCCGCTGGACAAGGATGGCGACGACTGGACGGGCCAGGACCGACACCTCGGCCAAGCCCAGCGACGCGAGGACCCCGATCCCCGCCGGCGTCAGGGGCGCCGGGAGCGAGACCTCGTCGCCGGCCCGCGTGTCATGTCCCGCACCGCGCACGTCGGCCCCAGCCGGCACGGCGTCCGCCACCTCGACCTGACCATCCGCTTCGCTGGTGCGCTCCACCGGGACGACCGCATCGGCTCCCGGCGGGAGCGGCGCCCCGGTGGAGATGCGGACCGCCGTTCCGGGCTCCACCGCCGGCCACTCGCTGGCGCCGGCCGCGACCTCCCCGGTGATCTCGAGTCGCCCCGGCAGATCGGCGGCGCGCACCGCGAACCCGTCCATGGCCGAGTTGGCAAACGGAGGGACGTCCGAGGTCGCCCGGATCGTGGACGACGCCGGCACGCGGCCCAGGGCGGCGTCGAGCGAAACCGTCTCGACCCGCGCGGCGGGCACGAGGGCCAGCAGCTGCTCGCGGGCCTCGGCGACGGACTTCACGCTTCGAGCTCGTCGGCTCGTCGGCCTCGCGGATCCGGCGCCAGCCCGCGTAGGAGAGGAGCGAGGAGGTCATCAGGATGAGCAGGCACGCGATCATGGCCGCCGTGAACCAGAAGTCCGGCGGGTACAGCTTGATCAGGTTCGAATCGGCGGGAAACATCCAGGTTCCGGGCGGGAACAACAGCTCGTGGAACAGGGTGAAGGCGCTGTCCCAGGCGACGGCCGCGAAGATACCGATGGCCAGGATGGCCACCCCCACCCCACCCGAACCGATGATCAACATCCGGCCCAGCCGGGCCGGATCGGTCCGCAGCAGGCGACCGCCCCAGGCCGCGAACGCGAGGGCCACCAGCTCGAACAGGACGAGGATCCGGACCAGGCGGCTGACGTCCTGCATGTGGGCACGCGCCGGCTCATCGAGCACCGGTCCGCCGATGGAGAAGGTCACGTCGAAGTCGCCGCCCGAGAAGATGTCCCACACGATCTCGCCGTTGATCCGGTCGAGCTCCTCCGAGGTCAGCCGCAGCTTGTCACTGACGTCGTGCTGGTCCTGAAGCCAGCCGATGAACACCGGGTTGATCAGGAGCAGCGGCCCCGTCAGCAAGGTGATGACGCCCACCCAGAAGGCAAACAGGTAGCCGACGCCTCGGGGAGTGGGGGTCATCGGTGACGCGATGGCCGGCTGGTGCGCGAAGCGCTCAGCTGACCCCGGTCCGTGCCAGCACGAAGTTCAGGACCATCCCGACCACCGCGATGATGATCGCTCCCAGGATGGCGTCCACAGGCGATGTGATCGTGAACGCCGAGAGCACGATCCCTGAGAGCCAGCTGGTGAGCAGGAGCATCACGGCGTTCAGGACGAACAGGAACAAGCCGAAGGTGATGATCGTCAAGCGGCAGGGTCAGGATCTTGGCGATGGGCTTCACGATCGCGTTCACCACGCCGAAGATCAGGCCCAGGATCAGCCACTGCCACCACTCGCCGCTGAAGTCGAGCCCGTCGAGCAGGTAGACCGCGACCCAGAGGGCGATCGTGTTGACCGCCACGGTGATGAGGAACTTCACGCGCTTATCTCTCCGCTGCCCGCGTCTGTGGTTGGTCGGGGCGACTGGATTCGAACCAGCGACCTCCTGAACCCCATTCAGGTGCGCTACCAAGCTGCGCTACGCCCCGTGGTCCTTGCGCTCGCGCATGGTCCCAGATGGAGGCGGTCCCCCGCAAGGCGGCCTCCGTGCGCTCGACGAGGCCTCGCGACACCCGGCCCCCGCGAGGCGGGCCATGCGGCCCTGTTGATCGGCCCCCGGCTCGACCACCATCGGTCCACTGAAGACCGCAGCCCAGAGGACCTACCCATGCGCGTCCTGATTTCCGCCGCATCCAAGCACGGATCGACCGCCGAGATCGCCGAGGCCATCGGCCGGGTCCTCCGGGCGGAAGGTCTCGAGACCATCGTCATGGCGCCCGAGAAGGTGGCCAGCCTGGGACCGTACGACGCCGTCGTCCTGGGCAGCGCGGTGTACGTCGGGCGCTGGATGGACTCGGCAACCGCCTTTGCCAAGCGCCATGAGCTCGTGCTCCAGCGGCGACCGGTGTGGCTGTTCTCGAGCGGCCCTCTGGGCGAGCCACCCCAGCCCATCGACCCGCTGGCCGAGGTGAACGCGACGAAGACGCGCCTCGGGGCGCGTGACCATCGGATCTTCACCGGGCGCCTGGACCGCAGCTCCCTGGGGCTGGTGGAACGCGCGATGACCTCGGCCGTGAAGGCTCCAGCCGGGGACTTCCGCGACTGGGACGACGTGGAGGATTGGGCCGCCGGTATCGCCTCCGCGCTCACCACCGAGGTGGCCCCGATCAGGTCCGCAGAGGAGCCCGCGCGCGTCTGAAAACCGCGCCCGGCGGGCGTGCGAAATGGGGTGACGGTCCGGGCCGCCGTGGAGCGATGATGCGCCGTCGCGCCGACCAGTTCGGCGCGGATCAGAGGTGGCGCCCGTGGACCTCATTGTCCGCAATGCGCGGCTGCACCCGACCGGCGGGACCCATCCCGAACCGGTGGACGTGGGGGTTGCCGGGGATCGCATTGCGGCCATCCGGCCGGCCGGTCAGATCAACGCTGATGGGGCCACCATCCTCGACGCCGAGGGTCAGCTCCTGTCCTCGCCGCTGGTCGACCCCCACGTTCACATGGACGCGGTCCTCACCGTGGGCGAGCCGCGCTACAACGAGTCAGGGACGCTGATTGAGGGCATCCTGACCTGGGCCGAGCGCAAACCGTCGCTGACCCATGAGGACGTCAAGCGGCGCGCCCTGGAGGCCATCCGCTGGGAGGTCGCCCAGGGCACGGGGCTCATCCGCTCGCACGTTGACGTGTGCGACCCGAACCTGGTCGCCCTGCGCGCGCTGCTCGAGCTGCGCGAGGAGGTCCGCGACATCGTGGACCTGCGCCTCATCGCTTTCCCCCAGGACGGGATCCTGTCCTTCCCCGATGGCAAGGAGCTCATGCGCGAAGCCATGCGCCTCGGCTGCGACGTCATCGGTGGCATCCCCCACTACGAGTGGACCCGGGACGACGGGGTCGAGGAGGTGCACTTCATCTTCGACTTGGCCCGCGAGACGGGCAAGCCCATCGACCTCCACTGCGACGAGACCGATGACGAGCAGAGCCGCTTCCTGGAGGTCGTTGCCGCCCGCGCCATCCGCGACGGCATGCAGGGACGGGTCGTGGCCGGTCACACCACCGCCATGGCGTCCTACAACGACAACTACGCCTTCAAGCTCATCCAGATCCTGAAGCGCGCGGGGGTCACGATCATCGCCAACCCGCTGGACAACATCGTGCTCCAGGGTCGCTTCGACACCTATCCCAAGCGACGCGGGATGACCCGTGTCAAGGAGCTCGACGCGGCGGGCATCAACGTCGGCTGCGGCCACGACTCGATCATGGATCCGTGGTACCCGCTCGGACGCGGGTCGATGCTCGATGCCCTGTCCATGCTCGTCCACGTGGGCCAGATGACCGGCCGCGGCGAGCTGTTCCGTGCCTACGAGATGGTCACCACCAACCCGGCCCGCGCGGCCGAAGTCGAATGGGGAGTAAAGGAGGGTCTACCGGCGAACTTCGTCGTCTTTGACTGCACCGATGAGGCAGAAGCCATCCGCCTGCGGCCAGCCGCGCGCTGGGTAATCCGCAATGGCCGGGTGGTGGCCGAGACCGAGCCCGCCCGCAGCGTGGTCCACCGGACCGATGGCTCGAGCGCCCCGGTGTCGTTTCTCAGGAACTGAGGAGGAGAGATGACCGCTGAGACCATACCCGGCCTGGGCGACATGCCCACCCGCGAGGGTGACTTCACCGTCGAAGGCCATGGCATCGAGCCGATCCCGGCATCCGCCCGGTACGGTTCGGTAAACCGGGTCTTCACCGTCTGGTTCACCCCGAACCTCGTACCGGCCGCGTTCGCGATCGGCCTGCTGGCCGCCGCGGACTTCCTGCAGGTCGGCTTCATCACCGGATTGGCCGGGATCATCGTCGGCAACGTGATCGGCGCGGCGCTGGTGGGGCTCCTGGCAACCATGGGACCCAAGACCGGCATGGCCCAGCTGCCGGTCGCCCGCCTGCCGTTCGGCAAGACGATCGTGCTGCCCGGGCTGCTGAACTGGATCAGCTGCATCGGCTGGGACGGCGTGAACTCGGTGTTCGGCGCCGCCGCCATCTCGATCCTCACCGGCCTCGACTTCATCGTGGCCCTGCTGATCATCGTCGTGTTCCAGGGCGCCCTCGGAATCATCGGTCACGAGGCCATCCAGTCGTTCGAGAAGTGGATGGCGATCGTGCTGGGGGTCATGTTCATCGCCGTATCGGTCTCGATCTTTGGCCAGGCCTCGACCGGCATGGCCCGGACCGACGGATTCAGCGACCTCGACCAGCTGGGTGCGTTCGTCCTGTGGACGTCGATCACGGCGAGCTTCGTCCTGGCATGGGGCCTGTACGCGTCGGACTACACCCGCTACCTGCCGGCTGAATCGTCGGGGTCCCGGATCTTCTGGTGGACCGTCCTGGGCCTTGCCATCTCAGCGGGTTGGATCGAGACCCTGGGCCTGCTCGTCGCCGACCAGGCGTCGGGAGGCGCGGTCGACACGATCAACAACCTTCTGTCCGGCTCGTTCCTGGCCCCGATGGCCATGATCGCCATCGGGATCGGCACCGTCGCCGTCAACGCCATGAACGACTACACCGGTTCACTGTCCCTGCTGGCAGCCGGCGTGCGGGTGCCGCGGGTGGCGTCGGCCGCGGTGGTCGCGGTCCTGGCCTTCTTCTTCACCCTGTACCTGAACAGCGGCGACTTCACGACGAAGTTCGAGAGCTACCTGCTGTTCGTCCTGTACTGGGTCGCCGCCTGGGCCGGCGTGGTCGTGGCGGACTGGTTCAAGCGCGGCCGCAAGGCCGACGTCTCGATCCTGGCCAACTTCTCGAACCTCGCCTTCGGGTGGCAGGGCCTCGTGGCCCTGCTCGTGGGCTACGTCGCCTCGATCCCGTTCCAGACCTCTGAGTACGGGTACGAGCTGGCTGACACGATCCCGATCTTCAACGCGTGGTCCGACGAGCTCCATTACGCGGACATTGCGTTCGTGGTGGGCTTCGCGGTCAGCTTCGTCGTGTACTGGATCATCGGGAGGGTCGGTTCGACCGCCACCGAGGCCAGCACGGCGTCCGAGCCGAGCACTCCCGCCGCGGCGTAGCCGCGATACGGACCGATGAGCCCCGGCCGCTGGCCGGGGCTCATTTCGTCAGGGGGCGACCTCGGGTGGCCGGTGGACGACCGGCACCAGGTCCAGGCCGGCGGTCCACGCCGCGATCTCGGCCGCAGTCGCGATCCACAGGCCCTCGATTCCCTGCGCATGACGGATCAGCGATTCCAGCGCGGCCGCCCGGGACGGGCGGCCCGAGATGAACGGGTGGTTGGTCAGCATGAACAGGCCACCCTCGGCGACCATCGCGTCGAGCTCGAGCGTCCAGCGCGCGACGACCTCGGTGGGGCTCGCAATGACACCCGAACCGGTCAGGCCCGGCAGGTAGTTGTATGGCTCCCAGTCATCGAGGCTCCAGTGCGCCGGCAGCTCGATCAGGCTGGGGGCGTCCGGTTCGGAACCGGTCGCCAGCCGATACGGTTGATCCGCGTCCATGAGCCCGCTGTCGTACTGGAAGCCGTGGCGCACCAGCAGGGCCGGAAGCTCGTAGGTGGACTCCCACATCGGTGATCGGTAGCCGACGGGCCGGACGCCGGCGATCCGGTCCAGGGCGTCCAGGCCGCGGAGAATCGATGTTTCCAGCTGGTCGGAGGTCAGGCTCCGCGCACCCTCGTGGAGGTAGCCGTGGTGGCCGATCTCGTGGCCCGCATCGCGAACGGCGCGCACCGTGTCCGGCCACCGCTCTGCCGTGTAGCCCGGGGCGAAGAAGGTGGCCCGCACCCCCGTCCGTTCGAGCAGGCGCAGGATCCGGGGGCCGCCGGCCCGCGGGCCGTACGCCTGGTGGCTCATCACGTCGAGCCAAGCAGCGGCCTCGGGATGTTCGAACAGGATGACGCTTTCGGCGTCGAGGTCGAACGTGAAGCAGGCGGCCGCCCGCATGCCATCCGGCCACCGGAATCCGGGCGGGTTCATCGGTTGCCGGCCCGCCGTTGGAGCGCGACCAGGGACAGCATCTCGTAGGCGAGGTTGGCGGCCAGGGTCGCCGTCTGGCCGGCGGGGTCGTACGCGGGAATGACCTCCACCACGTCGAATCCCACGAACCCGATCCCGGTCAGGCCCCGGAGGATGGCCAGCAGGTCGTGGGCCGATGGCCCGCCGGCCTCCGGCGTGCCGGTCCCCGGCGCGTAGGCCGGATCGACCACGTCGATGTCGAAGCTGATGAACGCCGGTCGATCCCCCACCCGCGACCGAATCCGATCGGCGACCACCTGCGGGCCGAGCGCGAACACGTCCTCGGTGGTCAGGTAGTCCAGGCCCAGCTCGTCGCGCAGCCCGGTCCAGTCGCTCGCGCCGTAGATCGAGCCGCGCAACCCCACCTCGATCGAATGGGCCACGTCCACGAGGCCCTCCTCGATCGCGCGCCGCATCCACGTCCCGTGGTTGTACTTCTCCCCGAAGTAGCTGTCCCAGGCATCGGTATGGGAGTCGAAGTCGATGACCGCCACCGGACCGATGGACCGGGTGGCCCGCAGGTGGGGCAGGGTGCAGGCATGGTCACCGCCGATCAGGAGCGGGACGACGCCCGCCTCGACGATGGGCCGCACCGCCTCCTCGATGGCCGCGTAGCTCCGTTCGGTGTAGCCCGGGACGATGGCCACGTCCCCGTAGTCCACGCAGGACAGGATCTCGAACGGGGAGACGGCCAGGTTCGTGTTGTGGGGCCGGAGCATGACGCTCGCCGCCCGAACGGCGTTGGGCCCGAACCGACCGCCGACCCGATACGTCACGCCCGTGTCGAACGGGACACCCACGATCGCCAAGTCGACGTCCTCCAGGGTCCGGACCAGCGGCAACCGGGCGAACGTGGACGGGCCGGTGAAACGGGGGCTCTGGAGCGAATCCTCGGGGACGTACCGGGGCATGCAACTCCTCAGGCTGGGAGTTCCATCATACGGACCCGGCGCATGGGTCAGTCCGACTCGGACCCCGCGGCCGGTCAGCTCGTCCTTCTGAGCGCGGGACATGAGGGCCGCCAGCGCCTCCAGCGGGGAGCGGCCACCGTGGATGACCGCGTCGACCTGCTCGGCGATGGGCAGCTCCACGCCGTGCTGGGCGGCCAGGGCCAGGGCGCCGGTCACCGTCGTCTCGCCCTCCGCCACCCCGTCCAGCTGGGCCGCGACCGCGGGCCAATCCATGCCTCCCGCCAGCAGCTCACCGGCTCGGCGGTTTCGGGACAGGGGGCTCATGCACGTCGCGATGAGGTCGCCCACGCCCGCCAGCCCGGCGAACGTCCGCGGATCGGCGCCGGCGGCCACGCCGAGGCGGGTCATCTCGGCCAGGCCCCGGGTGACGATGGCCGCCTTGCCGCTGTCCCCCAGCCGCAGCCCATCGGTCATCCCGGCCGCCAGGGCGACGACGTTCTTCAGGGAGCCGGCGAGCTCCACACCCACGACGTCGGGGTTGGTGTAGACCCGGAACTGGCTCGATCCGAGCAGCGCGGCCACCTGGGCGGCGAGATCGGCATCGGTCGAGGCCGCCACCGTCCCGGCCGGCAGCCCCGCGGCGATTTCGCGCGCCAGGTTCGGGCCGGACAGCACGGCCACCGCGTGGCCTGGCGCTTCCTGGGCGATGACTTCGCTCATCCGGGCGTGGGTCTGGGCCTCGATGCCCTTCACGACCGACAGGACGGGGCTGCCCGGCGCCAGATCGCCCGCGACCCGTCGCAGCGTTTCTCGGCGCGTGGGCCGACGGCACGGCGAGCACGGTCAGGCCGGTCGCCGCCCCCAGCTCCCCGGCGTCCGCGGTGACCGCCAGGCCCGCGGGAAACGGGTGGTCCGGGAGGTATCGGCTGTTGCGCCCGTCGCGGCGCATTTCCTCGGCCGCTTCGGGCCGATGCGCCCACAGGGTGACGGTGTGGCCGCCAATTGCCAGCAGGCGGGCCAGGGTCGTTCCCCACGCCCCCGCGCCCAGGACCGCGATGCGCTCCGTCATCGCCCGCGAGGATACCGCCGGCCTAGCGACTGCCCGCGCGGCTTCTGCGGGGACCGCGCTTGGTCTCGGATGTTCGCGCGCGGAACCGCAGCCGGATCGGCGTCCCGGCGAACCCGAACGCATCGCGCAGCCGGTTCTCCAGGTAGCGGCGATACGAGAAGTGGATGAGCTCCGGGTCGTTCACGAAGACGACGAACGTGGGCGGGGCCACGGTGACCTGGGTCGCGTACAGGACCTTGGCCCGTCGCCCGCGCTGGGTGGGCGGTGGATGGGCCATGACCGCAGTGGTGATCTCGCGGTTGACGTCCGCGGTCGGCACCCGCCGGTAGCGCTCCTCCGCCACCCGTCGGGCTTCGCGCAGGATCCGTTCCACCCGCTGCCCGGTGAGGGCCGAGGCGAACACGATGTCAGCCCACTCGAGGTACGGGGCGTCGCGCCGCAGCTGGTGGAGCCACTCATCGGCGGTCTTGTCGTCCTTCTCGATGGCGTCCCACTTGTTGATGACCAGGACCAGCCCCTTGCCGGCATCCAGGACGTAGCCCACCACGTGGGCGTCCTGGGCGGTGAAGCCCTCCTCGGCATCGGTCAGGACGACGGCCACGTCGGCACGGTCGATGGCCTTCAGGCTGCGGAGCACGCTGTAGCGCTCGGTGCCCTGCTGGATCGAGCCGCGGCGCCGGATGCCCGCGGTGTCCACCAGGATCATGGGCTCACCGTCGACGATGACCTCCGCATCGACCGCGTCGCGGGTGGTCCCGGGCACGTTGCTGACGATCATCCGCTCGTGGCCCAGGACCTTGTTGACGAGGGTCGACTTGCCGGTGTTTGGCCGGCCCACGATCGCGACCCGGGGTGGACCGATCTCCGTCTCCGCCAGCTCCGCCACCTCGGCATCGGTCGGGAGCTCGTCGTCGATCAGGTCGTCCCGATCGCGCGTCTTCGTCCTCGCCCGGCGCCAGCTCCGGCAGGCGCTCGACGATCAGGTCGGCCAGGTCGCCCGTGCTGCGGCCGTGCTGGGCGCTGATCGTGATGGCGGGGTCGAACCCCAGGGCGTAGAACTCGGCACCCTCCAGCTCGCGGCGCGGGTTGTCCGCCTTGTTGATGACCAGGATGGTGGGGCGCTGAGTCCGGCGAAGGCGGTCCGCGACCTCGTGGTCCAGCGGCGCGAGACCGGCGGCGGCGTCCACCACGAAGAGCACGACGTCGGCCTCTTCCATCGCGATCCGGGCCTGGACCTGGACGCTGGCCTCGATGCTCGACCCGGGCTCCAGCTCCAGGCCCCCGGTATCGACCATCAGGAAGTGGCGGCCGTTCCAGTCCGCTTCGCCGTACACCCGGTCGCGGGTGGTGCCGGCGGTGCCCTCCACGATCGCGGTTCGCTCCCCCACCATCCGGTTGAACAGCGTGGACTTGCCCACGTTCGGGCGGCCGACGATGGCAACGACGGGGAGCGAAGCGGACGGCGACATGGCCGGGCGAGTGTACGCGTCGCCGTCCGAATGCCGGCAGTGGGCTAGGATCGGGCCCTGGTGCGGATCGGGATCATTGCGACGCGGCTGGCCGGTGTCGACGGCGTGACCTTCGAGACGGCCAAGTGGGAAACGGTCCTCGAGCGGATGGGCCACACGGTTCGGCTGTGCGCCGGCGAGGTGGACGCCCTGCGCTACAACGCCCGCCTGATCCCGGCCATGCACTTCCAGTACCCGGCCGCGGTCCGAGTCACCGAGGCGGCGTTCGACCCCGAAAGCGATGCCGATGCGGTCCGGCGCGAGATCGGTCGTTTGGCCGACCAGCTGCTCCCCGTCCTGGCCGCATGGGTCGAGACCGAGCGGTTGGACCACCTCGTCGTGGAGAACGCGTGGGCCATCCCCATGCAGCTTCCGTTGGGCGTGGCCCTCCACCAGCTGGCCGAACAGACCGGCCTGCCGACCATCGGTCACCACCACGACTACTGGTGGGAGCGCGAGCGGTTCGCGACCTGCGTCGTCCCCGACGTGCTGGAGCGCGCGTTTCCGCCGGCGTTGCCGAACGTGCGCCACGCGAGCATCAACTCCCTCGCCGCCGCCAGCCTCCTGGAGCGTCGCGGCCTGCCGTCGGCCGTGATTCCGAATGTGTTCGACTTCTCCGCCCCGCGACCTCGGCCCCGGCCCGACGTGCGACGCCAGCTGCGCGCCGAACTGGGCATGGGCGACAGCGGCGCCCTGGTCGTGCAGCCCACGCGTGTCGTGCCCCGCAAGGGCATCGAGCTGGCCATCGAGCTGCTGGGCAAGCTGGGCGACGGGGAAGCCGTGCTGCTGATCACGAGCCCGGCCGGCGATGAGGGCCTGGACTACCTGGTCGCGCTCGAACGACAGGCAGAGCGAGCCCACGTCCGGCTGCGGTACGCGGCCGATCGGTTCGTCCCGGATCTCGAGGGCCGCCCGCTCGGCCCGGCCCACTCGCTCCACGACGCATATCTCGCGGCAGATCTCATCAGCTACCCGAGCCTGTACGAGGGGTTCGGCAACGCACTCCTGGAGGCGGTCTTCTACGGCAAGCCGGTCCTCGTGAACCGATATCCGGTGTACGACGCCGACATTCGGCCCCTCGGCTTCCGCTTCGTGGAGATGGAAGGCGTCGTCACCCGGGACACGGTTCGCGCCGTGCAATCCCTCCTGGCCGATCCGGCGGGTATCGCGGCCGACGCGAACCACAACTTCGCGATCGGTCGGCAGCACCTGGGCTACGACCGGCTCGAGCGCTCCTTGGGGGACCTCCTCAGGGCGAGCTAGGGCGCTCCCCGGACAGCGCGGCGACCAGTTCGCCGGCCGCCTGGATCTCACGAGCGGCCCCGAACCCGCGGAACGCGCGGAGCGCTTCGCTTGCCGTGCTCGCGGCTTCGTCTCGGCGACCCGCGGAGGCGAGGGCGTGGGCCAGGGCAAACTCGGTCCGCGCGCGCTCCCACGGCGTCTCGAGCTCCAGGAAGCCGGCCCGCGCTCGCTCGAGGAGCTCGATCCCCCGCTCGAGGTTTCCGCCCGCCACCGCGGCCTGTCCCTCCAGACGGTCCGCGACGACGGGCAGGAAGCGGAGGCCGGTGTCATGCGCATGGCCTCGCGCGTCGCGCAGGACGGCCGCCGCCTCGTCCCACGTGCCCTCGGCGGCGATGAGCTCTGCCCGGGCTTCGTAGTCGAGGTCGCGGTTCTGCGGCCCGCGGACCGGGTCGTCAATCGCCAGGCGGGCGCGTGCCGCCTCGAACGACCCTCGACGAAGATCGACCTGGACAAGCCACAGACGGGCGCCGGACACGCCGGCATCGCCCAGGGTCGCCTGGGCGTGAGCCAGCCGCTCGATGATCGAATCGGCCGCCGCGGGCTCCCCGGTTACCTCGTGGAGGTAGGCCGCGATGCCGTACAGCCGAAACCCCTGGTACCGAAGCTGTCGGTCGGGGTCGGCCAGCGCGTCCGCCATGGCAAACGTCTCCCAGAACGCGGGCCATTCGCCGAGCCGGTACTGGCAGAGGCCGAGAAAGGCACTCGGGAGCGGGATGCTGACCTCCGTCGCGTTCGCAACCTCCACGGCAAGGCGTGCGAACTCGGCTGCCCGACGGAACTCGCCGATGTGCGCCGCGGCCCAGGCGTTCACCCCGTAGATGTCGAGGATCTCCCGGCGATCGTCGAGGCGAGGGACGAGCGACAGGCGCTCAGCCAGGTTGGGGCCCATGGCGCCGTATCCGCCTCCGATCAGCGTGTCGGACCCCCCGCGGATGTCGAGGGCCCCCGACAGCAGGTCTACCCGCCCCATCCGGCGGGCCATCGCGATCGCCTCCTCGGCTGCGCTGATGTCCTGGGCGACATGGTTCGGGTCGAAATCGGCCCGGTCGAAGCCCCAGGACCACGAACCCCTGGCCAAGAGCAACCGGAGCCGCTCTTCGCTGTCTCCGTCTGGGAGCATTTCGAACCCGAGGTCAAGGTATGGCGCCGCTTCTTCCCTGGTGGGAAGCTCGCGCATCAGGCCGGGCCACCGGGTCGGAATGGCGAGCAGCGCCCCGACCGTCCGCGCCACCGCCAGGCGCTCCTCGGGCGTCCGCGGCACGGCGCTCATCCGCAGGTCCACCGCCTCGCGTGCGAACTCGTAGGCATCGTCCCCGTGATCCGCCCACAGGACCAGGCCGTGGAGGATCTCGAGGCCCTCGGCGCGCTCGATGGGTCCCCGGGCCAGGTCCAGCCCAAGGCGCACGCGCTCCGCGCCACGATCAGTGGCGATGTGGGTGGCAGCTTCTCGCGCCGCCTCGAACAGCACCGCAACGGTGCGGGCCCGGACGTCTTCCCGCTCCTCGTCGCCGGCCGTCGCCCAGGCCAGAGCACGCTCGGCCTCGGTGTAATGGTGGGCGAGAAGCTCGACGACCTCGACGCGGCGGCTGCCCAGCGCCTCCTCGATCCATTCCGCCACCTCCAGGTGGGCGTGGGCCCGCTCCCGGCGCGGGATGCTCTCGTAGGCAACGTCACGGACGAGCGCGTGCTTGAAGATGTATTCCACCTGTCCCGCCACGCTGGACGTCAGCCGTGACAGGACGAGGTCGCGCTCCTCGAGGTCCCGCAGGTCGCTGTCCAGCTGCCCGGCCGAGCCATCGAGGAAGCGAGCAACGGGTGCGGGCCAGAACACCCGTCCGACCACGGCCGCCGCCTGCAGAGTTCGCTTCTCCTGGGGGCGCAGGAGGTCGATGCGTGCCGCGAGGACCGCCTGCACGCTGTCGGGGATCTCCACGTCCCCAATCGTGGGGGCCGCGCGCCATCCATCCGTCTCGCGAACGAGCCGACCCTCGTCAATCAGCTGGCGGAGGATCTCCTCGACGAAGAACGGGTTGCCCTCGGCCCGGGTCACGATGCGGTCTCGGAGGCCGTTCGGGAGGTCAGCGACTTCGAGCAGCCGATCGACGAGCTGCTCGGTGGCCCCGGCCGGCAGCGGATCGAGGACCACGCTCGAGAAACTGCGCCGCCCGCCGCCCCAGTCCGGCCGGCGCTCGGTCAGTTCCGGGCGCGCCGGGCAGAGGATGAGGACGCTTCCCTGGACCCGATTGGCCAGCTCGTCAAGGAGGTCGAGCAATGCGCCATCGGCCCAGTGGATGTCCTCGATGACGACGACCTGCGGACCGCGGTCTGCGAGCGCCGAGAAGAGCGAACGCCACGCTCCATGAACCTCGACGCGGAGTTGGTCGGGCTCAAGATGATCGAATTCGTGGCCTGGGACCGTGATCCCCACGGTGTACCCCAGCAAGGCCGTCGTCCGCTCCGGGTCTTCGGCGACGGCCGACGTGATCAGCCCATCCCCAAAGGCCATGAGCTTTGCGGCCACGGCCGGGGGGTCGTCGCTGTCGAGAATGCCCGCGCGAGCCTTCAGGATCTCCGCCAGCGGCCAGAACGTGACCCCGGATCCGTACGGCAAGCATCGACCCCGGACGACATCGGGCGGGGAGCGCGCGCCGAGCAAGGTCGGCCAGGAACTCGGTCGTCAGCCGGCTCTTTCCCACGCCCGGATCCCCATACAGCGTCACGAGGTGAGGCCGGCCTTCCGACGCGACGCGGTCGTACAGGGAGAGCAGGGCGCCCAGTTCCGTCTCGCGCCCGATCAATGGCGACCGAAGGCCGGGCACTCCGCGTTCGCTGGACTCGGACCGTTCCCCGACCAGCTCGCCAACGGCGACGGCCGCCTCCTTGCCGCGGATCGCACGCGGGCCGACGTTCCGGAACGTGAACCCCGGCGCGGCAGCGATCGTGCGATCCCCTGCCAGGATCTCGCCCGGCTCGGCCATCGACTGGATGCGCGAAGCGACATTGACCGCGTCCCCGGTCACCATGCCCTCGCCGGGCCGCGGGCTCGTGGTTGCGACGACGTCGCCGGTGTTCACCCCGATTCGCACCTGGAGTTGCGGTCCGTCGACCTCCCGCCGTCGCTCATTCAGCGTCCCCAGCGCGTCGCGTATGGCCACCGCCGCTCGCGGAGCGCTCGGGCTGGATCGTCCTCATGGGCGATCGGCACCCCGAACACCGCCATGACGGCGTCCCCGATGAACTTCTCGACGGTCCCGCCCCGCGCCTCGATCTCCTCGCGGGCAGCGGCGAAGTACTCGCCCATCAGGTCGCGGACGACCTCGGCATCGAGCGCCTCGGCGAGCTGAGTGGAATCGGCCACGTCCGCGAAGAGCAGGGTCACGAGCTTCCGTTCTTCACCGGCAGGTGCGGCAGCATCGATCGCCGCGCCGCAATGCGGACAGAAGGCGAATCTGGCCGCGACGTCGCGACCGCAGGACGGGCAGCTGGCCACGTCGAGAGTCTACGCGGCGGTCAGCGCGTAGATCCGGTCCCGGACTTCCTCGAGGTCCTCCTCCGGCGTGGAGGTCCCGCCCGTGATCCCGATCCGGGCCTTGCCGTCCAGCCAGCCCGCGAAATCGGTCGCCAGCTCATTGGCATCGGCGACGTGGATCGTGTCAGCCAGCACCTGGGCGCACTTCACCGCCAGCTCGCGAGTGTTGCTGCTGTTCTTCCCTCCGACCACGATCATGGCGTCCACCTCGGCCGCCAGCTTCACCGAGTCGTCCTGGCGGGTGAGTGTCACCGGGCACACCGTGTTCACGACGCGCAGGTCATGGCAGCGGCGGAGGCAGAACGCGGCGAACTCCTCGAGCTTGGACGGCAGGATGGTCGACTGGCTCAGGACCCCGATCTTCTTCGTGCGCGGGACGCGCTCCCAGGTGGATCGGTCCATGTCGTCCACGACGACGTGCCTGTCGCCGGCATACGAACGCACGCCACGGACTTCGGGATGGTTCTCGTGACCGATGATGCAGACCGTGTAGCCCGCTTCGTCCAGCTCGCGGGCGGCCTTCTGGCTCTGGACCACCCACGTGCAGGTGGCGTCGATGATCTGGAGGTCGTCCTTGGCGCGGAGGGTCTCCATCTCCTCGCGGGGGACGCCGTGGGCGCGGACCACGAGCGTCCCGCCCTCCACCTGGTCGGCCAGCTCGGCAGTCTCGATCCCGCGGGCCGCGAGGTCCGCCTTGATCCCCGGGTTGTGGACCAGCTGGCCCAGGGTCGTGACCTCCTCCCCCGCCTCGGAGGCCTGGCGGGCCTTGTCGATCGCCAGGCGGACGCCGTAGCAGAAGCCGGCCCGCTCCGCGATGCGGACCTCGGGCCGGGTGCCGGCAGACGTGCTCATGAGGCCCATTCTAGGAGGGTCAGCCGTAGACGCCCCGCTGGGCCGGCGGGAGGAGGGCGGCGACCTCACGCATCATCCGGGTGGAGGCATCGGTCAGTTCGGCACGGTCGATGGGTCCGTCGGGGCGATGCGGGAACGAGAACGGCTGACCGATGACCACCGTGGCCCGTGGGCGCCGACCGAAGATCGCGCGCACGCTGAACATGCCCTCGGTGCCGGTGATGGCCATGGGCACGATCGGAGCCCCCGTCCGGAGGGCGAGCAGCGCCGCCCCGTTGCGGGCCGTGATCAGGCCACCGGTCGAGCTCCGTGTGCCCTCGGGGAAGATCAGGATGCAATCGCCCCCTTCGAGGACGTCGAGCGAGGCGCGCTGCGCATCGCGATTGACCTCCCCCCGACGAACGTAGACGACACCCGCCTTCAGTCCGAGCCAGCCAAGCACCGGCCAGCCCCGAATCTGTGACTTGGCAACCATCGCCACGAAGCGGCCGATGCGCCACGCGCTGGCATAGCCCGCGACGAGTGGGTCGGCGAGCGTGTAGTGGTTGGCGATCAGGATGACCGGTCCGGTGCGGGGAAGGTGCTCGAGGTTCACGCTCCGGACACCGCCAAGCAGGTTGAGGAGGAGGCCGATGATCACGCCCCCCGGCCGATACGCCCAGCGCCGCCGGCCGCGGTTCATGAGATCGGTCGCGCGTTCAGGGCGCTGACGATCGCGTCCACGCACCCGGCCACGTCCAGCTCCCCGGTGTCCAGGACGAGGGCACCGGGGGCCCTCCGGAGCGGGGCCACGGGGCGGGTGGAGTCGGTGTGATCACGAGCCTCGATCTCGTGGCGATAGATCTCGACACGATCGGGTCGGCCCATCTGGTCGGCGCGGCGGCGGGCCCGGGTCTCGACCGAGGCGGTGAGGAACACCTTGAGGTCGGCGTCGGGCAGCACGACGGTGCCGATGTCCCTGCCCACCATCACCGTGTCGCGACCGCGCGCCGCCGCGCGCTGGACCGCGAGCATGGCTCGGCGAACGGCAGGATGGCGGCTCACGGCGGGCACGACGCGCTCGATCCGCGGCGAACGCAGCCGATTCGTGACGTCCTGCCCATTCAGTCGAACTCGCTCGTCCTCGACCGTGATCGCGGCCTGGCTCGCCAGCCGCGCGACGCGGACGGCGTCTTCCGGGTCCGTATCCGACTCGATGGTGGCCAGGGCCACGGTCCGATACAGGAGCCCGGTGTCCACGAACCGGGCGCCGATCCGATCCGCCAGTGCACGGCCGATCGTGCTCTTTCCGGATCCCGAGGTCCCGTCGATCGCGATCTCCAGCGTGTCGCCCGCGGCGGCCCGTGCGCGGGGCGTCGGCATGGGAGCACCGCCCAGGCCAGCGGCTTCCTCGGGGCTCAACGGTCGCCACGCCGAAGGAGCGAGGCCGGACAGCGTGACCGGTCCCATGGCCGTGCGCACCAGCCGCTGAACCCGGAACCCGGCCGCCATGAAGATGCGCCGGACCTCGCGCTTCCGACCCTCCCCCACCCGAACGTCCAGCCATGGGCCGGGCGGTCCGTCCCAGGCATCCACCTCCGGCGGTCGTCGCCCGGCTCGTGCCGAGAGGAGGCGCGCCGGGCCGTCCTCGAGCTCGACACCGGCACGGAGGCGCGCGAGATCGTCGGCCGAAGGCATCCGGTCGAGCTGCACCGCGTACGAACGTGGGACTGCGTAGCGTGGATGAAGGACACGCTGGGCCCATGCGCCGTCATTGGTGAGCAGCATGAGCCCTTCGGACTCCACGTCCAGGCGTCCGGCCGGCCACAGCCGGCCGGGCGGTGGCGGCTGCACGAGGTCCACGATCGCGTCGCGGCCGCGCGACGCGTGGGCGGCGGACAGGATGCCCCGCGGCTTGTGGATGGCCAGGTGTACCGATGTCTCCGCGCCGAGCGTCACCGGGCGCCCGTCCACGCTCACTGCATCGTGCCCCGGGTCGACGCGGGTCCCCGGCAAGGCGACCGTCCCGTTCACCGTCACGCGCCCCTCGGCGATCCAACGGTCGGCTGCGCGCCGTGAGGCCAGGCCCGCCCGGGCGAGCACGGTCTGGAGGCGCTCAGCCGTCATGCAGGGCGGGCTCGAGTTCTGGGGCTGCCTCGGTGGTCAGCGCCGGAAGCTCCGCCAGGCCCTCGAGGCCAAAGCGCTCGAGGAAGGTAAAGGTCGTCGAATACAGGATGGGTCGGCCCGGGCTGTCGCGCCGGCCGACTTCGGCGATGAGACGCCGATGGAGCAGCGACCGGATGACCGAATCGGAGTCGACGCCGCGCACCCGCTCGACGTCGCCGCGGGTGACCGGCTGCTGGTACGCGACCACGGCGAGGGCTTCCACGGCGGCAGGGCTCAGGCGGCCCTCGGCGCGCTCGGCATAGCGGCGGACTCGGTCGGCCACCTCGGGCGCGGTGGTCAGCTGCCAGCTCCCCTCGAGCTGCTGGAGTCGGATGCCGCGGCCCTCGAGAGACATCGCGAGGTCCGCGAGGGCGTCCTCGGCGGCGGTTGGAGTGATCTCGGCAAGCTCGGCCAGCTCCCCCGTGGCCAGCGGCCGATCGGCCACGAAGAGGATTGCCTCGAGGGCCGGGACGAGTCCGTCGGTCGTCATCGGTCCATCATCGGTCCGGACGGGCGGGCACGGCGGCGACCTCGAGCACGATCGGTCCGAACAGCGTCTTCTGCTCGGCGCGCAGCTCGCGCCGGCGGACCAGCTCCAGGGCGGCGAGGAGGGTCACCACCCGTTCCGTGCGGGACACGCTGACGGCCAAGATGGTCTGGAGGACGAGGCGCCCGGTCTCTCCCAGGGCGTCGCGCAGGACGCGGATCTGCTGGCCCACCGTGATCTCGCGCGGGACGATCTCGGGTGGTGGCGCCTCCGGCTCCGAGACCGTGGCCAGGGCAGCCATGGCCGCGACCAGGATGCCCGGATCGAGCGCAGCCACCGGCGCCTCGGGCAGGTCGGACGGCCGCGGCTCGCGGTGCCACATGGGTGCGACGTCGTCACGGGCCGCGATGTCGCGGGCGGCGTCGCGGATGGCGCGGTACACGAGCAGCCGCCGGCGGAGCTCCTCCTCGTCGATGTCCTCGGCACCGGGCGGCAGCTCCGGGCCCGGCTCGGCGGGGAGCAGGCTGCGGGACTTGATCAGGATGAGCTGCGCGGCAATCGCCACGAACTGGGCGAGGTTCGCGCTATCGACGGGATGCGACGCCAGGTAGGTCACGTACCCGTCCGCGACCGATGCGAGCGAGACGGTCCGGATGTCGAGCTCGGCCGACTCGATCAGGTGGAGCAGCAGCGGCAGTGGCCCCTCGAACACGGGAAGCTCGACCTGGAACTCGGGCGGCGGCCCCACGAGGAGCGCATCGGCCGGGTCGGGCAGGATCGGAATGGCGACGGTGGGTGACATGCGCGATCAGGATGCCGCGTCGGCGGCCTGCAATGCAGCCGCGAGCTGCGCATCGGTGCCGGTCGGAGCATTGGTGATGAAGGCCGCCACGCGCGGGCCGCAGCCTGCCCCGAGCGCGGCCTGGGCCGACAGCTCCGCGTGGTGGACCTGTCGATAGAAGGGGTAGCGCCACGACACGGGGTCCGGCGAGGCCAGCCGCTCGACCCGGCCCGGCGCTGCGAACTCAACCAGGACGACCGTCACGCGGTGCCACAGGCGGAGGCGCGGGCCCTTGCCCGCATCGTGGAGCAGGGCCGCAGCCAGCAGGTCCGGATCGCGGAGCCCGACCGCTTCGAGCCGGGCGGCCACGTCGAGGGCATGGCGCTGGTCGGCCACCGGCATGGCGTCGAACAGGCTCGCGGCGCCGGCCGGCAGCCGAGCGTGAGCAGCGTCCCGCTCAGCGTCGCTCACCTCGGCGCGCAGGTGGTCACGGAACTGGCGGATCCGGTAGCCGGGGCGCATCGGTCTAGGTCGCCAGAACGCCCATCACAGGCCGCACAACAGCGCCGCCCAGGGATACGCCAGATCGAGCAGCAGTCGGACCGGGCTGTTGGGGATGACCAGGAGGATCAGGAGCACGACGATGCCGTACTGCTGATAACGGCTGATCGTGTATTCCCACCGGGCCGGAACGATGGCGCTCAGGACCGCATACCCGTCGAGGGGCGGGATGGGAATGATGTTCAGGATGGCCAGCAGCAGGTTGATCGAGACCGCGGAGTACAGGAACTGGAGCGCCGGGGAGGGCGCGCCGCCACCGCCCAGGGTCAGGTCCATGAGACGGAATATGGCGGCGAAGCCAAGGGCCACGACGACGTTCGCGAAGGGACCTGCCGCCCCCACCATGGCCAGCCCGTTGCGGCCCGAGCGCAGCGACTCGACCGCCACCGGAACCGGCTTGCCCCAGCCGATGCCGACCAGGACCATGAGGGCGGTACCCAGCGGGTCGAGATGGCGGAGCGGGTTGAGCGACACGCGGCCCAGCGCTCGCACCCGGTGATCACCCAACATGTCGGCGACGAACGCGTGACTGAACTCGTGAAACGTGATCCCGACCAGCAGTCCCCCGAAGAGGCCTGCCAGCACCGGCAGGCTCAGGTTGGAGAGGAACAGCACCTAGGCGATCTCCGGTAGCAGCACGCCGAGCAGGCTGGCGAGACGGCCGGCCCCCACCGGTCCCATCGCGAGCACCTCCTCGTGGGTCGCGGCGACCTTCACGTCCGGGACCGCCTTGTTCGTGATGAGCGAGATGGCGAGGACGCGGACCCCGGCATGGCGGGCCACCAGCACCTCGTACACGGTGGACATGCCCACCGCATCGCCGCCCAGCTGGCGGAGCATGCGCAGCTCGGCCCGCGTCTCGAACGTCGGGCCCGACAGCATCACATACACGCCTTCGTGCAGGGTGACGCCCGTTTCCCGCGCCGCGGCCCGGGCTCGGTCTGCCAGCTCGCGATCGTAGGCATCGGTCAGGGCCGGAAAGCGCGGGCCGAGCTCGTCCACGTTGGGCCCGAACAGCGGGTTGTCCCCCGACAGGTTGATGTGATCAGTCCAGAGCATGAGCTCGCCCGGCTCGAAGGCCGGATTCATGCCGCCCGCGGCATTGGTCAGGATCACCGTCTGGAGGCCCAGCCGAAACGCCGCCCGGATGAGGATCGTCACGTCCCGCTGGCTGAAGCCCTCGTACGGATGCACCCGCCCGGCAAAGACGAGCACCGGGCGACCGCCAACGAACCCAGCCACCAGCTCCCCGGCGTGGCCGACCACGCCCGACGAGGGGACCTCGGGGATGTCGCGGTACGGGATATGAATCTGCGGATCCGGGTCGAGCAGGTCCACCACCGCCCCCAGGCCCGATCCCAGGACGAGGCCCAGCCCGGGCGACGCGAGGGTGGGCTCGGCGCGCAGCCGCTCCCCGATGTACGCGGCAGCGGCGTCGATGCGAGGGCCGAGATTCGGGACGGCCGAGGCGCCGGCCACGCTAGATGCGCTCCAGGAGCTCGCGCTTCTTGGCGTCGTACTCCTCGGGCGTGATCAGCCCGCGGTCGCGGAGCGAGGCCAGTCGTTCGAGGGTGGCCGCCGCGTCATCGGCCGGCGAGCCGGGAGCGGCCGCATCCGGCGCGGAGAGTGTGGCCGCGGCGGCCCCCTCGGCCGGCGCGGGAGGCGCAGGCGCGGGCTCGTCCACGACGGTCACCTGGTCGCTGCCTGCCCGGGGCGGGAGCGGCTCGGCGGGGCGCAGGGTCGGCTGCTCCTGGCGCTGGTAGGGCGGCGGCGCGAGCTCGGGATGCTCCATGAGCTCCTTCTGGTTGAGCATGGCCACCTTGAAATCGACCGGATCGGCCAGCATCGGGAAGTCCTCGACCCCGCCCATCTCGTCGGCGGCGGTCATCACGTCCAGGTCGCCGTAGCCGAGGATCCGACCGAGCAGACCCTGGGTCAGATGGGCGTCGTTGACCTTTTCCAGGTTGGCGTCCATGACCACCTTGTTGAGGATCCCCTCCGCGCGCACGAGGCGGCGGGTGGTGACCAGGAACTCGGTGTTGCGCCAGGCCCACACCGCGGTCCCCATCTTCACGAAGGCGACCACCCACCCGATGAGCGCGGCGATCTGGACGACGCGCTGGAGGAGTGATTCGTCCCATGACAGGGCCCACAGGAGCACGGCAAGGCTCAACACGGCGAGCACGATGGCCCACCACACACGCACGACGACGGCGAACCAGTGCTGGCCACCGTCGTACACGACCTCTTCGCCCCGGGCCAGCTGCTTGCGGGCGTAACTCATCGGATCGGGGTCTCCTCAGGCTCGCGGATGCGCCCGGGTGTAGACCTCGCGCAGGCGCTCGCCAGTCAGGTGGGTATAGAGCTGGGTGGTGCTGATGCTAGCATGGCCCAAGAGGACCTGGACCACCCGCAGATCGGCGCCGCCCTCCAGCAAATGGGTCGCAAACGAGTGCCGAAACGTGTGCGGCGTGACCTCCGCACTCATGCCCGCGGCCTGGCTCCAGCGCCGCACCAGGCGCCACACCGCCTCTCGCCCCAGCCGGGTGCCGCGTTGTGAGACGAACACCGCGGGCGTGGGGTGACCAGCGGTCCAGTCCGCGCGGGGACCGCCGAGATACCGATGGACCCGGTCCCGTGCCGGTTCGCCCATGGGGATGCGCCGCTCCTTGTTCCCCTTCCCGATGACCCGCAGCTCCAGCCCGTCGAGGTTGAGGCGGTCGAGGTCCAGGCCCGTCAGCTCGCTGACCCGCAGGCCGCACGCGTACAGGAGCTCAAGGATCGCCCGGTCCCGCACGCCGAGCGGGTCCTCGCCGGGCGCGGCCAGGATGCGCTCCACCTCGTCGGGGGCCAGCACCTCGGGCAGGGAGCGGCCTGGCCGCGGCGGGTCGATGAGGTCGGCGAGATTGCGCTCGATGATGCCCTCGCGCCGCGCGAACCCGTAGAAGCTCCGGATGGCCGCCACCTTGCGTGCCTGGGTCGTGGGCCGTCGGCCCTGCCGCCTGAGGCGGGCCACGAAGGCGGTCACGGTGGCCGGGTCGTCGCGCCAGGCGGTGCCGGCGCCTTCGCCGAACTGGCCGAGGTCGCGCCGGTAGGCCTCGATGGTCAATGGCGAGAGGCCACGCTCCACGCGGAGCTCGAGCAGGAAGTCATCGATGGCGGCGGCCAAAGCCGGGTCCACGGCGGTGCGGTCGGGCACGCGCTAGTCCGGCAGGAGCGATGCCTTGGTCCGCAGCAGGTCGTAGAACGGCGTGCTCCCTTCCGGCTCGACCAGGCGGAGCGGCACCTCGAGAGCGCGGACCTCCACGCGCTCCCCCACGGCGAGGGGCACGTCGCGCTGGCCGTCGAACGAGACCACCGCGCCGCCGAATGCCTCGCGCAGGGTCAGGCTGATGACGTGGTCCTCCCCCGCCACGACGCTGTGGATGGCGGACAAGTACGCCGCGATGGGCGTGATGACCAGGTTGCGCAGACGTGGATCGACCAGCGCGCCGCCCGCGGAGTACGAGTAGGCGGTGGATCCGGTTGGCGTGGCCACGACGACCCCGTCGGCGAGGTAGGTCGCCAGGTGGCTCCCGCTGACCTCGACCTCGACCTGGATCAGCCGGACCTGCGCGGCGCGCGCTACCGCGACCTCGTTCAGGCACGCCGCCTCGACCCGGCTTCCATCGGCCCGTTCGATGGTCGCCCCCAGCCGCATCCGTTCGCTGAGCCCGAAGCGCCCGGCGGCCATCCCGTCCAGGGTGCCCTCGAGGTCCGCCGGCTCGACCTTGGCCAGGAAGCCGACCCGCCCCAGATTGATGCCCAGGGCAGGGACCTGCGAGTCGCCGATCGCCCGTGCCACGCGGAGAAACGTGCCATCCCCGCCCAGGACGGCCACGAAGTCGCTGCCCGGCAGGGCCGCCGCCAGTCGGTCGTCGTCATCGGCTGTGGCATCCCATGCCTCCACCCCGTGCGCCGCGCACCAGGCGCGCCCGCGCTCGAGGACGGCGGTGGCTTCGGGGTTGTATCGGCTGACGGCGAAGCCGATGCGCGTGAGTGGCGCCTCGGTCACGACGCTCGGTCGGCCGCCAGGGCGGTCGCGAGGTCCTCGATCCGCTCGCGCAGGGCCGCAAGCTCCGCGGCGAGGTCGCTGGCGGCCTCGGTCTCGGTCAGCGCCGCATAGGAGCGGTCCAGGCCGGCCGCGATGAGGGCCCGCATGAGCGACGACGGCGAGACCCCGCGCGAATGGGCCACCGCCTCGACCCGCTCGATCAGGGCATCGGGCATGCGGATGGACACGATCTGTTTCATCGTGTCCGAGGGCAGCTCCGGAATGGGGATGAGCGGACCCAGGTCGAAGCCGACGCTCAGCTGCTCGACCTTGGGCGCGCGTGCTGCCGACCTCGCCACGGACCGATCGTAATACGCGAAAACCCGATTGGGTAGGGCCGGCGACCTCAGGACAGGACCGATTCGACCTTCGTGTCCCACGCGGCGGCGGTGGCGATGGGCACCTCGACACCGCCCCCGATGGTCATCAGGGCGAGGAATTCGCGGTTTCCCTCCCGGCCGGTGATCGAGGACGCGACGAGGTCCGCCGCCCGCAATCCGGCCGCGGCGGCGTCCACGGCAACGCCCTGCAGGACGCGGCGATGAATCGCGGGATCGCGAATGACGCCGCCGCGCGGAACGTCGGCCTTGCCTGCCTCGAACTGCGGCTTCACGAGCGCAACCACCACCCCAGAGGGCGCGAGGAGGCCGCGCACCACCGGCAGGACGAGCCGCAGGGAGATGAACGACAGGTCGAGGGTCGCGATGTCGATGGGCTCGGGCAACGCGTCCAGGGTCCGCAGGTTGGTCCGGTCCATGACCACCACGCGCTCGTCGTCCACCAGGCGTGGGAGCAGCTGCCCGCGTCCCACGTCCACCGCGTAGACGCGCCGCGCGCCGCGCGACAGCAGGACATCGGTGAAGCCGCCGGTCGATGCTCCCGCGTCGAGGCACACCAGGCCGGCCGGATCGAGCCTAAAGGCATCCAGGGCGCCCGCGAGCTTGTCGCCTCCCCGCGACGCCCAGTTCGGGCCTTCGATGCGGACGAGGGCCGCATCGGGATCCAGGCGCATCCCGGCGGTCAGCCGCCGTCCGTCTTCGCCTTCGAGATGAATCGCGCCGGCCAGGATGAGGGCCTGGGCCTCGGCCTTCGAGCGGGCCAATCCCCGATCGACTACCAGCTGGTCGGCACGGACCCGCGGCGCTCGTCCGCTGGAGGACGGGCCGAGTTCAGGCCGCGGTGGAGGCGGCGCTGTCGTGCTCGTCGACCTCGGCCGCGAGACCGAGGGCCTCGCGGATGCGCGCCGTGATGCCCGGCTCGTCGATCCGCTGCTCGCGGCGCAGGTCGTCCACCGCGCCGTGGTCCACGAAGCCCTCGCTCAGGGCAATCTTCAGGAGCGGCGCGCGGACGCCTGCCTGGTTGAGCGCGTCGAGGACCCCATCCCCGAATCCGCCCATGGCCGCGCTCTCCTCGGCCGTGACCACCAGCCGCTTGCCCGCCGCGTGGCGCGCAAGGAGCGCCCCATCGAGCGGCTTGGCCCATCGCGCGTTCACGATCGTGGCCGACAGCCCGCTCGAGCGCAGCGCATCGGCCGCCGCGATGAGACGCTGGACGATCGGCCCAAAGCCCACCAGGAGCAGGTCCGAGCCCTCGCGCAGCACCTCGCCGGTCCCGATCTCGAGCCGCTGGCCGTCCCGATCCGGAAGGTCCTGCCCCGCGTCGCGCGGGTAGTGGATCGAGATCGGTCCGTCCTGGTCGAACGCGGTCACGACCATATCGCGCAGCTCCTGCTCGTCCTTGGGCGAACCGATGACCAGGTTCGGCAGTGAGCGCTGGGCCGGGAGGGTGAACATGCCCTGGTGGCTCGTCCCGTCCTCCCCCACCAGGCCGGCACGGTCGATGGCGATCAGGACCGGAGCGTTGTTCTGGCACACGTCGTGGACGAGCTGGTCGAAGGCGCGCTGGCTGAAGGTCGAGTAGATGGCCACCACCGGGCGCTTGCCAGCCAGGGCCATGCCGGTGGCCATGGTGACCGCATGCTGCTCGGCAATGCCCACGTCGAAGAAGCGGGACGGGAATCGCGATTGGAAGGTGGACAGGCCGGTCCCGGTGGGCATCCCGGCGGTGATGGCGCAGATCCGCTCATCGGTCTCCGCGAGGCGGACCAGCTCCTCCGAGAAGACGTGGGTGTAGGTCTTCGGCTTGTGGCGGGGGGCGCCGGGCGGGGGCAGCGGCTCCTCGGTGGGATCGATCAGCCCCAGGTCGATGGGCGGCAGGCTCGCCCCGTGGAAGGCCTGGCTGTCCTGCTCGGCCGGGGCGTAGCCGCGACCCTTGACCGTCTTCACGTGGATGAGAACCGGGCGGTTGATCTGGAAGGCGGCCTCGAACGCGCGCTCGAGCTCCGGTCGGTCGTGCCCGTTCAGGACGCCGATGTAGGTGATCCCCATGTCCTCGAAGAACCCGACCTTGGCCCACGACCGCTTGAACCCTTCCTTGGCCCACACGAGGGCCTCGTAGGCCGGCTTGCCGACCAGCGGCACGCGGGGCAGGGTGCTGGCCGTGAACGACTTCGTGCCCTGGTACGCGCGCGACAGGCGGAGCTTGTTCAGGCGGGTGGACAGGCCGCCCACCGAGGGACTGATGCTCATCTCGTTGTCGTTCAGGACGATGAGCACGCGGCTGCGCATGTGGCCGAGGTGATTCAGCGCCTCCAGGGTCAGGCCGCTGGCCATGGCCGCGTCGCCCACGCACACGGCGATGCGCTGGGCGCGTCCCGGGTCACCGGGCGGCAGCAGGTCGCGGGCCGCAGCCAGGCCGACCGCGATGCTCACCCCGGTTCCGGCGTGGCCGCCATCGAACACGTCGTGGGGGCTCTCGCCCCGCCGCGGGAAGCCGCCCACCCCGCCGATCTGGCGAAGGGTCGCAAAGCCCTCCGTGCGTCCGGTGAGGAGCTTGTGCGCGTAGGCCTGGTGCCCGGTGTCCCACACGATCCGGTCGTCGGGCGAGCGCATGGTCCGGTGCAGCGCGAGCGCGATCTCGACCGCGCCCAGCGACGAGGCGAGGTGGCCGCCGGTCTGCTGGACCGTGCGGATCATCTTCTCGCGCAGCTCTGCGGCCAGCTGCTCGAGCTCGGCATCGCTCAATGACCGAAGCTGGGCGGGCTCGGAAATTCGGTCCAGGACGGTCGTCGAGGGCTTGGTCGCCACGGCGGGGCCGAGTATAGACGGAAGGCCGGACGGGGCCTCTTCGGGCGTCAGGTGCGGTCTGCCCCGTGGAGCGGCTTCTCGAAGATGTGAGAGGTCTTGTTCAGGGCGAAGCCCTCGCGGCGGTAGAACCGATGGGCGTCGTTGCGGGTGACCCGGGTGGCCACCTGGACGGTCCGGCTGCCGTGGCCGGCGGCCCATGTCTCGGCTGCGGTCAGCAGGTCACGACCGATCCCCTTGTTGCGGTCCCCATCCCCCACCACGAGCGCCATCAGCTGGGCCGCCGGCGCGGCGACCAGGGTGTCGCGCAGCTCGACGTGGGCCCAGCCCAGGGGCCGATCGGTGTCGTCGACCGCCACCAGCAAGGCCACGCGATCACCGATGGAGCCCACCTGGCCGATCCGCTCGCCCATGGCGGCCACATCCGTGGGGTAGCCCAGCTGCGCGGCAAGATCGGCCACCGCCGCGGCATCCGCGGCGACCATCGCCCGGATGCGGGTGGTCACGAGTCGGCGGGCCCTGGCTCGGCGGACGCGGGCGGGTCGCCCGGCTCCGCGCCGGCCAGGCCGCGTCGGCCCAGCTCGGTGATCGTCAGCTCGGCGGCGCGCAGTCGCTCCTCGCAGGCGGCATGCAGGCGGAGCCCTTCGCGGTACAGGGCGATGCTCTCCTCGAGCCCGACCCGTCCGGCCTCGAGCGTCTGGACGATGCGCTGGAGCTCGGAAACCAGCTCGTCAAACGGCCGCCCCGCGAGGTCGGCGCCATCGTCTGGCGCCGCGTTGGGTGTCGCTTCCGTCATGCCAGGAGATCCTCCACTCCGCCCGGACGAGTCCGCTCGACGCGCGTGTCGACCGCGCCTCCGGCGACCACGATTTCGAGGTCGTCGCCCGCAGACACGTCGGCGGGGTCGCGGAGAATGATGCCACCCGGACCGCGGGCCACGGCGTAGCCGCGTTCCAGGGTGGCGACCGGACCCAGGGCGCGCAGTGCGTCACGCAGGCCGGTGGACACCACGCGACGGCGTTCCACGTCGGCGGCCAGCGCTCGATGGCCCCGGTCCACCAGCTCTGCGGCTCGCTGCCGGGCGGCGTCCAGGTCGGGGCGGAGACCGGTCAGTGCTCGCCCCTCCCCGCGCACGGCGCGCTTCCCGGATTCCAGGCGAGCTGCCGTGGCAGCAGCCGAGCGTTCGGCGAGGCGATTCAGGATGACCGGGAGCTGGGTCCCGTCGGGAACCGAGATTTCGGCCGCGGCGGACGGGGTGGGCGCGCGACGGTCGGCGGCGAAGTCGGCCAGGGTCACGTCGCTCTCGTGGCCGACCCCCACCACCACCGGGACAGGGGATGCGATCACGGTGCGCACCACCTGCTCGTCGTTGAAGCCCCACAGGTCCTCGATCGAGCCGCCGCCGCGGGCCAGGATCACCAGGTCCAGCCCCGGCACGGCGTACAGGCGCTTCAGAGCCCGAATGATGGCCGGCGCGGCGACGGCGCCCTGGACCGCGGTCGGCGACAGGACGAGGTCGACCATCGGGTAGCGACGGCGGAGCACCGTGCAGATGTCATCCCACACCGCGCCCACCGGGGAGGTGACGACCCCGATCCGGCGCGGCCAGCGGGGCAACGGCCGCTTGCGGGCCTCCTCGAACAGGCCCTCTGTCGCGAGGCGGGCGCGCAGCGCCTCGTACTGGGCGTGCAGGTCCCCCGCTCCCACCGGCGTGACCGACTCGACGTACAGCTGGTACACGCCCTGGGGCTCGTAGGCGCGCACCTTGCCATGGCACACCAGCTGGGCGCCGTGCTGGGGCCGCACGGTGGCGCGCTCCAGGTCCTCGCGAAACAGCACCGCCCGCAGCTGGCTGTTCGCGTCCTTCAGGACGAAGAAGCAGTGGCCCGACGGCGGGAAGCTGGGCTGGCTGACTTCGCCCTCGACCCAGACGTCGGCCAGGGCGGCATCGGCGTCAAGCAACCCGCGGACGCGGCGGTTCAGATCGGAGACCCGCCACACGCGGGGGCTCAGCGGCGCATCGGTCCCGGTCGTCATCGGTCCGGCCGACCCTCTCCCTACTGGAGCCGGGTCTGGTACTCGCCGGTCCGGGTGTCGATCCGGAGCATGTCGCCCTCGTTCACGAAGAGCGGCACCTGGACGACGAGTCCGGTCTCGAGGGTCGCGCCCTTGCGCGCGCCGGTCGCCGTGTCACCGGCGAAACCGGGCTCGGTGGTGACCACCCGCAGGTCGACCGTGACCGGCAGGTCCACGCCCAGGATCTCCCCCTCGTAGGACGAGACGAAGACCTCGGTGCCTTCCTTCAGGAACTTGGCGTCGTCCCCGAGCTGATCGGCGTTGATGGCGAACTGATCGTAATTCTCCGAGTCCATGAAGTTGTAGGCCGCGCCGTCGGAGTACAGGTACTGGACCTTGCGCTGCTCGACCCGTCCGCGCGGCCAGCGCGTGCCGGCCTGGAACGTGCGCTCGGTGATGGAGCCGGTCCGCACGTTCTGGATCTTCAGCCGGACCTGGGCCGAGCCGCGGGCCATCTTGATGTGGCTCCATTCCAGGACGCGGACCGGTTGACCGTCCAGCTCGATCACGATCCCCTTGCGGATGTCTCCGGTCGAGATCATGCCGCCTGCCGCTCCCCGATGACCACGCCCTCGCGGGGCGCCAGGGTCAGCAGCCGCGGGCCGGCGTCCTCGAGGACCACGATGTCCTCGATGCGGATCCCGATCTCGCCCGGCAGGTACAGCCCCGGCTCGATGCTGAACACCATCCCCGCTTCGAGGGGTGTGTCGGCACGCTTGAGGCTGGGCGGCTCGTGGGTCTCCAGACCGATGCCGTGGCCGATCCCGTGCCGGAACGCGTCGGGATAGCCGGCCGCGGCCAGGTACGCCAGGGCAGCGCGCTGCGGGGCGGATGCAGGCGCGCCGACCCGGGTCACGTCCAGGGCGGCCTGCTGAGCCCTCGCCACCAGCTCGTGCTGGCGGCGCGCCCGCTCGTCCGGCTCGCCGACGAACACGGTCCGGGTCATGTCCGACCGATAGCCGTCCACCTGGCAGCCGAAGTCCATCAGCAGAACCATGCCCTCGCGGACCGGTGTGTCGTCGGGCGACCCGTGCGGCATCGATGCCCGCGCGCCGACCAGGACGATGCTCTCGAAGGCGAGGTCCTCGGCACCATGCTGTTCGAAGTAGTCGGCGATGAGGCGAGCGACCGCGCGCTCGGTCATGCCGGGCCGGACCGACGCGCGCAGGAAGGCGAACGCCTCGTCGCCCAGGGCGCAGGCACGACCGATGGCCTCGACCTCGGCCGGGCTCTTCCGAATGCGCAGGTCGGTGAGCGCCGCGTCGATGGGGACGAGCTCAACTCCAGGGACGGCGGCCGCGAGTGCCATCCAGGTGCTGTGGCTGAGCTGGTCCGCCTCGAGGCCCAGACGCGCGATCCCGCTCTCGGCCAGGAGCCGCGGGAGCAGGACCTGGGGCGCCACGTCGGCCTGCACGAGCTCCCAGTCGGGCGCCTCGGCCGCAGCCTGCTCCACGTATCGGTTGTCGGCCAGGATGCGGTTCGCGCTGTCCGTGACGAGAAGCGTCCCCGAGTAGCCCGAGGTGGACTCATCGCCTCGGCGGATGATGAAGCCGGACAGGTACCGACTCACGGCCGGGGAACGAACGACGATGCCGTCGAGGCCTTCTGTGGCGAGGACGGATCGCAGGGCTGCCAGGCGTACGGGACGCTCGGCGGCGAACGGATCCGCCCGATGGCTCACGCCGGGCACTCCGCGTTCATCTGGGCCACGTTGGCCTCGTGCTCGGCGAGCGTCACCGCGAATCGGTGCGAGCCGTCGCGCACGCCGTTCGGGCACGCGGCCACGAAGAAGAAGTAGCCCTGCGACTGGTCTGGCGCGACCGCGGCCTGGAGCGACGACAGTCGGGGGGTCGCAATGGGCGCTGGTGGCAGCCCCCCGTTGATATAGGTCTGGTACGGCGCCAGCTCGTCGGGCAGGACGATGTCACCACCGGCCGCGGGAAGCGGCGCCCACCAGGTGACCCCGGCCCATTGGTCCATCGGCAGCCCGCCGTATTGGGCTGTCGCCAGGCCCCACTGGAGGGTGGGATCGGCGTTCAGGACCCAGCCCGAGGTCTGGAGGCGGTTCGTGTACACCCCGGCGATGAGCGGCCGCTCCTCGTCGAGGACGGCCTCGCGCTCGACGATCGAGGCGAGGCGCACCGCGTAGTCGATCGTGAGGCTCCGCGCGGTCAGGGCGTCGCGCATCTCCTGGGTGAATCGCTGGTCGAAGGTCGTCAGCAGCCGATCCACGATGTCGCGCGCGGATGCGTTCGCAAATACGCGGTACGTGTCGGGATAGAGGTACCCCTCCAGCGTCCGCCCGACGGGCAGCTCGGCCAGGAAGGGGTACGCGGCGAGGAGGTCCGGGGGCGGGGTCATGACCAGGGTCCGGAACTCGTCCAGGTTCATGGTCAGATCGGTCGTGCCGAGGTACGCAATGAGCTCCTCGAGCCGCCAGCCCTCGAGGATCGTGATCTCTTCCTCGGGCCCGGACTCCTGGCGCAGGGCGGCGATGATGAACGAGGGCGCCATGGTCGGGGACAGGTCGTAGACGCCGGCCTGCAGGTTCCCTTCCCGGTTGGCCTCGTACACCGCATGTTGGAAGGCCAGCTGGGTGGTGATCAGGCCCTTCCCGACCAGCAGCTCACCGATGAAGGTGTCGGTGGCGCCCGGTGGGATCTCAACGCTGATGCGCTGGTAGGTGTCGCTGGCCGGGGTGTCCGCGATGGCGTCTGGGTCATACCAGTTCACGAACTTCACGATGAAGTCGTTCTGGATGAGGGTCGGTCGTTCCTCGACCCAAGCCATGACCGCCGGCGACAGGGCCAGCGCGGCCAGGTACAGGACGACGACCGTCAGGGCGATGGCGCCACCGATCCAGGCCAGCAGGGCCAGCGGTTCCAACTTCCGGAGCGATCGCCGTCGGCCCGTCGCCATGCGGTCTGCCCGCAGGCGGCGGATCCGCGCGTTGCGGAGCTGCTCCTGCTCGGACGGCGTCAGCGACGGGTCGTACATCACGGTTCCTCGGGGTGCCGCCGGTCGTCGGCGAAGTACTGCTCAAGAATGAGGGCGGCGGCCGCAGAGTCTATCGAATCTGCGGCGATTTGGCGTTGGCCGCTCCCGGCAAGCCGATCGGTGGCCTGCCAGCTCGTCAGTCGCTCGTCGCAGAAGGCCACGTCCAGGCCCATCGCCTCCAATCGGGCGCCAAAGGCCCGCGCCAGGGCGGCCTGGCGCCCCTCGCTGCCATCCATGTTCAGGGGCAGGCCCACCACCACTCGTTCGGCGCGTTCGTCCCTGGCGAGGGCGCGGATGGTTTCGAGCGCGGCATCTCCCGCCGCCACGGCCGGGCGAGGAAAGGCCATTCCCGTCTCGGTGTCCCCCAGCGCGACACCGATGCGACGGGTGCCGTGGTCAATGCCGATCAGCCGTCCCATCCGGTCCGTGCCTGCTCCTCGATCGTTCAGGCCGTCTCGAGGGTCTCGAGCCGCTCGAGCGCCATGCGCGCGGCCTCGGCCAGGGCGTCGGGAAGTCCCGACGGATCCGATCCGCCGGCCTGGGCCATGTCGGCCCGACCACCGCCGCCACCCTTGATCCGTGGCGCCGCACCCCGAATGACCGCGGCCGCATCGAATCCCTCGGCCGCCAGGTCGCGGCTGGCGGCGACCACCAGGGTGGGCTGGTCGCCCGCCGAACCGGTCAGGACCGCCACGAAACGGCCGCTCGCGCCCCGGAGGTCATCGACCAGCGCGCGGAGGGCAGCCGGGTCGGCTTCGGGGTAGTGGTGGACGATCACCGCCGTGTCGCCCGCTTCCTGGGCTTCGGCCAGGGCCGCCGCCGCGTCCAGCCGCGGGCCGGTCGTCTCGGCGCCTCGGCCGGTTCGCTCGGCGTCACGGACGCGGGCCAATAGCGACTCGACCCGCTGCGGCACGTCCTCGTCGCGGACCCCCAGCTGCTGTGCCGCCCGGTGCAGCGCGTCCAGGCGCTCCTCGATCATCGCTTCCGCGCCGGCCCCGGTCACGGCCTCGATCCGGCGCAGCCCGGCACCGATGCTCGACTCGCCGGTGATCCGGAACGAACCGATCTGGCCGGTGGCGAACAGGTGGGTCCCCCCGCACAGCTCGCGCGAGAAGTCGCCGCAGGTCACGACGCGGACCGATTCGGGCACGTATTTCTCACCGAAGAACATGTCCGCGCCCGACGACTGCGCCTCGGCAAGGGACATCCAGGTGGGCGTGACCTCCAGGTTGTTGCGCACCTGCTGGTTGACCAGGGCTTCCACCCGGGTCAGCGTTTCGCGCGGCGTGGGCGCATCGGCCGGGAAGTCGAAGCGCAGGCCTTCTGGGCCGACCCAGCTCCCCGCCTGCTTGGCCTGCTCCCCGAGGACGTCGCGCAGCGCCCGGTGGAGCAGGTGGGTGGCGGTGTGGTTCCGCGCCGCCGCCCAGCGCCGCTCTCCGTCAACCTCGGCTCGGACCGCCTCGCCCACGGCCAGCTCCCCGTCGAGCACCCCGAGGTGCACGATCGCAGCACCGTCGCGCTGCGTATCGGTCACGTCGAGCGATCCGCGCGGCCCGACCAGCCGCCCGCGATCCCCGATCTGCCCACCGCCCTCCGCGTAGAACGGGGTCTGGGCCAGGACCACGGCGGCGGGCGCCTCGTCGCTCGTCGCCCGCACGGCCAGCACCGCCAGGCCCTCCCCCACGGTCTCGTTCGGATAGCCGGCGAACTCGGAGACCAGGCCGGCGAGTGCCGGATCGCTCCGGTACCCGGCCCGCTGCGCGCCGCGCGATCGCTCGCGCTGGGCGGCCATGGCCGCGTCGAACCCGTCGCGGTCCACGCCGACCCCCGACTCGGCCGCGATCTCGATGGTCAGGTCGATCGGAAAGCCGAACGTGTCATGCAGTCGAAACGCGTCGTCGCCGCCGATCTGTCCGCCGGAACCGGCCGCCTCGACCAGCTGGGCCAGTCGCTCCGAGCCCGATTCCAGGGTGCGGGCGAAGCGGGCCTCCTCGGCGGCGACCTCGGTCAGGATGTGCTCGCGGTTGGCGGCCAGGTCCGGATAGGCGACCGCCATGAGATCGATGACCGCCGCGCACGTCTCGGCCAGCACCGGCTCCCCGATCCCCATCAACCGCACGTGGCGGACGGCCCGGCGCATGATCCGTCGCAGCACGTACCCGGCGCCGTCGTTGGCAGGCGCGACTCCCTCCCCGATCAGGAAGGTCATGGCCCGCGAGTGGTCGGCCACGACCTGGTAGCTGAACCGCTCGGCCTCGACGGTGGCCGGGTCGTGACCGATGACCGCCGCGAGCCGCTCGACGATGGGCACGAACAGGTCGGTCTGGTAGTTCGAGTCCACCCCCTGGAGGATCGACGCCATCCGCTCCAGGCCCATCCCGGTGTCCACGCTCTGGAACGGGAGCGGGGTCAGGGTCCCGTCGGCGGCCCGGTCGTACTGCATGAAGACCAGGTTCCAGAACTCAAGCCAACGCGGGCATGACTCGGAGTGGTCGGGCACGCATTCGGGCCCCTCGCTCAGCTCCGCCCCGCGGTCGTAGTGGATCTCGCTGCATGGCCCGCACGGGCCGACATCGGCCATCTGCCAGAAGTTGTGGTCATCGCCCTCGGCGATGTTCCCCCAGCGCACGATGCGCTCCGGCGGCAGACCGATCTCGTCGGCCCAGATCGCGTATGCGTCGTCATCATCGGTGTAGACGGTCGCGGCCAGTCGGGTCGGGTCGATCTGGAGCTCATCGGTCAGGAACTCCCAGGCCCAGTGGATCGCCTCACGCTTGAAGTAGTCGCCGAAGCTCCAGTTGCCCAGCATCTCGAAGAGGGTCTGGTGACGCGGCGTACGCCCCACCTCTTCGAAGTCGTTGTGCTTGCCGGCGACTCGCAGGCACGGCTGCGCATCCACGGCCCGGGTGTAGTCACGCCGTTCCTCTCCGGTGAGGACGCGCTTGAACTGGACCATGCCCGAGTTCGTGAACAGGAGCGTGGGGTCGTCCTTCGCCAGGAGGGGCGCGGGGGGCACGCGCGTATGGCCGCGCGCTTCGAAGAAGCGCTGGTATCGCTCGCGAATGTCGGCCGCGGGGTGGGGCTGCACCCGAGGAGGCTTAGTTGGCGCTCTCCTCAGCCGGGACGTCACCGGCCGCGTCGCGCTGGAGCGCGGACAGCATGGCGGTCCGAGCCTGCTCGGCGGCCACCTTGCCCTCGCTCACCGCGTCACCGAGGTCGCGCACCCGCTCGTCGACGAACTCGCCGACCTGGCCGCGCATCTCCTCGCCCGATTCGGGTGCGAGCAGCAATCCAATGGCCGCGCCGATCAGGCCACCGATGACCAGACCGGCCAGGAAACTTGGGAATCCAGAGTCATTCATGGCGTGTGTGGGGATCCTCCTGCTGGGGCGTGTTCTGGGGCGATCGATTCTACCGGCCCGGCCCCGTCCCGTCGCGCCTCGGTCCAGAGGAGCCCGGTGGAGCGGCCAGGGTGACGACCGACGCGGTCACCACGAGAGCCGTCTGCGCACCGATGACGGCGCCGATCAGGTGGAACTGACCGAGCACCAGGACGTCCATCCCCAGCAGCCCGGCCACGAAGTCGCCGGCGGCGGTCCCGACCAGGGCGGCGAGGACCAGGAGCGGCGCTTCACGGCCCCATCGGCCCCGAATCGCCACGAACAGGGTCAGGTCGATGGCCGCGACGAGGACGACCCACAGCGCCCAGGTTGCCACGGTCAGGTCCGCGCGATCCGTCCCCCGCCCAGGCATTCCTCGCCGCGGTACAGGACGGCGGACTGCCCGGGGGCCGGTGCCCATACCGGGTCAGCGGTCTCGATCACCATCCGGTCCGTGCCGACCAGGGTGACCTCGCAGGCGACGTCGTCCGCTCGATGCCGGATGCGGACCTCGGCCTCGAACCGCTCGGCCGGCGGGGCCCCGGCCACGAAGTGCCGCGCGTCCGCGACAAACCCGCGCGCCGCGAGATCGTCTCGCGTTCCGACCACCACCTCGTTCGATTCGGGCCGAATCTCGCGCACGTAGTGCGGGACCTCCGAGGTGAGGCCCAGGCCGCGCCGCTGCCCCACGGTGTAGTGGGCAAACCCGGCATGGGTCCCGACCCGCTGACCCGACTCGTCCACGATGGCACCCGGCTCGCCCTCGTACGCACGCCGCTCCGCGAGGAGCGCTCGGTAGTCGCCGGCCGGGACGAAGCAGATCTCCTGGGACTCAGGCGTGGCCGCGGTGACGAGGCCCTGTTCCGTGGCCAGCTCCCGAACCTGTGTCTTGGTCATGTCGCCCAGCGGAAACCGGGTCGCCTCGAGGCGCGGCTGGTCGAAGTTCCACAGGAAGTAGGTCTGATCCTTGGTCCGGTCCGCGGCCCGCAAGAGGCGCCAGCGCCCGTCCTGGCGGTCGATCCGGGCGTAGTGGCCGGTGGCCACCGCCTGCGCGCCGTAGGCACCAATCGCGCGCCGGACGAGGAGGTCGAACTTGATGTGCTCGTTGCATGCCTGGCAGGGGTTGGGGGTCGTGCCGGCCAGGTAGGCGTCCGCGAAGGCGTCGATGACCTGCTCCCCGAATTCCTGCTCCACGTTGAGGATGTAGAACGGGATGCCCAGCTGCTGGGCCACCCGGCGCGCGTCGTCGGCCGCCTCGGTGGAGCAACACCCGCGTCGCGGTTCCCAACCCTCGCCCCGGTCGGGGTGGGTCCGCATCCAGACGCCCACCACCTCGTCGCCCCCGCGCGTCGCCTCGCGCGCGAGCAATGACGCCGCGACGCTCGAGTCCACACCGCCGCTCATGGCGGCGACGATCCGGGCCACGCCTGCCTCAGGCCCGCGCGGGAGCGGGGGCGGGAATGCCCGCGGGCTCGACGGCGGGGGCCGCGCCGCGGACCCGCTCGACGCAGGTTGCGACGAGTTCAGATGCCGTCTCGACGTCCTCCATCGTGGTCGTGCGGCCGGTCGTCAGGCGCAGCGATCCGCGGATGCGGTCGGGATTGACGCCCATGGCCTGCAGGACGTGGCTGGGCTCGGTGCTCCCCGACGTGCACGCGCTGCCCGTCGATGCGGCGACCCCCTCGAGGTCGAGCGCCGACACGAGGTCCCCGCCCTCGAGGCCGCCGAACGCCCAGCTCACGTTGTTCGGCAGGCGGGCCGGCAGGGCGCCGGTCATCTCGCCATTGGGGATCATCGCCAACCGGGATCGCAGGACCTCCCCGAGCGTCCGCTGGCGCTCGCCCTCGACCACCAGCGCCCGGGCGTCGCCCCGCACGAGCCGCAGCGCTGCCGCAAGGCCCACGACGCCCGCCACGTTCTCCGTTCCTGCCCGCCGCTGTCGCTCCTGCGAGCCACCCTGCTGCTGCGGAATGAGGCTCGATCCCTGGCGAACGAACAAGGCGCCGACCCCCTTGGGGCCCTCCACCTTGTGCGCGGCGATGCCCAGCAGGTCCACCTGGAGGTCGTCGACGAGCAGCGGCAGCCAGGCAGCGGCCTGGGTGGCATCGGTGTAGAACGTGACGCCGGCGGCTCGACAGATGGCGCCTATCTCGGCGATGGGCTGGATGGTGCCCACCTCGTTGTTCGCGTAGCCGATGGCGACCAGGGTGGTGTGCGAACCGATGGCCTCGGCGACAGCGGCCGGATCCACCTGGCCATATCGGTCCACCGGCAAGTACGTGATCTCGAACCCGTGGCGTTCGAGCATGGCGCAGGCCTGGAGGATCGCCTTGTGCTCGACCGCCGTGGTGATCACGTGCCGGCCGCGGGCGCTCGCCGCCCAGGCGATCCCGGCGATGGCCAGGTTGTCGTTCTCGGTGGCGCCGGAGGTGAAGATGATCTCGCGCGGCTTCGCGCCCAGCAGCGCGGCGACGATCTCGCGCGACTCGTCGAGACCCTGCCTCGCACGGCGACCGGGGCCATGGATGGACGAAGGATTGCCGTAGTGCTCGGTGAGGAACGGGAGCATGGCATCGAGCACCTCGGGCCGCATCGGGGTGGTCGCGGCGTGGTCGAGGTAGATGGCCATGGTCCGCGCGATTATGCCCCAGTCGACCGGGGCGACCTCAGCACGCCGGAGCGGGGGCTGCCTGGGGAGCGGGGGTCGGGCTCGGGGACGCGCTCGCGTGCGGGACGGACAGGTCGGGTGCCGGGAATGGTTCGCGCACCATGGACCGCATGATGGCCAGCATGTCCGGCGTCAGGTCGTTGGTGATCTCCGGCGGCCAGAACTGGTAGCGGGCGATGGCACTGGGCTGCACGCGGGCCGCGAGCTCCAGCAGCCCGGGCAGCTGGTCCACCGGAAGGCTGATCGAGAGCGAGTCGCCCGCGATCTGGAGCAGCTCGGGCACCCGGGGTATGACGGTGCACGGGTTCATCTGCTGGCGGAGCGCAAGGAGGACCCACTCCTGGCGCCACAGCCGGTCGTAGTCCGAGTCCTGGTGCCGCGTCCGCGCATACGCGAGGGCGTGCCAGCCGTCCATCCACTGGACGCCCGGCGAGAATGCGACGGCCACATGGCCCGCGGAGTACGGGTCGGGCAGGCGGGCGTCGTAGAGCGCGTCGGGCACGTTGATCCACAGGCCGCCCAGCGCGTCGACGAGGCGAATGAAGCCGTCGAAGTTCACGACGATGCGGCCGTCGAGGTGGAGCCCGACCATGGCCCCCACCGCTTCCTGGGTCGCGCGCAGGCCGCGCTCGCGGTCCGCACCGGGGAACCACACCGGATTGTCCTCGGCATACCGGAAGAGCGCGTTCAGGTGCCCCGGGAAGCAGCCGCACGGAAACGCGTTGATCGAGTGCGGCGGGAGTGGGACGTTGCTCAGGTAGCGCGGGATGCCGAACATCGCGGCTTGTCCGGTGGCGACGTCGACGCTGAGCAGGATCATGGCGTCCGGCCGCAGGCTGAAGCGGCCCGGGCCCTCGTCCACCCCCATGAGGAGGATGTCGAGCCGCCCGTCACCGTCCCAGGTGTCGGGCAGCGGGGTGGGCGCGGGGGTCGGCGACCAATCGGGGCGCGGCGTTGGCGTTGGGCCGGCCGGCGTGGGGCCGGGCGTCGGGGTGGGGTCTGGAGGCGGCGTGGCGAACACCGTGGTCACCGCGTCGTACGTCTCGTACCCGACGTACCCCAGGCCGACGTGCGTTCCGACGGTCACGAAGAGCAAGACGACCAGCACTCCGACCGACACCGCCCGGCTGGCGGGGCTCCGTCTCCCAGGCCATCGGCGGGCGGCCAGCCGATACGCGTCCACGGTTGCGACGACCCGCCAGGCGGCAAGGAGCAGGTTGCCGCCGATGAACCCGAGCAGGATGCCCGGCTGGAGCGCCATCCCCAGGGTGCGCGCCGTCCCCTGGGTGGCCAGGGTCGCCCCCGCCGCGACGAGGAGCACGACGACCGGGGCCACGAAGAGCAGCGCGCGTGCGAAGGCGCCCGCCCAGGCCTGCCCCGCGCCGGGCAGCAGGAACGACAGGCTGGCGGCCACAATGGGCGAGCGGCGGAGGGCGGCGAGGGCACGCCGGATCACCGCGCGAGTCTAGGCTGATTCCCGTACCGACCCCGAGGAGGAACCGCATGATCATCCGATCCGCTGATGACGTGACCGGCACCGAGCACGACGTGACCGGGGAGGGCTGGCGCAGCCGCCGGATCCTGACCGCCGACGACGCGATGGGCTACTCCCTGAACGACGTCCTCATCGAGCCGGGGTTCGACCTCGAGCTCGAGTATCGCCACCACTACGAGGCCTGCTACGTCGTCTCCGGGGCGATGGAGATCACTAATCTCGAGACCGGCACCGAGTACCCCGTCAAGCCCGGCGGGGTGTACGCCCTCGACCACCACGACCGGCACATCGCACGGAGCGCCGGCGGAGCGCGCCTGGTCTGCATCTTCAACCCGGCCCTGACCGGGACCGAACGGCACGTGGACGGCGGTTACGAACCCTCGGACGGCTGAGGGTTCGGATCGGAGAGGCGAAGCCCCAGCTCGTCGAGCTGGGCGGCGTCGATCGGTGACGGGGCGCCGAGCATGAGATCACTCCCCGACTGGGTCTTGGGGAAGGCCATGACCTCGCGGATGTTGTCCTGATCGGTCAGCAGGGCTGACCATCGGTCCAGGCCGATCGCGATCCCGCCGTGCGGCGGTGCCCCGTACTCGAGCGCGTCGAGCAGCGCCCCGAACTGGTCGCGCATCCCCTCCAGGCTGTGGCCCATGAGGGCAAAGGCCCGCTCCAGCAGTTCGCGGCGGTGGATCCGAATCGAGCCCCCGCCGAGCTCCCAGCCGTTCAGGGCCAGGTCGTACTGCTGGGCCAGGATCGCCGACGGATCGCGCTCCAGGTCGTCGGCCTGCTCCCAGACCGGGGCGCTGAACGGGTTATGGGTGGCGTCCCAGCGGTTGCCCGCGGCGTCCCACTTGAACATCGGGAAGCGGTTGACCCACACGTAGGACAGGACCCCGGGCTGGCGCAGGCCGAGCTCGTCACCGAGCGCAAGGCGGACGTGGCCCAGGGCCTCGGCGCCGTTCAGCGGATCGGCGTCGGCCACCGCCAGGATGAGGTCCCCGGGGTTGGCCCCGGTGAGCCGGATGAGCTCCTCGGACATCGCCCCGGACAGGTGGCGGGCGACCGGACCTTTCAGCGAGCCATCGGCCTCCACCCCCAGGTGGATCAGGCCCCCCGCCCCATGGCGCACCGCCAGATCAGTCAGCTCATCGGTCTGGCGCCGGGAGAACCCGCCGCAGCCGGGGGCGGCAAAGGCTCGGACCGCGCCGCCGGCGGCCAGCGCGTCGGCGAACAGGCGCAGCTCGGTGCCCTGCAGGGTGGGGCCGACGTCCACCAGCTCCATGCCGAACCGGACGTCGGGCTTGTCCGACCCGTAGCGGGCCATCGCCTCGCCGTAGGTCAGGCGCGGGAACGGTGACGCGGCTATGGGCCGGTCGGGGAAGACCTCGCGGCTGACCGCGGTGACCATGGCCTCCACGGTGGCCATGACGTCGGCCTCGCGGACGTAACTCATCTCGATGTCGATCTGGGTGTGCTCCGGACCTCGATCGGCGCGGAAGTCCTCGTCGCGGTACGCGCGGGCCAGCTGGTAGTAGCGGTCGAAGCCGGCCACCATGAGCAGCTGCTTGAGGACCTGCGGCGACTGCGGCAGGGCGTAGATCTTGCCCGGCTGGAGGCGGCTGGGGACGACGAAGTCCCGGGCCCCTTCCGGCGTGGAGCGGATCAGGGTGGGCGTCTCGATCTCCACGAATCCCTCACCCTCGAGGTGGCGCCGAACGGCGCCCGCCAGGCGGCTGCGCAGGATCATCCGCGACTGGAGGGGCGGCCGGCGGAGGTCGAGGTACCGATACGTGAGGCGGATCGACTCGTCGAGCCCGGGCTGCTCCTCGTTGATGTAGAAGGGCGGCACCTTCGAGGGGTTCAGGACCGCGAGCCGATCGACGCCGACCTCGACCGCCCCGGTGGGCAGGTCGGCGTTGGCCGTGCCTTCCGGGCGCTCCCGGACGACGCCCTCGACCTGGAGGACCCACTCGGCTCGGGCGTCGGCGCCGGCCTGGTGCGCGTCGGGGGCGTCGTCGGCGTTGGTGACGACCTGGGTGATCCCGTACCGATCGCGCAGGTCGAAAAAGGTCAGGTGGCCATGGTCGCGGCGCCGGTGGACCCAGCCCGCGAGGGTGACCCGCTCACCGACGTGCGCGGGGCGCAGGTCGCCGCAGGTGTGGGTGCGAAAAGGAGCGTCCATGGGTGGTGCATCGTAGCCGCGAATCGGGGCGTCCGGGCACTAGCATTGGTGCTCGTGACAGCCCTGAGGACCGCGGTCATTGGAACTGGCTTCGTCGGCCCGCATCACGTCGATGCGGTGCGCCGGACGGGATACGCCGACGTGGTCGTCGTCGTCGGCTCCGACCCGGACCGCACGGCGCGCCGCGCGGGCGAGATCGGAGTGGATCGCTGGTCGACCGACGTGGACGAGATCCTGGCTGACGACACGATCGACGTCGTCCATGTCTGCACCCCGAACAACACCCATGTTTCCCTGGCCCGGGCCGCGCTCGAGGCGGGCAAGCACGTCGTTCTCGAAAAGCCCATCGCGGTCGACCGCGCGGGAGCGAACGCATTGGTGGAAACCGCTGCCCGCTCCGGACGGCACGCCATGGTGGCGCTGACCTATCGCGGGTATCCGATGGTCATCCGCGCCCGCTCGGCTGTGTCCGACGGCGAGCTGGGCGATGTCCGGCTGGTGCGCGGCAGCTACATCCAGGATTGGCTGTCGGATCCGGGAGACTTCAATTGGCGGGTCGATCCGGAGGTCGGCGGACGCTCGCGGGCGGTCGCCGACATCGGCACCCATTGGTTCGACACGGCCGAATTCGTCACCGGACTCAGGGTGGAATCGGTCCAGGCCGACCTGGCCACCTTCATCGGCGAACGATCGCGGCCGCTGGGTGGAAGCATCGCCTTCTCGAGCGGGAGCGGGCCGAGCGAGCCGGTCGCCATCCATTCGGAGGACGCGGCGACGATTCTTCTGCGATTCGCCGGTGGCGCGCGCGGCGCGTGCGTCGTGAGCCAGGTGTCACCGGGTCACAAGAATGCCTTCAACCTGAGCGTGGACGGGTCGCAGCGATCGCTGTCCTGGGAGCAGGAGCTGCCGGAGCAGCTGTGGCTGCATGAGCGACAGCAAGGTCGGCTGCTCGTCCGGGACCCGGCGGGGGCCCAGCCGGGGGCCGGCGTCCCGTGGCTGCCCGCCGGCCACCCCGAGGGCTGGGCTGAAGCGTTGCGGGATCTGCTCCGTCCGTTCTACGCGGCCGTGGCCGCCGGGACCCTGCCCGATCCGGACAGTGCCCCGTATCCCACCTTCCGCTCTGGCGCGCGGAGCATCGCCTTCGTCGAGGCCGTCCTGGAATCGTCCGCTCGCGGGGAGTGGGTTCCCATCCAGGCCTGACACGGCCGAATCCCTCAGCCGTCGTCGCGGATCCCTGAGGCAACTCCATCGAGCGGGACCTCGCGCTGCGTGCCGTCGGCCAGGTCCTTCAGCATGACGGCCCCGCGGGTCAGCTCCTCGCCCACGATGACCGCCCACCGTGCGCCGAGCTTCGCGGCCGACTCCAGCTGACGGCCGAGCTTGCGATCGCTGCCATCGGGCCGCACCCGCAGGCCGAGCTCGCGCAGGCGGCCGGCCACGATGAGCCGCTCGGCCTGGTCGTCGGGACGCGTGCCGACCACCGCCACGAGGGCGGGAGCGGGGTCCCCCGGCATGCCGGATTGGCCCATGGCCAGCACGACCCGATCGAGACCGAGGCCAAACCCGATGCCCGCGGTCGCCGGTCCACCGAGGGTCTGGACCAGCCCGTCGTAGCGGCCACCGCCCGCCAGCGCGTCCTGGCTGCCCTCCCGGCCGGGGGCGAACAGCTCGAACGTCGTGCGGGTGTAGTAGTCGAGGCCGCGGACCAGGCGGTGGTCGAGCTGGTAGGCCACGCCCAGGCGATCGAGGAGGCCCGTCACCGCCTGCCAGTGCGCCTGGCAGGCATCGCACAGGTAGTCGACCGACTTCGGCGCGCCGGCCGCCAGCGCGGCGTCGAGCATCCGGTCGTCGAGGACGCGCAACGGGTTGGCGTCCAGCCGCCGGCGGCCGTCATCGGTCAGCGCGTCGCGATGGGCGGTGAAGTACTCGACCAGCGCGGCGCGGTAGCCGGGACGGCACTGATCGTCCCCGATCGAGTTGAGGTGGACCTGGACCCCGCCGATCCCCAGCCTCGCGCAGTAGCGCACCGCCAGCTCGATGAGCTCCGCGTCCACCGCCGGCCCCGGATCGCCGATGACCTCGACGTCCCACTGGGTGAACTGGCGGTAGCGGCCGGCCTGCGGCCGGTCGTACCGGAACATCGGTCCGACCAGCCAGACCCGAAGTGGCCCGGGTCGCACGTGGAGGCCGTGCTCCAGGTAGGCCCGCACGATCCCGGCCGTCGGTTCGGGCCGGAGCGCCCATGCCGGTGTCTCCTCGTCACTGCCGACCGCACCCCCGACCCGGAACATCTCCTTGGCCACCGCGTCGCTCGCCTCGCCCAGACCCCGGACGAAGAGCTCGGTGCGCTCGAAGAGCGGCGTGTCGATCCGCTCGAACCCGTAGGCCTGGGACAGCTCGGCGGCCAGCGACTCGGCCCGTGACCATCCCGGCGCAGCCTCGGGCAGCCGATCCTGGGTGCCACGGGGGGCGCGAATGGGGGCGGCCACGGCCAGAGTGTACCGAGGCGCGAACGAGCCCTAGTGCAGTTCCCGGGTGACGCTGGTCACGTCGCGCACGCTCTCGATCCGCCCCAGGACCTTGGACAGCTGTTGGAGGGAGGTGACCTTGAGGGTAGCCGTCAGGCTGGCCGTGCCGTCCGGGTGGGTCGTGACCGATGCGGCCACGATGTTGACCTTGGCCTCGGCCACGACGTTCGTGATGTCGTTCAGCAGCCCGGGACGGTCAATCGCCTCGACGCGCACCGTAATCGGATACGTCTGCTGGGCCACGACCTCCCATTCGACCTCGATCAGGCGCTCGATGTCCTTCTCCGACAGGACCGATGGGCACGTGGCCCGGTGCACGGTCACGCCCTTGCCGCGGGTCACGTACCCGGAGATCTCGTCGCCCGGGATGGGGCTGCAGCAGTTCGCGAAGCGGACCAGCAGGTCCCCGACCCCCTTCACACGGACACCGGCCGCCGATGGGGCGGCCGGTGGGGCGACTTCGGGGAGGGAAATCTCGACGTCGTCGTGGATGCCGAGGCGGCTGACCACGGCCGCCGAGCTGATGGCGCCGTAGCCAATGGCCGCATAGAAGTCGTCCAGCTCGCGGAAGTGGAGCTGGGTCGCGATGTCCGTGATGCGAGCCACGTCAATCGTGGCCAGGGTCTCGTGGGCCAGCCGCCGCAGCTCGCGGTCCAGCAGCTCACGACCCTGGGCGATGTTCTCGTCGCGCTGCTGGCGCTTGAACCAGGCCCGGATCTTCTCTCGCGCCTGGTTGGTCTGGACGATGGCCAGCCAGTCGCGCGACGGCCCGTGCGAGGCCTTGGTGGTCACGATCTCGACGATGTCGCCGTTGCGCAGCCGATAGTCGAGCGGGACGAGGCGGTTGTTGACCTTGGCCCCGATCGTCCGATGGCCGACATCGGTATGGATCCGGTACGCGAAGTCGAGCGGGGTGGCGCCGGCGGGCAGGTCCTTGACGTCGCCCTTGGGGGTGAACACGAAGACCTGGTCCTGGAAGACGTCGAGCTTGAGGCCCTCGACGAACTCGGTGGCGTCGGCGACCTCGCGCTGCCAGTCCATGAGCTGGCGAACCCAGGCCAGCTTCTCGTCGTAGCGGCGGTCGGCGCGACTGCCCTCCTTGTACCGCCAATGGGCGGCAATCCCGGCCTCGGCCACCTCGTGCATCTGGCGGGTCCGGATCTGGACCTCGAGCGGCTTCGCGTCCGGACCGATGACCGCGGTGTGGAGCGACTGGTACAGGTTCGCCTTCGGCATGGCGATGTAGTCGTCGAACTGGCCGGGAATCGGTCGCCAGATGGCGTGGACCACGCCCAGCGCGCCGTAGCAGTCCTTCACGTCGTCCACGAGCACCCGAATGGCGTGCAGATCGTAGATCTCGTGGAACTCGGCTCCCTTGCGCTCCATCTTCTTGACGATGGAGTAGATGTGCTTGGGCCGGCCGCTGATCTCGGCCTCGATCCCCACTGCGGCCAGCTCCTTGCCGAGGATGGTGATGGACCGATTGATGAACGACTCCCGCGCCTTGCGGCTGTCGGCCAGCAGCGTCCCGAGCCGGGAGTACGTCTCGGGCTCGAGGACCTTCAGGGACAGGTCCTCGAGCTCCCACTTGATCTGCCACATCCCCAGCCGATGGGCGAGGGGCGCGTAGATCTCCATCGTCTGGCGGGCGATCCGCTCCTGCTTCTCGGGCGGCAGGAACTGGAGCGTCCGCATGTTGTGGAGTCGATCGGCGAGCTTGATGATCACCACCCGCGCGTCCTCGGCCATGGCCATGAACATCTTTCGGATGTTCTCCGCCTGCTGCTCCTCGGTGGAGCGCGCGCTGCCGAACTTGCTCAGCTTGGTGACGCCGTCCACCAGGCGGGCCACTTCCCGGCCGAAGCGCTTCTCGATGTCGGCCAGCGGGTAGTCGGTGTCCTCGGGGACGTCGTGGAGGAGGCCGGCCGCGAGGGTCTCGGCGTCCATCTGGAGCGTGGCCAGCTCGTAGGCGACCGCGGTGGGATGGGTGATGTATGGCTCACCGGAGGCGCGCAGCTGGCCCTCATGCGCGGTGGAGGCAACCTCGTGGGCTCGCTCGATCAGCGCGACGTTGACGGTCGGCCGATGGCGGCGGGCCTCGGCAATGAGGTCCGCGAGCTCGGGGCCGTGGGCGGTCGAAGGCTCGCCGGTCCGCGTGATGCGCTGAACGACGGCGGCCGGCGCGGAACGGAGGCGGGCCAGGTCCATGGTCGTTTCGATCGTAGCACGGGCCTCCGGCGAGGCCCGGCGGGGCCGCAGGTCAGTCCGGGCTGGTCGCGGGCTCGGTGGCCGAGGAACGGCCGAGGGAACGGAGCCGGGTGCGCGCCGCGTGCCCGGACAGGGCCGCGCCCAGGATGGCGTCGCCCAGGCGATGGAGCGGCAGGTCGCGGGCACCGACCCAGGTGACCTCGGTTCCGCCGAAGCCCTCCTTGAACTTGCGAATGCCGCCCGTGGCCAGGCCCCACAGGTCGTAGGTCTGCAGGCCTTCGCGGGCCATGGTGTCGATGGCCTCCCATTTCAGGAGGTAGTTCGCGCGACTGGATGCCCCGGCATCGGTCATGCCGCCATACACCTCGGCCACCCGGTCGCCGCACACGAGGTGCCAGAGGGCGGCCACCCGCACCCCGTCCTGGACGGCGAAGAAGAGCCGCGCCCGCCCCCCGGGCGCAAACGCGGCCCACAGGCGCTGGTAGTACTCGGGGATCCGCACCGCGAATCCGGCTCGGGCGCCGGTCAGGCGATAGATACGGTCGAAGTCGGCCAGCGCGGCGGCCGTCGTGGCGGGATCGGCTGCCGGGTCGAGCGACTCGACGACGACCCCTTCCCGACCGGCCTTGGACACGTATTGGCGGTGCTTGCGGCCGAGGGCGGAAAACAGGGCGTCGTGATCGGCCCGCAGGTCGATCAGGCGGGTGGTCGGCGGCTGGACCTTGGGCGCCGGGCGCCACGGTGCGCCGAGCAGGGCGGCGCCATACGGTTCGTCGGCGGTGGTCTCCGGGTCGACCCGGACGCGTCCGACGCGCTCTTCGGCGCCCAACGCCTCCAGCGCGGCGACGAGCGAAGCACGCACGGCGGCATCGTCGAGATCGCCGATCGGCCCGCGCGGGGCATAGGCCAGGTGCCACCCGCTCAACGGGACGCGGCGCAGCAGCAGCTGCACCCCGGCCACCGGGTGAGCGTCGTCGGCGCCCACGGCGAGCCGAATCGGGCGCCAGCCCGCATCGACACGGAGCTCGCCCCAGGCCCACAGCTGGGGAAACGCGCGGTGATCGGCGCCCTCCACGAAGGCGTCCCACGCGGACGGATCGGTCATGCGAAAGGCGGTCAGGCCGCCGCGGTCAGGCGGAGGGCTCATCGGTACCAAATCCAATCGTGCCCAGCTCCTGGCGAGCCACCTCGCGCTCGTCCCACCACCGGCGATCGTCGCCGTAGATGATGCTCGGCTCGTGGCCCTTGCCGGCCAGCAGGACCATGTCGCCGGCCTGGGCCATGCCGAGCGCGTGGGCAATCGCCACCCGCCGGTCGTCGATGATCCACAGCGTCTCGCGCTCGACGCCGCCGGCCGCCCGCGCTCCCCGCGCGATCTCCTCGTTGATCTCCCAGGGCAGCTCGGTGCGGGGGTCCTCGTCGGTCACGACCACCAGGTCCGCCAGTTCGGCCGCCACCTGGCCCATGGCCGGTCGCTTGGTCCGGTCCCGGTCGCCCGCCGAGCCGAAGACCACGATCAGGCGGCCCGCGGTGAGCGGGCGGAGCTCGCGGAGGACCTTTCCGAGGGAGTCCGCGGTGTGGGCGTAGTCAACGATCACCCCGAATGGCTGGCCGGCGTCGATCCGTTCCATCCGACCGGGAACACCGCGGACGTCGGCCAGCGCCCGGGCGGCGCGCTCGGGATCGAGGCCCTCGGTCTCTGCCAGGCCGAGCGCTGCGAGCGCGTTGCTCACGTTGAATCGCCCGGGGAGCTGGATGGTCACCGCGCCCGACCAGCGCGGCCCCGCCACGTGGAAGCGGCTGCCGTGGGGGCCCAGGTCCAGCTCGGAGGCCCGCAGGTCCGCGTCGGTGTCGATGCCGTAGGTGAGCACCGTCCCGCTGGCCCGATCGCGCAGGTACTCGAACGTCTCGTCGTCGCGGTTGAGGATGGCCACCGGCGCCTCCTCGACGAGGATCGCCTTCGCCGCCCGATAGGCGTCCAGGGTCCGGTGGAACTCCAGGTGCTCGCTGGTGATGGTGGTCACGATCCCCACCCGGAACCGGCAGTTGCGGACGCGAGCCTGGGCCAGGCCGTGGGACGTCGCTTCCAGCAGCACACAGTCGTTGCCCGCATCGACCATGTCGGCCAGCAGGCCCTGGAGCTCGACGGCTTCCGGGGTCGTGGTTCGGCTGGTGGACGCGGTCTGCACCTCCCCGACGCGGGTGTCCACGGTCCCCACCAGTCCGGGCTGACGGCCGGCGTCCAGCAGCATGCCCAGGGCTAGGAACGAGGTCGTGGACTTGCCGTCAGTGCCCGTGATGCCGTAGACCCGCAGTTGCTCCGACGGGCGGCCGAACCACGCATCGGCGGCGTCGGCCACGGCATGGCGCGCATTGGCCACGATCAGCTGGGGGATGGGCAGGTCGGGCGTGTCCCGCTCAGCGACCACGGCCAGCGCGCCGGCGGCCGCGGCATCGGAGATGAAGTCCCACCCGTCGTGGACCTGGCCCGGGATGGCGAAGAAGACCGATCCCGGGGCCACGTCGGCGCTGTTGGTTGCCAGGCCGTGGACCTCTCCGGTGGGCATGCCGATGACCTGCTCGGGACCGATGGCGTCGGCCAGGGCGCCCAGGCCCATCCGGCGCTCGGTCACGGGACGTCCCGTGGCGTGCGGCGGCGAAGACGCGCGGCCGCGGCGCGCACCCGGTACGCGAGCGGGTCGATCACGATCTCCCAGCTCCCGGCCCACGTCACCACGTGACCTCCAAATCCCCGCTTGAACAGGCCCACCCCGTACCACGGGTGCTCCGGCCCCGCGCCCGCCGGCGCGATGCCCCACAGGTCGTGGCGGCGAGCGCCGCGAGCGCGAGCCTCGTGCATCATCGCCCACTGGGTGCCGTACGACGCGAAGCGCTTGGGCGCCCCGGCAGCCTCGCGACGCGAGCCGGCGAAGAGGTAGAACGACTGGGCCCCCTCCACGACCAGCATCCCGCTCGCCAGCAGTTCGTCCCCGTGGCGGGCCTCGAGCAGGCACGCCCCGCCGGCCCCGGCCAGGGCCTGCCAGGCGGTCCAGTACCGCTCCCGCGGCGGGAGGCGGAATCGGGCCCGCCGCTGCGTCTCCTCGACCAGCCCGTACAGCCGGTCCACGGCCGCTCGATCGGAAGGATCGGTCACCTGGCTGACCTCGACCCCTTCTCGGGTCGCGCGTCGAATGGCGTTCCGCGTGTCGGCGTCGAACCCGGCCATCAGCGCGTCGTCGTCCTCGGGGAGGTCCACGATCCGGGTCTGGCCGACCTGCAACCGCTCGGGAACACGGTGGGCGAGCGCGTCGAGCAGCCCGACTTCGGAAGCGGCCTCGTCCAGCCGCGGTTCGAGCCGGATGGCCAGGGCCCGGTCAGCGCGCGCTTCGGACGCGAGACCTTCGATCAAGGCCCGCAGTCGCTCGCCGGCGGCCGGATGGGCGTAGTCGGTCACCGGGCCGTGGGGGACGTACCAGAAGCTCCGCCCCAGGCCCATGCGTCGGACCTGGGCGGCGGCGACGGCCACCGGCTGACCCCGTTCTTCGACCAGGAACCGCCGCTGGGGCTGCCCGTCGAACTCGGCCACGGCCTCCCACGTCCAGTCGTGCAGGAAGTCGCCGCTGGGCTGGGCGCCGACCAGCGTCTGCCAGGCGTCGCGGTCCGCGTCGACCGCGGTCCGAAACGTCACGCGGGGACCCGCCGTCGCCAGAGGCGGCGCAGGACGGCCAGCTCCGGGGCCCGAAGGATCAGCGCAGTGCCGAGGTAGGCGAATGCCCCGAGACCGGCGGGGATCAGGAGCGTGACCAGCCGGCCGAGGCTCCGGTCCGCGAGGTCGGGCATGGCTGCGGTGAGGGCCAGGTAGATGGCCAGCATCACGACCGAGGCCACGACCGTGGCAACGGCGGAGCGGCCGAACGAAGTCATGAGCAGGCGCCCGTCCAGCCCGCCGAGCCGGACGCGCAGGGCGATCAGCAGACCAATGACCTCCACCGTGGCGCTGATCGAGATGGCGAGGGCCAGCCCTTCCACGCCCATCGGCTCCACCAGCACGAGCATGAGGACGACATTCACGATCACCGCCACCACAGCCCACGCCACCGGGGTCCGGGTGTCCTGCATGGCATAGAAGGCGCGGGTCAGGACGTGCACCACCACGTGGGCCGGCACCCCGATCGCGAACCAGGCGAGCGCCGACGCCGTTCGCTGGGCCGACTCGGCGCTGAACAGGCCGTACTCGAAGAAGACCGATGCCAGGGGCTCGCGGAGCACGATCATCATCGCGGCGAGGGGCGCGGCCACGAAGACGAGCACGCGCACGCTCGAGTTCACCTGGCGCCGGATCTCCGAGGCGCGGCCAAGGGCCGCATCCCGCGATAGGGTCGGGAAGAGGGCCACCGCGATGGACACCCCGATGATCCCGACCGGCAGCTGGCTGAGCTGGAACGCGTAGGTGAAGGCGGTCACGCTGCCGGCCACCAGGCCCGAGGCAAGCGCTGTGCTGACGATGAGGTTGATCTGGCCCGCGGCCAGGCCCAGCAGGCGGGGACCCATGAGGATGGACACGCGCCGAACCCCCGCGTGGCGGAGGTCGATCCGGGGCCGCCACGGGGGGTTGAGCCGGCGCAGGGCGGGCAGCTGCACGACGAGATGGCCGATTCCCGCCGACCACCACGCCCACGGCCAGTGCCTCGATCCCCCACACCGGGGCCAGGAAGACCGCAGCCACGATGATCGCCAGGTTGTAGACGAGGGGCGCGATCGAGGTGGGGCCGAAGGTGCCATGGGTCTGGAGCAACCCGCTGACCACGGCGCCCAGACCGATGAACACCGGGCTCAGCAGCATGATCTGGGTCAGACGGACGGTGAGCGCCGTCGTCTCGGCATCGAACCCCGGCGCGATGATCGGGACCAGCCACGGCGCCGCGAGGGCCATGAGGGCGCTCAGGCCGGCGAGGGCCAGGACGACCAGGTTGATGACGCTGCTGGCCAGCTGCCAGCCCTCGTCGTCCTCGCCCCGGGCGCGATAGCTGGCGTACACCGGGATGAGCGCGGCCGACAGGGCGCCGGCCACGACGAGCTGAAAGATGGCGTCAGGGATGCGGAACGCAGCGAGGTAGGCATCCAGCTCGTTGGATGCCCCGAACTGGGCCCCGATGACCAGCAGGCGGACCCAGCCGAGGACGCGACTGGCGACGGCCGCCACGGTCATGACCATGCTGGCCCGCAGGACGAGGTTCGTGGCCGCCGTGAGGTCCGGCCGCCGCTCAGCGGTCACCGCGACTCCCCGACTTGTGGGTCTCGGCCCGGGGATGCGACGACCGATAGGCCGTCCGCAGGGCGGCATCGGACAGGTGGGTGTAGATCTGGGTCGTCTGGGCGGAGGCATGCCCGAGCAGCTCCTGCACGGTGCGCAGGTCGGCACCGCCCTCGAGGAGATGGGTGGCGAAGGAGTGCCGCAGGGTGTGCGGCGAGGCGCGGCCGCTGACGCCGGTGGCGGTGACCCATCGGTCCACGATCAGGCGCGCGCCGCGGGCGGTCAACGCCCCGCCCGACGCGTTGAGGAACACGGCTCCCCCATCGGGCCGCCCGGACGACGCGCGGGCGGCGAGGTACGGCCGGCCACTGGCCAGGTACAGGCCCAGCGCGGCGGCTGCCGGGCGCCCGAACAGCAGGTCTCGCTCCTTGCGGCCCTTGCCCAGCACGCGCAGCCGGCGACGAGCCAGGTCCACGTCCGGCAGGCCCAGCCCCGCCAGCTCGCTGATCCGCATCCCGGTCGCGTACAGCAGCTCAAGGATGGCCGCGTCCCGTCGAAGCAGGGCCGCTTCCATCTCGGCCGGCATGCGGCGCCGGCGCTCGGAAGCGTGGGCCCCAGGCATCGTGTCGCCAGCCCAGCGTCCGGGCGCCTCGACCAGCGGTTGGCCTCGTCGACGGTCAGCACCCGGGGCAGGCGGCCCGGGCGCCGCGGTGAACGAATGCCGGCCATGGGGTTCGCTTCGATCCAATCGTTGCGTACGGCGTGGCGGTAGAAGCTGCGAATGGCGCTCACCCGCGAGCCCACCGCCGACGCGGAGAGGTCTCGCTCGGCCAGGGTGGCGAGCCAGGCGCGCACGGTTGCCCGATCGGGTCGCCGCCAGTCAACCCCGCGGGCGGCGAGGAAGGTCGTGAAGGCGGTGATATTGCGGCGGTATTCGACCAGCGTGCCCGGCGAGGCGTTCCGGGCGGAGAGGTGAGCGATGAATTGATCGATGGCCGATGCGGCGTCGCGCGGGTGTCCCGGACCCGGATCAGGCACGCGGTGAGGCCCGCCGCCTCGACTTGCGTCGTGTCGTCCGCGGTCGGGCCGCCCCATCCGCCTCGGCGGCGCCATCCGCCTTGGCCTTGCGGTCGGGCTTGTGGATGTAGCGGCAGTCGGGATAGCGGTTGCACCCCACGAATGGACCGAAGCGGCCCTTGCGGGTGACCAGGGTCCCCTCGTTGCAGAGGGGGCAGGTCTCCCCGCTGCCCGGAGCGTCACCGATGGGCGGGGCCTCGCGGTGGATGTACTTGCAGTCCGGGTACCGGCTGCACCCGGCGAACGGGCCGAACCGTCCGCGTCGCACCACGAGCGTTCCCTCGTGGCACTCGGGGCACTCCTCGCCCAACCCGGGGAGCTCGATCGTCTCTTCCTGTCCGGGGATCGGCATCGTGTGCTTGCACTCGGGATAGCCGCTGCAGCCGAGGAACCACCCATTGCGGCCGAGCCGCTTGAGCATTGGATGGCCCGACACGGGGCACACGATGTCGGTCTCCTCGACCGTCTTGGGGATCTCCGTCTTGCCGAGCTCGACCTGGGCGGCGAACGGCTCCCAGAATTCACGGACCATGGGCACCCATTCCATCCGGCCGCCGGCCACCTCGTCCAGCTGGTTCTCCATGCGCGCGGTGAAGGCGGGGTCCACGACGTCCGCGAAGTGGCCCTTCAGCATGTCGGTCAGCAGGAACGCCTCCTCGGTCGGATGGAGGCGGCGCGACTCCATCGTCACGTAGCCGCGGGCCCGGATGACGTCCATGGTCGGCGCGTAGGTGGACGGCCGACCGATGCCGTGCTCCTCCAGCGCGCGAATCAGGGTGGCCTCGCTGAAGCGGGGCGGCGGCTCGGTGAAGTGCTGCTCTCCGGCCAGGTCCACCAGGTCGAGCGCTTCGCCGATGGCCAGCTCAGGTAACCGGGTTGCGGTTTCGTCCTCCGCCTCGTCCCGACCCTCGATGTACAGCGCCTGGTACCCGTCGAACACCCGCCGCCGAGCGCCGACGTGGAGCAGGTAGCGACCCGCCTCGACGTCCACCCCCAGCTGATCGAATACCGCAGCCGCCATCTGGCTGGCCAGGGCGCGCCGCCAGATGAGCTCGTACAGGCGCGCCTGGTCCGGCTTCAGGGCGCCCTCCACCGATTCGGGGCTTCGCGCGAAGCTCGACGGCCGAATGGCCTCGTGCGCTTCCTGCGCGCCGCGGGTTCGGTTCCGGAACGCGTTGGGCTGCTCCGGGACGAACTCGGCGCCGTACTGCGCGGTGATGAGCTCGCGAGCCTCCGTGACGGCACCCGCCGCAATGGTGACCGAGTCGGTTCGCATGTACGTGATGAGCCCCACCTGGCCCTCGGGCAGGGCAATGCCTTCGTACAGCTGCTGAGCGGTGGACATCGTGCGGCGCGCCGAGAAGCCCAGCTTGCGGGACGCTTCCTGCTGGAGGGTGCTGGTCGTGAACGGCGGGGGCGGACCTTGGCGGCGCTGGGTGCGGGTGATGTCGGAGACCCGATACGACGCATCGCGGAGCGCGGCGAGGTGGAGATCAGCCTCCTCCTGGGAACCGATGGCGATCTTCTCCCCGTCCACCCGGGTGAGTCCAACCTGGAATGCCTCGCCGCCCGACCGACGGCGCACGTCAGCGGTGATCGTCCAGTACTCAACCGCGGTGAAGGCCTGGATCTCGCGTTCGCGGTCCACCACGAGTCGGACCGCAACGCTCTGGACGCGGCCTGCGGTCAGACCCCGACGGATCTTGCTCGCCACGAGGGGGCTGAGCTTGTAGCCCACCAAGCGGTCGATGATCCGCCGCGCCTGCTGCGCATCCACCAGGTCGAGGTTCAGGACGCGTGGATTGGCGAACGCGGCCTGGATGGCGGGCTTGGTGATTTCGCTGAAGGTCACCCGCCGCAAGCGGTCCGGCGGCAGGCCGGCGTGCTCGGCGATGTGCCACGCAATCGACTCGCCCTCGCGATCAAGGTCCGTGGCCAGCCAGACCGTGTTGGCTGTGCGGGCGGCATCGGTCAGGCGCTTGAGCTCGTCCTTGCGATCGGGCAGTGGCTCGTACTTCGGGGCGAAGTCGTGCTCGAGGTCCACGCCCAGCCCGCGCTTGGGCAGGTCCCGGACGTGCCCATACGAAGCCAGAACGTGGTACCCGTCGCCGAGGTAACGCTCGATCGTCTTTGCCTTGGCTGGCGACTCGACGATCACGAGGTCGCCGCCCGTCGTCCGCGGTCGCGCCATTTCGGTCGCGGAGTGTAGCACCGGGTTTTGGCCGCCCGGTTGGCCGCGGCTTACCGGCAGGGGTCGATCAGTCGGTGAAGTCCCACACGACGTAGACCTTGCCACCGCCCGTTGCGATGCCGATGCCCACCCGGTGGTAGTTCGGGCTGAGGATGTTTCCCTTGTGGTTCGCGACGCCCGGGTACGGCTCATTCCAGAACTGGGCCTGGCACCAGTCGAGGGACGCGTTCACGCTTCCGGCACCACCCAGGTAGCACTGGTTCTCGCCGGACCAGCCATACGAGATCCCGCCCGCGGTGAGCCGCTGCTTGTAGGTCATTCCGTTGAGCGAGTCGTGGCTGAAGTAGCCGTTGGCGAGCATGTCGGCCGCGTGTCCGTAGGCCACGGCGGAGATCGCGCTGTCCAGGGTCAGCGGGGCGAATCCGTAGGCGGCGCGCGCCGCGTTCACCTGGTTCAGGGCGTATTGCACGCTGTCGGCGCTGCCCGGGACGGATGGATACCCATACCCCCCGGTCCTCGTGGCTCCACCAGCCGTGCGGAACCCCCAGCTCATCGCGACCGGGTTGCCGTCCGCATCGGCCGCGCCCGCGCCCAGCCCCGCCGTATAGGCGCGACCCGCGGCGAAGGCACTGGACGCGGTGAAGGTCAGCGTCCGCGCGTCGGCGCTCCAGGCGAAGCTGCCGTTCAGGCGCCCCCCGGTCGCGTTGTCCACGAGAAGGAAGGCGGCGGCCGTCGCCGCGCGGTCCATGGGCTCGGTGAAGGTCATGACCACGGCCGACCCGGTCACGCCGCCGGCGCCGATGCCCGGGCTCACGGTGCGGACCTGGGCGCCCGCCCGGATCGTGAACGAGCGGCTGAGATCCCCACCCAGCGGTGAGCCACTCGCGTCACGCGCACCGACGACGCTCACGGCGTATCGGGTCCCGGGGACCAGGCGACCGTCCGGCACGAACCACATCGTCGTGCCCTCCCACCGGAAGGTGCCGGCCACGGCGGGGGTGATGCGGAACGTGTGCTCGGTGACGGCATGATCCATGGCGGCACTGAAGGTGAGCCCGATGCCGGTGGCGGCACTGCTGTCGGAGGCGCTGTCCTCACCGATGGCGCTGATGCCGGACTCGGGGTACCCGGTCGATGCCATGACCTGCTGGGTCACGCGCGGGGTGTCGCCGGTGGCGGTGCCGCTCGCCCGGGCGACGACCAGGTCGACGACGGTCGGCGCCGTCTGGGTCGTGAATGCCGCGCGCCAGTCCGTCGACAGCGCGCCACCATCGGCCATGCGGGTCCCCGCCGCGAGGTAGAGCGAGTAGCGCTGATCGGTCGCCCACCGCGATATGGGGACGAGCACGGCCGCGCTGGCGTCCTGGTTCCACAGGAGGCTGTATCCGGTTCGGGGGGCCACACCCAGGCCTGAGGCGAGCGCTGCCGGATCCATGGGGCCCGGGAAGTGAAGGACCACCGGCTCGGCGGCGTTGACCCCAACGCCCACGTTGGCGGGCAGGATGGAGCCCTCGCGCGGCTCGGTGTGGAGGCCCGCCTGGATGGCGGGAGCCGCGGAGTATGCCAAGCCGACCATGACAGCCAGGGCAGCCGCGGCGACAGTCAGATGGGTGATGGACCGGTGGCGGCGCAACGGCACTCGAAGCGCTAGCAGCCGGCGGATTTCCCCCGCGACGGGCGTCGACGGAGAGGTCAATACACAGGTGCTCCAGGGGACCGGCGGACTCGCCTTGTGGACGATCCGGGGGTCTGAGGACGGCCGGGAGTATAGCCCGGCATCTGGCTAGACGCGAACGCTGGCGGGAGTGGCTGTCCCGGTCTGGGGTCCTCGCCACCCGCTGCGACGGGCCGCCAGGGTGGGATGGAAGGTGGCTCCGCCGAAGGCGCTGGCCAGCCCGCGGGCCTCGAGCATGGTCAGGGTCGCGGCCAGCGCCGAGGTCGACAGGTGGGTTCGATCGCCCAGTTCCTCGACCGATCCGGACCGCCGCAGAAGCGCCCCGAGGACAAGCCCTTCGGCCTCGGACAGGGTGCGCACGCTGACCGGCAGATGGCCCCGCTGCAGACCGATGAGATGGAGCAGGGCAGCTGGCGAGGTCACCAGGGTGGCCAGGTGGTCGGCGATGAGGCGGTTCGTTCCGCGAGAGGTCGCTGCGTCCATGGGACCGGGAACCGCGAACAGCTCGCGCCCGCAGCCGACGGCCGCGTCGGCGGTCATGAGTGCCCCCGATCGGTCAGGCGCCTCGACCACGACCACCGCCTCGGCCAGGCCCGCGATGATCCGGTTCCGACGCGCAAAGTCCGGTCGCCCGATCTGGCGTCCGGGCGAGAGCTCGGTGAGCAGCGCGCCACCGGCCGCGACCATCCTGCGGGCGAGATCCCGGTGGGCCGGCGGGTAGATCCGGTCGACGGGCGACGGGAGCACGGCCACCGTCCGCCCGCCGGCGGCGAGGGCCGCGGTGTGCGCGACGGCATCGATCCCGATCGCCAGGCCAGAGACCACGGTCACGCCGGCCCGCGCCAGCTCGTCGCCGATCTCCTCGGCCGAGGCGCGGCCGTAGCCGCTCGGGCGGCGGGTCCCGACCACGGCCACCGCGGTGGTCTGCCAGGCATGCGGATCCCCGACGGCCCACAGCAGGGGCGGCCGCGGGTCGAGGTGGGCAAGGGTGGGCGGGTACTCCTGATCGAGCACGGTCAGGGGCCGGGCACCGGCCCGGCCTGCCCGGGCAACCAGTTCGTCCGCATGGCGATGAATGCCGTGCGTCCGCATCGCCCGCACGGCCTCGTGCGCCTCGCCGCGCGTGATGGCTGGGAGGCCGGCCACCAAAGTGTCCACCGTGCCGTCGATCCAGGCCGCCCGGAGGCTCCCCGCGTCTCTCAGCAGGCGGGCGACGGCCACCGGCCCGAGACCGGGGACCTGCGAGGTTGCGATCCAGTACGGACGTTCCTGGTCGGGATCGAGGTGGTCCAGGGCGAGGCCCGTCCATCCACGGATCAGCCGGGGCAGGGGCTCAGGGACGGCGGTCATGGCTCACCGGCGGCCGATAACGCAGGGCCTCCTCGACGTGGACGTCACGGACAAGGTCGTCCTCGCCCAGGTCGGCGATGGTCCGGGCCATCCATGCCGCCCGGTGGACGCGCCGCGGAGACAGCCGAAGCGCCTTGGACAGCGAGGAGAGCGCTCGCACGGCCGGCCGTGTGAAGCCGTGCCCGCGGTCAAGGGCTGCCGGACCGAGCTCGGCATTCGGGGTCTGCTGGCGATTCCGCTGACGCTCCCACGCGGCCGCGATCCGTGCCGCGACGACGGCGCTGCGCTCCGCGTCAGGTCCGGGCGTCAGGCGGCGCGGTTCGTCCAGGACCACCCACAGGTCCAGGCGGTCTCGCAGCGGCCCGGACAGCCGTCGGGCATAGCGCTGAACGGCGATGGGGTCGCAGTCGCAGGCCCGCGACCGCGCGCCCAGCCACCCACAGGGACATGGGTTGAACGCCGCCAGCAGCGCAAATCGGGCCGGCAGCCGCAGCGAGCTGTCGACGCGGGCAATGGCCACCTCTCCGGACTCGAGCGGCTGACGCAGGGCGTCGAGCGCGTCGGGGCGAAACTGGAGCATCTCGTCGAGGACCAGGACTCCCCGGTGCGCGAGTGATACCTCGCCGGGCCGAATCCGCTCCCCGCCACCCACCAGGGCCTGCACCGAGACGGTGTGGTGCGGCGCGCGGAGGGGTCGAATGCGGGTCACCGGCGTGCGACGGTCCACCAGCCCCGCCACCGAGTGAATGCGGCTGACCTCGATGGCCTCGTCGTCATTCAGCGGCGGGAGGAGGCCGGGCACCGCGGTCAGGAGCAGGGTCTTGCCTACGCCCGGCGGTCCGACGAGGGCGAGGTTGTGGTGGCCGGCGAGCGCGATCTCGAGCGCCCGGCGGGCGAGCGGCTGACCGATGACGTCGCCGAGGTCCACGTCCGCAGCGGGCGGAACCCAGGTCGGCACCGTCGTTCGTGCCGCCACCGGGATGGGCCGGATGCCGGCCAGGTGGGCCACGGCGTCGCCCAGGCTGCTCGCCGCATGAATGTCGATGCCGGGCACCGCCGCAGCCTCCGCCAGGTCGTCCCGGGCGACGAGGGCCGCCCGATGCCCTACGTCACGCGCCGCCGCCACGAGGGCCAGCGTCCCCGACACCGGGCGCAGCGATCCATCGAGCGCCAGCTCCGCGATGAGCGCGGTGTGGGCCAGGTCGGCGTTCAGCTGCCCCGACGCCGCGAGCAGGCCGATCCCGATGGCAAGGTCGTGGGCGGTTCCCTCCTTGGGAAGGTCCGCCGGCGCGAGGTTCACCGTGATGCGGCGCGCGGGAACCTCGAACCCGCTGTTCCGGATGGCGCTCCGTACCCGTTCGCGGGCCTCCTGCACGGCGCTGCCCGGCAGCCCCACGATCGTCAGCCCGGGTAATCCGAAGGCCACGTCGACCTCGACCCGGACCGGGACCGCATCCACGCCACGAATGGCGGCGCTCATCGTCTCGGCCAGCACGGCATGCCTCCGAGGAGGCGTGGGTGCGGAGTGAAGTGCCGGTACGCCGCCTGCTCGCCTCCCTGATCCGGCGACGACCGGCAGGCGCAGTCTCCGGGGGGCGGCTTACCCGGTGGTTAGGCCGCGGTTGTCAGGCCTCGACCTCGACGACCGACAGCTCCTTGTCCACCGCGTTGGTGAAGTCGCTGACGGCCTTGGCCAGCGGACTGCCAGGCCGGCTGACCATGAACGGGGAACCGGAGTTCAGGGCACTGATCGCGCCGCGATACTCGTTGATGAGCTTGTGGGCGATCGGCCGGCCCAGGACGCTTTCCGCGTTCGCGATGTTGATCCCGGTGAACGCGTTCGATCGGTTCAGCACGAGCTGCACCTTGTCCTTGGGGTAGCCCAGCTCGTTCATCGTCTTGAGGACGAGCTGGACGTTCTTCAGGCACGACAGGTCGGCGGTCATCACCACGTACACGACATCGGCCTCGTCGAAGAGGTGGATGGTCACGTCGTCGAGGGCCCGCGAGGCGTCGATGACGGTGTAGTCGTACATGCCGCGCATGAGCGCGAGCATCCCCGTCAGCGAATCGGGCGAGTTCCGATGGTTCTCCATGACCACGTCCGCCTGCTCGGGGGCGGTGGGAGCCAGCAGCAGGTCGATCCCCGAGGCGTGCGACACCATCAGGCGGTGGAGCAGGTCAGCATCGAGCTCGGGCTCCGAGATCGCGTTCACGATCGACGCGGTGTCCAGCTTGAGATCGAGGAACACGCGCAGGTCACCGAACTGGAGGTTGGCGTCCACCAGTGCGACCCGACGCTTGTGCTCGGCGGCCAGGGCGATGGCGGTGTTGATGGCCAGCGTGGTCGAGCCCACCCCGCCCTTGGCGCCGTAGAAGACGATCACCCGGCGGAGGGTCGCCTGGGTGGGGCCGGTCCGCGAGGTGGACAACCCGCTGCGCGCCAGGAGAGCCCGGATCCGGGCCATGAGCTCGGCCGGGTGGAAGGGCTTGACGATGTCGTCGTCGGCACCGGCGCGGAGGCCCTTGACCCGCTGTCCCACGTCCGCCTCGGTGGTGAGCAGCAGGATGGGAACGCGCTGGCCGGGCGGCTCCGCGCCACGGATGCGGGTGATGGCCTCGTACCCGTCGATCCCCGGCAGGGCGGCATCCATGAGGATCAGGTCGGGGGCCTGGTCGGCCGCCGTCGCGACGCCGCTCTCGCCGTCGCCGGCGAGCAGGACCTCAAAGCCCTCCTGTTTGAGGGTGAAGCTGAGGACGCGTTGAATGTTCAGGTCGTCGTCGACGACCAGGACTTTGACTGCCATGAGCCCTCGCGGGAGCCCGGCCGATCCGGAAGGTCCGCCCGGCCCGGGCGGGCGGATTATAGTCGGCTGCCTGCCCCGCTCTCCGCCACCTCATGGGCGTCAGCCGTGTCGAGGTGCCGCTCGAGAAAGCCCATCACCCGTCGCTCGTATTCCTCGCCGCCCACCATTCGCGCCTCGCCATGCTGGGCGCCGTCGACCACGTACAGCTCCTTCGGCTCCCCCGCCGCTTCGTACAGGGCCACCGACTGCTCCCAGTTGACCAGCCGGTCCTCGTGGGGCGCGATCAGCAGCAGCCCGCGCGGAGCGACGCCCGCCACCCGGTCGATGGGCGATACCAGCCGCGTCCGGGCGCGAAGCGAGGCTCCGGCCATGACCAGCCACGAACCGATGCCCGGAAACGGAAGGTGCTGGTCGCGCATCCGATTCCCGATCGGATTCCGGATGTCCGCGTACGCCGCGTCGGCCACCACCGCGGCCACCGGCAGGTCGGGCGCGGCCAGGATGGCGGTGGCGCCGCCCATGCTGATCCCGTACAGGGCAATAGGCCCCAGTCCCCGTCCCTCGAGCAGGCGCACGGCCGCGGCCACGTCCTGCCGTTCCGCCGTTCCCAGGGTGGTCGCGGCCGGGTCGGACGCCCCATGCCCGCGGAAGTCGAACTGGAGGACGTGGTAGCGGCGCCGGAGCCACGGGACGAAGAAGGCCAGCCACGGCAATCGGTGCCACGAGAACCCGTGGAGCAGGATCACGGCGGCCCGCGTGTCTCGCTCCGCCTCCACCAGCCAGCCGTCCAGGGTCACCCCGTCCTCGGTCGTGAAGCGGACCGACTCGTACGGGAGCCCCAGCGCGGCGGGGGTGGCGGGCAGGTCCGAGACCTCGTTGAGGTCGTGGATGGCGGGCGCGACCACCCGCCGCGATCCCACCACCCCGACGTAGCCCAGGTAGCTCACGGCCAGCGCCGAACCGATGACGGCGCCGACCGCGGCCACGAGCCTCCCCGCGCGGCCCATTCCCCTATCCCTCCTTCGAGCCGCCGCCCAGCGAGTCGCTGATGCGCCTGGTCAGCTCGGTGACCTCCATGGGCACGATCCAGGTCTTGCTCTCCGAGGCCGCCAGATCGCGCAGGACCTGGAGGTACTGGATCTGCATCGTCTTCTCGTCCACGCCGCTGGCGGCGCCGAAGACCGTGGTCAGGGCGGTTCCGTAACCCTCGGCCCGCAGGGCCTGGGCCTGCTTCTCTCCCTCGGCGCGGAGGATCGCGCTCTGCTTGTCGCCTTCGGCCCGCAGGACGGTGCTCTGCTTGTCGCCCTCGGCCACGTTGATCGAAGCCTGCCGGGTTCCCTCCGACTCGGTGATGACCGCGCGCCGGTTTCGCTCGGCACTCATCTGGCGGTTCATCGCGTCCTGGATGTCGCGCGGTGGGACGATCTCCCGGATCTCGACGCTGGTGACCTTGACCCCCCAACGGTGGGTCACCTCGTCGAGCTTGGTGCGCAGGATGTTGTTGATCTCCTCGCGCTTGGCAAGCACGTCGTCGAGGGGGATGTCGCCGATGACCGCACGTAACGTGGTCGCTGCCAGGGCCTGGCTCGCGCCGCGGAAGTCGGTTACCGCGGTCACGCTGACCGATGGCTCGAAGACCTTGGAGTAGATCAGGAAGTCGATGCTGATCGGCGCGTTGTCCTTCGTGATGCAGGTCTGTTGCGGCACCTCGATGTAGAACTCGCGCAGGTCGGCCTTGACCGCCTGCTGGATGACCGGGATGAGCAGGATGAGCCCCGGGCCCTTGGCGCCCTGCAAGCGCCCGAGGAAGAACACCACCAGGCGTTCGTACTCGCGGACGACGTGGATGATGCTGAAGATCAGCCACAGCAACAGGGCCAGCGCGATGATCACGATCGCGATGGGGATGAGCGCTTCCATCGGTTACTCCTCTTCGGTGGGCCGGTCGGCGCCGGCGCCAGCCGGCTCAACGATGAGCTCGAGACCGTCGTAGCCAATCACCCGCAGGGCCTCGCCGGGGCGAATGGGACCTCGCGTGGTCCGTGCCGTCCAGTCCTCGCCGTGGGCGGACGCGATGCCCGTGGGCGCAATGGGTGTCTGCGCGGTGCCCAACTCCCCGACCACGGCCTGGATGGGCGCGGGGGGCGCCGCCTGGCGCCGGACGCGGATGGCGCCCCGACCGACCATGATCGCGAAGACCACGGCCACCACGATCGGGAAGGCGATGAGCACCGGGTTGAGCTGGATCGTGATCGATTCGGTTCCATCCACGCCGGTATACAGCGCGAACGCCCCGAACAGGAAGGCAATCCCGCCGGCAACGGCCAGCAGACCATGGCTGGTCACGACCAGCTCCAGGGCAAACAGGCCCAGGCCCATCAGGACCAGGACGAGCCCGCCCAGGTTGAGCGGGAGACTGTTGGAGCCGATGAAGGCCAGCACGATGGCAATCGCGCCCACGATCCCCGACAGGAAGTTCGGGTGGAACAGCTCGGCCAGGATGCCGTAGAAGCCAATCGTGAAGAGGAGGAAGGCGAGGTTCGGGTCGCTCAGGACGTGCAGCAGCTCCTGGCCCACGTTCATCGAGACCGGCTGGATCGGTCTCCCGGACAGGACCGGCAGCGGCTCGCCGTTGAAGGTGTAGGCGTACCCGTCCGCCCGCTCCCCGGTGTCGATCGACGCGAAGAGCGACTCGGTGCTGTCGGCCAGGATGTCCACCACCGGCGGATCCATGGCCACCGCCTCATCGGCGCCGATATTGGCCGCGTCCCGGACCGCGGATTCCGCCCAATCCGCGTTCCGACCGTGGGCCTCGGCGAGGCCCCGGATCTTGGCTACCAGGTCGTTCGTGATCTTGCGGGCCAGCGTCTCGGGCAGCTCCGCGCCGCCGGACCCGACGACCGAGGCGGAACCGATGGTGGTCAGGGGCGCCATGGCCGCGACCGTGCCGGACAGGGTGACGAAGGTGGCCGCCGATGCCGCCTGGCCTCCGGACGGGGTGACCCAGGTGATGACCGGAATCGGGCTGTTCAGGATGGCCTTCACGATCCTGTCGGTGCTCGTCAGCTCACCGCCGGGCGAGTCGATCTCGAGCAGGATGGCCACGGCCCCCATTCGGTCCGCCGCGGCGACCGCCTCCTCGATGTAGGCAGCGTTCACCTGGTCGATGACGCCGGTCATCTGGACCTCGGCCACCGGAGGCTCCTTGCCTGAGGCGCCTCCTGCCAGGCCCGCCAGGAGCAGCGAAACGAGCGCGGCTCGTCGGAGCGCGGTCACGAGATCGAGTATAGGCCGCGCTCCGTCCTGACCCTCAGTCCGGCCCTGGTGCGGGCGGTGGTCCCCAGATGGCCTCGGCCACGAGCTGGGACCACGTCTCGAGCCGATCCCAGCCCGCGTGCAGTTCGTCGACGGTGGCCATGGACCCGGATAGCTTGTCGCGTTCGCGGACCCGTACCGGCCGTCCGGCGGCCTCGACGACGAACACGACCCCCAGGTGCACGGCGCCCACCGGGTTGCGATCGTCGTTCAGGAAGCCCATCAACGCGAAGTCAGGATCCCAGTCCGCGTCGAGCTCCTCCTGCCATTCCCGCCGCAGGCCGGCGGTGAGCGGGTCCGTCGGACCCGTCGCTCCATCCGTGCTGTCCACCGGGTTCAGGTGCCCGCCGACCCCGATCGAGGCCCGGCGGTGCAGCCGGGAATCGCCCCCGGCATCGGTCCGCGCCATCAGGAAGACGCGGTCGTTGACGGTCGATCGGTCCCGCACGACTACGTATGGGATGACCTGCTTGACCGATGGATCCTGTTCGGCCGCAGGCCGATCGAGCCAGCGCCCATGGTCGGCCAGGGCAGCGCGAAGCTCGCCAAGTGCCCTGTCGTCCACCACCCGCACGCCGAGGAAGTCACAGCCGCCCGGGACGGATTCGCGGGGCAGGACGAGCACCTGCTCCACGAGCGGCGGTGCATCCGGCGAAGTGCCGGCGCGGACGGTCACGCCGGCGCAGACGGGCCAGCGGCCGCGAACTGGAGGGCGAGCTGGGCCGCCTCGCGCGGATCACGCGCGCGGTGGAGGCGTGGCCCGCTCACCGGCTGATCCGCCTCGACCCGCCACGAACCCAGGGCGACCACCTCGCGGCCCATGCGCAGGGCGAGGCCGATCTCGGACAGCGTGCCGTACCGACCTCCGATCGCGACCACGGCATCAGCCGACGTCACGACCACCAGGTTGCGGACCACGCCCAGTCCGGTGGGGATGGCCAGCTGGACGAACTCGTTCGCCTCGGCGGCATCGGCTCCGGGGAGGATCCCGATGGTCAGGCCGCCCTCGGAAGCCGCTCCCCGCGAGGCGGACCGCATGACGCCGCCCAAGCCTCCCGTGACCACCGTCGCGCCGGCACGGGCCAGGAGCTGCCCCACCTCCTCGGCGTGCTCGAGGATGCGGTGCGCCTCCGGCCCTCGCGGGTCCGCGTCGCCGATGACCGCGATAACCGGCGCGCGGGGCGGACGACTCGCGGTTTCAGGCACGACCCGATTCTGCGCCGCCCAGCGGGGCGCGGGAGAGGACTTCGTACCGGGCCGGCCCCCGGCCGAGATGGCTGCGGTACAGGACCGCTTCCGCGACCGGGAGAATGCTGACCGGCGCGACCATCGTGGCCAGCCACGGGCCGAGCGGCTCGCCCCGTCGTACGCGGCTCCGTCCCAGGGTCAGATGGGGGCGAAAGCGCATCGTGTCGCCCGCAGGCAGAACCGCCGCGCTCACGGCCGCTGCCAGCGCGGCGAGCGCGCCGTCCGGGTCGCCCACGCCGTACCACGCGGTCATGGCCGCGCCGGCACGCGGAAACGCACCCAGCCCGCCGGTCGGGACCGTGAACGGTTGGAACGGGCGCACGGCGGCCCCCACGGCCCTGGACAGCCCCGGAACCCGCTCGGGGCTCACCGGGCCGAGGAAGGCGAGGGTCACGTGCCAGCCGTCGGGTCCGGTCCAGCGCAGGTCCGGCGCTCCGGGCATCCCACGCCAGGCCGCCACCGCCTGGGCCAGGGCCGACCGCAGTTCTTCGGGGATGGGCACTGCCACGAAGCAGCGCCAGGTCTCATCCGAGGCGGGCATCGACCAGGGGCAGAAGCTCGTCCATCGACCGGATGGTGGTCACGTCATCCGGTGGCGACTGGTGGCGGCCCCGGCGATCGATCAGCACCCCCTCGATCCCCACCCCGCGCGCGCCGGCGACATCGGCATCCAGGTGGTCGCCCACGTGCATGACCGATTCGGCGGGCACGCCTGCCTGGTCCAAGGCCCATTCGAAGATCCCCGGATGCGGCTTGTCGAACCCGATCCGGGCACTCGCCGCCACAAAGTCCATGTGTCGACCGATGTCGAGCGCATCGAGCAGCTCGGGGAGCTGCCACGCCCAGTTCGAGACGACGCCGACGACCAGCCCGCGTTCCTTCAGCGCGGGCAGGACCACGGGCACGTCGGGAAACACGTGCCAGGTCGCCGGGTTCATGAACTGGTCGGCCAGCCGCTCGAAGAACGCGTCCGGCTGGGGGCCGAGCCCGATCTGGGCGAAGGCGTATCGGTCCATCTCGACCAGGCGCCGATGGCTCGACTCCGGGCTGGGCTCCACCGTTCCGTCGAAGCCGTAGCCGCCCGAACGGTAGACGCTGCGGAGGGCGACCTGCAGCGCGTCGAGGTCCACCGGGACCCCGAACTCCTTGAAGGTGTCGGCGTACACGTGCTCCCAGGTCGGGTCGGGGTGCATGAGGGTTTCGCCGACGTCGAGGAACACGGCACGCAGGGGAGCAGCTGTGTCTGGGGTCACCACCGGGGAAGCCTAGCCGGATGGGCGGTCAGGCGACGCTGGGCTCGAACTTGCTGAGGATGGAGTAGATCTCGGTTCGGTACCTGATGCCCGACGAGTGGCGGGACAACCAGCGCAGGTAGTCCGGGTCCTGGCGGGCGAGGTCGCGCAGGGTCCAGCCCGCGTAGCGGCCGAAGGTCAGCCGCGTGCCGGCAGCGGACGATCGGGGAGGAGCGACGGGGCCGGTCCCGAACGACGCCGATGCGGCCGGGATGGCCGCACGCCGCTGCGCGGCATCATGGCGGGCCCGGCGCGTCGGATCGCGGACCAGCGCGTAGGCCTGGTTCAGCTCCGCCATCCGCCGGCTGGCGAACTGGGTGCTGTCCCGGTCGGGGTGATACTTCAGGGCCAGCGCCCGGTAGGCGCCGTGAATGACCTCGTCCTCGCACTCCGGCGCGACCTGGAGAACCCGGTACGCATCCATGGCGCGGGTGAGCGCCTATTCGGTGTAGAGGCGCTCTTCGATCAGCTTCTCGGCCGTGATACGGCCGTTCGGATCAAAGCAGCTGTACTGGAAGAGCTTCTGCCATTCCAAATCGACGTTGTCCTGCCCACCGCGGTTCTTCTCGATCGTGGCCACGACCCAGTCGCGATAGCGCTGCGCCTGGTACGGATTGAACTCGATGTTCACCTTGGCCACGATGTTGTACTTGTCATTCAGGATCAGGATGATGTCGGCTTCGTAGTTGATGGCGCTGCTGCCGCGCAGGTGGTGGTTGCGGAGGCGCTTCGCCTTCAACCCTTCGCGGTCGGCGGCCACGATGGCCACGACACCGATCTCCGACCCCAGGGCGATGTCCTTCAGGCCGTTCACGACCCGGGTGACCTTCTCGGTCTCGTCCGACGGCTCGGGGATGACCGGCACCTTCTGAAGGTAGTCCACGAACAGGACGAGGCGCCGCTCGTCCTTCCCGCCCTTCCGGGCTTCGACCAGGGCGCGCAGGTTGTCGATCGTGCTGTCCGTCGCCGTGCCGCGCATCAGGTACATCGAGTTGCCATAGCGGGCGATCCGCTCCAGGCTCGGTCGCAGGCGGGGGTTCGCGCCCAGCTTGGCTACCTGGCCGGCCTCGGCGGCCGCCTCGAAGGTCGAGAGGACCTCCTGCCGCACGTCCTGGATCTTCACCGCGCCTGTCTTCTTGGGCAGCGTGGCGAGGGCGGACTCCATGGCGATCATGCGCTGGACGAGGTAGTCCTCCTCGTGCTCGAAGCACACGTACAGGACGCTCGCCTGGCCCGATGCGGCCATGTTGCGCGCCATTTGGAGGGCGAGGGTCGTCTTGCCCGATCCCTGGGCGCCGCCGATGAGCATCAGCTCGCCGGATCGCAGGCCCCCACCGATGGCCTTGTCGAACGGCACGAAGCCGGTGGCGACGGGCTGCAGGTCACCGACTCTGCCCTCCGACACGCGCTCGTTGAGGTTGGTGAGCACTTCGAGCGCGCTCCGCGGGTCCAGAGAACTGCCGTTGCTCTCGACCCGCCAGTCGGCGCTGGCGGTCTGTGGGACGGGCGATTCGTCGATCATGGGGTAGGTCGGCCTCGCAGTCGTTCCGTGCTCCGGGTCGCAGGTGCCCGGACGCACCATGGCGAGTATACGACCGCCTCATCGCGGTTCGGAATGGGCCGATAGGACTAGCGGCGTCCCGGTATGGGAGCCACGCGTAGGCCGCGAAGTCGCGGCCGAGACTGCTAGGCGGGCTGGGGAGCCGGTCCGCGGCGGCGGCGCGGGGCCGTCTTCTCGTCCTCGGCAGGGACCGGCAGCTCCTCGTCGGTCGTGACCTCGGACGGCCGGGGGCCGCCGACGTCGCGCGGCGGGAGAACGCCGTCCCACAGGGACTCGAATTCAGCGGCCTCGATCGTCTCCTTCTCGACCAGCAGATCGGCCAGCCGATCGAGGACGGCGCGGTGCTCGGTCAGCGCCGCGCGGGCGCGTGCGTAGGCGTTGTCGATGATGGCGCGCACTTCCGCGTCGATCTTGGCGGCGACCTCGTCGGAATAGTTCCGCTGCTCGCTGATCTCGCGGCCGAGGAAGATCATCTCGTCCTTCTTGCCGAAGGCCAACGGCCCCAGGGCCTCGCTCATCCCGTACTGGGTGACCATGGCCCGGGCCAGGGTGGTGGCCTTCTCGATGTCATTGCTGGCGCCGGTCGTGGTGTCGCCGAACACGATCTCCTCGGACACGTGGCCGCCCAGCATGCCCGCGATCTTGTCCTCGAACTCGGTCTTCGAGTGGAGGTATCGGTCCTCCTGCGGCAGGCTCATCGTGTAGCCGAGAGCCATGCCCCGCGACACGATCGTGACCTTCGTGACGGGGTCGCACTTGGGGAGCACTCGCTGGACGACGGCATGCCCACCCTCGTGGTAGGCAATGATCTTCTTCTCGTCCTCGGAGATGATCCGGCTCCGGCGCTCGGGACCAGCAATCACGCGGTCCACGGCCTCGGTGAAGTCAGGCTGGGTGATCGTCTTCTTGTTGTGCCGGGCGGCGAGGATGGCGGCCTCGTTGACGAGGTTCGCGAGGTCCGCGCCCGAGAAGCCCGGGGAGCGCCGGGCGAGGTCGTCCAGGTCCACCGTCTTGTCGAGGGGCTTGCCCTTGACGTGGACGTCGAGGATCTCGCGGCGACCCTTGATGTCGGGGCGATCGAGGACCACCTGGCGGTCGAACCGTCCGGGGCGCAGGAGCGCCGGGTCCAGCACGTCGGGTCGGTTCGTGGCGGCGACCACGATGACGTTGGTGTTCGTGTCGAACCCGTCCATCTCGACCAGGATCTGGTTCAGGGTCTGCTCGCGCTCGTCATGAGACCCGCCCAGTCCGGCGCCGCGCTGGCGACCGACGGCGTCGATCTCGTCCACGAACACGATGCACGGCGAGTTGCGCTTGGCCTGCTCGAACAGGTCGCGCACCCGGCTGGCGCCCACCCCCACGAACATCTCCACGAACTCCGACCCGGAGATCGAGAAGAACGGCACGCCCGCCTCGCCGGCGACCGCCCGGGCGAGCAGCGTCTTGCCGGTTCCCGGTGGTCCGACCAGGAGGACGCCGCGTGGGATGCGCGCGCCCAGCGCGTTGAACTTCTCGGGGTACTTCAGGAACTCGACCACTTCGGTCAGCTCCTGCTTGGCCTCCTCGACCCCCGCCACGTCGGCGAAGGTGACGACCGTCTTGCTGCCCAGGAACATCCGGGCTCGGCTCTTGCCAAAGCTCATCGCCTGGTTATTGGTGCCCTGGGCCTGGCGCATCATGAAGAAGAAGAACGCACCGATCAGGATGACCGGGAGCAGGGCGCTGATCAGCAGACCGAGCCACTGCCCGGTCGCACTCTCGGCCACCGCTTCGAAGGCCACGGGGCAGTCCGGGCCCGGCGTGTTGCCGGTGGCAGCGCACACCTCGGCGAAGACGTTGATGTTCTCGGACGGCACGATCGCCGTCTTGGTGGTATCGGTGCCCTCGAACGCGATCGTGAGCGTCGTCCCGTCCTGGGTCACCGAGGTGACCTTGCCCGCCTGCGCGTCCGACAGGAGCTGGCTGTAGGTGTAGGCCGGCCCCTCATTGGTGTCCATGAGGTACGTCCACAGCAAAGCCATGGCGAACAGGCCACCGATGATGAGGATGCTGCTGCGGACGAGTCGGCTGTTCACGGGGCGGAGGAAATCTCCATGCGGGGGTCGCGTCGGACCGGCCATGAGTATAGGGACGGCCTCCCAGCGCCACAAATGGGCTCGAAAGGGCTACCCCGATAGGGTCACAGACCGATGACGATGCGCCGAGCACGGATCACCGCGGTCCGTCCCCGGCCGAGCTCGATGACCACGCCGCCGCGGGATCCGGCGGACGCGTCCAGGATGGCCTCGATGCGATCCGCCGGCGGCGCGGGCTCCCCGATCGCCAGCCGCAGCACCCGCCGGCCCAGCGCACGGGGCGGCGGCTTGCGCCATTCGAGGCTGCCGTCCGCCCCACGCCGCCGCTTCAGCTCCGCAGCGGCCAGCTCGTCGAGGAGCGTGTCATCGTCGGCGGCCAGTCCGGCGAAGCGCTCCAGGGCCCGCACCACGTCGGGGTTCAGGCTCTCGAGGACGGGCATCAGCTCGGTTCGGAGCCGCGCGCGGGCATGATCGACGTCCCGGTTGGTCGGGTCGTCGCGGTAGGCAATCCGCTGGCTGTCCAGCGACGCGCGGAGGACCTCGCGCCGGGCGTGGAGGAGGGGCCGAACGATGATCCCGCGACGAGCCGGCATCCCCCGCGCGCCACGCAGGCCAGCGCCGCGGACGAGGTTCATGAGCACCGTCTCAGCCTGGTCATCGGCCGTGTGCGCCGTCGCGACCAGCGCGTTCGAGCCGAGGCTCGCCGCAACCCACTCGAGAAACGCGTAGCGCGCGTGGCGCCCCGCTTCCTCGATCCCCTGCCGGTTGGCCGCCGCCTCGGCACGCACGTCCACGCGGCGCACTTCCCAGGCCAGGCCAAGCGCCTCTGCGGCGGCGGTGACGAACGCCGCGTCGTCGGCCGACTCCGGACGGAGAGCGTGGTCGAGGTGCGCGACCACCAGGTGCCAACCACGAGAGGGGCCGACCTCGACCGCCCCATGCAGCAGGGCCATCGAATCCGGTCCGCCGGAAACGGCAAGGACGAGCGGCGTGCCGCGGGGAATGGCCAGTCGGTCAGCGCCGCGCCCCACCTCGTGGCCGAGGTTGGCGGGCATGGCGCGGGAACGCCCGTCCTGCCGGGGTGTCGGCGTTACGCTACCGGCGATGGGTTCATCGTCGTTCGCGCGCGCGCTGTTCGTCCTGGCGGCCCTGGTCATCGTGGTCATCGGTATCCGGATGGCATCCGGATTCCTGACTCCTCTCATCCTGGGTGGATTCGTCGTCGTTCTCTGCTTGCCCATTCTGGGGAACTTCGAGCGACGAGGATGGCCCCGCTGGACAGGCGTGCTGGCGGCGATCGGCCTGTATGTGGCCGCCGTGGCGGTCCTCGTGCTGGTCGCGCTGATCTCGCTCCGCGAGCTCAGCGGCATGATTCCGGCCCTGGGCGACGGCGCGTCGGAGATCCAGCACGAGATCGAGGATGCCCTTGGCCCGGTCGCCGGTGATGCGGCAGGGGCCATTTCCCAGGCGGTCGCCCTGGCGCCGCTGGTCCCGGTCGTCAAGGGCGTGGCGTCAACGCTCCTCAGCGCCGGCGTCGTGCTGGGACTGGCGGGACTCATCCTGGTCTACGGCCTGCTCGGCGCCAGGAACATGCCCGGCCTCGCGTTGGCGGCCTTCAGCTCTCGCCCGGGAGTGGCGGCCGGGTGGGAGCGGTTCGCGATCGGCATGCGCTCGTTCTTCGTCGCCCGCGCCGTGCTGGGAGCAGTCATGGCCACCGCCGCCGGGCTCTGGCTGGCGATCCTCGGCCAGGATCTCGTCCTGTTCTGGGCGATCGTGGCCTTCTTCTTCAGCTTCGTCCCCAGCGTCGGATTGATCCTGTCCATGATCGGTCCCGCGCTAGTGGCGCTGGTGACCGGCGGCTGGCAAATGGCCCTGCTGGTCGTCGCCGGCTACTCGGCCATCAACCTCGTCGTGGACTACGTCATCCAGCCTCGGATGATGGCCCGCGAGCTGAACCTCTCGCCATTGGTCGTGTTCATCTCCCTGGTGCTGTGGGCGTCCCTGCTGGGACCGGTCGGGGCGCTGCTCGCCATCCCGCTGACCCTGGGCGTGCAGATCCTCATGTTCGGCTTCGAGGACTCGCGCTGGATCGCGACGCTTCTCAGCAACACGGCGCCCGAAGCGGGGCCCGGTGACATGGGGGAACTGGTAGCGGAGGGCGGATTCGAACCACCGACCAAGGGCTTATGAGTCCCCTGCTCTGCCACTGAGCTACTCCGCCGTACCTCCGAGATTCTAGCCGCCGGACCGCGGGAGCTGGAATTGGGACACCCGGATACGGCCTATGGGCGGAAACGGTCTACTGGCATCCCAGCCCGTCGCGCATCTCCCCGTACGCGGACTGGACGCCGTCCACGGCTGACTGAATCTGGCCCAGGGCATCCGAGATGGTGACGTCGGTCGGGAAGCCGGTAATGGCGTCGGCCAACCCGTTCCATGCCTGTTCCAAGGCGGCGTCGTCCGCGGCTGAGACGTTGGCGGCATCGGCCTTGACCTGGTCCCAGGCCTCCTGGGAGGCGTCGCGGGCGGCGTTCAAGTCGTCAATGGATGCGGTGTCAGGGGACAGGTCGCCAATGGCGGTGATGCTGTCACCAAACGCCGCGAGGCTGTCGCACAGGGCCTGCTCGGCGCTGGGCTGGTCCGATGCCTGGTTGCAGGCGACGACCAGGACGAACGCCAGGGCTCCGACCATGAGTCGTGGGGCGAACGTATGGATCATGGGTGGAGTGCTCCTGAATTGGGGAGCCCGATCCTAGCACGGACCTCGGCGGGTCTTCAGTCGGTCGAAATTGCCTGCTAGACTCCGATCACGAACAGGGAGGGGCCAGCGCTGCCGGCCCTCATTGACGGAGATCACACATGAATTTTGGTGAATTCCTCTGGGGCATGGTCATCTTCTTCTTCTGGGTGATGTACATCTGGATGTTCATCGCCGTGTTCGGAGACATCTTCCGACGCGATGACCTCAGTGGATGGCTCAAGGCGGGGTGGATCTTCCTGATCTTCATCATCCCGTTGCTCGGCATCCTCCTGTACCTGATCACCCGCCCCAAGATGACCGCCCAGGATCAGGAAATGATGGAAGCGATGCAGGAGCGCGAGCGGCGCGCCAGCGGCTATTCAGCGGCCGATGAGATCGCCAAGGCCCAGAAGCTGAAGGACTCCGGCGCCATCACGGCCGAGGAGTTCGAGGCCATGAAGAAGAAGGCGATGCTGACGGTCTAGGCCGTCACCACCGCAACGACGAACCGCCGGGAGCCTGCTCCCGGCGGTTCGGTTTTCGGTCCGGTGGCCGCGCGATGAGCGGTTCTCATCACCGAACCGCGCTACTGGTTCGAGGACGCTCCGGCTCCGAAGAACAGCGTGATCCATTGCTCCAACAGCGGCGGTTCCTCAGCGGCCACCGGGTAGGAGGTTGCGGGCGCCGGGACGGTCGCCCCGGCCGGGATGATCAGGATCTGCTCCCCGGGATACCCGACGTTGCCCAGGCGGCGCGCCTCGGACGTCACGTAGGCATCGCTCTGCAGGTAGTCGAGCTGCCGCTGGAGCGCGGCGTTCTGCGCCTCGGCCGCGGCGACCTGGGCAGCGAGCTCCTCGGCCTGCTGGTCGGTAGTGAAGCCGACGAACGCCTGGCGCCCGACGTTGAGGGCCACGAGCGACACCACGCCGATCACCGCCAGGACGGTGAACATCCGTCGTGACGGCCGGGGAAGCCGGAGCCGTGGGGGCGCCGAAGAGGGCCGTCGCGAGATCGCGGTCGCCGGGAGGCCGGTCATGGGCCGGCAGTCTAGGGGGCTTGTTTTGCGAGCGTCAAGAAATCCGACGCCCGGGCCGACCTGCCATGACCACGAAGTCGCCCGATCGGTTACGCTCGACACGACGCATGTGGCGTCAGGGACGTAGTCTCCAAACAGCCCGCCCGCCCCGGGGGCCCCGAAGGCAGCCGACGCGGCTGTTGGGCGTGGATGAAAGGAACGGAACATGGGTATTGGACCGGTTCAGTACATGGTCGTCTCCTTCCCGGGCAACCAGTTCAAAGGCGAGATCGCGCCCGCCCTCGAGGACCTCGTGCGGTCCGGGACGATCCGCATCATCGACCTGGCCTTCATCGTGAAGGACGCGGACGGGAGCATGGCCGGGATGGAGCTCGAGGACGTGGGCTCCGAGGTCTTCCAGGCCTTCGAGTCGCTGACCGCAGAGCGCGGCGGTTTCGTCAGCGAGGAGGATCTGCAGGCCGTCGCCGGAGTGCTCGCACCGAACTCTTCCGCAGCCATCCTGGTGTGGGAGGACGTGTGGGCGACCCGATTCGCCGATGCCCTGGCCAATGCCGGCGGTGAGCTCCTCGACATCCAGCGCGTCCCGCGCGAGCTCGTCGAAGAGGCCGTCGCGTGGGCCGAAGAAAACGCCGCAACGACGGCCTAGCCGCCACCACGAGAAGAGGAGTGCACCTGACATGATGCGTCGACGACGAGGCGGCATTGTCCGCATGGCCGCCACCACGGCAGTGGTGGCGGGGACCGCGGGAGCGGTCCATCACCACCAGGAGCAGAAGTACGCGGCCCAGGACCAGCAGCAGGCCGAGGCGCAGGCGTACGAGGCCCAGGCCGCCGCCCCGGCGGCCGCGGCCCCGGCCGAGGACGACCAGATGGCCGAGCTCCAGAAGCTCGCCCAGCTCCACTCGACGGGCGTCCTGACCGACGAGGAGTTTGCGGCCGCCAAGGCCAAGGTCCTCGGCATCTGACCGACCGCGGCCCTCGCAGGCCGCCAATAGACCGATGGAGCCCGGGCCACGCCCGGGCTCCTGACGTAACGCCCGGACGCCGCCGGCACCTTCCTATACTCGGCCCATGCTCGGAGCAGCGGCCGTAGCCCTGGCCCTGGTGGGCTACGCCCTGTTCGCCCAGCGACTTGAGCGCCGCTCGATTACCGGCCCGATCGTCTTCGTCGCGGTCGGCCTCGTCCTCGGCCCGGCGGGCCTCGGCCTCCTGGGAGTGAGCTTCACCAGCGAAGCCACGCTGCTGCTGACCGAGCTGACCCTGGCCATGCTGTTGTTCGCGGACGCGGCGACCATCCCGTTCGGGGCGGTCCGCGCCGATCTTCGCCTGCCCGGTCGTTTGCTGGGCATCGGCCTCCCGCTGACGATGGTCGCCGGGGCGGTGATGGCCAAGCTGCTGTTCCCCGATATGACGTGGGCAGGCGCCGCCCTGATTGCCTGCATCCTCGCGCCAACTGATGCGGCGCTAGGCCTGGCGGTCGTGACCAACAAGGCCGTCCCGGCCCGCATCCGCCGCGGACTGAACGTCGAGAGCGGCCTGAACGACGGGATAGCGACGCCGTTCGTGACCCTGGCGCTGGCCATCGTCGCGGTCGAAGGCGGCAGCGGCGAGAGCTGGGCGGTCCACGCGGTGACCGACATCGGTCTGGCCATCGCGACCGCCATCACGGTCGGACTCGGCGGCGGCTGGCTGCTCGTCCAGGCCCGGATCCGCGGCTGGACCACCGGCACCTCGGAGCAGATCGCGGGGATCGGTCTTGCGCTCCTCGCGTACGCCGCCGCTGTGGCAATCGGTGGCAACGGATTCGTCTCGGCCTTCGTGGGCGGCATCGCGTTCGGCGCGGCCACGCGAGGGCACGAGAACCAGGCGGTCGAGTTCACCGAGACGGCCGCGCTCGTCGGATCGCTGCTGGTGTGGACGATCTTTGGAGCCATCTTCCTGGCGGCCCTCCTGACCGCCGCCCCCTCCTGGACCGCGCTCGGCTACGCGGTCCTCTCCCTGACCGTCATCCGCATGCTGCCGGTGGCCATCGCGCTGGTCGGGCAGGGGTTCCGGCGCGAGACCGTGGCCTTCATCGGCTGGTTCGGGCCGCGCGGGTTGGCTTCGGTGGTGTTCACCCTGCTCGCGGTCGAGGCCCTCCACGACACCGGGCCGGTCGTGGAGACCCTGATCCAGGTGGCAACCTGGACGATCCTCCTGTCGGTCGTCCTCCATGGGTTGACCGCCGGCCCGCTCGGCGCGCGCTACGGGCGACGGATCAACGAGGCCGGTCCCTCTACCCCGGAGCTGGCGAGCGCCCAGGAGCTGCGCATGCGACGCCGAACGGTCGGCGCCTAGGAGCAGGGCCAGGGTCTAGTTGGCGGCGCGGTCCTTGAGGATCTGCCCCGCCGCCAGGCGTCCGGGCGCGCCCATCACGCAGCCTCCCGGATGCGTGCCCGAGCCGCATTGGTAGTAGCCGTGAATCGGGGTCCGGTACTGGGCCCACCCGGGCGCGGGACGGAGGAAGAACATCTGGGGCGCCAGCAGCTCACCCGCAAAGATGTTGCCCTCGGTCAAGCCGGTCACCCGTTCGATGTCCAGCGGGGTGACCACCTCCCGCTGGAGGACGAGGCCACCGAAGCCCGGGAAGTAGCGCTCGAGCGTCGACTGGACCACGTTCCCCAGGTTCTCGCGCTCGGCGTCCCAGTCGCTCTCCCGCAGCCGGTACGGGGTGTACTGGACGAAGCACGACATGACGTGCTGGCCGGCCGGCGCCATGTCGGGGTCGATCGTCGACTGGATGGCGCCGTCGACGTACGGGGCCTCGCTGTACCACCCGTACTTCGCTGCATCGTAGGCATGCTCGAGGTAGTCCATGGATGGACCGATGTTCAGGAAGCCCCGGAACGGATCGGTCCCGGCATCGGGCAGGCCCGGATACACCGGGATCCCGCTCAGGGCGAAGTTCACCTTGGACGACACGCCCTGGAACTTCATGCGGCGCACCGTCTCGGTCAGGTCATCGGGCAGCTCGCGGGGCTCGACCAGGTCGAGGAAGGTGCGGCGCGGATCGAGCGCGCTGACCACGATGTCGGCCTGGAACTCGGTTCCATCGGTCAAGGCCACCCCGGTCGTTCGTCCGTTATCGGTCAGCACCCGGGCCACCGGCGACTCGAGCCGAATCTCGGCTCCATGGGCCTGGGCCGCGCGGGCCAGGACCTGGGTGAAGCCACCGTTGCCGCCCTTGTGGAAGGCCCACGTACCGAAGGATCCGTCGTGCTCGCCCAGGGAGTGGAAGAGCAGCACCAGGCCCGAGCCCTGTGAGCGGGGGCCGACCTTGGAGCCGATGATCCCCGAGGACGCCAGCCAGCCCTTGAGCAGATCGGACTCGAAGTAGTCGTCCAGGAAGTCCGCCGCGCTCCCGGTCAGCAGGCGCACGGCGTTGTGGAAGGTCCGCTTGTCGAGCTTCCGGAAGCCGGCCCCGAGGGCGGCCAGGGCCACAAGCTCCTCGGGATCGTCGCTGAAGGGGTCAGGCGGGACTGCGTCGAGGAACGGCTTGAGCACCTGGCACACGCGGTCCATGTCGTGGCCGTACTGCTCGTACGCGTCCGCGTCGTGCGGGGAGATGCGGGCGATCTCGCGCAGGTTGGCGTCGTGGTCCTGGGTGAACCACAGGTACTCGCCCTCCGGGGTGGGCGCGAAGCGGGACGACATGAGGAGCGGCATGAACCCGTGCTTCGTCAGCTCGAGCTCCTGGACGATCTGGGGCCGCAGGAGCGAGAGGGCGTACGAGAAGGTCGTGAACCAGAAACCGGGACGCAGCTCCTCGGTGATGGCGGCCCCGCCCACCAGGTGGCGCTGCTCGAGGATCAACGTCTTCAACCCGCCCCGGGCCAGGTAGGCGCCGTTGACCAGGCCGTTGTGGCCGCCGCCGATGACGATCGCGTCGTAGGTTTCGGTCATGCCGTCTTCCGTTCGGGGTTGTACAGGGGGAGCCGCGCCACGTGGGCCGCGACCTTCTGGTAATGATGGTCCACGGTGAACTCCAGGAACACGCGATTCCCGACCGCGGCGAGGTCCGGTCGGACGCGGGCCATGGCGATGTGGCGCTGGAGGATGGGCGAGTACATGAAGCTGGTGGCGTAGCCCACCCGCTTGCCGTCGTCGTCATAGACCATCCAGTCCTCGTGGACCGGGGCGTGGGCCTTGGGCGGGATGAGGCCGGCCTCCCCGTACACCCGCTCGTAGTCCTGCCAGTCCACGACCAGCCCGCTCATCCGCCAGCGGGACGCCTTCTCGGCGATCTCGCGCTCGAGGGCCCGGCGACCGATGAATGCGCGATCGTCCGCGGCGAGGCCCTTGAACATCCACGCCCAGCCGAGCTCCAGCGGCGTGGACCGATGGGCGTCGTTGAACGAGAAGCGGCTGGAGTCGAAGTCCTTGCCCAGGAGCAGCAGCCCTGCCTCGATCCGCAGCATGTAGAGCGCCGCGAGTCCATACGGCAGCACGCCTTGCCCTTCGAACGCCTCCCAGAGCGTGTCCCACACGATGACGGCGTCCGGCGTCGCGCACCAGACCTCGTAGCCCAGGTCGCCGGTGTAGCCGGTCCGGGTGACGGTGACCGGCCGGCCGCCGATCTCCCCGGTCGTGATCCCGAAGAACGGCAGGGCGGCGACGGCCGGGACGAGCCGCGCCAGGAGGTCGCGTGAGCGCGGTCCCTGGATGGCCAGCGCGCCGATGTCCGTGCTGACGTCCTCGATGGCGACGGCGAGGTGACCGATCCGGTCGGCGAAGTACGCGAAGTTCGGCTCGGCCGTGGTCAGCAGGTACTCGTCGCTCCCTCGCCGCTGGATGACCGCGTCCTCGAAGACGAAGCCGCGGTCGTCGAGCCAGCACGTGTACTGGGCGTGCGAGGGAGGGCAGGCCCGGATGTCGCGGGCCAGGATGCCGGCCAGGAAGCGCTCCGCGTCATGGCCCGCGATCCGGTACTTGTACAGCGGCGAGGTGTCGAACACGCCGGCCGCGTTCCGGACGGCGAAGTACTCGAACTTGTCCGACACCTGGTATCGGTTCGCCGCAAGGTGGCCCGCCCAGTGCTGCCACAGGCCCGTTTCATTCAGTGCGCTGGTTCGCTCGTGAAACGGTGTCGTTCGGATCATCGGTCAGCGCGTACGAGCCGGGCCGGCGCGGGACAGCTCGGCCTGACCGATGGCGTGCCCTGCGGTCAGTTCTGTGGCGCGTCGCCTCCGAGGCCGAACGCGTCTTTCACCTCGGCGGTGTTGAGGTACCACAGGATCAGGGCGGGCATGAGGGCCTGGACGAGCCCCGCACCCGATCCGGCATAGGCGACCATCAGGAAGAACGCATTCACCAGGGCGAGGACGGCGACCACGGCTGCGAACATCCATGCCCATGGCCGGAGAGACCACAGAGCGAGGCCGGCTGCGACCCACAGGATGCCGATCCCCAACGCGAAGAGGCCTCCCCAGCCCACGTTGTCGTAGGCAGGCAGGCTCCCAACGATGTCGTCGCCTATCGCGATGCCAAGGGCCCGCACGCCGACCGTGAGCCAGACGAAACCGGCCATGATGGCGAAGAAACCGAGGACGGAGATGAGAATGGGCGGGTACTTCACGATATGAGCTCCTCCAGACGGTCCGATTGCGCGACATCCTAGCGGTTGACGGCGGTTCCGGACCTCCAGGTCGACCTCGCGGGCCCCTGAGGTCGGGCCCTTCGCCGACCGGCGAAGCCTAGTGCCGGCGCCGACGAAGACGGAGAAGTGGGATGGCCAAAGCGAGAAACGTCATGACCAGATACACCCCCACGGCGGCGAGCGGCAGCACGACGGCGAGGGCGATCGCGGCGACGTTCAGACCGATCAAGACCCACCGCTGACGGACCTTGGCCTCCAGCGTCTCGTCGGCGACGCCGTCGACGACAAGCGACCGCTCGCTCGCGATATAGAACATCAGGAGGCTCAGCGAGAGGGACGCCAGGAGCACGTTGATCCCGTAGATCACGACCGCTGCCGTGACGTCCCGGCCCGACAGGTGGGTGACCATCAGGTTGGTCGAGAACGGAAGGACGGCCACGAAGAGCAGCATCAGGAGGTCGATCCCGTACGCCAAGGTGTCGGCGTGCCGCATCAACTTCGTCATCCCGGCGTGGCTCACCCAGATCCCACCAATGAACACGAAGCTGATCAGATACCCAAGGAACTCCTGCCATTGCTCGGCGAGGGCGGGCATGAGGCGACCATCACCGGCCGGCACCGTCAACTCGAGGACGAGCAGCGTGATCGCGATCGCGAATACGCCATCAGTGAACGCGTTGAAGCGGTCGAGCGGAAGGACAGCTGCGGCTCGGGCCGTGCGACTGCCACTCACCGATCGGCGGGCCAACTCGTCGTTCGTGGCCTCATCGGCGGGTCGATCAGGCTCCATCGTTACCTATCGTATGCCCGGGCCTCATGAACGTGGGGTTTGCACCCAGCACCGGTCCTTCGTGGGTGAAGACTGCTCATCCCCGGGCATGACCTCGGAGAGCCGCGATGCACGGCGACCCCAACTACGCCGCGGCCGACCTGGCTGCGTCAGGGACGGCCTCGGGAGTATCCGGCGCCACCGCGCCTCCGGGCACCGTCCCCGGCAGGCCTCCGGTGAAGGCGAGCGAAACGAGGGCCAGGAGCGCCGCGGCCAGTAGGCCGGCCTTCAGCGACCGGAGCTGTGCCTGCTCGTAGTCGTCCACGATCGCAGCCGTGGTGGCCGCATCAAGCCCGGCCGTCTGTGCGGCAGCCTCGATATCCGCGGACGAGACGAAGTCGACCCCCGAGCCGACCGCGGTCCCGACCTGGGCCGCGACCTCCTGGCTGATGCGTGGGTCGGCCAGGATGCTCGATTCGAACGTCGACGTCAGGCCCGCCAAGACGATCGCGCCGATGAGTGCGACCCCAAGGGACGAGCCCAGCTGCTGTCCCGTGAACTGCAGGCCGCCGGCCTCGCCGCGGCCGGAGGCATCGACCGACGACTGGACCACGAGGCCAAGCTGCGAAGCCATGAGCCCCATCCCGGCACCGAGGACGCCCATCGATGCGGCGAAGGCGAAATCGGCGAGGTCGGGCTTGATCGTCGCGAGCAGCATCACGCACGCGACGCCGGACAGGATGAGCCCCGCCCTCGTGATCGAACGCACGGAATAGCGGGCCGAGAGGCGCGACCCGGCGGCGGACATCGCGAACATCGCGATCGAGACCGGCAGCATCTTGAGGCCCGTCTCGAGGGCGTCGAGGCCGAGAACGAGCTGGAGATAGAGGGGGACGATAAAGAAGACGCCCATCAGAAGGAGGTTCTGCGTGAAGAGACCGACGAGGCCGGATCGGAGCGGCAGGATCTTGAGCAGATCGAGGTGGACCAGCGGGTCACTTCCTATCGTCTCCCGGTGCCGCTGCCAGGCAACGAACGCCCACAGCATGACCCCGCCGGCAGCGATTACGAACAGGGTCGGAGCCAGGCCGAAGGGCTCGATCGGCGCGTCCTTCGGCTGGATCACACCCCAGACACTGGATTGGAGAATCCCAAAGACCACCAGCCCGAGACCGGTGGCAGACAGGACAGCACCGACGATGTCGAGCCGTGGCTTCGGCCCGCTCCTGAGGGCGTCACCGACAAACCGGGTCATGATGAAGATCCCGACCACGAGTACGACCTCGCCAGCGAATACCACCCGCCAGCTCAACACGGTCGTTGCCCACCCGCCGACGATGGGGCCGATCGCGATACCGGCGCCGGCCACCCCTCCGATCACCGCGTAGGCGACCTTGCGGTCCTTGCCCTCGAAGTTGCCGGCGATCAACGCGACCATCGCGGGTAGCACAAGGGAGGCGCCGATACCCTCGAGGATCGACCACCCCAGGGTGAGGATTGCCACGGTGGGTGCCAGCGCCGTCAGGGCGGAGCCGCAGCCGTAGATGACGAGGCCAATCTTGAAGGCGCGGCGGCGCCCGATGATGTCGCCGATCTTGCCGCCGGCGAGCATGAGCATCGCCATCACGAGGCAGTAGAGGGTGATGATCGCCTGGATGGTTGTGACCGTCGTGTCGAAATCGGCGACCAGCTGACTGATCGAGACGCCCATGACCGTCTGGTCGAGGACCATGACGAACTGGGCGCCCGCCAAGGCGATCAGTGCTGACCGTCGCTGCATCGACTCCACCTCGATCAGTACAGGCAACGCAGTCGCTCAGCAAGCAGGCCGCGGCCTCGTGGACCCCGACGAAGATACCGCGGATGCGTGGCCGCGCGACACCGGAGCTGTCGCAGGCCGGGTCGACCCTCACACCGATCCGATTTCACCAATAGGCATCGTGGAATCGAACACCTGTGCTATTTTGCGAGACGTCAACGCGTGAGGAGCCGATCGACACCATGCTGGCCAACCGTCCCGCTACCACCGAGGAGGCCATCGAGGCGCTCCTCGCGGATCCCTGGCTCGAGAGCCTGACCACCGCCCACCGGGTCGTCGAACCGCGGCCGCCCCGCCATGCCCCGTGGCCCGAGGACCTCGATCCTCGGCTTGTCGGCGCGCTCCGGAGCCGCGGCGTGGAAGCCATGTGGACGCACCAGGCGGACGCCCTGGCATCGGTACGGAAGCGGGAGAACGTGGTGGTGGTGACACCCACCGCCTCGGGCAAGACCCTCTGCTACAACCTCCCGGTTCTCGACGCCATCGCCAGCGACGACACCGCGCGGGCCTTGTACCTGTTCCCCACCAAGGCCCTGGCCGCGGACCAGCTGGTCGAGCTCCGCGCCCTGGCCGAGGCCGCCGAGCTGGATCTCAAGACCAGCACCTATGACGGCGACACTCCGCCATCGGTGCGCAGCGTGGTTCGAGCGGCGGGGCAGATCGTGATCAGCAACCCGGACATGCTCCATGCGGCCATCCTTCCGCACCACACGAAGTGGTTCAAGCTCTTCGAGAACCTCCAGTACGTGGTCATCGACGAGCTCCACACGTACCGGGGGCTGTTCGGAAGCCACCTCGCCAACGTCATCCGCCGCCTGCGGCGGATCTGCGCCCATTACGGGTCGGACCCGATTTTCATCTGCGCCAGCGCCACCATCGCCAACCCCGGCGAGCTGGCGGAACGACTCATCGGTGCGCCGGTCACGGTCATCGACAACGACGGCGCGCCACGCGGCCGGAGGCATGTCCTGATCGTCAACCCACCGCTCGTCAACGAGCAGCTGGGGATCCGGGCCAGCAGCCTGCTCACCGGCCAGCGGATCGCGGAACGGCTCATCCGAGACGGGGTCCAGACCATCGTCTTCGGGCGGAGCCGGACCTCGGTCGAGGTCCTGACCACCTACCTGCGCGAGGCGCTGCCCGCCCCGCCGGGCCACCAGTCCCCCATCCGCGGCTACCGCGGCGGCTACCTGCCCAACGAGCGACGGGAGATCGAGCGCGGCCTGCGCGACGGTCGAGTGCGCGGCGTGGTCGCCACCAACGCCCTCGAGCTGGGCATCGACATCGGCTCGCTCGATGCGGCCATCAGCGTCGGCTATCCCGGGTCCATCGCCTCGACCTGGCAGCAGCTGGGCCGGGCCGGGCGTCGGGCCGGAACCGCCCTGTCGGTCCTCGTCGCCTCATCGGCCCCCATCGACCAGTTCCTGGCCACCCATCCCGACTGGTTCTTCGACCGCCAGCCCGAGCACGGTCTGGTGAACCCGGACAACCTCCACCTGCTCCTCGACCATCTGCGGGCGGCCGTCTTCGAGCTGCCCGTCCCGGCTGACGAGATCTTTGGGCTGGAGGAGACGGGCGCCCTGCTCCAGGTCCTCGAGGAGGACGGATTCGTGCGCCGGGCCGGGGACGATCGGTACCACTGGAGCCACGACAACTTCCCGGCCAGCTCGGTCAGCCTGCGCAGCGCCGCGCAGGAGAACGTCGTCGTCCTGGACACGACCACCGACCCGCACCGGGTCATCGGGGAGGTGGACCTCTTCGCCGCCCCCCTGCTCCTCCACGAGCAGGCGATCTACCTCCACGAGAGCGTCCAGTACCACGTCGACCGCCTCGACTGGGACGAGCGCAAGGCCTACGTCCGCCGGGTGGACATCGACTACTACACCGATGCCGATCTGGGGGTCACCCTCAAGGTGCTCGACGTCGCGGACCAGACCGATGCGGGCGCGGGCGGGACCCGCGCCCGCGGCGAGGTGATGGTCGCCTGGCACGTCACCATGTTCAAGAAGATCAAGTTCCACACCCACGAGAACGTGGGCTGGGGCCCGGTCAACCTGCCCGAGTCCCAGATGCACACCGCCGCCACCTGGCTGGTGCTCCCCGACGAGGCGGTGACCCGCTTCGACCGCGAGACGCTGGACGGAGCGCTGATCGGACTCGCGCGCCTGGCCCGCAACACGGCGCCCCTGCTCCTCATGTGCGACGCCCGGGACCTGGGCGTCCAGGCCCAGGCCCAGTCGCCGTTCACCGGCAAGCCCACCCTGTACCTGTACGACGCCATGCCGGGCGGCGTGGGCCTGACCGAGCGACTGGCCGACCTGTGGAGCGATCTGCTCGAGATGTGCCGCGACGCCGTCCGCGACTGCCCGTGCCTCGAGGGGTGCCCCGGATGCGTGGGGCCCGTGGCCGAGGTCGGCATCCGGGGGAAGGCCGCGGCCATCGAGCTGCTGACCATCATGTCCGCCGGGTGAGGACAGCACTCCCGTGACGACCCTCGCCGAGCGCCTGGCCGCCGTTCGCGACGAACGCGGGCTCGCTCCCGGGGTGGCGCGTCGCAACGATGACGTGGCGACTCGCCTGGCCAGTTGGAACGGGGCGCGCCTGGTCACGGTCGACGGAGGGCGTGTGGCCCTGGTCGAGCGGCGCATTCCCCTCCCCGCCGCCGTGACCGAGCGGCTGCGGGCCACCGCGCCGACCTGCTACTTCGACACCGAGTCCACCGGGCTGTCGACCGGTGCGGGCACGGTGATCATCCTGGCCGCGGTGGGTCACCTGGACGCCGGGGCGATCGTCGTCCGCCAGGCGCTCCTCCCCGATTTCCCGGACGAGCCGGCCCTGCTCCGGACGGTGATGGGCTGGCTTGAGGGGACTGAACGGATGGTCACCTACAACGGGCGCGGCTTCGACATCCCCCTGCTCGCGGCCCGGATGACGATGCACGGCCTCGGCCGGGGTCTGGAGAGCCTCCCCGCTCAGCACGACGACCTTCTACCGGTCGCCCGTCGCCTGTGGCGTCGCGTCCTGGGAAGCGCGCGCCTGGCCGACGTGGAACGCGGCGTGCTGGACATTCGGCGTCGAAGTGACTGCCCCTCCAGCGAGGTGCCCGAGCGATGGTTCGCCTACCAGGCGGGCGCCTCGCCCGACCTGCTGGCCGCGGTCATCGACCACAACGCCCAGGACGTGGCGTCACTGGCCCTGCTCGACGCGGAGCTCATCCGGCTGCGCGGCGGTGGCTGGCGGGACGGTGGCGTCGTCGATCACCGTGGACTGGCGCTGGAGCTGCTCCACCAGGGCTCGGAGGACGACGCGCTCGAGCTGCTCGAGCAGGTCCTGGCCGACGGCCTGGGGAGTGGCATCGGTGAAGAGCCCATCCGCCTGCGTCGACTGGCGGCCCGGATCCTCCTGAACCGGGGCGGCTCCGAGCGCGCCGAATCGCTGTGGCGCGATGCGGCCCGCAGCGGAACGGTCGAGGCGGCCCTGGCCTGGATCGAGGTGGCGCGGATTCGCGAGCGCCACGCCGCCGACCTGGCCGGCGCGCTGGAGGCCACCCGGGCCGCGTCCCGGGTGCTCGATCTGGCCCTGGCTCTCGGTCGCGGCGGGAGCATCGACCGCATCGGGCAGGCACGGCAACTGGTCGAGCGTCGGCGTCGTCGGCTCACGACCTGGGTCGCAGCCGCCGAGCGTCGGGCAGCCCGTGCGGCGCGGGTGGCTGCCGCCTAGGCGGGGGCTCCGTCCGCGGCGAAGGCCCCGGTCAGCTCGACGAGCGGGTCGCCGCTCGGGTCGAGCAGGCTGAGCGTTTCGCCGTCGAGCGTCAGGCTGGAGACGACCTGCAGGGCAGCCAGGAAGACACCCTCCAGGCGCATGAGCGGCTCGGAGCAGTACATCATCGTGCTGGCCAACGGACCCACGGTCAGGACGCCGTTGGCCAGCGTCCAGCCGCCCATGTAGCGGTTGCACCCGGACTGGCCGGAGACCCGACCGTCGGCCACGTCGAGGCTGAACTCGGCATCCTGCGGAGGCGTCTCGGCGAGGCCCGGTCCAAAGCGGCGCGCGCGCCACGACGTCCCGTCCAGGCGAGCCACGTCGAGTCCCCTGGCGGAATCGCCTGGCTCGCCCCCGGTGATCGGCTGCGGGCGAGAGGCGAGGTACGCGGCGGTCGCCGCCGCGGCCGCGGATGCTGCCTGGGCGAGGTCGTCTCCCGCTCCCCGGCGCGCGGTGAGGACCGCACTGAAGGCGTCGCCAGCTCCGATCGTGTGCCGGCCGCCCTCCACCACCTGGGCCGGGACGTGCGCGGGCGGGCCGCTCCCGGCATCCAGCCACGCGCCGTCCGCGCCCGCCGTGACCACCAGCTCGGGCCCCGGTCCGGCCCAGGCGCGCAGCGCGGTCAGGGCCACTACTCCATTGGCCTCGCCGATGTCGTCCTCGCTGGCGATCAACAGGTCCAGGTCGCGCAACGCGGCCGCCAGGTCCGGGTCCAGATCGGACAGGCGGCGCGGCTGGACCCACCCATCGGCATCGGCGATCCGCAGCCAGCCCTGCAGCCCCGCTGCTCGGACGCGGGCCGCGCTGCCGGTGGGCATCGGCAGTCCGACCTCGCCGGCGACCGGCGCGAACAGGACCGCAGAGGCGTTCGGCGTCTTCATCGCGCCGATGTCCATCGGATCGGTCTGCGCCGCCAGCCGGAGGCGACGGCGGTCATGCGCCCCGTGATGCTCGAAGCGGATCGACCGCTGCGCGGCCTGACGCGTCACGAGGACCTCGGCCGGAAGGGCGCCGAGCAGGGCCCGGACCGGGCCTTCCTCACCGGACACGGTGTGCATGGCCACACGCAGTCCGGCGGCCAGGGCTCCCTCCACCGCGTACCGGGCCGCCCCGCCGGCCGCTTCTCGGCCGTCCAGGACGTCAACCGTCAGCCCGCCGACGACCAGGAGGTCCACGGGCGATTCGGCGACGGGCCGGATATCATCGGTCACGCATGAAACTCCATTTCTACGAGCTGCACGAAGGCGCGACCGACCTGCTCACGGACGCGCTGCTGGTCAGCGAACGGGCGTACAGCCGCGAGGAGTTCGCGGTCCTGGTGCGTGCGGCCCGCAAGGCGGTGTTCGAGACGTTCGAAGAGGACACGCTGGTGGAGGCCGTCGCCCGCGAGCTGGAGCGCGCGCATGACTTCACCTACATCGGCGACGAGAAGCTGACCGCCTCGATGGCGGTGGGCGCGACCGACGCCGAAACGTTCCTCGTCGAGCAGTCGGACGAGTTCCGCAGCATGATCGTGGAGCTCGATCCGTCCTGATCGCCCCGGGCCGGCGGCCTGCTACTTGGCGACATTGAACAGGATCTCCATCACGTCCCCGTCGCGCACGACGTAGGTCTTGCCCTCCGAGCGCAGCAATCCGCGCTTGCGCGCCTCCGCGGTCGACCCGCAGGCCACCAGGTCTTCCCAACCGATGACCTCGGCCCGGATGAACCCGCGTGCCAGGTCCGAGTGAATCGCGCCTGCCGCATCCAATGCCGTGGCACCGATCGGGATCGTCCATGCCCGACACTCGTCCGGTCCGGCGGTCAGGAAGGAATGGAGACCGAGCAGGGCATAAGTCCGCGCGATGACCCGGCCACGCGACGCCTCGGCGATGCCCAGGTCGTCCAGGAAGAGTCGCGCGTCGGCCTCGGGCAGGGCTGCGATCTCGGCCTCGATCCCGCCAGCCATGACGATCACGTCGCGGCCCACCATCCCGTGCTCCCGCTGCGCATCCGCCTCCATCGACGCGGCGTCAGGCAGCGCAGATTCGGGCACGTTGATCACGACCAGCTGGCGCTTCTGGGACAGGAAGCGGAACCCGCGGGCCAGGCGCTCGTCGTCATCGGTCCACGAGAGCGTTCGCAGCGGACGGCCCTCCTCGAGTTCGGGGGCGAGGCGGTCCAGCAGGACTTCTTCGCGGGCATTCTGCTCGCGCTCGGCGGGCGTTCCGTGGCGGCCCGAGGTCCGAAGCTTCTCGAGCCGCTTCGTGACCACGTCGAGGTCGGCCACGACGTACTCGAGGTCGAGCTCGTCCACGTCGCGCCACGGATCGGCGCGCCCGCTCACCGGCGACCCCGGGGAAGGTCCCGGCCACGACCAGCAGCGCGTCGGCGGTCCGAACCCGCCCCAGCAGGTCGGGGTCCACCGTCCCCGCCCGGGTCGCCCCGGCCGGGATCGCCAGGTCGACGTACGTGACGTCGGCGTAGACCGATTTGCGGGGCTGGAAGACCGCGGCCAGGGCATCGACCCGCGGGTCGGGCACCGGGACGACCCCAACGTTGGGAGCGGCTCGGCCGGCGGCGTGGCCGCCTTCGGACGGATGGCCGCCCAATGCGGTGAACACGGTCGTCTTGCCGCTGCCCGGCAGGCCGACGATCGCGACCTGCATCGGTCAGTAGCCAGCCTCGAGGTCGACCAGGTTTTCGAGCGGCTGGTCGGCGAGGAAGCGCTCGAGGTTGGCCACGAACAGGTCGATGCTCCGGTCCAGCACTCGGTCCGAGGACCACGATGTGTGCGGGGTGATGACGAGGTTGGGGGTCGTGTACAGCGGGGAGTCGGCGGGCAACGGCTCCTCGTTGAAGACGTCCAGCACCGCGCCACCGATCCAGCCGGCCCCAAGCGCGCTCCGGAGCGCATGCTCGTCCACGAGGCGGCCGCGGGCGATATTGATGAGCCACGCGTGGCCCGGCATCTCCTGGAGCTCCGGTGCGCCGATGAGACCGGCGGTGGTCTCGGTCAGCGGGGCGGCGATGACCACGATGTCGGCAGAGCGCAGGAGATCGTGCAGCCGGTCGGTGCCCCAGACCTCGACGTTCTGTCGCTCCCCGGCACCCAGCTCGGGACGGCGCCGGGTGGCGACGATCCGGGTCCCGAACGGCTCGAGCAGCCGGGCCACCTCGGCCCCGATGCTGCCGTATCCCACGATCCCCACGGTGAGGCTGCCGAGCTCCGATCCCCGGAGGGGCTGCCAGGTCTGCTCGCGCTGCAGGTCGAGGAGCTGCGGGAGCCGACGGGCGACGGCCAGGCACATCATCACCACGTATTCGGCGATGGGCCGCGAGAAGACGCCGCGCGCGTTCGTGACCAGCAGGCCGCGCTGGCGGGACAGCGGAGTCGCGACCTTGTCCACGCCGGCCGAGATCGAGTGGATCCAGCGGAGGGCGGGCGCCCGCTCGATGACGTGATCCAGGGCGGTGGCATCGATCGCGCCCCGGAGGAGGACCTCGGCCTGCTCGAGGCCCGCGTCTCCCTCACCGTGAACGAGACCATCGCGCGAGATGTGGGTGACGTGCGCGCCGGGGACGGCCTCGATGCGGGTCACCACTTCGGGGCTGAGCGGCGCGCCGAAGACGGGGGTGGCGAGGATCCGGACCTCGCGCGCGGTGCTCAGGTGAGGAGCTCCCCGGCCGGGCGCATGTCGAGCGACGCGGCGCGGGCGATCCATCGCTGCGGGGCGCGGATCTCCTCGAGCGTGGGCAACCACTCCGGCCCGCGCCAGACGCGCGCAAACCCGACGGCGCCGGTCGCGGCCGTCACGGCCGCGACGAACCGCTGGCCCTCGGCGTACTGCTCCATCTTCAGGTCGAGTCCGGTCACCCGCAGGACGAGCTGGTCGAGCGGGCCGCGACGTCGATTTCGTCCCTCGAATCGTTCGTGGAGCTGGTCGAAGCCGGGCAGAATCCGCGCGCCCACCGCGTCCATGACGTGGTTGGAGGCGCCTTCCAGGAGGGACATGAGGGCCTGGATCCGCTCGAACGCCGCGCGCTGATCGGGCGTCATGAGTCGCTCCATCCAATGACCACGACCCTGGCTGGCCGAGGCCAGCCGGCCCCACATGCCGCCGGCGTCGGCCGCCAGTCGGTGCACGACGTCGTCCACGAGCTCCGAGAAGTGGGCGCGGAGCCATGGATGGGCCTCGAACTCGTAGGCGTGGGTCACCTCGTGGATGGCGATGAACGTGCGGAACTCGTCGCGGCCGATGCCCAGTCCGTCGGCGGTGGCGATGACGTTGGGCTCGACGAAGTACAGCCGGCCGCGCGACGGCGCCGCGGAGGCGAGGAGGCTCACGTCGTACTGGCCCAGGACCTTGAAGGCGAGAAAGGAGAGCAGCCACCCCAGCTGGTGGTTGCCGACGGTGCGGTTCATGATCCGCGCCAGCGAGGGACCGGCTCCCCGTGGCGCCCGCCGCTCCCCCATCAGGTCGGACTCGAGGCGACCGATCAGCCGCTGGAAGGTCGCGAGGTTGAGGTCGATCCAGGCGAGGCGGTCGATGACCACCGGTGCGGCCAGCGGCTCGGGCAGCTCCGCACCGATCTCGGCCGCGACGAGCGGGGCGACCTCCCCGGCGACGCGAGCATAGAAGGCCTCGGCGGCCAGTCGATCCGCGGCGGACAGGCGACCGGTCCGTGCGCCGACCCGGTGGTAGGCGATGGAGCGAATGGTGGGCCAGTCCAGCAGGTGGCTGCCCGCCCGTCGCTCGAGGCGCTTGCCGGCGACCGCGATCGTCGCGGTCAGGAGGCTGCCGATGATGATGCCCGCGGTCAGGCGGGACGTGCTGCGACTCACGCGGGGCAGTCTAGTCGGCGCGGGCGGCCTTCGCGGATGGGAGGTCCACCGCCTCGACGACGGGGAGCGGCCCATCGAACAGGCGGGCCGCGACCGATGCGAAGGTGGCCGCGTCCCCGGTCGTCGCCACGCGATGCGGGTGCGGCGGCACGCCGGTCCGCGGCCCGCTGCGAGCCTGCAGCGCGTCGAGCAGGTCCTCCAGGGCCAGGGCGGTGGTGAACGCCGAGTCCACGACGCTGACCAGCGGTCCCAAGTGGGCCTCGAAGATCGGTTGCAGCAGCGGGTAATGGGTGCATCCCAGGAGCAGGGTGTCGAGATGCGGGTCCTGGGCCCGCAGCTGGTCGAGATATCCCCCGACCGCGGCCACGACCCGGGGTCCGCTCAGCTCCCCGGCCTCGACCAGCGGGACGAGGTCGGGGCATGCCTGCTGGTGGACGGTCACGCCCGGATCGGCCTCCCCGATGGCGGCCAGGTAGGCCCCCGAGGCAACGGTGCCTGCCGTGGCCACGACCCCCACGTGGCGGCTGCGGGTCGCCGCCGATGCCGCCACGGCTCCAGGGCGGACGACCCCCAGCACCGGGACGGACGCGTACGCGCGTACCTCGGGAAGCGCCTGGGCGGTCGCCGTGTTGCAGGCCAGGACGATGACCTTGGGGTCCTGGGCCAGGAGCCAGTCGGCGCAGGCCAGCGTAAAGGAGCGAACCTCGTCGGCCGGGCGGGGGCCATACGGGGTGCGGGCGTTGTCGCCCAGATACACGGTGGATTCACCGGGCAGCCGGCGCTGGATCTCGCGCAGGACGGTGAGACCGCCGACTCCCGAGTCGAAGACGGCGATGGGGCGGGGGTCGGGCGAGACCACCGTGCCGGCTACCGCGCGGTCACGGCCAACGCCGGCGTTCGACGCTGCGCACGCAGCGCCGCGGCGACGCTGCGCACGCCCTTGGAGATCTGCGCGTCGGGACTGGCGGACACGAAGGGGACGCCCTCGTTGTTCGCCGCGAGGACCAGCCGCCCATCGGACACGATCTCGAAGTCGATGTGCTGGCCCAGGACCTCTTCCACCTCTTCGCGGCTCATGCCGCCCTGCGCATCGGCCCGGTTGAGGACCACCGCCAGCTTGGACGGTGGGTAGCCGATGGCGGCGAAGGCCTCGTTGGCCATGGCCAGGGCCCGAACGGCCATGGCGTCGAAGGTCAGGACCTGGAGCACGATGTCCGACGCGTCGAGGAAGGCGAGGACCTCATCGGTCAAGCCGGCGCGGGTGTCCACCACTACGTGCCCGTACAGCCGACGGAGGAGGGACAGCGACTTCTCGATGTCGCGGGTCGTGATCATCTCTGCCATCTCGACTCGCGGTGGCGCAAGGAGGACGTCGATGCCCGAGGGATCGCGGTACATCACCTCGGACACGTCGCCTTCCTTGATCTTGTCGGTGGGCAGGTCGAGGATCGAGGGGGCGTTGGATGGCGCCCGCAGGAGACCGCGCAGGTCGGAGAACTGGAGGGAGCCGTCGACGAGGCAGACAGGCTCTTCACCGGCCAGGGCCACGGCCAGGTTGTAGGCCAGGGTCGTGCGCCCCACCCCGCCCTTGGGCGAGAAGAGGGAGATGATCTGAGCACCGCCACCTGAGGTCGCGTTGACGCGCTCTTCCGCGATGCGCCGAACGGCCGACGTCAGGTCGAATCCGGCCAGCGGCATGCGGAGGACCGCGTCGATCCCGCGGGCGGGGTCCTCGGTGATCGGCTCCTGGGGGACGGTGATGATGATGATCCCCACGTCGGGATGGGCCTGGCGGATGCTCGACGCGGCCTTGGCACCGCTGACCCGGCCCTGGAGCAGCCAGTCGATGATCACCACGTCGGGCCGATAGTCGCCAACCGCCGCCAATGCGCGGTCCCCGTCGCCGATGACCTCGACGACCTGGATCTGGGTTTGGGCGATCAGCAGGGATCGAACGTGCGACGCCACCTGCGGCACGTCTTCGATCATCAAGAGCCGGATTCGCTCTCCTGCCACTGTCTGCGACTCGCCTCAATCGTGTTCCATCACCCGCCGCGCCGACCGATGCCGGATACGCCGGCTGAGGACGATCAGGCGCTCGCTCTCGGCCGAAAACGCCTCCAGGTCGTGAGACCCGTGGGTCGCGGCGACAGCGAGTCCCGCGGCCTCAACCAGCCGCGCGACGGTGTCAGAAGAGGGGTACCAGAGGCGAAAACTGGCCGGAAGCCGCGCTATCGTACCATCGGGGTCCTGCCGATCGACCACGCTCGACAAGATTACGCGCAGCCCTTCGGGGGCCTCGCGGCGGGTCAGTTGGCTGCGACGCGTGTAGCGGGTTCCGTCGGACACGACCGTCCAATCCACCGCCAGCGGCATGTCGGTGGCGGGAAGCGCCGCCGGTCCAAGGTCGTCGATCACGAGCAAACCGCGAGGCTGCAGGAGCCGCGCGGCGCGGGCCAGCAGGCGCGATGCGTCCTCCGGACCGTCCAAGTGGGGCAGCACACCGGCGGCCACGATCAGACCGAAGCGCTCGGGGCGGCGCACGGACCGCGCGTCCGCCTCGACCAGCTCGATTCGGCCCGCGGCTCGTGCCTCGGCCAGGCGGGGGTCGGCCGCGATCCGGGCCTCCGCCCGTCGGAGCATGGCCGGCGAGGCATCCACGCCCACGATCCGGCTGGTGTGCCCGTCGAGGTACGACGAGAACAGTCGGCCGGATCCGCAACCGAGGTCCAGCACCGCGCCCCGAACCCGTCGGGTGAGCTCGCGATAGAACGCGCGGTCCTCGGTGACCGCGTCGTGCTCGAGGTCGTAGATGCGGGCCAGCTCGTCCGGTTCGGCGGCCTGGCCGGCAAACGGGTCGCCCGGGGAGATCACGCCCCGTCGAGGCGGCGGATGGCCAGCCACTCGAGCGCGACGGCGATACCGATCACGACGATGGCCGAGAACACCGTCAGCGCGTCGAACGAGCGCAGGGCGGCCACCGCGGCCACGGCCAGCCCGATCAGGAGGCCACGACGGAGTGCGCGCGCCCACGCGCCGAGGTACGCGATCCGGCGGTGCATGGCGTAGTCGAGGACGAACAGGAGCGGGGTCATCAGGAGCACCACCCCGACCCCGGCCACGCCAACGACCAGCAGGCGGTTTCGCTCCGCGTCGGGGCACGGATTGTTGGGGGTGGGACCGGGGCACAGCTGGCTGGCCAGCGCGACCACGGCGATCCCGGCGGCCACGCCGCCGAGGACGAGGAGGACGAGAGCGACCTTGTCGCGTCGGTTCACGCGGCGGCGTCGGGGCAGATGGTGCGGAACGGGCAGTTGCCACAGCGCATCGGCCCCGGATTGGCCTCGAACTGGCCGGATCGGATCCCGTTCGCCGCGGTCGCGATCTGGGATCGCGCCTTCTCCAGCCGGGCCGGGGTGGCCTGGCTGACCCCGACCTCGCCCGATTCGAGGAAGTGCAGCGCGAGCCGATCCGGCGGGGCGCCATGCTCGGCTTCCCAGGCCAGGCCGTACATCGCCAGTTGGAGCGATTCGCGCGATCGGCGGCTGGCCGTGGCCGGGTCACGCACGTCTCCGGACTTGTAGTCCACGATGCCCACCGTTCCGTCGTCTTCGCGATCGATCCGATCCATTCGGCCCCGAACGCGGTCCGGCCCGAACCGGAAGGCGAACTCCTGCTCGACACCGATGACCGGCGAGGGCGCGGCCTGCTGCTCATTCCAGAACCGGGTCAGGGCGGCGATTGCGGACGCGTGGCGCGCGTCCTCGTGGGCGCGCGTCACGAAGCCGGTCGATTCCCAGTGACGATCCAGCTCGGCATGGAGATCGGGCAGGCTCATGGGCGATCCGTCCATCTGGGATCGGTGATAGGCCTGCACGGCCGCGTGCAGCGCCCGGCCGACGATCAGCGGGTGGCTGGTTGGAGTGGGCAGTCGGATGAGATGCGCATACCGATACCGGGCCGGGCAGTCGAGGTAGTCGCTCACCTGGCCGTAGCTCAAGGTCAGCGGCGCGTCCACCAGGCCCGGACGCGGTGTCGCCGCAGGAGTGGCTGGCTCGGTCACGGGCGGCCGGATCCGCTCGATCCGTTCCAGCGGACTGGGTCGCACCGGATCCGCGGTGACCGCGGGCTGGTCCAGCGCCTCGAGCAGGAACTGGCTCGGCCGGCGCGGACGGTCTCCCTCGTCTCGTGCCCAGCTCAGGTGGAGTGACTCGCGAGCGCGGGTCATCGCCACGTAGCACAGGCGCCGCTCCTCGGCGAGGTGGAAGTCACCATCCACCGCGTCCGCGGCGACCAGGGCGTCAGGCAGCTCCATCAGCTCGCGGCGAGCGCGGGTGGGGAATCGATCCTGGGCCATGCCCACCAGGAACACGATCGGAAACTCGAGGCCCTTGGCCTTGTGCCCGGTCAGGACGTGGACGGCCTCGCCGGCCTCCACGGCGTCCGCGGTGGCCGGGTCGTCGCCGGCCTGGATCAGGACGTCGAGGCGGGCGACCACGAATGGCAGCCGCGGGTCGCGGATGACGGTGCTGGCGCGACGCAGGATGTCGAACAGGCGGGCGACGTTCTGCAGTCGCTCGGGGCCGGACTCGCGGGCCTCGAGGGCGAGGCGACCCAGCCACCCGGTGGAGGTCACGAATCGGTACAGGATCTCCCCCGCTTCGAGTCGCGCGGCCAGGGCGCGGTGGGTGTCCAGGGCGGACAGGACCCGTTCGACGATGGTGGCGGCGGGTCCGCGGAGCGGGCCACGAGGCGCGTCGGCGATGGCCTGTCGGAACGCGACCTCGAGTGGGACGTGGCGCCGGCTAGCACTGCTCAGGGCGCGGGTCGCATCCTCGGGCGCCAGACCGAAGATGGGCGAGGTCGCGACGTCGAACAGGCTCACCGAGTCCTCCGGATCGTTCAGGGCGCGCAGGACGCTGAGCAGGACCCGGACCTCGGGCTGGTGATACAGGCCCGCGGTGCCGCTGAAGCGCCACGGGATCCGTCGCACCGACAGGGCGCGCAGGAACGGATCGGCGTCTCGATTGCCCCGCACCAGGATGGCGTGGTCGCCGTTCCGTCGGCCCGCGGCGACCGAGGCCGCGATCTGCTCGGCAACCCCGTCCGCTTCGTCGGAGGTGGTCGCGTAGGCCAACAGCGCTACAGCGGGCGTGGCCGCGCCCACGCGCGCGGCGCCTCGGGCCCGGAGTCGCTTGTCGATCCGTTCGCGGACCTCGAGCCGCTCTGGGTCGTTGTGCCGGATGAGCCGGTACGCGGCGTCCAGCAGCTCCTGCGGGGATCGGAAGTTGTCGGTCAGGACGACCCGCCCGGTCTTCGGGTAGGCCGTTCGGAAGCCGAGGATGTTGGACAGCGCGGCCCCGCGGAAACGATAGATGCTCTGGTCGTCATCACCCACCACCATCACGTTGCCCGCCGGCGCGGCGGCCAGCCGTTGGATCAGCTCGAACTGGGCGTGGTTCGTGTCCTGGAACTCGTCGACCAGGACGTACTTGTATCGGTTCTGCTCGGCCTGGGCGATGTCCGGGTGCTCGCGCAGGATCTGGAGGGCGAGGCCCACCTGGTCTCCGAAGTCGATCCGATCGGTGGAGCGCAGGAGTGCCGTGTAGGCCCCGTACGCGGCCGCCAGCTCGGCCTGGCGTGCCGCCTGCTCGGCCAGGGCCTGGTCGTCCGGATGAGCGGCGGCCTCGGCAGACAGGTCCGCCGCTGCCGAGCGGTAGGCGTCGGGCGAGATGTCTTCGTCCTGCGCGCGCGAGAAATGGGTCGCCAGCGCCGACAGGAAGCGAGTGGGATCGCCCAGCGGGCGGAATCGGTCCAGGGGAAGCTCGTCGAGGTGCTCGCGCAGGAAGGTGACCTGCTCGGGTCGCGACAGGACGGTCACCTGGTCCGACAGACCCACGGCCAGCCCGTGCTCGCGGATGAGCCGATCACCGAAGGCGTGGAACGTGCAGATGACCGAATCGGCGAAACCGTACGGAACGAGCTGATCGACCCGCTCCTGCATCTCGGCCGCGGCCCGCTCGGTGAAGGTCAGGGCCAGGATCTCCGCGGGCCGGGCCTTCTGCTCCGCGATGAGCCACGCGATGCGGCGGGTGAGGACCGTGGTCTTACCGGTACCCGCCCCGGCGACCACCAGGAGCGGCCCGTCCCCCCAGGTCACGGCCTTGCGCTGGCGTGGCGTCAGATCTGCGAGGAGCGGGGGCTGGACACGGAGATGGCGACGACGGGGTGGCGGGGATGCCGGCTCCAGCTCCTCGAAGATGGGGATCTGGTTCGGAGACGGGACGACCGCGGCCACGGATTCGATGGTAGTCGAGGGATTGACCATGGCGGCAGGATGGCCGGCAGCCGCGACAGGTTATCGGTCGCATCGGAATAGGCGTTTCCGACAAAACCTTGCTCGTGCCGGGACCGAGTCGTACGCTGCAGATCGGAACTCTCCCGCGCAGGAGTTCGTCCACGGCCGAGTCACTGGAGCTCGCAGCCCACGGCACCACGGCCGTACTGGCCATCTGGCTGGGACTGACGGTGATCACCCGCGCGCGCCGCGTCCCGGCCGCCAGCGCCTTCGCCCTCCTGTGCGCCCTGCTGGCGACCTGGTCGGCCTCGATCCTGATCCAGCACCTGACCTCCGATGCCGCGGTGGCCGACCAGCTCGGCCGGCTCGAGAACGCCGCCGGATCGCTCGTTCCGGCGGTCACCCTGCACGTGGCCGTCGTGTTCAGCGGCGAAGGCCCGCGGCCCCCGTTCCAACGGATCGCGATCGCGGTCGCGTACGCCATCTCGATCGTCATGGCCCTCGTGGCCCTGGTGGCGCCTGACCAGGCGTGGCAGCTGGCACCACCCCACTTCAGCTGGGGATCGGTCAGCGGGGAGGTCTTCGGGTGGATCTGGATCGCCGCCCGGCTGGCGATGCTGACCCTGGCTGCGGCCTGGATCGCCGCTCCCCTGCGTGCCGCCTCGGTGGATCGCGCCCGACGGCAGCAGCTGCTCGCGGCACTCGCCACCGTGGTGCTCGGATCGATCGGTGGCGCCCTGCGGATCGTGTCCCAGGCGGCCCCGTCCGACCCGTGGATCGGCATCGTCCTCATCGCGTGCGCCCTGGTCATCGCGGCGTACGCGGTGTTCGCCCAAGGCGTGTTCCTGGCCCCCACCGTCGCCGGCCGCGCGTTCCTGTACTCGATCGTCATCGGACTGGGCATCGTGGGGTTGACGGTGGCGGTGGTGGGCCTCGACGCTTTGGTCCGCCAGCGACTGGCGCTGGAGGTTCCCTTCGTCGCCGCGTTGTCCCTGGTCGCGGTGATCGCCCTCTTCGACCCGATCGCCGACCGGGTCCGCCGGCTCGTCGGTCGAGCCGAGTACTCCAGCGTGGCGGAGCGGCTGCAGCGCGCCCTGGACGACGACCTCCTGATGGCCCAGACGCCGGACCGCGCCATCGAGCCGGCCCTGGCTCGGCTGGTGCGCACCTTCCACCTGCGGGGCGCGGTCCTGACCGATGCCCACGGCCAGACGGTGGCCCGAGTCGGCACCGATCCATCAACCGATCCAGGAGCGCTCCGCGTCCCGCTCCGGCCCCGCGACGAGGCGACGCCTGGGGGCACGGCCGTGTTCGGACCCAAGCGGACGCACCTTCCATTCACGGCGCAGGAGATGACCCTGCTGGGCGAGGGGGCCGGCTTCCTGGCCGATCTGCTCGATCTCGGCCGAGACCAGGACCGCCAGGCGGACGCGCTGTCCGCCCTGTCCGAACGGAAGGCGGGCGTGGACCGGCGTGGGGAGGACCTCAGCCGAGCCCTGGGTGCAGCGGTGCAGGGCCAGGTCCGAAGCGGCTTTCGGGTCTTCGCCCTCGGTCCGCTGCGGGTCGAGCGGGACGGCATTCCGCTCACGAACTGGGGCGGGGCCAAGGCGGGCTCGCGGCAGGCAGAGGCGATATTCGCGTTCCTGTTCGACCGCGGGGAGCGCGGCGTGGCCAAGGACGAGATCCTCGAGCTCATCTGGCCCGACGTGGACCTCGAGCGGGCGGACCTCGCCTTCCACCGCACGCTGGGCGGGCTGCGGACCGTCCTCGATCCCAGCCGGCGGGCGCGCGACCGAGGCGATGCGATCGCATTCCACAACGATCGGTATCGGCTCAGCGGGGAGCTCGTCACGGGCAGCGACGTCGCTGACCTCGATGCCGAGCTGACATCTGCCAGCCACGCGACCGATGCGACCGAGCGTCTGACCCACCTGGAACGGGCGCGATCCCTATACCGCGGTGACTACCTCGACGACTGCCCGTTCTACGGCGATTCGGCAGCCGTCGAAGAGCAGCGCGAGCTGCTCCGTGGTCGATGGATCGATGTCCTGCTCACCCTCGGCGAGCTGTACGAGGCCGGAGGAGACCGACCCGCGGCGGCGGCGGCGTTCCGCCAAGCGCGTCAGGCGGCGGGCGAGGAGCTCCCCACCGCGGATGCGGCGCTCAGCCGGTTGGGCTCAGCCGTCTGATCGCGCCGGCCCATCGGTCGCGAGCCGGAGGGCCTGGGACTCCTCGTCGGACAGCGCGTGAGTGGCCTGCCCCGACGCGATGGGCTTCGCGAAGACCCGCGTCCCCGCCCGCCCATGGAGGCTGCTGACCACGACCCCGCTGTGGTCCGCATCGAGCAGGGCGATCGCAAAGCTCTGGTCCGAGCCGGTGTCCTCGAACGGGTTGAAGCGGACCAGGCCGACGTGCTGGAGGCTGCCCCGCGAGCGCGCCTCGAGCGCGCCGTACGTTTCGGTCAGCTCGCCCAGGCGCGCGTCCACCGCTTCGACCCGCGCTGCCTGACCCGCCAGGGCGGTTGCCAGTGACCCCCCAGACGCCTCGTCAACCAGGCCCTCGTAGGCGCGTGTGGACTCGGTCAATCGTCGAGCGAGGACGACGAGCGCGATCGTCAGACCGATGACGGCGGCGAACAGGACGAGCGTGATGAGCCACAGGTTGTCGAGCAGCCACTGGTTGAGTTCGGGCACGGCTGGGCACCTGGACCGATGCAAGTGGGACGGCTGGTATCATGCCACCCCCATTCGCCCATCCGGCGCCGGAGCCGGTCGATGCGACGAGGTGATGAGTGGCCCGACGAACGGGAAAGGCAGCTTCGCGGCGTGCGCGCCAGGAGCGCCGCAACAGGCAGGCCAACGCGGCAGCGAGCTCATCGGCGGGCGCGCCGAAGACCACGCCATCGGCCGCTCCCGCCGAGCCCGAGGCGACGATCGAGGCACCGGTCGAACCAAGCTCCCCGCCTCCGCCGCCGACCCCGAGCGCCAGTCCACGCGCGGCAGCCCCGCGGCCTGCGGCCGTTGCTGGTGGCGCCGGCACGTCACGCCTGGGCGAGGCGGCTCTGGCCGAGTACCACTACGTGGCCCGCGACCTCCGCAACACCGCGGTCCTGGTCGTGATCATGGCCGTGCTGCTGGCGGCTTCGGTGATCGTGATCAATCTGGTGGGAGCTACTCCTCAGTAGGACCCCGGCCCGCCTTTCGCGCGGCGCGAATCCGCGCCAGTCGCTCCCCGATCTGCGTCTCCATCCCCTGGTCGGAGGGCTGGTAGTAGGTCTTCCCGACCAGCTCATCGGGCAGGTACTGCTGCTCGACGTCCGCCCCGTCGTAGTCGTGCGGGTACTTGTAGCCCTTGCCGTGGCCCTGCTCGCGCGCGAGACGGCGATGCGTTCCTGGGCGCAGGTGGAGCGGCACGGGCAAGCGACCGTGCTCGTTCACGTCCGCCAGCGCCGCCCAGTACGCCGCACCTGCCCGGTTCGACTTCGGGGCGGAGGCCACGTAGGCCGCTGCCTGGGCGAGGGCGTACTGCGCTTCGGGCAACCCGATCATCTCGACGGCCTGCATGGCCGCCACCGCGATCTGGAGGGCGCGCGGATCGGCATTTCCGACGTCCTCGCTGGCGGCGATCACGATCCGCCGCGCGACGAAGGTCGGGTCCTCCCCCGCCGCGATCATCGAGGCGCACCAGTACAGCGCCGCGTCGGGGTCGTTGCCGCGCATGGACTTGATGAAGGCGCTGATCGCCTCGTAGTGCCCGTCCCCGGTCCGGTCGTAGGCCAGCAACCGCTCCTGGGCGGCGGTCGTGACGTCGTCGGCCCCCAGCGCCGACCCGTCGGCCGAGGTGGCGGCCGCCGCCTCGAGCATGTTCAGCGCCTGGCGCGCGTCGCCGCCGGACAGCTCGAGCAGCGCCGCCAGCCCCTCCGGGGCGAGGGTCACCCGGCCGGCCAGTCCGGCCGGATCGGTCACGGCGCGTTCGATGATCGCCGCAAGGTCATCGGCCTCCAGCGGCTCCAGGCGGTACACCCGCATCCGGCTCAGGAGCGGTGAGTTCAGCTCGTAGTACGGGTTCTCGGTGGTCGCCCCCAGCAGGGTGATCGCGCCATCCTCGACATGGGGCAGCAGCGCGTCCTGCTGGGCCTTGTTGAACCGATGCAGCTCGTCGATGAACACGACCGTCCGTCCACCTGCCTCGCGACGGGCACGGGCTTCGGCCACCAGGGCCCGGACGTCGGCCACGCCGCTGGTCACCGCACTGAGCTGGCGCCACGCCCCGCCCGACTGGTCGGCCACGAGGCGGGCCAGGGTCGTCTTGCCGCTGCCTGGCGGTCCCCAGAAGACGAGGCTGGGCAGGTAGCCGGGTCGGACCACCTTCAGCAGCGCGCCTTCCGGTCCGACCAGGTGGCGCTGGCCGACGAACTGGTCCAGCCGCTCCGGACGGAGGCGGGCCGCGAGTGGGGCGCCGGGATCAGGTGCTTCGGGGAAGAGCGGGCGGTCGGGTTCGGCGGAAGGAGGTCGCCGGGGCATGCCCGGAGTCTACCCGCCGCTATCATGCGGCCGATGGAACAGAACCTCCGCATCCCCGGCCCCACGCCAATTCCGGACGAGGTCCGCTCCGCCCAGTCGGCGCCGATGATCAACCACCGCGGCCCCGAGTTCGCCGAGCTCCTGCTCGAGACGAGCGCGGGCATCGGTCAGCTGATCGGGACCGATGGCGACGTGTTCCTGCTGACCGGTTCGGGCACGGGATCCATGGAAGCGGCGGTCGTCAACACGCTCTCCCCCGGCGACCGGGTGCTCGCCGTGTCGATCGGTGCGTTTGGAGACCGATTCGCCCGCATTGCCCAGGTGTTCGGCGCCGAGGTCGAGAAGATGGACGTCGAGTGGGGCACCCCCGCCGACCCAGCAGTCCTCGCGGCGTATCTCGCCGCCCACGACCCGTACAAGGCCGTCCTGCTGACCCACAACGAGACCTCGACCGGGGTCGCGAATCCGCTGCGCGAGCTGGCCGCTGCCGTCCGCGGCGCGCCCGGCGAGCCGCTCGTCCTGGTGGACGGCATCAGCGGCCTGGGGGCCATGCCGTTCGAGATGGACGCCTGGGGCGTGGACCTCGTGATCAGCGCATCGCAGAAGGCGTTCATGGCCTCGCCCGGGATCGCGATCGCGGCAGTCGGCGCCCGCGCACGGGCGGCCGAGGCGGTGGCGACCATGCCGCGGTATTACTGGGACTTCCGCGAGGCGCGCAGCCTGGCCGCCAAGGGCCAGACCCCATGGACCCCCGCGGTGAGCGTCCTGTACGGGCTGCGGCTGGGTGTCGCGGCACTCGTGAAGGAAGGGCCGCAGCGGACCTGGGCGCGCCACGCGGCCATTGCCGCCGGCGCCGGCGCCGGGCTCGAGGCCCTGGGCTTCCGGCTGGTCGCCGTCCCCGAGGCACGCTCGGCCACCGTCACTGCGGCCTGGCTGCCCGAGGGTCTGGACTGGGACTCGTTCGATGCGGGACTCCGCCATCGCGGCCTGGTCGTGGCCGGCGGGCAGGGCAAGTGGAGCGGGCAGATCCTGCGCTTCGGGCACATGGGTGACGTGGAGTGGGACGAGATCGACGCCGCGCTGGCGGTCTGCGCCACATCCCTGGCCGACATGGGGCGAGCGGTCGACGCGGACGCGGCCCGGGCGGCCGGTCGCGCGGCGTACGACGCGCGGGTTGGAGTGGGGGTCGCCTAGACCGATCCCGAGGGTGGGCGCCTAGCGGCGCCCGAAGAACGAGGCTGCACGCCGGCGAATGGCGAGGCCCGCCAGCGGGAATCGCAGCCGATCCCACGCCCGCTCGATGGCCTCGATCGCCCGTTCACCCATGGAATGTCCCGAATAGGCCGACCACACCTTGCCGTCGGCGATGGTCCGGATCTCCGCCGCCCGGCTGGGCAGCTCCGACTCGAGCCAGCCGGCGTACTCGTAGAACGTCTCGGCCGGTTGACGACCGATGCCCGCCCGCTCGGCGGCGAGCCGCATCCGGGCCCAGCCGAGATCCCCGGGTGAGAGGAACCGGAAGCGGCGTCGGGCCTTGAACCATCGGTATGCGCCATACCCGAGCGCCACTCCCAGGAGTGCGAGGAAGATCCAGCCGTTGGTGGTCCGCGACTCTTCGGCGGGTGACTCGTCCCCGGCCTGGAACCCGCCGGGGATCGGCTGGAAGCTGGCCGTGGGCGGGAACTTCGTCCCGCCATCCACGCCCGGCTCGAAAGGCCCCATGTAGTCCACCCCCGCGCCGCTCGGCGGCGGCGGGACCGCGCCGGGGCGACCGCTGGCCCGGAAGAACTGGGGATCGATCGTCTTGGTCGATTCGAAGATCTGCCAGCCGTAGCCGGGGAAGTACAGCTCGGCCCATGCGTGTCCCTGCTTCTGTGTGACCTGGTACACGCCCGACTCGACGAATTCACCCGGAGCGAAGCCCTCGACCAGGCGGGCCGGGATGCCCGCACTGCGAGCCAGGAGCACCATGGACGAGGCGTAGTACACGCAGAACCCGCGCTGGCCCGCCGGGTCGAACAGGAAGTAGTCCACCAGGTCCTGGTTCGGGTCGCTGGGCGGGGTGACGCTCGTGTCGTAGGTGAACGGGCCGGTGCTGCGCAGGAAGGTCGCGATGGCCTTGGCCGCGTCGTACGGGTTGGTCGTTTCGGCGGTCAGATCCAGGGCGAGTTGTTTCGTCCGGTCGGTGACGCCATCGGTATTGAGGTAGAGGTCGGTGACCTCCGTCGGGTAGTCGGTGCTCGCCTCCTGGAGCTGGGCCTCGGTCACGTTGGAGATCACGGCCATGACGTCATAGCCGCTACCCGGATCGATGGGTCCGGCGGCCTCGACCGCCCCGAAGGTCGGGAGCCCGGACGGCTCGGTCACCGTGATGGGCGCGAAGAAGCGAATCGGGAATCCCGGCACCCACAGGTCGCGTGCCTGCGGTCGCGCGATCTGGATCTGCACGGTCTCGAGGTCGAATCCATCCGCCACCAGCGGTCGGTCGGGCGTCCACGCCGTGAAGACGTCCTGCTCCGCGCCGACCGATCGGGGACGCCCATCGGTCCGCGACCACCCACGTCCGTTGTACGAGTCGTAGACGACCGATGCGAGGTAGTACGGGTGCTTGGCATGCAGCGTCAGGACAGGCTCGTTGCTCGAGCTCCAGATCGAGCCGATCGTCATCCGCGGGCCATACCCGGCCACGACCGGCCGCGCGTTGCTGCTGTTGAACCCCTGGAAGAAGCCGCTCGCCTCGGACGCGACGTTCATCCACACGTCGTCCAGGCTTCTGACCGCCTGGGTGAGCGGCGCGGCGACCGCGACCGAGGTCAGGATCCAGGCGATCCCAATGGCGGACGCGGTGAACAGGACCCCGCTCCGCATGATCGAGGCCGGGACGTCCACGTTCTCGTTGACGCGCCGCTGCTCCCAGCCCGATCGGCGCTCGATGAGGGCCCCCCGCAGCCAGAGCAGGAGCGCGGCCAGGCTGAACAGGACGAGGTAGAAGAACAGGTCCTGGATGGTGGCCACCAGGTTGACCACCAGGAACGCACCGACGAGCAGGATGGTGTCGAGGACCTGGTGGCGCCGATACAGGGCAAAGGCCGCGGTGTACGCGGTGACCCAGATCAGGAGACCCAAGGCAATGGCCAGCACGAGCGCCTGCTGGACGCTCGCGAACAGGTAGGCGGTGGTCGCGGCGTCGATGCCGATGGCGCGCATGAGGTCAAGTCGGGCGAGCTGGTCGAGCTCGGGGTAGTACTCCCCGCCCACCGACCACAGGAGGATCCCCGCACCGACGACCGCCGAGATCGGGATGGTGATCGCGATGGACAGGCGACTCATGCCCAGGATGAGCCCCGCCAGCAGCGCCCATATCGCGACCGGGGCGAGGAAGTCCAGCTGGTCCAGCCAGCCGGCCGCCTGGATCGACCAGCACAGGCTGAGCAGCATGACCGCGAGGAGCGCGACGCTCAGCCAGCCCTCGCGCGGCCCGGGGATCGTGCGCTTCAGGTCGACCGGCTCGTCAAGCATGGACACCCTCCCGCGTGACGAGGACCCGTGCCGGATCGTCGCCGGCGCGCAGCACGAGGTTGGCGAGACCGTATTCGTTCAGGGCGTGGCGGACCGCTGCCATCTCCCGAGCAGACGCTGGCGCGTCGCCCTGGGTTCCGCTGGGGCTGAACGACTCGAGGTCGAGCAGCACGGCGATGGCCCCGACCCCCCGGCGTCCCGAGCGTGGCGAGCGGCCGGACCCAGTCCCGCTGCGTCGACCCGGTCACGATGCACACCGTCATCCCCCGCCGGAACTGCGGCAGGTTGGCGGCCACCACCTCGGCCAGGGGCTGGACGCCATCGGCCTGGACGTTGGCCAGCAGGTGGAGGATCTTCTGCTCCACCCGCGACCCGCGGTCCGGAGTCAGGACGTGGGACCGGCGTGCGGACGCGGTCAGCCCCACCGCCCGGTTGTCGGCCAGGGTCCGCACCGCAATGGATGCCGCGACGCTGACCGCGGTCTCGACCGACGATCCATCGCCCACACCCACGTGTGCGTTCCGGTCGAGGTCCAGGATGAGCCACAGGTCGGCCGCCTGCTCCGGGTCGAACTCCTTCACCTGCAGCTCGCCGTGACGGACGCTGCTCAACCAGTGGATGCGGTTGATCGCGTCGCCCGGGGCGTAGGGCCGGATCGTCGCCGCCAGGGGCGAGGCCATCTCCCGCCGGCGCCGGGTCGCCGCGGTGCCCTCGATGGGCGCCGGCGGGAGGCGCCAGTGCGGCAGCTCGTACAGCTTGGGGAAGACGACCACCGTGGTCGGCCGCCCAACCGACATCTCGGAGGTGAAAAGCCCGAACGGGTCGCCGGTCCGGACCTTGACCGCGCCGATCCGGAAGGTCCCCCGTCGGGAGAGGAGGACCTTGGACAACCATTGGCGACTGCCCTGCGAGCGGACGCCGATCACCCGCCCCGGGAGCCCGATCGGCAGCGTCGAGTCGTTGGTGACCTCGAGCCACGGCTTGCTCCACTGCGCGTCGTTGTCGATCCGGTACACCGCGTGGAGCATCTCCCCCACCTGGGCACGAGGATTGAGGACGTGGTACCCGGCGCGCACCCCGCCCAGGCCGCGGCGGGCGTACCACCACGACCCGATGATCAGGGCGCCCGCGAGGTACACGAGGAAGAAGAGGACCGTGATCCCGGTGCTGAACGCGGCGACGACCAGCACGGTCGCGACGAAGATGGCGGGGAGCCGACGGCTGATCTTCCCCATACCGATGGCGGTCGCGCGACGGCCTATGCCGGCGCGGCGGCTTCGGTTGGCTCGGCGATGGCGACCGTGGACAGGACCTCGCGCACGATCGCGTCGTTGTCGACCTCGCGCAGGGATGCCTGGCTGCGAACGATGAGGCGGTGGCCGAGCACGGGCACCGCCAGCTGCTTCACGTCGTCGGGGATGACGTAGTCGCGGCCGTTGATCGCGGCCAGGGCCTGCGCCGCGCGGTACAGGTGCAACGATCCGCGCGGCGAGGCCCCCAGGTACACGTCGGCGTGCTCGCGGGTGGCGGTGACCAGGCGGATGATGTAGTCGGCCACGCCCTGGTCCACGTAGATCTCCTTGACGCCGGCCTGCATCAATCGCAGCTCGTCGAGGGACAGGACCTGCTGGATGGACTCGATGGGATGGAGCCGTTTCTGCTCGTCCAGGATGACGAGCTCCTCCATGGGCTTGGGGTAGCCAAGCCGGATCCGGAGCAGGAATCGGTCCAGCTGGGCCTCGGGGAGGGCGAACGTTCCCTCGTACTCGATGGGGTTCTGGGTGGCGATCACCAGGAACGGGCTGGGCATCTGGTGGCTGACGCCGTCGATCGTCGCCTGCCGCTCCTCCATGCACTCGAGGAGCGCGCTCTGGGTCTTGGGGGTGGCCCGATTGATCTCGTCGGCCAGCACGATCTGGGCCATGATCGGGCCCGGTCGGAACTCGAAGTCCTGCGTCTTCTGGTTGAAGATCGACAGCCCGGTGACGTCCGAGGGCAGCAGGTCGGGCGTGAACTGGATCCGCCGGAAGCTCGTACCGATGCTGCGGCTCAGGGCCTTGGCCAGCATCGTCTTGCCCACCCCGGGCACGTCCTCGATGAGGATGTGACCCTCGCACAGCAGCGCGACCATGGCCAGCCGCACCTCGGCGTGCTTGCCGACGATGACGCGTTCGATATTTCCGGTCGTGCGCTCAGCAGGTTCCTGGACGTTCACGGCGGACTCCACGATGGCGAAGGATCGGTCCGCTGACAATACCCCAGCCGGCCTCCAAGCGGTTCATACCCGATAGATGCGCACACGGACCGATTGGTTCGATCCCCACATTGCGATGGATTCCGATAGTGAGTCTCAGCTCCCGTTCAGGGCCAGCCATTGGGCCATGACCTGGCCTCCGATAGGCGCCGCGGTGGCCGATCCGGGGCCGGCCCCTTCGACGATGACCGCGATCGCGATGCTCGGCGCGGCGCCCGGCTGCGCGGCGGCAAACCCGATGAACCACGAATGGGGCGGCAAGTCGTTGCCGCGCTCCGCGGTGCCGGTCTTGCCTGCCGTCTGCACCCCACTGATCCCGTACAGGGTCACGTTGGCCGACCCGGCATACGGCGCACCCAGCGGACCGTGGACCGCGTCCACCATCACCGCGCGGACCTCGTCCGCGGTCTGGCGGCTGACCACCGAGCGGCGGCCCGGGCTGTCGTAGGTCGCGACGACCTGGGAGGGGCCGCCCGCAGGATCGGGGCTGAGCACCTCGCGCACGAGGAACGGTTCCATCATCACGCCGTTGTTGGCAATCGTCGCCGCGACGAGCGCCATCTGGGTGGGGGTCACCGTGACCCGGGCCTGGCCGAACGACGCGGTGGCCAGCTCCGCATCGTCCACGAAGTCCTCGCATCCGGCATCGGTCAACGGCGTGACCGAGGAGGCCGAGACCGGCAGGGCGTGCCCTGCCGGACCGATGCGCATCCCATCGCAGAACCCGAAGTCCTCCGCGCCGGCCATGAAGCCCCGCTGGCCCAATTCGAGGCCGACGTGCGCAAAGTAGATGTTGCTCGACACCTGCATGGCCTGCGACAGGTTCCAGAGTCCCGGCGTCAGGCCCGCGAGGTCGTGCTCGTTGATCACGAAGCCATTCACCACCATGCCGTTGACCTCTTCCGCGGGCTGGGTGGGGAACGTCGTGTCGGGCGTGATGGCGCCTGCGTCCAGCGCCGCGGCGGCGGTCAGGACCTTCATGATCGAGCCCGGGACGTAGATTCCGTTCCGGGCCCGGTCCACGAGCGGCGCGTTGGGGTCCTCCTGGAGGGCGAGCCACGGGGCTTCGGCCGCCGCCGGGTCGCCGCTGATGAGGGTCGCGTCAAAGGTGGGGCTGGAGGTCATGGCCAGGACCGCGCCCGTGGCCGGGTCGATGGCCACCACCGCGCCCACGCTGCTCCCCAGCAGCGAGGCGGCGTAGTGCTGGAGGCGCTGGTCCAGGGTCAGCACCAGGTCGTGGGGCTGGGGCGGTCGCTGGAGGACGTCGTTCAGGATGTCCTGGAGCGGGTTCGGGTCGCGAAGCCCGACCAGCAGCTCGTCCCAGGCCTGCTCCACGCCCGACGTCCCGTAGCGGAGCGAGGCGTAGCCGATGACGTGGGTGGATGCAGGATCGGCGTACGAGCGCCGGGCGATCCCATCCACGACCGTTGTCGAGGCCACGACCGCGCCCTGGGCGTCGTAGATCGTGCCCCGCGGCTGGCTTCGGTGCGCGGCGATGAGGGCGGGGTTGTCGGGCCGCGCTTCGAGCGGCGCGGCGAGCACGACCTGCCAGATCGACAGGGCCACCACGAGAACCCCGAACCCGCCCAGCACCGCGGTCCCCAGGCGCGGCAAATGTCGCGCGATCATCGGTCTGCCTCGTCGTCATCGGTGACCTCGGTCGGCACCGAGCGGTGGCTGATGGACAGCAGGAGGCCCACCACCACGAAGCTGGCGAGCAGGCTGGATCCGCCGTAGCTGATGAACGGGAGGGTGATCCCGGTCAGGGGGACGACCTTCAGGTTGCCGCCGATGATGATCAGGCTCTGGAGGACGAGCCCGGCCACGAGGCCGGTGGCCAGCATCGTGCTGAAGTCATCGGTGGCCAGGGCGGCGATCCGAAAGCCCCGGGTCATGACCACCGCCACCAGGCCCAGGACGGCGACCGCGCCGAGCATCCCCAGCTCCTCGCCGATCGCGGCGTAGATCATGTCGGTCTGGACGGCGGGGATGGGAAGGTTCCCGTCCACCATGGGCAGGCCCTGTCCCAGGCCCTCTCCCAGCAATCCGCCCCGGGCGAAGGCGTAGATGGCCTGCACCGTCTGGTAGCCGGCCCCGTTGGGATCGGCCCACGGGTTGAGCCAGGTGTCGATCCGTTCGGCCACGTGCGGGAACAGGAAGTACGCCACGGTGGAGCCGGCCACGAACAGGATCGCGCCGAACAGGACGTACGACCGGCGCCCGGTCGAGACGAAGAGCATGGTCAGGAAGACGCCGAAGAACAGCAGGGCGGTGCCCAGGTCGCGGCTGACCACCACGACCAGCATCACGGCCGCGAACACGACGAGCATCGGCGCGAGGTACGGCAGCGGCGGGAGCTTCAGCGGACCGAGGCGCAGGCTGGCGCCGGCCAGGACGGCCCGATTCTCGGCCAGGTAGCCGGCCAGGAAGATCACGAGCATGACCTTGATCGCCTCCGACGGCTGGAAGCTGAACGGACCGATGACGATCCACAGCCGGGCGTCGTTGATCTCCGTCCCGAACAGGAATGTGAAGACAAGGAGGGCCGCGGCGAACAGGCCCCACGTGTACTTGTAGTGACGGAGGAACCCGTCGTCGCGCAGACCGATGGCGACCGCGAGCATGGCTGCCAGGCCCACTCCGAACCACACCAACTGGGTGCCCACCATGCCCAGCTCGAACGCGGGGTTGCCCGCGAGATCCTGGGGCAGGCGGTTGAGGATCACGATGCCCACCGCGCCCAGCCCAGCTACCGCGGGGAGGAGCATCTCGTCGCCCAGGTGGCCAGCCCAGGACAGCACGAAGTGGGCGCCCAGGACCAGGATCACGAAGGCGATGGCCACCGCCAACGGGCCCGTCTCGAAGAGCCCGGTCTGGGCGATGTGGGTGACCACCACCCCCAGGGGGACGAGGAACAGGATCGGGACCAGCAGGCTCAGCTCGGTGCGACGACCGGCCAGGCGGATGACCATCAGCGCTCCAGGCGGAAGCGGACCCGCCCGATCATGAGCTCGTCCCCGAACGAGAGGGCCACCGGACGCTGGATGCGATGGCCGTTCACGTAGGTCCCGTTCGTGCTCCCGCGGTCCTCGGCGTACCAGGCCCGGCCCCGGAAGGTCAGGACCGCGTGATCCCCGCTCGCGAATTCGTCCTCGAGGTAGATCGTGCTGTTCAGGTCGCGCCCCAGGGTGGTGATGGCCCCGATCTGGAGCACGCGGCCCACGGCCGGCTCCCCGCCCGGTGATTCGACCACCAGGAGGCGACCCATCCCGGTTCGGGTGGACGCAGCCAACGCCTCGGCCTGGCGCAGGTCCGCACGCATGGCGCGCGCAAAGCGGAGCAGGACGATGAACAGGAGCCCCAGGAAGCCCAGCTGGAGGGCGAGCAGCAGGAGGCGCAGGATGTCGTTGGTCACCGGGGCGGAGGCCTCATCCGTGGATCCGGAACTCGATACGCGTGTTGCCGATCCGGATCCGATCCCCGTCTGCCAGCGCGATCTCCTCCACGGGCTGACCGTTCACGGTCGAGCCGTTGCGACTCTGGAGGTCCACGAAGCTGTACGCGCCGTGCTGCAGCTTGAGCTGGCAGTGGTGCCGGCTCACCTCGGGGTCGTCCACGATGACGTCGTTGTCGGTGCCCCGCCCGACGGCAATCACGGCGCCGCCCAGGTCGAATCGCGCGCCGCGCGCGCCATCGGTCTGCACCACCAGGTGCGCCCGCGACGGGGCGTCCGGACCCGGGACCACGTATCCCGGCCGCGCGAGGACGCTCGTCTCGCTGCTGACCACAGCCGGATCCGGGGTGGCTTCCGCGTCGTCGGCGACCGAGGCCGCAATCCGCACCTCGCCGCGCGGGACCGCTGGGTCTGACTCCAGGATCACGGTCGGACGCGCGAGCAGCCGGTAGCCGAGGCGCCGCGCCCGGGTGAGCGCGTCGTGCGCGAGGTCGTCCTCGAGCGACCCGTGGTACGCCTCGAACGGCGCGTAGTCCGCGGGGTTGAGATGGAGGACGTATCGGTTCGGGACGATCACGCCCTCACCGCTGAATCGCTTGTTGGTGTCCATGGCGCGCTCGATCCGCTTGGCGAGCGTCACCGGTTGGGGCGACGCGCCCAGACGTCCGGCGGGCGCCTCGACGAGTCGCTCGAGAAAGTGCTCGAGACGCCGGAACATGCCCACGGCGAGCGATGCTAGCACGGGGTACGAACGGCGCCCCGCTCGGTACTTTGGCCCGATCGGGGGTCTCGGGGGGCCGTGGCTATACTGGCGGCCCGTGCAAAACGGGTCGGAAAACGATGACTGAGCTGCTGACGGAATCCTTCTGCGAACGCTGCGGAACGCGGTATGAACTCGGCACCCCCGAGCCCATGACGCGCTCACGCAAGACGCGCGGCCTGGTAACGGGCCTGCGCTCGTTCATCATGAGCACCGAAAGCCTATCGGATTCCATCGGTGACGCCATGCGCGCCGAGGAGGAATCGCTCGCGTCCCGGCAGATCGACGCGTTCCAGGACACGTTCAACTTCTGCCTCGACTGCCGCCGCTACACCTGCATGAAGTGCTGGAACGACGACGAGGGACGCTGCCGGTCCTGCATGCCGGTGCCCGGTGTGGACGACGTCGGGGAGTTCGACGATCGAATGCCGGCCGGCCCGGCCCTCATGCCGTCGCTGGTGGACGAAGTTCCGCAGCTCACCATGGCCGAAGAGCCGGCATGGCCCGCCGCCGAGCCGTTGGCTCCCGCCGCCCAGGCCGCGACCCCGGACACGGCGTGGCCCGCGGAGGACGAGATCGTGGTCCCCGCCGCAGCCGCCGGGTCGGCGGAGTGGCCCGAGGAGCCCGAGGTGGTCCTGGCCGAGGTCGAGCCCGAGCCGGTGGTCGCGGAGGAGCCCGAGGTGGTCCTGGCCGAGGTCGAGCCCGAGCCGGTGGTCGCGGAAGAAGAGCCGGAGCCGGTCGCTGCCGAAATCGAAGAAGACCTGGTGGTCGCCGCTGCGGTGGAGGTTGAAGAGCCGGTTGCCGAGGCGCCGACCATCGAGCCCGAGCCTGCCGCGCCGGAGCCACTGCCCATTCCCACCACGCCGCGCCGGGACCTGCGAGATACCTTTGCTCGGGGCCCGCTGGTGCCGCCGCGACCTGCCTCCTCGGCACCGCCCGAGCAGCTGGCTGCGCGACGGAGCCAGCTCGACATCCTGGGCATCGAAGATCCCGGGGAGGGAACCGTCTCGGTGGGCGGGCGCGAAGCGCTCCCGTATCGGTCCAGCGGAGCTGGCAGCAACGCCATGCTGGCCGCCGTCTGGGATGCCTCGACCCGCGCCCTGGAAGCCAACGCCCAGCGCGCCGCGCTGCGACCCTGCGATTCGTGTGGCCTGACGGTCTCCTCGACCGCGCGCTTCTGCCGCCGCTGCGGCGCTCCCCAGACGCTCAGCGCCTGATCAGTCGGTCGACCCGGACCCCGACCCGGACCCGCCCGACCCGGCCGGGGTGGAACTGTCGCTTCCCTTCTCGGGACTCGGCTTGGACGATGACCGCGAATCGGTGACGTAGAACCCGCTGCCGCGGAAGATCACGCCCGTTGGCTGGACCACTCGCTGGACCGGCCCGCCGCATTGCTCGCAGGCCTCGGGCCCGTCTTCCAGGATGGAATGGACGAGCTCAACGGTGTGGCCGCACTTCGTGCAGCGGTAGTCGTAGGTGGGCACGGTCCGCCGATGATCGCAGGGGGGACCTGGTTCAGCAACGCGCCGCCGCCAGGCGGCGCGGGGAACGGGGTCTAGGCGCCCGCCTTGAGGAGCGTGGCGAAGGAGAAGCGACGCTTCTCGGGAGCGATGATCGGGGTGGCCTCCTCGAGGCCGGCCACGATCCGCGCCAGGCGGTGGATGTCGGCCGTGATCCGCTCCTTGGGGAAGCGGAGGACGAGCGGCGTGCCCGCGTTGGCGGCCATGACCGCGGTCGCCCCGGCCGACACGATGGTGGCCAGGATCGGACGGCCCAGGGCGCGTTCCATGTCGCGCAGCGCGACGCCGTGGTTCGAGCGGTTGGCAACCACCCGAATCGTGTCGTCAATCCCCAGCTCGTGCGCCAGGGTGATGAACTGGGCGCTGTTACGCAGCGGTCCCACTTCCGGCGTGACGGTGAGCAGGATCTCGTTGGCCACCGACAGCATGGCGACCGTCCGGTCGTCGTAGCCGGGATGGGTGTCCACGATGATCAAGTCGTAGTGCTGGCGAGCCCAACGGACGGCGGCGATCAGCAGGTCGGGACCGATGCGCTCGGCATCGCCCGGCTCGAAGCCCCAAGTCAGGACGTCCAGCCCGCTCGGCTCGTGGAAGGCGACCAGGGAGCGGAAGGCGTCATCGGTCCATTCGTCGGGGCCGGAATCGGCCATGTCGGCCAGGCCGCGCCGCGCGGGAACGTCGATGACCGCGGTCACGTTGCCCACGCCCGCATCGGCGTCGAGCAGGAGCACGCTCTGGCGGGTCTGCATGCGGAGGGCGACGGCCAGGTTGACGGACACGGTGGTCTTGCCCACGCCGCCCTTCGGGGCGAACACGGCGATGACCCGCGCATTGGCGGCGTCGTGGCCACCGATGACCTGCACCTCGGGATCCGCTTCGGGGACGGATGTGGTCGTGGCCCCGGAACGAATGAGCAGTGCCTGGCACCGATAGACGATGGCGTCGGCCTGGGTGGGCTTGAGGACGAACTCGTCGTTCACCTGCCACACGTCGTCCAGCTCGCCCGCGTCGTCACCGAGCAGGATCAGGGCCTGGACCGGCCCGTCCTCGTTCAGTCGGCGATGCACGCGGCGCACGATGCTCGGGGCGAGGTCGGCGTCGATGACCGCCATCTCGGGCTTGCGGCCCTCGACCAGCGCAGCCTCGAAGGCCTCTTCACTGCCGATGACCTCGAAGCCGGCGCGCGTGAGCGCGGCGGCAATCGCGGCGGCATCGTCGTGTGCGGCAAGCAGGACGCGAGGGTGTTCCATGTGTGCCCTTCGGTGCGGTGACTCGGGGCACCAGTGTCCACGGGCGGGCTCGGCCCCGCTATGGGACGAATGTACCGATGGCTATGCCGATCCGCCGAGCTTCATCCCGCACTTCGGACAGTAGAACGCGCCGGTCCCGCGGGCATCGAAGCCGCAGTGGCCGCAGACCTTGCCCTCGCCCGATTCCCGATGGACCGGGGTCTCCGCCGTGCTGATGCTGAGCCCCGACACGATGACCTGCTGGTACAGGTTGCTGAGCACGCGCTGGGCGTTGCGCTCCGTGTCGCCTCGCTGGCCCTTGCCGCCCCAGCCCACGACCGCGCGCACCACGAGCTCGCCGGTCAGATCGTCGAAGTGGCTGGCCAGCCCGCCGGAGATCGCGTCGAAGCTCGGGTAGCCGGTGGTGTCGATCTCCCCGTTGAGCAGGCCACAGATCACGGTGTCGATCGTCATGTCCACCGCCTCGGTCTGCTCGAGCACGTACAGGGCGTGGCGAGTGACCGGGTTCTGGTTCCGGCGGGCCACGATCCACTGCTCGAGATCGTTGAGGCGTTCGATGGATGGGTACGCCGAGGCCAGCTCGATGGGAAGGGGGTTGACCACCTCCACCCCTTCGTCGGCCAGGGGCTCCACGATCCGCGGCAGGGTCTTCATGACCTCTGGACCCGGGGCCAGGCGGATGGGGTCGCTGCTCCGCGCCAGGTAGGTCAGGGCCAGCGAGTACTGGCGGCCCGCGACCTGGGCATACGAGGCGAGCGGCGCGGGCTCAACCGCGGGCTCATCCTTGCGTCGACGCAGAAATCCCAACCGAATCTCCTGATGTGGCGTGAATCGGGGGCGATTCTACCCCGCGCCGCTCTCGGCGCCGATCTGCCGCAGGCGCTCTTCGACCTCCGCCAGCCGTGCGCGCTCCCGCTCGACCACGGCGGCCGGGGCGCGCGACGCGAACGCCGGATCGCCCAGGAGGGTCGCCAGTCGGTCACGCTGTGCTTCCAGCTCGGCCACCCGCGCCGCCCCGCGGGCGGGCTCCGCGGTGGTCGCCGCCAGCCAGATTCCGCCGAGCAACGTGGCCGCACTCCCCGACGAAGGCGCCGGCTCACCCGCCGGGACGACCTCGACCGAGACCCGCGCCAGGGGCTCGAGGTAGCGCCGGCCCGACTCCACGGCCCGACCAGCAGCCTCGTCCGTGGGCGCGATCCGCAGCGGAACGGTGGCCCCGGCCGCGATGCCGGCCTCGGTGCGCAGGTTGCGGGCGGACCGCACGACCTCGGCCAGGGCCTCGAACTCCGCCTCGGCTGCACGGTCCCGCCGCGGCGCCTCCGGCCACGCCGTCGTCATCAGCAGTCCCTGGGCCGCATCGGGGTGCGCCGCGGCCAGCGCAGCCCAGATTTCCTCGGTGACGAAGGGCATGATCGGATGGAGGAGTCGCAGTGTGCCGGCCAGGACCTCGGCCCCGGTGCGCACCACGTGATCCACCCCAGCCGGGGAGGCAGCCGGGTCGCGCAGCTCGACCTTGGCCATCTCGAGGTACCAGTCGCACAGGTCGCCCCACGCGAAATCGGTCACCACACCCGCGTAGCCTCCCAGGTCGTATCGGTCCAGGCGGCGGGTCGCATCGGCCGTGGTGGCGGCCAGGCGCGAGCGAATCCACCGCTCGGCCAGGGTCGGGGGCTCACCGGTCGACTCGGCGCTCGCTTCCCCCGCCGGTCGCGCGAGAACGAAGCGGGCCGCATTCCACAGCTTGTTCGCGAAGTTCCGGGACCGATCCAGCTTGGCCATGGTCAGGCGCTGGTCGCTCCCGGCCGAGGTCCCCACCGTCAGCGCAAGGCGGACGGCATCGGCGCCGATCTCGTCGATGAGCTCGACCGGATCGGTCACGTTGCCCTTGGTCTTGCTCATCTTGACCCCGCCCTGGGCCCGCACCAGGCCGTGCAGGTAGACGGTGTGGAACGGCTCGGTGTCGGTCAGGAAGAGGCCCAGCATCATCATCCGGGCCACCCAGAAGAACAGGATGTCGTAGCCGGTCTCCATGACCGATGTCGGGTAGAAGCGGCGCAGGTCCGCCGTGTCGTCGGGCCAGCCCAGGGTCGAGAACGGCCACAGCCCGCTGCTGAACCACGTGTCGAAGATGTCCGTTTCCTGGGTGAGCTCCGCGGCCGGACGGGCGCACACCGCACAGGCGTCGGGACCGCCCTCCGCGTCGCTGACCGTGATGTGGCCGTCAGGGCAGAACCAGGCCGGGATCCGATGGCCCCACCACAGCTGGCGGCCGACCGCCCAGTCCCGGATGTTTTCCATCCAGTGGGCGTACACCTTCTCGAAGCGCGGGGGCAGGATGGTCGTTCGCCCTTCGCGGACCGATGCCAGGGCCCGGGCCGCCAGGGTCTCGGTCCGGATGAACCACTGGATCGAGAGGCGCGGCTCGATGATCGTCCCGCACCGGTCGCAGGTGCCGACCACCATCGGGTGAGCGGCCTCGCCCTCCAGGTCGCCCGTGTCCTTCAGGCGGGCGACGATGGCGGCGCGGGCGTCGAACCGATCCAGGCCGGCGAACTCGCCACCCGCTTCGTTGATGCGGGCCTCTTCGTCGAGCACGTTGATGGCCGGCAGGCTGTGGCGGCGGCTCATCTGGTAGTCGTCCGGGTCGTGGGCCGGGGTGATCTTCACCGCGCCGGTGCCAAAGGCGGGATCCACCACGGCGTCGGCGATGACCGGCAGACGCCGTCCGAGGAACGGGAGAATGGCCTCGCGGCCAACGAGTGCCCGATACCGATCGTCGTCCGGATGGACCGCCACCGCCACGTCGCCGAGCAGGGTCTCGGGGCGGGTGGTGGCCACCGAGATCCACTGGTCCGCGAGAGCCGCGCCATCCAGCCCGGCCAGGTGGTAGCGGATGGTCCACAGCGTGCCGGTCTGGTCGCGGTGGATGTTCTCGAGGTCGCTGATCGTGGTCCGGCAGCGCGGGCACCAGTTGACCATCGCCTCGCCGCGATACACGAGCCCGGCGTCCCACAGCCGTTTGAACGCGACCCGGACGGCCCGCGCGCTCCCCGCGTCCATCGTGAACCGGTTCCGGGACCAGTCGGCACTGGCTCCCAGCCGGCGGAGCTGGAGCGAGATCGCCTCGCGGGTTTCGTCCATGAAGCGCCACATCCGCTCCAGGTATGCCTCACGGCCCAGGCTCTCGCGGCTTTCCCCCTCCGCGGCGATGATCTTGTCCAGGACGAACTGGGCGGCAATGGACGCGTGGTCGACCCCAGGGACCCACAGCGTGTCGTCGCCGCGCATGCGGTGATACCGGATGAGGACGTCCTGCGCGGTGACGAACAGGGCGTGGCCGGTGTGCAGCGATCCGGTGACGTTGGGCGGCGGCATGGTGATCACGAACCGCTCTGCCCCGCCGGGCGGTTCCGCGGCAGGCGTGAACGCACCACTGGCCAACCACCGCTCGTAGACCCGGGGCTCGACGTCCCCAGCCACGTAGCGCGGCGGCAGCCCGGCTGGTTCGCCTGCCATGACATTCCTCCATGCACAACAACGCCCGCTCGTCGAAGGACGAGCGGGCCCCGTGGTACCACCTTCGTTCGACGCCGCCTCATCGGCGACGCCCTCAGTCCCGCGCTATCGGGCGGATCCCGGTCGGCTCGCGTGCGACGTTCACCTCTGCCTGCCGAAGCGGGATCTCAGCCGTGGCCCGCCGTCTCTGTCGGCCGCGGGAGGCTACTCCTCACGGTCAGTGCCGTGCGAGGAGTCTACCAAAGGGATCAGCGACGCTTGCCGGCGCTCAGGTGCAGGACGCCGTCGTCGTCGCGCTGAACCGAAGCGCCCGGTTGCGCGGCGGTTGCCACCGCAGCGAGGTCCAGGGTCGGGGCGTGCATGACGGTGTAGACGAACTCGCCGCCCGATCCCAGGCTCAGCCGGACCCCGGCCACGCCATCGGCCTTCTCGAGCGCGGACTTGAAGGACGTCACCGCGCCGAAGCTGCCCAGGCCGACCGCGGCGACGGTCGTGGTCACCGTGTCGTCGCCTGCCCCTGCGCCGGGTGCGGGGGCGGCAGCCGCGGGGTCGTCGGACGGCTCCGCTGCGAACGACGGGACGGGTGGCGCCGGGGGCTCGCTGTCGATCGGCGCAGGGACCTCGGCCTCGGCGTGGACGCCGTTGGTCGGCGGAACCTCGGTCTCGGCCATGTCCGTGTCGCCGTTGCGCTCGATCCCCAGGTTGCGGAGCCGCTCCTCGTGCCCACTGATCGGTGGCTCGTCGGCGGGCGAGGGAGTGGGAGCGGCCGCCGGCGCAGACCCGGCGGCCGGCTCCTCGTCGTTGACCTGTGGCAGGCGGGGCATGCGACGGGCGGCGGCAATGAAGGTGTCGGGGTCGCTGATCTCGCCCAGCTGGGAGAAGAAGAGGGCCAGCTCGCCCTCGTACTGTTCGACCTGCGCCTCGAGGGCGGCGATCTCCTCGGCCGAGCGGCGGTCGTGCTCCTCGAGCTGCTCGGCAAGCTGCGCGCGGCGCTGCTCGATCTTGCGCTGGGTCTCGGCTTCGATGCGGACGATCTCGGCCCGCGACCAGTCACCGATGCCGGTCACGTCCTGCTCGGCGCGGGTCCGCAGCTCCTCGGCGCGGGCGCCGGAGTTCGAGCGCATGGCGGCGATCTTTGTCGCGACGGCGCCTCGCGCATCGGCCAGGCTCGTCTCGCGCGCGTCGTCGGCGACGCGGCGCATGGCCGAGGTCAGCGAGTTGAGAAACTGATCCGACGGTTCCGCGCCTGTCCCCGGATCGAGGGCGGCCGCGGAGGTTCGATCGGAATCGGAAGAATCAACCATCGTGGATTTGCTCGTTTGCTCTCCCATTCCCGACGCGTCATCGGGGACCCGTTCGGCCGCGAAAGCGACCCGGCCCTGGGTGACGGACCAGCGCCAGATGCCATCCTAGACCCCGATCCCCACCAAACCCGCCTGCCCGGTCGTACCGTGCCCGCCGAACGGTGGTACCACCGTCGGGGCTATGGATCAGGCCGATTCCTCGCGCGGGGCTTCGTCTCGCGCGCGGCTCGTGCGCCGGCGCGGAGCGGCGTCATCGGTCTCGGTCACGAGCATGGGTGGGCGCCCGTGCTCGATCGTTTCGCCGGTGATCACGACCTTGGTCACATCGGTCCGCTCGGGGATGTCGTACATGACCTCGAGCAGCGCCTCCTCCACGATCGTGCGCAGTGCGCGGGCCCCGGTCTTGCGCTCGGTCGCCAGGCGGGCGGTGGCCTCCAGGGCCTCATCGGTGAAGACGAGCTCCACCCGGTCCAGGGACAGGAACTTGGCGAACTGGCGGACGACCGCGTTCTTCGGCTCGGTCAGGACCTTGACGAGGTCCTCGCGTGACAGGGCGGCCAGGCTGACCACGACCGGCATGCGGCCCACGAACTCGGGGATCAGGCCGTAGCGGAGCAGGTCGTCGGGCATGAGCTGCTCCAGCAGCCGGCGCCGCTCCTCGGGATCGCGCTGTGCCTCGGACCCGAAGCCAATCCCCCGCCGTCCCACCCGCTCCTCGACGATGCGCTCAAGGCCTTCGAACGCGCCGCCGCAGATGAACAGGATGTTCGTCGTGTCGATCTGGATGAAGTCCTGGTGCGGGTGCTTCCGTCCGCCCTGGGGCGGGACGTTGGCGACCGTTCCCTCGAGGATCTTCAGGAGCGCCTGCTGGACACCCTCGCCGGACACGTCGCGAGTGATGGACGGGTTGTCCGTCTTGCGCGCGATCTTGTCGATCTCGTCCACGTACACGATCCCGCGCTGTGCGCGCTGGACGTCGAAGTCCGCGGCCTGGATCAGGCGCAGGAGGATGTTCTCGACGTCTTCCCCGACGTAGCCGGCCTCGGTCAGGCTGGTGGCGTCGGCAATGCAGAACGGGACGTCCAAGACGCGGGCCAGGGTCTGGGCCAGGAGGGTCTTGCCCGAGCCGGTGGGACCCACCAGCAGGACGTTGGACTTGCCCAGCTCCACGTCGTCCACCGCCGACCCGGCGTTGACGCGCTTGTAGTGGTTGTAGACCGCGACCGACAGGACCTTTTTGGCCGCGTCCTGGCTGATGACGTACTCGTCCAGCGCTTCCTTGATCTTGCGCGGGCTGGGAAGCGGCGTGGGAGCGGTGCGGCCACTCGCGCGCGGCGCGTCCGCCATCTCCTCGTCGATGATCTCCTGGCACAGGTTGATGCACTCATCGCAGATGTACACGCCCTGCCCGGCGATGAGCTTTCGGACCTGCTCCTGGCTCTTCCCGCAGAACGAGCAGCGGTACGGAGCCTTCGTCTTGGTCGTCATCCGATTTCGAGGATAGCACGCACCCGTGCGCCGCCGGCCATGGACCGATGGGACCGCCCGCAGCCGGACGCCAGGCGGGCCTCCGCGCTACTTCTTGGGCTTGCCGTCCTCGTCGTGCTTGCCGATCGGTGACTCGCCGCCGCGCGAGAAGACCTCGTCCACGATCCCGTAGCCCTTCGCCTCCTCCGCACCCATGAAGTAGTCGCGGTCCGAGTCCTTCTTGACCTTGTCTCGGTCCTGCCCCGTGTGCATCGCGAGGATGTCAATCAGCCGGTCGGTGAGGGCCAGCATCTCCTTGACCTGGATCTCGACATCGGGGGTGTTGCCGCGGAACCCGCCCGAGCCCTGGTGGATCATGACCCGCGAGTTGGCGAGGGCAAAGCGCTTGCCCTTGGCGCCGGCCGCCAGCAGGACCGCGCCCATGCTGGCTGCCTGACCGATGCAGATCGTGCTGACCGGGGCCTTGAGGTACTGCATCGTGTCGTAGATGGCCAAGCCGCTGGTCACGACCCCGCCGGGGGTGTTGATGTACAGCGAGATGTCCTTCTCCGGATCCTCGCTCTCGAGGAACAGGAGCTGGGCGATGACCAGGTTGGCGACGTGGTCCTCGATGGGCTCCCCCAGGAAGATGATTCGCTCCTTGAGGAGCCGCGAGTAGATGTCGAACGCGCGCTCTCCCCGGGCGCTGCTCTCAATGACCATCGGGACGAGCATCGTGTTCACTCCGGATCTGCTGCGGGCTGGGATTCGGTGGCTGGTTCCGCGGGCTCGGCCTCGGGTTCGGGAGCCGGTTCTGCCGGCGCGACCGAGGGGAGAGCCCGCTCGATGAGGCTGTCCACGAGTGTACGGTTCCGGAGCGTCATCCGCAGATACGAGCGACCCCGGCGCGAGGCGAGGTACTCGCTCAGGCGCGGCTCGTCCGGATAGCGCTCCAGCTGGCGCTCGACCTCCTCCGCGATCTGCTCGTCGGTGGCATCGATCCCCTCCTGCTCGGCAATGGCGGACAGGACGAGGAGCGTCTTCACCCGCCGGCTGGCTGGCTCGCGCAGCTCGGTCATCAGCTCGTCGGGCGTCTGGCGCGCGATCTCCAGGTACTGGTCGATCCCGATCCGCTGCTCGGCCAGCCGGGCGCGAAGCTCGTCGCGCATGATCTCGACCTCGTTCGCGATCATGACCTCGGGCAGCTCGACCGATGCGTTGGCCGTCGCGAAGTCGATGATCCGATCACCGAACTGGTGGCGCGCCTCCGCGTCGGCGCGCTGCTCCAGCGCGTCGCGGATCTCGGCCCGCAGCTGCTCGAGGGTCTGCCCCTCGGACACCGACGCGGCGAAGGCATCGTCCAGGTCGGGCAGGATCCGCTCGCGCATGTCGATCAGGGTCACGCTGAAATGGGCCTGCTTGCCCGCCAGCTCCTCGACCCGGTAGTCGTCGGGGAAGGCGAGGTCGAAGTCTCGCGTCTCGTCGATGGCCTGGCCGACGAGGTGGTCCTCCCAGCCGGGGATCATCCGATCCTCGCCGAGCACCAGCGGCAGCCGCTCGGCCGAGCCCCCGTCGAAGGGCTCGCCGTCGATCGTGCCCTTGAAGGTCACCGCCACGAGGTCCCCCTTTTCGGCCCCGCGCCCATCGACCGGCTTGAGGGTGCCCTGCTCCCCGCGGAGCTCGTTGATAACTGACTCGACGTCCTCGTCGGTCACGGGCGGGACTTCGAGGGTGAACGGGTAGTCGGTAAAGGCGCCCAGCGAAACCGTCGGACGGACGGCCACGATGGCCGTGAACCGCGCGGCTTCTCCCTGGCGAACGGTGGTCGTGTCGATCTCCACCTGGGGCTGGTCGATGGGGATGACATCGGTCTGGTCCAGCGCGGCGTCGTACCCGGCCTCCACGAGGTGGTCGACCGCCTCGGCCAGGACGGCTTCGGGCCCCACGAACCGCTCGATCACCGGACGCGGCGCCTTGCCCGGCCGGAACCCGGGGACGCGGGTTCGAGCGGCGAGGTGCCGGAACGCGGTGTCGAAATGGCGAGCGACCTCATCGGCCGGGACCTCGATCTCGAACCGGACCTTCGAGCCGGGTTCTGGCTGACTGGTGACGGTCGTCATCCGACCGCGATCACCGGCGGTTGGCTCCGCACGATTGCCTCCGATGCAGTGGTGGGCGAGGCGAGATTCGAACTCGCACGTCTTGCGACACCAGCTCCTAAAGCTGGCGCGTCTGCCGTTCCGCCACTCGCCCGGATCAGGTTCCTCGGCGGCCCGGGGAGTCTAGCAAACCGATCCGAGAGCTCAGGCCTTGGCGGGTTTGTCCTTCGCAGGCGGAGTCGCGGCGGCCGGCGTCTTCGGCGTGGCGGCCTCGGGGCCGGCGGTGCTGGGGCGTTTCCCAGACCAGCCGGCGTAGAAGGCCGGCTTCGTCGTTGGTGCTGACGTCGTGCCTGCCGCATCAGCCGATGCACCCGCAGGCGCCGCGGATAGGTTCGCCTCGCTCTTCTTCTTGCCACCGGTCCCGGCCACCAGCGCCTTGGCCATGATCTGACGTGCCACCAGGGCAGCGGCTGCCACGGCCACGGCTTCGGTGAACTCCCAGAACACGCGCCGCGGGCCAGGCGGCGTGAGGGCCTCACTGACCAGTCGATCGGCCTTCTTTCGGTTCTTCGGGTCCTCACGCCAGGCGTGGAGCGCGAGCGCCATCTCGCCGCGTGCCTGGTCGCGAGCCGTGCCATGCGGTGCGGTGTCGTCCACGAAGGCGCGCAGGGTAGCGGGCAGCGACGCGTACGCGCGCTCGGCATCGGCTGAGCCGGCGACCGTCTGGCGGAGGGCGCGGAGCGTGCGCCGCGGGCCGCCGATGAGGATGAAGGCCAGCCCGCCGACCACGGCAACGGTTCGTGCCGGGTTGCGGCCGACCAGCTCGCGGAAGTCGAGGGAGCGGCGGGCCGTCGTCTGGAGGTCATCTGCGGTCGCGCGCACGCGCGCCCGCTGGGCCTCCAGCTCTACCCGCGTTTCGTCCAGTGTTGCGCCCACTCGAGATCCTCCTGGGCTGCGGCGATGGTTTCTTCGGGGATGAGGCGCGCCTTCGTGAATCGGCGATATGCGAGGTATCCGAAGAGGGCGGCGAGCAAGAGCACGACCGCGAGGACGAACAGCGCGGTGACCCACAGGGCCAGTCCCGTGGCCGCACTGATGGCCGACACGAGGAGCAGAACGAGCACCATGAAGGCGACGGCCACGAAAGCCACCGCGATGCCGCCGAAGATGGCACCCATCTTCAGCTCGTTGAGGCCGGCCTCGACCTCCTGGCGCGCGGCGGACGCGTACAGGCGCGCCAGCTCGATGAGCTGCTCGAGGAGCAGGCCGATCTGACCGCGAAGTCCGGTGGGTGTGGGTTCCTGGGCAGTCACGCCCGCCGATTCTAACAACGGCACCCTAATTCCCCTCAAAGGACCGTTCGGGCGACCTCGGCTATCCTGTCGCGCCGATGACTCACAAGAAGACTTCAGCCCCGCAGCGCCGCGCCCGAGCCTCGGACGCGGCCATGCAGCGCAAGGCGACGACGAGCGGCACGAGCCGCCTGAGCGGCACGACGCTGGCGATCATCGGTGTCGGGCTGTTGGTCATCATCGGTCTGACCACCATCGCGGCCCTCGCGCTCCTGTCGCCCGGCGCGGCCGGCATTGTCGGCACGCCGCAGTCCATGGATGGACGGACCCACATCGAGCAGGGAACGGCCGGCGGACCGTACTCCTCGGTTCCGGCGGCCTCGGGTCCCCACTGGCCACAGCCGCTCAACTGGGGCGTCTACACCCAGGCGCTTCCGCAGGAGCCGGTGATCCACAACCTCGAGCACGGCGGGATCGTGATCTGGTACCAGGCAGACCAGATCAGCGCCGAGCAGGTGGCGGCCCTCACGTCGTACACCCAGCGCTGGAACGCGAGCGAGCGATACAAGATGCTGCTCGCCCCGTGGGGCGGCGAGGACTTCGGCCACCCCATGGCCATGCTGGCCTGGACCTGGCTGTACTACATGGATGACATCGACACCGCGACGATGGACGAGTTCGTCGACCAGCACTACGGCCAGTCCCCGGAGCCCGCGGGTGGGCCGGGGCCACCGGCCCAGTAGTTGCGGGCCGCGCCTCGGGTCGGGCATCATCCGATGGGCGCCTAGCTCAACGGCAGAGCAAGTGACTCTTAATCACTAGGTTCAGGGTTCGAATCCCTGGGCGCTCACCATTCATCGCCCTGACGGAACCAGATCGTCGCCAATCACGGGCCCCCGGGGTCCGTCCGTCCCCCGACTCGCGAGGAGCCCGTGGCCCACGTTCCCATCGAACGTCACCAGCTGGACAACGGCCTGCGGGTGATCCTGTCGCCCGATGACCGCACCCCGATCGTCGCGGTCAACCTGTGGTACGACGTGGGGAGCAGGAACGAGGAGCGAGGCAAGACCGGGTTCGCGCACCTCTTCGAGCACATGATGTTCCAGGGCAGCGCAAACGTGGCCAAGGGCGAGCATTTCGCCCAGATCCAGGCCGCCGGCGGCGCCCTGAATGCCTCGACCTGGAACGATCGGACCAACTACTTCGACACCCTGCCCAGCCACGAGCTCGAGCTGGCCCTGTGGCTCGAGTCGGACCGGATGGCCAGCCTCCTGCCGGCCATGACCCAGGAGAAGCTCGACAACCAGCGCGACGTCGTGAAGAACGAGCGGCGCGTGTCGGTCGACAACCAGCCCTACGGGACCTGGGAGGAGCGCCTCCAGGCACTCCTGTGGCCGGAGGGGCATCCATACCACCACTCCACCATCGGCTCGATGGAGGATCTGAGCGCCGCGTCCATGGAGGACGTGGGCCGCTTCTTCGCGACGTACTACGCCCCGAACAACGCGGTCCTCACCGTCGCCGGAGACATCGACCGGGATGCGGCCCTCGCGGCCATCGAGCGTCATTTCGGACCGATTCCCGCCAACCCGGTCCGGCCGCCCACGCCTTCGGGCGCGGTGCCGGACAGCCTGGGCGGCGAGATCCGCGAGACGGTGACCGATCAGGTCGAGCTGCCACGGGTTCATGTCGCGTACCGGATTCCCCCCTTCGGGACCGATGGCCACCAGGCCTTTGACGTGGTGAGTGACCTGCTCGGGACCGGCCGCGCGAGCCGCCTGTACCGGACCCTCGTCCGCGAGGAGCAGCTGGCCGCCGACATCGGTGCGTTCGTCTTCCCGTGGGTCGGCGGCTCGACGGCCATCGCGTGCTACGCCACCGCGCGCCCCGAGGTCGAGATCGACACGCTGGAGGCACGCCTCCTCGAGGAGATCGGCCGCCTCGCCACCGAGGGGCCTTCCGACGACGAGCTGGCGCGGGTCCGGACCCTGCACGCTGCGGCGGTGGAGGTGGGACTCGAGCAGCTGGGCGAGCGGGCTGACCGGATCAGCCAGTACGCCTGCCTGTTCGACGACCCGGACCAGATCAATACCGAGATCGCGCGCTATGACGCGGTGAGTGCCGACCTCATCCGCGAGGTCCTGGGCGCGCGCACCGGCGCGGACAACCGCCTCGTCCTGACCTACGTCCCGGCCGATGACGACGACGAGGTCGACAGCGCGACCGATGAGGACGGAGCGGCGGCGGCATGACCGACCCCAACCCGCTTCGCCCGGCGCCCGGCGCGCCGCGGCCGTACCACTTCCCGAACTTCATCCATCGACCGCTGGACAGCGGCCTGACCCTGTGGGTCGTCCCGCTCCCCGACCGCGACATGGTCAGCGTGCACCTCCTGGTCGATGGTGGGGCGGCGTCGGAGCCAGAGGCGGAGGGCGGCATTGCGGCGCTGACCGCCGAGTCGCTCGTCACCGGGACGCAGCGCCTGGACGGGCACGCGTTCGCCGAGGCCAGCGAGCGGCTGGGGATCGAGCTCTTTGCCGACTCCTCGTGGGACGTGGCGCGCGCGGGATTCGTGGCACTCCCCGCTCAGTGGACGGCCGGGCTCGCGCTCCTTGCCGAAATGGTCCGGGAGCCGGGATTCGACGAGGGCGAGTTCGACCGGATCCGCGAGGAGCGCCTGGCCGACATCCTCCAGGCCCGGTCCGAACCGGGGCGGCTGGCGGATGAGTTCTTCCTGCGCCACATCTTCGGAGAGGGCGCCCCGTACGGACGGCTGTCGGCCGGCACCCCCGAGACGGTCGAGCCGCTGACCGTGTCCCAGGCGCGCGCCCACCACACGCAGAACTGGCGTCCGGATCGGTCGCACCTGGTCGTGGCCGGACCGGTGGACGCCGACGCGGTCGCGACGGAGGTCAACCGTGTCCTCGGGGACTGGGCGGGGACGAGCCCGGGCCATCGGTCCATCGAGGTTTCCGACCGAGGTGGGCGTCGAGTGGTGATCGTCGACCGGCCCGGATCGGTCCAGAGCGAGCTCCGCATCGGTCACGTGGGGATCGACCGTCGCCATCCGGATTACTTCCCGGCCATGGTCATGGTCGGATTGCTGGGCGGGACGTTCAGCAGCCGCCTGAACCAGCGTCTGCGCGAGGAGCTGGGCTACACGTACGGGGCGCGCGCCGCCTTCGACCCACGCCGCTCGGCGGGCCCCTTCTCGGCCCGGGCCGCAGTCCAGACCGAGGTCACCGCCGACGCCATTCGCGAGACCCTGCTCCTCCTGGAAGGCATGCGGTCGGCCCCGCCCGCGGAGGCGGAGCTGCGCGAAGTGACCGACTACATGGTCGGCGTCTTCCCGCTTCGCTTCGAGACGACCATGGGCGCCGCCGCCGGGATCGAGCCCATCGCGGTGTACGGCCTGGACCACGACTGGTGGGCCACCTATCGCGACCGGGTGGAGGCCGTTGGCCCCGTCGAAGCGCACCAGGCCGCGGTGGATCTCCTCCGACCGGCGGATGCGCTCATCGTCCTGGCGGGCGATGCCGCCAAGGTCCAGGGACCGATCGAGGACGCCGACCTGGGGCCGGTAGAGGTCGTCCGACCCGCCGACTCCTAGCCCTGGGCTGACCGCCGCGCCGCGGCGGGTTCCCTCCGACGCTGCGCGCGCAGCAGGCGATCGCGCGCGCGCGCAATGCGGATCGAAGGCTGTCCGCGGACCTGTCGCGCATCGAGCGCAGCCGGATGCTCGCCCCGGGCGATCTCGGCCAGCAACGCCGAAGCGGCGTCCAGGGCGCCTCCCTCGGTCAGGAGCTGGACCCGCGTGTACCACCCGTCGCCATCGGTGACCGGGATGGCCAGCAGCCGATCCAGCAGGGCCCCAGCGGCTTCGGTGCGGCCGGCCCGCAGGTAAACCTTGTATGCGGCCCGCAGGTCGGTGGAGGTGGGCTCCAGGGCGAGGCTGGCCAGGTAGTCGAGGAGGAGGTCGGCCTGGTTGGCTCGGTCCGTCCCGCGCACGACGTGCCGGTCGCGGAAGTCGCCCAACAGTGCCCGCTCCTCGCGCTCCAGCCAGGCGCGCGGCACGGATCCGGGCGCCCAGCGCTCCCCCACCTCCCCGAGGAAGCTGGCGCCCATGAGGTGGCGATCGGTGACCTGGTACGCCGTGCGGAGGTCGGCGCGGACGAGGGTCTCGAACGACGGATCGATCTCGACCAGGCGTTCCAGGACACCCACCCAGTCGTCGGCCCGGCCCCGATCGCGGTAGTAATCGGCCACGAACCGGAGCCAGTACCGCTCGCGGTGGTCCCGCCAGTCCTGACCATCGATGTAGTGCTCCACGATCCACCGCCGCTGCGCCTCCGGCTGGTCGAGGAACACGGCGGCTGGAACGCGGAAGCCGGCCACCGACCGCCAGGCGGGCTGGTGCCACGGGCTGGGCCCTGCCGGTTCGCGGGTCCGGCGCGGCCGTCGGGTCGTGCGCGCCCCCGGCGGGAGCGGCTCCCCGGGGGTCAGGGGCCAGGCAACGGTTGCCGCGTCCCCGCGGGACAGCGCGCCGTCGTACGCCCGGCGACGCCCCGGGTCGCGCAGCTCGGACCAGGCCCGGTTCAACAGCGAGGTGCGCCGGGTGGCCAGCGTTCCCGCGGCGCTGCTGCGGTCCGGGTGGTGGCGGAGGACCGCTCGGCGGAACGCCAAACGAAGCTCGTCGAACGTGGCGTCGGGGTCCACTTCGAGCACGGCGTAGTAGTCGAGGTCCTGGTAGAGGACGTCTGCCGAGCTGGGCATCCGACGAGTGTACGGGTCCGCGAGTTGGATCGGGATTGCTATGCTCACGGGCAATGGCTGCGACCGCCCGCTCTGCGCGGCCCCGCGCCGGCCATCTGCTGATCATCGGCGGCGCGGAGGACAAGCTTCGGCACAAGACGATCCTGACCCGCTTCGTGAGCCTCGCCGGAGGCCCTGCGGCGCGGATCCTGGTCATCTCCACCGCGTCCTCGCTCGGGGACGAGGCGACGGACCTCTATGCCCAGGTGTTCCGCCAGCTCGGCGTCGCCGAGGTCAACGCGGTTCGCCCCCTGCTCCGCGAGGAAGCGGACTCGCCGGGCGTGGCGGACATGGTGGACGAGGCCACCGCCGTATTCCTGACCGGCGGCAACCAGCTCCGCTTGGCCGCCGTTGTCGGCGGCACGCGCCTCGGTCGAGCGCTGGTCGAGAACCATCGGCGCGGGCTGGTGGTGGCCGGCACGAGCGCGGGCGCATCGGCCATCGCGAGCCACATGGTCGCCTTCGGCACCGGCGGGGCGACGCCCAAGCAGCGCATGACCCAGATGAGCGCGGGGCTCGGCCTCCTGCCCGGGGTGGTCATCGACCAGCATTTCGAGCAGCGCAACCGGATCGGTCGTCTCCTGGCCCTGGTTGCCCAGTCCCCCGGCCTGCTCGGCATCGGTATCGACGAGGACACCGCCGCCCTGGTGGCCCCGACCGGGCTGCTGGAGGTCATCGGTAAGGGCTCGGTCACGATTCTCGACCCGGCCCACCTCCAGACCGATGCCTACGAGGCCAAGCGCTACCGACCGATCATGGTCAGCGGCGTGATCTTGCACAGCCTCCCGGCGGGATACCGATTCGACCTGCGGCGGCGCCAGCTGCGCGCGACCCTGCGCCCGGTGGATGCCACCGATCGCGAAGTGGCCGCCGTGAGTGCCGCCACCGAGCGCACCCGGCGCCTCATTCGCCGCATCGCGGCGGAGGGAGCCGATGACACCGCCCCCGAGCGATCGCGCAAGCGGACGGTCCGCTCCCGTCCCCTCGAGGAAGCCAGCGAGTGACCAACGCCGCCTCGCCCGGCGGCCGAAAAGCCCGGCGCGCGACCCCTCCGGCCGCGACCCCGGGTGGGACCCTGCGCATCGTCGAGCAGCGCGTCTATCGCGGCCCGAACTTCTGGTCGTATGAGCCGGCGATCAAGCTGATCGTCGACCTCGGGCCGCTGGAGGAGTACCCCACCAACAAGCTGCCCGGCTTCACCGAGAAGCTGCTGGCGACGGTCCCGGGCGTCGCCGCCCACTCGTGTGGGACCGGACGCCCCGGCGGCTTCCAGGACCGGCTGCGGGACGGGACCTGGCTGGGCCACGTGGCCGAGCACATCGCCCTCCAGGTGCAGCGCGACGCAGGCACGGAGGTCGGCCGGGGCAAGACCCGCTCCACCGGCCAGCCGGGGCGCTACCACGTGATCTACACCTACGCCGAGGAGTCGGTGGGCCTGGCCGCGGGGCGGTTGGCGGTCCGTCTCGTGAACCACCTGGTCGAGCCCGACCCGACCTTCGACTACGAGACCGAGTTCGAGCAGCTCATCCGCCTGGCGGAGCGGGCAGCGTTCGGGCCGTCGACCCAGGCACTCCTGGACGAAGCCAACCTGCGCGACATCCCCTGGATCCGCCTGAACGAGGCCTCCCTCGTCCAGCTGGGGCACGGCGTCCACCAGAAGCGGATCCGGGCCACGATGACCTCCCACACCAGCGCGCTGGGCGTGGACATCGCCCAGGACAAGAAGCTCACCAACCGCCTGCTGGCCGCCACCGGGGTGCCGGTCCCGCGCGCGGAAGTGGTGCGCGGGCCCGAGGAGGCGGCTGACCGCAGCGGGGCACATCGGATACCCGGTCGCGATCAAGCCGCTCGACGGCAACCACGGCCGCGGGGTGATGCTCAACCTGGGCGACGAGGCCGCGGTTCGGGCCGCCTATCCCATCGCCCGCGAGGAGTCGCGCTTCGGCGGGGTCGTGGTGGAGTCCTACCTGGTTGGCAATGACTACCGGTGCCTGGTCGTGGGCGGCGTCCTGCGGGCTGTTGCGCAGCGTCTCCCGGCGCATGTCGACGGTGATGGCAAGCACACCGTGTCGGAGCTGGTGGACATCACGAACGCCGACCCCCGCCGCGGGATCGGTCACGAGAAGGTGCTGACCAGGATCGCGGTGGACGACGAGTCGGTGAGCTACGCGGCGGAGCAGGGATTCGCGCTCGACGCGGTGCCGCCCAAGGGGACGCGCGTCTTCCTGAAGCGGACCGGGAACATGAGCACCGGTGGGATCAGCATCGATCGGACCGAGGAGATCCACCCCGAGAACGCCGAGATCGCCGAGCAGGCGGCCAAGGTGGTGGGGCTCGATATCGCGGGCATCGACTTCGTGTGCCCCGACATCAGCGTCCCCGTGCGCGAGACCGGCGGCGGGATCGTGGAGGTCAACGCCGCCCCCGGGTTCCGGATGCACACCAACCCGACCGAGGGCGAGGCCCAGTACGTGGCCAAGCCGGTCCTCGACATCCTCTTCCCACCCGGCACGCCGGTGCGCATCCCGATCGTGGCCGTGACCGGCACGAACGGCAAGACGACCACCGCCCGGATGATCAGCCACATCCTCAAGGGGATGGGTCGCAAGGTGGGCATGACAAGCACCGATGGCATCTTCATCGACGGCCGGATGATTCGGCGCGGGGACATGAGCGGGCCGAAGTCCGCGTCGATGGTCCTCCAGAACCCGCTGGTCGACACCGCGGTGTTCGAGGTGGCGCGGGGCGGAATCCTGCGCGAGGGCCTGGGATACCAGCGCAACGAGGTGGCGGTCGTACTGAACGTCGCGGCGGATCACCTGGGCCTGGGCGGGATCAACAGCCTCCGCCAACTGGCGGGGGTGAAGCAGGTCATCGTGGAAGCGGTCCCCCGCAGCGGGACCGCGGTCCTGAACGCGGACGATCCGCTCGTCTCGAAGATGGCCGCCGCCTGCTCGGGCGCGGTCATCTATTTCAGCATGAACCCCGACAACGACACGCTCCGCCGCCAGGCGTCCCGCGGCCGCCGGTCGGTGACCCTCGAGCAGGGGCGGAACGGCGAGATGATCGTTCTCCGCCAGGGACGCAAGAGCCTGCCCCTGGTGTGGACCCACCTCATCCCGGCCACGTTCGAGGGTCGGGCGCGGATGAACGTGGCCAACGCGCTGGCCGCGACCGGCGCGGCATGGGCCGCCGGCGCTCACCTGCACGACATTCGCCAGGGGTTGCGCACGTTCTCGACCTCGTACTTCCAGGCGCCCGGCCGGATGAACCTGTTCGACCTCGACGGCTACCGGGTCCTGGTCGACTACGCCCACAACCCACACGCCATGACCGCGCTCGGGTCGTTCATCGACGCGGTGTCCTCCGAGGCGTCGAACGGCCACAAGCCACTGGTCACCGGAAAGCGGATCGGGGTCGTGGCCACGGCCGGCGACCGGCGCGACCGCGACATCCGCGAGCTTGGCCGGGTGGCCGCCGGCTACTTCGATCGAATCGTGATCCGCGAGGACGCGAACACCCGCGGACGCGAACGGGGTGCGACGGCGGCGCTCATTCACGAGGGCATCACCGCCGCGATGGCCGAGGGGGCGCGCTGCCGCAAGGTCGAGACCGTGCTCGACGAGCTGGAGGCCACACGCCACGCCCTCGACCTGGGCAAGGACGGGGACATCGTGGTCCTGTGCGTGGACCACGCGAACCTGGCCTGGAAGGAGCTCCAGCACCGCCGTCATGGGACGCCCAATGGCGCCGACGGCACCGCCGTCGAGGGAAACGGAGCCGTTGGCTCGAACGATGAAGCAGAGGTCGCCGACGGCGACGGGTTCGCCTAACGGGTGACGAGGGTCCGCAGGCGGGCCAGGGTGATGGGCCGATAGCCCTCCTTCGCCAGCCAGGCGAAGATCTCCGCCCGCTCGACGTGGCTCATGACCGCCGCCACGTCACCTCGCCGGCTCCGAGCCAGGAGCGCCCGGAACGCGCCCAGCTCGGTGGCATAGGCGGTGACCCGGCCCTGGTATCCCGCCTCGGCCGCCGCGCGTCGGAAGATGGTGTTCATCTCGCCCAGGCTCCGGCCGCGGAGGTAGTGGCGCTTCTCGCAGATCACGAGGTCGTCGGACCGGGCGCCGGCAAGGACGCCGAGGTTGTAGAGGATCTCATCGGTCCGGTCACCCGCGGTGCCCAGCGCCAGTCGGACCTTGCCGCCCCGGCTTGAGGCCAGGCGGTGGCACACGTCCAGGAGACCGGCCAGGCCAGCCTCGTTGTGGGCGAAGTCGACCAGGGCCAGGACACCGTTCTTCCCGTACAGGTTCAACCGCCCCGGATTGACCGATTCATCCTGGGCAAAGGACGACAGCCCGGCCACGATCTGCGCGGGGGGCATGCCGAGCGCGTCGCAGGCCGCGGCGGCGGCAAGGGCGTTGGCGATGTTGTAGCGGGACAGCCCGGCGAAGGTGACCGGCAGATCCGCGGCAGTGGCCAGGCGCACCGGTCGCGCCCCGCGCCGGCGGAGGACCAGCGCCCCACGCTCGAGCACTGCCGCCCGCCCACCGTCGCGCAACGCCTCGGCCACGGCCGGCGCCCGGGAGTCGAGGCTGAAGGCATACGGACGCGCGCGGGAGTGGATGCGCATGGCCCATACCCGCGGATCCTCGGCGTTCAGCACCGCCCATCCGCCGCGCTTCGTGATCCGGACCACCGCGCCCTTGACCTCGGCCAGCTCGTCGAGGGTGTCGATCCCCTGCAACCCGAGGTGATCGGCGCTGACGTTGGTGACGACCGACACGTCGTTGTGCTCGTAGCCGATCCCCCGCAGGAGGATGCCGCCCCGCGCGGTCTCGAGGACCGCCAGGTCCAGGTCCGGTTCGGCCAGGATGCGGCCCGCCCCGCCGAACCCGGTCCAGTCCCCCGCTTCGACCAGCTCCCCGCGGACGTAGATCCCGTCCGAGTTCGTCATCCCGACCCGCATCCCGGCGTGGGACGCGACGTGGGCGATCAGCCGGGTGGTCGTGCTCTTCCCATTGGTCCCCGTAATGGCCACGATCGGGACTCGCGCGACCGGGAGCGCCGCCCGCGGACCGATGGCCACGGCCCGCAGCCCGCGGAGCTCGCGTCGCTGGCTGCCACCCAGCGCCACCCGGGCCGCCGCACCGGCAATGGCCTGGGCAATCGTGCGGCGCCGCCAGGCGAACGCCGCCAGGGCCCGCGTTCGGTCGGCCGAGCGTCGGAACGTGACCCGCGGGACCGGGTATCCGAGCGCCCGATGGAACTCGCGAACGGCCTCCCCGGCGGCCCGCGCCACTCCGACGACCGCGTCGGGATCGCCGCTGAACTCGATCTTGATCGCCGGGCGGTTGGCGAAGCGATTCGGCCCCTCCAGCACCCGCAGCTCGAGCAGCTCGGCGGCCGGCTCGGTCGAGCGGTCGGAGGCCATGGCGGCCAGTATAGTTTCGCCCCCATGGCCGCCAGCCCAGCCCTGTCCACCATCCGCGACGCCGTCGAGGAGCGCCTCCCCGCGTATCTCGCCGACCTGGAGTTCCTGGTCCGGATCGACTGCGGCTCGTACACCCCGACCGGCGTGAACCAGGTGGCCGATCTCGTCAGCCAGCGACTCGAGACGCTCGGCGCATCGGTCAGCCGGACCGATGGCGGAAGCGCGCCCGACGGACGACCCCTGGGCGACCTGGTCGTCGGGAGGCTCGCGGGCAGCGGCCCGCGGCTCCTGCTCATCGGTCACATGGATACCGTGTTCGACCCGGGAACCGCGGCCGCCCGCCCGTACCGAACCGAGGGTGACCGGGCGCTGGGTCCGGGCGTGTCCGACATGAAGGGTGGCCTGCTGGCCGGCCTGTCGGCCATCGCCGCGCTCCAGGCCACCGGCCTGGATCCATCGGTCACGTTCGTGGCCAACCCCGACGAGGAGATCGGCTCGCCCTTCTCCGGACCGCACATCAGGGCCCTCGCCGCGGAGCACGACGCCGCGCTCGTCCTCGAATGCGCCCGCGCCAACGGGGACATCGTCAGCGCGCGCAAGGGGATCGCCGACATCGCGGTGACCGTTCATGGACGGGCCGCCCACGCGGGGATCGAGCCCGAAAAAGGGCGCAATGCGATTCTCGCCGCGTCGCGGATGGTCGAGGCCCTCACCGAGCTCAATGGGCGCTGGCCGAGCGTGACCTGCAACGTGGGCGTGATCGCGGGCGGCACCCGTCCGAACGTGGTCGCGGAGACGTGCCGCCTGGAGGTGGACCTCCGCGCGGCCAGCGCGGCCGAGTTCGCCGAGGCCGAGGACGTCCTGCGCGAGATCGCGGGTCGGCCCCACGTTCCGGACACGACGAGCGAGCTGTCGGTCATCGCGTCGCACCCGCCCATGGAGAAGTCACAAGCCGCCGCGCGCCTGGTGACCCTCGCCCAATCGGTTGCCGGCGAGCTGGGCTTCGCGGTCCAGGACGCCGCGACGGGCGGGGCGTCGGACGCGAACACGACCTCCGCCGCGGGCCTCCCCACCCTGGACGGCCTTGGCCCGATCGGGGGCGACGACCATGCCCCCGCCGAGTGGCTCGACCTGTCGAGTGTCGTACCGCGGACGAGCCTGGTGGCCGGCCTCATGGCCCGCATCGACCAGGCGCTGTGACCGGGATTCCAGCGCGGGCCGCTAGAATCGGCAGTCCGTGACCGATGCCTTTCGCCACCGAACCCGCCTCGAGGTCCGGTTTCGGGACATCGATGCCTTTCGCCACGTCAACAACGCGGCGTTCGTGACCTACCTCGAGCAGGCCCGCATCCACTACCTCCTCGACACCCTCCACGTGGCGGCGTTCGAGGAGATGCCCGTCATCCTGGCCGCGATCGACGTGGACTACCGCGCGCCAATCGAGTTCGGGATGGGCGTCGTGATCGACAGCCGCGTGGACTGGATCGGGCGCACGAGCTTCTCGCTGTCCCATCGCATGACCGCCGGCCATGGCGAGGAAGCCGAGACGCGCCTGGCGGCCGAGGCGCACACCGTGCTGGTCGCCTACGACTACGCGACGGAGCGGCCCATCCCGGTTCCGGGGGAGTGGCGGGAGGCCTTTGAAGCCCACGAAGGCCGCAGCCTGGAGCGACCGACGTGAGCGACGAGCACCGATACGACGTCCTCATCCTGGGTGGCGGGATGAGCTACGTGGGCGCCATCCGGGCCGCGCAGCTGGGGATGAAGGTGGGGCTCGTGGAGCGGGACCGGATGGGCGGGACGTGCCTCAACCGCGGCTGCATCCCGTCGAAGGCGCTGCTCGAGACGGCGGGCCTCTTCCACCGTGCGCGCGAGCAGGGCGCCGAGTTCGGGATCACCGGGGCCGACGGGCTGGGCGTGGATCCCGTCGCGCTCGGCCAGCGCCGCGACGCCGTGGTGGACAAGCACGTCAAGGGCGTCGAATTCCTCATGAAGAAGAACGGGGTCACGGTCCTGCGCGGCCACGGCGTCCTGACCGGACCGACCAGCGTTCGGGTGGGCGGGGGCGAGTCCGGCGACCTGGAAGCCAGCGCGACCGACCTCATCCTGGCTACCGGCAGCGCACCGAAGGCCCTCCCCGGCCTGGACGTTGACCAGGACCGGGTGATCGACTCGGACGAGGCGCTCAAGCGTGACCGGATCCCCGCGTCGGTCACGATCGTGGGCGCGGGCGCCATCGGGGTGGAGTGGGCGAGCCTGTACCACGACCTCGGTGCCCAGGTGCGCCTGGTCGAGTTCATGGATCGCGTCGTCCCACTGGAGGACGCCGAGGTCAGCAAGGAGCTGCACCGCCTGTTCCGCAAGCGCGGGATCGAGGTCCACACCGCATCCACGGTCGACCCTGCATCGCTGGAGCGCACGGATGCCGGCATTCGGCACGCGATCGTCGCCAACGACGGCGGCACACGGACCGAGGTCGGCAGCGACTGGATCCTGGTCGCCATCGGCCGGCGCCCGGTGACCGAGAACATCGGTCTCGAGCAGCTCCCTGGCTTGCGCCTGGAGCGCGGCTACGTCCTGGTCGACGGCCACATGCGAACCGACGTCCCGCACCTGTACGCCATCGGTGACATCGTTCCCGGCTATGCGCTGGCCCACGTCGCGAGCCACGAGGCGGTCCTGGCGGTCGAGACGATCGCCGGGCTGGAGCCGGATCCCATCCGGATGGACCTCATGCCGCGGGTCACCTTCTGCCGACCGGAGATCGCCAGCGTGGGCCTCAGCGAGTCCGATGCCGCGACCGCGGGCCGCGCGGTGAAGGTCGGGTCCTTCCCGTTCCGGGCCCTGGGCAAGGCGACGATCGTCGGCGAAGTGGACGGCTTCGCGAAGTTCGTGGCCGATGCGCAGACCGGGGAGCTTCTCGGGGCGCATATCATCGGTGCCCACGCCGGTGACCTGCTGGCGGAGCCCACGTTCGCGCGCCTGGTGGAGGGCACCGCGGAGGAGATCGCGATGTCGGTTCATCCTCATCCCACCCTGACCGAGGTCCTGGGCGAGGCCGCCCTGGCCGTCGACGGGGCCGCAATCCACGTCTGACCGATGACCATGACCGAGGCGCCCCACCGCGCGCTGGGCCTGACCGATGAGGACGTGCTGGCCATGTATCGCCAGGTCCTCGTCGCGCGGGCCGTCGACGAGCGGATGTGGCTCATGCAACGGGCCGGCAAGATCGCCTTCATCATCAGCGTCCAGGGCCACGAGGTGGCCCAGGTGGGCATCGCCTGGTCCCTGCGCAAGCACCACGACTGGCTGGCGCCGTTCTATCGGTCCATCGCCGCGGCGATGACGTTTGGCATGACGCCGGAGGACATCATCACCGCCCACTTGGCCAAGGGCGATGACATCTCGTCGGGTGGCCGCCAGATGCCGGGCCACTACGGCGCCGCGGCCCACAACATCCTCAGCGTCAGCTCGCCGGTGGGCACCCAGGTGCTCCACGCGGTGGGCCTGGGACTGGGAGCCTGGGTGCGCGGGGACGACGCCGTGGCAATGACCGCCTTCGGCGAGGGAACCGCCAACCAGGGCGAGATCCACGAGGGCATGAACTTCGCGGGCGTCCTCCACCTGCCCGTCATCTTCGTGTGCGAGAACAACGGGTATGCGATCAGCGTTCCGCTGGAACGCCAGGTGGCCGGCGGCTCGGTGGCTGCCCGCGCTGCGGGGTATGGCTTCCCCGGCGTCGAGGTGGACGGCGGCGACCTGCTGGCCTGCTACGCCGCGGGGCGGGAGGCACACGAGCGGGCCCGGACCGGCGGCGGCCCCACCCTGATCGAAGCCCACGTGGTTCGCCTGACGAGCCACTCCTCGGACGACGACCAGCGGCGGTACCGCGACTCGGCCGAGGTGGAAGCGCTCAAGGAGAACGATCCCATCCCCCGCCTCGGGGCCAGCCTGCGCGAGTGGGGTCTCCTGGACGAGGCCACCGATGAGGCGCTCCGGGCCGAGGTCAAGGCATCGGTAGTCGAGGCCGCGGCGCGGGCCGAGGCGCATCCCGAGGCGGACCTGTCGACCATCCTGCGCCACGTCTACGCGGACGGGTCCTGACGTGGGCGAGCTGAACATCCTCGAGGCGATTCGGCGGGCGATGGACGAGGAGCTGGCCGCCGACGAGCGGGTGATGGTCATGGGCGAGGACGTCGGCCGGAAGGGCGGCGTGTTCGGGGCGACCGACGGCCTGTGGGCCAAGTACGGCGACAAACGCGTGCTCGACACGCCTCTGAGCGAGGGGCTCATCGCCGGCGCGGCGATGGGCGCCGCGCTGTACGGCCTGCGCCCGGTCGCCGAGATCCAGTTCGCCGACTTCGTGTACCCCGCCTTCAACCAGATCGTGAGCGAGATCGCCCGCATGCGCTTCCGCTCCAACGGGGCGTTCGGGGTGCCCATGGTCATCCGGATGCCGTATGGCGGCGGGGTGCATGGCGCGCTCTACCACTCGCAGTCGAACGAGGCCTACTTCACGTCCACGGTGGGCCTCAAGGTCGTCGCGCCCGGGACTCCGGCGGACGCCTACGGCCTGCTCAAGGCGGCCATCCGTGACCCGGATCCGGTCATGTTCTTCGAGCACAAGAAGACGTATCGGCTGTTCAAGGCCGACGTCCCGGACAACGGCGATGGACTCGTGCCCATCGGTCCGGCGACGATCGCTCGCCAGGGCACCGATCTGTCGATCTTCTGCTACGGCTACATGCGCTACTGCGCGCTCGAGGCGGCCGAGACGCTGGCCACCCAGGATGGGATCCAGGCCGAAGTCGTGGACCTGCGCACCCTCCGTCCGCTCGACACCGACGCGATCCTGGCCTCGGTGGCCCGGACTGGTCGCGCCCTGGTCGTCCACGAGGCGAACGGGTTCGGTGGCTTCGGAGGCGAGATCGCGGCCACCATCGCCGAGCATGGCTTCGAACACCTGGACGCGCCGGTGACTCGACTGACCGGGCCCGAGGTGCCGGCTGTCCCATTCGCCCACGACCTCGAGGAGTGGTTCATGGTCAACCCCGAGCGCATCGCCGAAGCCGCGCGTCGGCTCGCCGCTTTCTGATCGGCTAGAGTTCCGGACCGATGGCAACCACGATCAAGATGCCGCAGCTGGGCGAGTCGGTCACCGAGGGCACCATCGAGCGATGGCTGGTCAAGGTGGGCGACAGCGTGGCCCAGTACGACCCGTTGTTCGAGGTGGTGACCGACAAGGTCAACGCCGAAGTCCCGGCCGAGGTCGGCGGGGTGGTGACGAACATCCTGGTCGGGGACGGCCAGACCGTGAAGGTCGGCACGCCGCTGGCAGAGATCACCGAGAACGGCGAGGGCGCGGCGGCAGCCGCCGAAGCGGAGCCGGCAGCCGAGCCCGTGGCCGAGGCGGCCGTCGCCGTCGAGGCTGCTGCCGTGGGCGAGACCGCCGAACCGGAGCTCGAGGCACCGCCCGCGAGTGAGGCCGAACCGGTGGTCGAGGACGCAGCGCCGGTGGCCGAGGCGGCCCCCGAGCCTGAGCCAGCAGCCCCGGCCGTCGCGGAGCCCGCAACTGAGCCGACACCGGTCGAATCGCCCAGCCCCGAGCCGGAGACGGTGGCCGTCATGGCCGACGAGGACCTGTCCACCGATGGCTCGATGCGCATGACGCCGGCGGTCCGTCGCCTCGTCCGCGAGCACAACCTGGACGTGACCCAGATCCCAGGCACCGGGGCTGGTGGGCGCGTCACCCGTGACGACGTCCTGGCATTCGTGGCCGCCCGCGACGGTGGCACGGCAGCCGCACCCGCAGGCGAGGCGGCGCCGATGCCCGCTCCGGCGGCCCCGGAGCCTCCTCCTCCCCCGCCAGCTGCCGCTGCACCGGCGCCGGTGCCCGCTGTCGCACCACCGGTCGCGGCTCCCCCGCCGCCGGTCGTCGCGGCGGCTGCGCCCCCACCTGCACCTTCAGCTCCCGCGCCCGCGCCCGAAGCCGCGGTGCCGGCCCCCACCGGTGGCGACGTGGAGTGGCCGCTCACCCAGATGCGTCGCGGCATCGCCGCCAAGATGACCCAGGTCAAGCAGACCGTCCCCCACGCGTACACCGTCGTCGAAGTCGACATGACCAACGTCGTCCGCTGGCGCGAGGCGAACAACGAGGCCTACAAGGCTCGCGAGGGAGCGGGCATCAGTTACACGGCCGTCGTCATCAAGGCGGTGACCGAGGCCCTGCGCGCCCATCCCACCCTGAACAGCCAGTTCGCCGGGGATCGGATCATCCTCAAGAGCCGCTTGAACATCGGTATCGCCGTCGCGGTCGACAACGGGCTCGTGGTCCCGGTCATCGCGGACGCCGATCAGCTGTCGGTCAGCGGGGTCAATCGCAAGGTCCAGGACCTTGCGGCCCGGGCCCGGACCAATCGGCTCAAGCTCGACGAGATCCAGGGCGGGACCTTCACGGTGAACAACACCGGGTGGTTCGGGTCCGTCTCATCGATGCCGATCATCAACGCTCCCGAGGTGGCGATCCTGTCCATGGAAGCCATCGTCAAGCGGCCCAAGGTGATCGAGGTGGACGGCACGGACGTGATCGCCGTCCGGCACCTCATGAACATGACCTGCTCGTTCGACCACCGCGTCCTCGACGGCGCGCAGGTGGGCTACTTCATGGCCGACGTGCGCAAGCGCCTCGAGGGCTGGGATCCCGAAACGCCCCTGGCCTAGGCTCCCAGCGCCTGCCCGGGCCGCCGGCGACGGCGGATGGTCATCTCCTCACCGCTCATCCGGCGCACGGCCGGAATCCAGGCCAGCGCGCCCAACGCCTGGAGCGCGATCCACAGCATGACCAGCAGCCCCGGGACGCCCACCGCGGCGCCGGGGACGAACCAGACGAGAGGTCCATTCAGCAGGGCGAAGACTTCCGTCCCAACCGCCACCGACGATGTGCCGCTCCCGCCGGTGTCCTGCAACGGGGCGAGCAGAGCCACCGGGGCGGCGCCGGAGCCGCTCGGCGGCTGCGGGCCAGAGGCGGCGAGCGGAGTCACCGTGACGTTTGTGCGCGGCGTCGCGCTGGCGGTGGGAGACGCCGTGGGCGTCGGGCGCTCGGTGGGCGTTGGATCGACCCGCGGCGTCTCCACTGGTTCCTTGGTGGGAACGGCCGTGGGGACCGGAGTGGGCTGAGGCGTGGGCGCCGCGGTGGGAACGGGCGTGGGCACCGGGGTCGGGACCGGCGTCGGCGCCGGCGTGGCAATCACGACCGGAGCGACGACCATGGCCCACGGCGAGCCATCGACCTGGGGGCCAGTGCAGTCCTGGCGCCGGTGGGTGTGGTTGATCCACGCGTATGCCCCGGGCTGCGTTGCCTGGGCCTGGACGCTGAAGGTCACCGATTCGCCGACCTGGAGGCGATCGCCGCCTCCGCTCGCGTAGATGAGCACCCAGTTGGTGCCGGAGTAGATGGTCGCGAACCACTGCCCTCCATCGGACGCCGCCGGGGTCCCCAGCGCCTCGATCACGAACTCGACCGGAAAATCGACCTCGACACATCCCACACCGTTGCCCTGCCCCAGGTTGGTCGCGGTGAAGGTATAGGTGGTGGACTGGAAGACAATGGCCGTGAGCGGACTTCCGACCAGGGTCCAGGACACCGCGGCAATCGCGGGAGCCACCAGACCGATGGTCGCGGCCAGGACGGCCGCGACGAGCAACGCCCCCCGACGTCGCATCAGGCCACCCACTCGGCGGGACGCCAGATCCCGGTCGGCCGTTCGGCCGGAATCGGTGCGTCGGGAGCCGTCTCCATGCCCTTGATGAAGATCGTGACCAGGTCTTCCTCGAGCTGCTTGCCGGCAGCGTCACCGAGTCGCTTGAGCGCCTCTTCGACGCTGAGCGCCTTGCGATACGGGCGGGTCGTGGTCATGGCCGAGAACGCGTCCGCAACGGCGAGGACGCGGGCGATGATCGGAATGTCGCCGCCCTCCAGGCCATCGAGATAGCCCCGACCGTCCCACCGCTCATGGTGGTGACGGATGCCGGCCCGGACGAGGTCCACGTTCGGGATATCCCGCACGATCGAGTCGCCCAGCGCGACGTGCTGCTTGAAGACGTCGAACTCCTCCGCGGTCAGCCGACTCGGCTTGCGGAGCAGGTGGTCGGGGATACCGATCTTGCCCACGTCGTGCAGTAGGCCGGAGAGATGGATCGTTCGCCGCAGGTCGGGATCGAGGCCCAGCTGACCGGCCAGGAAGACCGCGTAACGGGCCACGTCCTCGGAGTGGCGTTTGGTGTATCGGTCCTTCGAGTCGACCGCGATGACCAGACCCTGGAGGACGTCGAAGCTGCCCGACACCGCCTTCTGGCGCTCTTCGCCGAGTGGCGCGACCACGACCGCGTCGCCGCCGCTGGCCTTGGCCTCCCCCACCGCCACGGCCACCGCGGACAGGAGCTCGGTCACCGAGTCCGCGTGAAGCGGGTAGAGGCAGATGCCGGCGCTCACCGTGACCGGGAGCTGCTCGGACTCGCCGAACTGGAGGCTGACCGTGGACAGGCCGGCGCGGAGCCGTGCGACGGCCGCTTCCATCTCGGGCTGGCCCGCGCTGGGCAGGAAGATCAGGAACTCGTCCGGGCCATAGCGGGCAACGGACTTCCCCTCGCCGTCTTCCTCGTCGAGGTGGTCTGCCACGCGGAGGAGGACCTGGTCGGCCGCCTCGTGGCCATGGGTCTCGTTGAACAGGCGGAAGTTGTCGATGTCGATCAGGGCCAGGCCGAAGTGCCCGCCCTTGGTCCGGGCGTTCTCGACGGCGGCCGCGAGCAGGTTCACCACCGCGCCGTGGTTCAGCAGGTTGGTCAGCGGGTCGCGGCGCTCGGCTTCGACCAGGTCCGCCTGCTGGCGAAGGATGCGTTTCTGGGCGGCCCAGAACACGCCGAGGAGAACGAAGCCAAGGAGGATGGCGGCAGCGAGGGTCACGACCACGATGTCGCGCCGGGCGGAGTCGACCCCGGCCAGCAGCGGTGCCGCGTCGCGCCACAGGGCGACCACGGCGAGGGGCTTGCCGTCCTCCGACAGGAGGGGCAGGTATTCCTGGACGACCTGGTCGGTGTGCAGGGAGGTGCCGTTGGCATCGGTGGCGGCGCCCGAATCGAGCAGGGCGACGCTTGGCGTCCCGTCGAGGGCGGTCTGCATGGCATCCGATGGAGCCGGCGTCGTGCCGCGAAGGCCCTCTGACGAGCTGGCCAGGATGGTGCCGTCCACGCCGCGCAGGTCGATGCGGAGGATCTCGTCCTGGGTGGTCAGCGTCCCGAGCATGTTCTCGAGCTTGTCCGCGGACGCGCGGGTCGGTCCGTCGGCGTCGATGTCCGCCGCGGACATGTTGCCGTTCACGAAGAGCTCGACCAGGGATCGGTCTCGGGACACGACCGCGTTCAGGGTGGCGCTCGACAGGTGCATGGCGGTGACCGCGACCAGCGCGGTGGCCGTCACACCGATGAGCACCAGGAAAATGCCAAAGACCAGCACGAGCAGAATCGGCCGTCGAGATCGGTCCGACTCGTCGCGAGGCTTCCGCAGAAGCGGCATGGGGCGCACCGTACGGTCGAGGTCGAGCGTGGTCGATAGGAGAATCGGGCACCCGGTGCGCCGGCGCACCAGCGACCCGTTTCACGACCCGCGGGAGGCATGGGACTCGGGGCGTACCTTTGGCCTCAGGCGGCGGGGCGCTTCTCCCGGTACGCGGCCATGAGCCGCTCCCCGTCGGCCGCGGGTAGGTAGCGGACCGCTTCCCGCATGGTGACCCCCGAGGCGCGCCCGGTGCGCGGGGCGAGCCAGGCCACGACCTCGTCCGGACGCTTCTTGCCGACCTCGCGCAGCACCCAGCCAATGGCCTTGCGAATGAAGAACTCCTTCTCGTCGAGCATGAGATCCGCCCGTCGGAGGAACGGATCCAGGGACGCGCCGGCCCGATGCGGGATCAGCTCGGCGAGGAGCGACGAACGCCGGATCCAGAAATCCGGATCAGCCGCCCATCGGTCGAGGATGGGCTCCACGTTCGGATCGGCTTTGTTGAGGCCGCCCACCACGTCCCCGGCCAGCCCATCGACCAGCGCCCAGGTCAGCGATTCGCGCAGGAGGCGCTCGATGAGCGGCACGTCCGTGCGGGTCAGGAGCTTCGGATTGAGCTCGAGGAGCATGACCGCGGCCTGCCGGCGGTCGAAGATCGAGGTCGCCCACAGCGTCTCGACCAGCGCCACGAGCCGGTCATGGTCTAGGGATTCCTCGCGGCACACGGCTTTGACCACGTCACGGGTCTGCCAGACGGTGACGCCCAGGAATGCGAGGTCGCTCTTGAGATAGGCCTTCTCGCTCACCGCCCGCTCGGGCGTGCCCACGGCGCGCAGTTCTGACTCGATCCGGCCAGCCACGGCAGCGGCATCCCAGGCCATGGGGTCAGAGTCTATCGGCCACCTTCGCTAGACTGGCACCGATGTCGCGTGACTTCACCACGTTGGGCGAGCTATCGGTCGTCGGCCAGCCGGCGCCCGGTGGCCATGCGGGTCCGTCGGAGGTCATGTACCCCGGCGGCCCCGACACGGACAGCGGCCTGCCCGCTCCCGGTGAGCCCATCCCCGAGAACGCGGGCCCCGGCGGACGGCGCCCGGAGTGGCTCAAGGTCAGGATCGGGATCGGCGAGACGTACGCCGGCCTGCACCGGTTGATGCGGGCGGAGGGCCTCAACACGGTCTGCGAGGAGGCGCGCTGTCCCAACCAGGGCGAATGCTGGACGTTGGGGACGGCCACGTTCATGGTCCTGGGCAGCGTCTGCACCCGGAACTGCGGGTTCTGCGCCATCGCGACCGGGCGACCCCCGGAGGCCGACCTCGACGAGCCGCGACGGGTGGCGGAGGCCGCCCTGCGGATGGGCCTCAAACACGCGGTCATCACGATGGTCGCCCGCGACGACCTCCCGGACGGCGGGGCCGGCGTAGTGGCGGACACCGTCCGGCAGATTCGGCTCGCGTCGCCCGCGACCAGCATCGAGGTCCTCATCTCGGACCTGAACGGCCGCGAAGCCGACATCCGGACCGTGGTCGAGTCGCAGCCGGAGATCCTCAACCACAACGTCGAGACCGTGCCGCGCCTCCAGCGGCCCGTACGTCGCCGGGCGAAATGGGAGCGCAGCGTGGACGTGCTGACCACCGGCCGCCGGGTGGCGGCCGACATCGGTCACTCGATGACGACCAAGACCGGGCTCATGGTGGGCCTGGGCGAAACCTGGGACGAGCTGGTCGAGGCCATCGGCCTGCTGCGCGAAGCCGAGATTGACGTGCTGACCATCGGCCAATACCTCCGCCCCAGCCGCCAGCACCTGCCGCTCGTGAAGTACTACACCCCGGCCGAGTTCATGGCCCTGCGCCGGATCGGCCTCGAGATGGGATTCGCCCACGTCCAGTCCGGGCCGCTGGTCCGCTCCAGCTACCACGCCGCCGAACAGGTCCCCGGCAGCACCGAGGCCGTCGCCGTCTGATGGCAGCCCGCACCCACGTCGCCATCCTCGCGGAACGCATCGCCATCACCCACCGCCACCTCATTGAAGCCGCCCAGGCCGGGACCGATGCCGAGCTGGCCCTCCGCGCCGGACCCACCTCCCCGCCCATCGCCTTTCACCTGTGGCACGCGGGCCGCTGGGCTGACCGATGGGCCGAGGCGCTGAGCGGTCACCAGCAGCGATGGAATCGCGAGGGCCTGACAACCAAGTGGGGCTTTCCCGACGAGCAGGGCGATGGGGGCACCGGCATGCACCTGTCCGACGACGAAGCGGCGCTCCTGCCGTTCCCCGGACGTGACCAGCTGGCGACCTACCTGCGGGGCGCGTTTTCCGATCTCGAGCAGGCGGTGGGCGCCCTCGACGACGAGACCATCCTGCACAAGGCGGACGACCTCATGGGCAAGGAGGCACCGATCGACGACTCGCTGATTCGCCACCTCTCGCACGTCAGCCGTCACCTGGGCATGATCGAAGCCCTGCGGGGCGTGCGAGGCGAGCACGGCACCGCCACCTCCTGACGCGATGGTCGAGATGCGCGACATCAGTACCGCGCCGCCACCCGCCGCCGCGCCCCGGCAGACCCGCGAACCGGCTTCGTCCAACGATCACCCGCTGCTGCTCGGAGACGGCGGCCTGCTCACCGTGGAATGGTTGGGGCGTGTCCCCTACCGGCCCACCTGGGAGCTCCAGGACGAGCTCGCGGATCGAAGGCGGCGGCGAGAGATCGGTGATCGGCTCCTCCTCCTGGAGCACGACCCGGTGTACACGATCGGTCGAGGCGGCGACCTGGCCAACATGCTCGCCACGCCCGAGCGCCTGACGGAGCTTGGCGCAGAGCTGGTCCGGATCGACCGCGGCGGCGACGTGACGTTCCACGGTCCTGGCCAGCTGGTGGCCTATCCCATCGTCGAGCTGCGCGACCCCCTGGATCTGCGGCGATACGTCCGCGCGCTGGAAGCGGCGGTCATCGGGACCGCCTTCACCTTCGGCGTGACCGCCGACCGGGTCGAGGGCCGCCCCGGCGTCTGGGTGGACGGCCGGCGCAAGCTCGCCGCCGTGGGCGTGCGAGTCAAACGCGGGGTCACGACCCATGGGCTGGCGATGAACGTGAGCACCGACCTGGCCTGGTTCGCGGAAATGATCCCGTGTGGCATCCCCGAATGCGAGGTGACCAGCCTGGAGCGCGAGACCGGCACCACCATCGAGATGGCCGAAGTCGCCGACGAGATGGCGCGGCGGCTGGCCACTCGGTTCGGCCTCCGCCTCGCGGAGGACCGATGACCGACGAGCTCGTCATCGAGCGTGCCGGTGGCGCGGACGATCCGAGCCATGGCGTCCGGCTCGAGGTGGGCGCGTTCGGTCCGTGGCAGACGAACGCGTACCTCGTGTGGGATGGCACCTCGACCGATGCCCTGGTCGTGGATCCGGGGATGGGCGCCGCCCCCGCCCTCATGGCACGCGCCACCGAGCTCGGCCTGCGTCTCCACGTGATCGCGAACAGCCATGGTCACATCGACCACATCTTCGACAACGCGCCGCTCAAGGCGGCCAGCGGCGCGCCACTGGCCATTCACCCCGACGACGCGTATCGGCTCAGCGGGCAGAACATCTACGGCTATCAGCTGGAGCCCGTGGTGGCTGAGCAGGAGCTGCTCGAAGGCGACCGCCTGGCCATCGGTCAGCTGACCTTCATCGTGCTGCACACGCCCGGTCACTCGGAGGGATCGGTGTGCCTCTACGAACCGGACCGCGGCCTGCTCCTGGCGGGCGACGTCCTGTTCCTGCGCTCGTACGGCCGGACCGACCTGGCGGGCGGGGACGACGAACAGATGGTCGCCTCGCTGACCCGCCTCGTGCGCGAGATCCCGCCCGATACCCGCGTCCTGCCCGGCCACGGGCCGGAGACCACCATCGGTCACGAATCGTCCTGGCTGGAGCGCGTTGCGGCCAGCGGTCGGCTCGTCATTCCCGGCTGATAGACTCGCCGCGTGGCCGTTGAACTGCTGCGCCGCGAGTTCACGGTTGATGCCCCACCCGACACCGCCTGGCGAAGCTTTGCCGACGTGGCCTCGTGGCCCGATTGGGCCCCCCACCTTCGCGAGGTGAGCGTCACCCCGCCTGGACCGATCGGCCCGACGAGCACCGGCACCTTGTCCTTCCGACCGGTGGGCCGGAGCGGATTCCACGTTTCGTCGTTCGACGACGGAGCGCGCTGGGAATGGGTCGGCGCGGTCATGGGGCTGACGATCAGGTACGACCATCGCTTCGCACCGGACGGGACCCGAACCCGCATGATCTGGACCGTCTCGGAGGACGGCGCGGGTCGATCGGCGCGAGGTCGGGTGTTCGGCTCGGTGTACGGACGGATGGTCGATCGAGCGATTCCGCGCCTCCAGGCGCAGCTGAAGTCTGCCCAGACAGGAGGATGACCGATGTCTCGCTTGAGAATCACCCGGCTCGGCCACGGTGGCGTCCTGTATCAGTCGCCCGGCGACAAATGGGTCTGGGTGGACCGATGGAGCGGCGCGCCGACCTACGTCGCGCCGCCGGAGCCATGGCAGGTCGATGTCGTGGCGCCCACCCACGGCCACTTCGACCATGTCGGGGACGACGCGATTGATGTCGTAGACCTGGCGCGTGACGGCGCCACGGTCATCGGCTCCCACGAGCTGAGCCTGTACCTGGGGGAGAAAGGCATCGAGGCCGTGGGCATGAACAAGGGTGGCACGTTCGAGGCGGCGGGCATCGGCTTCACCATGGTCCACGCCGACCACACCGGGGCGGTGACTCTGACCGGCGGCGGGGCGACGACCCGCGAGGTGGGCTGCTGGGGCTGGGTCATCCGATTCGAGGACGGCACCGTCGTCTACCACTCGGGCGATACCGATGTCTTCGGGGACATGACGCTCGTTCGCGAGCGCTGGACCCCCACGATCACGGTGATGCCCATCGGCGGTCACTACACGATGGGCCCGGCCGACGCGGCCCGCGCGGTGGCCCTGGTCGGCGCCCGGACCGTGATCCCCGTCCACTACGGGACCTTTCCGATCCTGGCCGGCACGCCGGCCGAGCTCGCCGAGGCATCCGATGCGGAGGTCGTCGCCCTCGAACCGGGAGAGACCTGGGAGGCTGACTAGCCCCGCCGCTCGCTGATCTCGAAAAGGTGACCGTCGGGGTCGCGGAAGAAGCAGCGGATCTCGCCGCCCCAATCGTGCGGCGGAGTCAGGAACGCGGCCCCGCGGGCGGTGAGGGTCTCGTATGACGCCTGGCAGTCCTGGACGCGGATTGTGAAGGAGTGATCCACGCGGTCGGGTTCGTCTGGCGCCGCGAAGGTAAGAGTCGGCTTGTCAGCGGTGGGCGGTCCACCCTCGACAAGCAGGAGCCATGCACCGGCGAAGCGAAGGACGACCGAGGACCCGTACTCGCTGTGCAGCTCGGCACCGAGGACGTCGAGGTACCAGCGCTTCGAAGCCGCTGGGTCGGCTACGACCAGGATGTGGGTGAGCGCCATGTCGGGCGTCGGGAACGGCGCCCCATCTGTCATGCGACGACCGTGTCGGTCCGGGTGTCGCGGCGAAGCGTCAGCCAACGGCGGCAGCCGCCGGCATGGAACCAGCGCTCGGTGGCGATACCGGCAACGTTGTCGAACATCCAGACGTAGTCGAGGTTGCGCTCGACCGGATCGGTCAGGTGGTCCGGCACGTGGGGGAGCTCGCCTCCGTATCGAAACTCGGTCACCGGGCGTTCCCCGCAGTGCGGGCACGGAATCCACAGCATCAGCGCGTTCCCGCCGATCCCTGGTCCGCCATGGCCTGGTCCGCGGCGAACCGCTCCAGCCCGAACGACGCAATGAGGGACGGCATGGCATCGGTCGCGATCAGCTCGGCCATCGCCTCGCCGCCGGCCGGGATGGCCTTGAAGCCCCACGTCCCCCAGCCGGTCGTGATCAAGAAGCCGTCCCTGCCGGTCGATCCCATGATCGGCGAGTAGTCCGGGGAGATGTCGCAGATCCCGGTCCACTGGCGCAGAACACGCAGGTCGCGCAGGAACGGCAGGATGTGGGTCACCTTGCTGGCAACGCTCTGCAGGAACTCGAATGACGATGCCCGCGAGTAGCTGGGCTGGGAGTCGAATTCGGCGCCCATGAGCATCTGGCCGCGCGCCGTCTGCGAGACGTAGCACAGCAGCTCGGAGTCGCTGACGATCGGTCCCAGGCCCTGCGCGTACGCATTCGTGACGAGCGCCTGGAGCGGATGGGTCCGGATCGGGAGACGGACATCGGCCATGGCGGCGAGCGAGGTCGCCCAGCCCCCCACGGCGCTCATGACGACGCCCGCGGAGATCGGTCCAGAGGGAGTCTCCACGCCCACGACGCGGTCACCGTCCCGTAACAGCCCTGTAACCGGGGTGTGCTGGAGGATGTGCGTCCCGCGCCGCAGCGCGCCCTGGGCGTAGGCCCAGACCACCCGGTCGTGGCGGGCGGTCGCCGCTCCGGGGTGGTACGAGGCGCCGAGGACCGGGTAGCGGCCCCCGCCCGTGAGATCCAGCTGCGGACAGAGCCGCTTCGCCTCCTCGGGCGTGACCATCTCGGTCTGCGCCCCGCACGCCTGGTTCAGGAGCGCTCGGGCTCGCTCGGCGCGCATCCCCGCCTCGGTATGGGCCAGCCAGAGCAGGCCCTTGGTCGAGTGCATGATCCAGCATTCGGTCTCCTCTTCGAGCGTCGCGTACAGCTCGAGGCTGCGCTCGTAGAAGCGCACCGATTCGGCGATGCCATAGTTGGCCCGAATGATGGTCGTGTTCCGCCCGGAGTTGCCCGAACCGATGTAGTCGGCCTCCACCACTGCCACGTTCGTGATGCCGTGACGGGTGGCGAGGTAGTACGCGGTGGCCAGGCCATGCCCGCCACCGCCCACGATCACGACGTCGTACGAGCGCTTGGGCTCGTGCCAGGGCAGGTCCAGAAGGGTCTCGACGAACTCGTTCATGCCAGCCGCTCGATCAGCTCGTGGGCGTACGCCCGATGGCAGAGGAGGAGGGTCCGATCCGTGCCAAACCAGAGTCGCGCTGGGACCCCGGCGACCAGGCCCTGGGCGACGGCAGGGCGAGCGTCGGGTAATGCCCACTCGACGTGGTGGGCGACCTCTGCCAGCTCCTCGGGCGTCAGCCACCACCCGACGAATCCATGTTCCTCGTCGACGATGGCGCTCTCCGGCTGCGCGGCCCCTACCGCCGCTCCCACGACGAGCAGGTCGTCGGGCGCGAGCCTCAGGACCACCGTATCGTCCGCCCAGGTCATGGCGTCGAGCTCCGCCGGAGCGGCTACCACCCGGAGCCCCGAGATCAGTTCAGGCGCGCGCACGGGCGCCCTCCGGGTCATAGAAGGGCGTGGGGGTGACGACCGCCGCACGACCGTCGATCTCCACCTCCCCGGGGAACGGACTGCGCTTCAACCAGCCGAGCATCACCGCCCGGCCGAGCGTGGGCGACGCGAACGTGGACGTCACGTGGCCGACGACGTCGCCCTCGGACCAGATGGGGCTGCCCTCGGTGGGGGCGGGGCCGGCCATCGTGAAGCCCAGCAGGCGGCGGTGATCGGGCACATCGGTCAGGCGCGCCAGCGCATCGCGACCATTGAAGTCGCCCTTCTCCATGTTCACCGCCCAGTCCATGCCCAGCCGGCGGGCGGTGGTGTCCAGCTCGGTGTCCATGCCGATGATCACGTGGCCCTTCTCGAGGCGGAGCGCGAACAGGGCCTGGAGACCGTGCGGCCGAATGCCCATGTCCTCGCCGAGCGCCAAGAGAGCGCGCCACAGCTCGGCGGACCGATCAACCGGGTGATGGATCTCGAACGAGGACTCCCCGGTGAAGCTCAGACCGCATGACATGGCACGGCATCCCGGCCAACTCCATCCGCACGTGCTGGAGGAACTTCGGCGGATCCGTCAGGCCGGCGCGTGCCAGCAGCTCCGCGGCGCGCGGGCCGGTGACGTTGATCGCGCCGAGCGACATCGTGCGGTCCAGGAGCAGAACGTCCATCCCCCAGGTCTCGATCCAGTCACGGATCCACATCTCGGCATTGCCCGCCCCACCGGTCGTGAAGGTCAGGACGAACCGCGACTCGGACTCGCGGCAGATCATCCCGTCGTCGATGACGTGGCCGCGCTCGTTGAGCAGCAGGGCGTAGCGCGAGCGGCCCGCGCGAATGGTCGAGACATCGGTCGGGTACAGGCGCTGGAGGAAGGCCTCGGCATCCGGGCCGTCCACGATGAACTTGCCCAGGGTCGAGACGTCACCGATGGAGACCGATTCACGGACGGCGCGGTACTCCGCCAGGTGGTCGCCGTAGTTCCAGGGTCGCCACCATCCACCGAACCGATCCATCTGCGCCCCGGCGGACACGTGCTCCTCGTGGAGCGCCGTGCGACGGAACGCGTCGATGTGGACGTCGGCCGCGGCCTCGCCCAGCGTGATCTGGCGGGACGCGGGTCGCGCCGTGAAGGGCGGCGGGGTTTCGCCGGTCCGGGCCGCAATCCAGGCCCGCAGGTGCGGAACGCAGGCGCTTCCCTGGCAGGTGCCCGTCCCGATCAGGCTGGCGCGCTTGATGAGCTCCAGCTCGCGAAATCCGCGATCCCATACCGTCTCGAGGTCCTCGACGGTGGTGCCCACGCACAGGCACACCACCCCGGCCGTCGGTGCGGGCGGGAGCGGGAACGCCTCCGCGGCTGATCCCACGACCCGGACCGGCAGGTCGTCCGCCATGCGGGCCAGGACGTCACGTGGCGCACGACCCAGGTTCAGGATCAGCGTGTCGCACGGCGAGGTGACCTCCACGCCGTCCGCGTTGGCGGTGACGACCGCGGTCACGTGGTCCATGCCCTCGATCCGGATCAGCGTCCCGTCGACGCGGGTGGCCGCCACGCCGGGGGGCGGCTCCCCCACCGAAACCGCGTTCCCCAGGGAGACGCCCGCGGCGTGGAGCCGGGCCGCCGCGCGCGCCGTCAGGAGGCCGGGAAGCGTGTTGCCCGGGCATGCCGGCTGGACCTCGGCGGCACCGGTGGCGACCACCACCTCGCGCGCCTTGACGTGGAGCATCCCTTTCGCCCGCCGGACGATGATCGTCGGCCCCGCGTAGACGGCCACGACCTCGTCACCGGCGCTCGCGTCCAGAACCGTGACCGCCCGACCGGCCCCCTCCGCTTCGGCGGCCGCCTCCCGACCAGAGCGTCCACCGCCGATGACGACCAGGTCAGCCTCGAGGTGGTGCACCTCCGGCTCCTCGCGTGGCGGAGGCTCGGCGTGCCACGCCGGTGCGCCACTCGCGGGGTGGCGCTCGACGTTCAGGCCCGGACCGGCATCGGTCTGGCAGGTGCGGACGTAGGCGATCCCGTCGACCTCCGCGACGCAGTTGCCGCAGTCCCCGGCCAGGCACAGCGTCCCCCCGGCGCGCGGATGCGCGCCGGCCCGAACGATGGCCATGGCCACCGTGTCGCCCGGCTCATAGGCCTGCGACCGACCGTCCAGCAGGAACTCGCCGGCACCGTTCGCCATCGGTCCGAGCCTAGCACCGCCCCTTCGGGCGGCATCGGTACAATCAACGGCCCTCATGACCGTCTCGACCGATGTCCTCATCCATGCCCGCGGCCTGACCAAGCGGTTCGGCGACCTGACCGCCGTGAACGGCGTGGACTTCGACGTCCACGTGGGCGAGGCGTTCGGCTTCCTCGGGCCCAACGGGGCGGGCAAGACCTCGACCATGCGCATGATCTCGTGCACCAGCCCGGTGACCGATGGGACGCTGACCGTGGTCGGGATGGACCCCGGCCGTGAGGGAACGAAGATCAAGGCCCGGCTGGGCGTCGTCCCGCAGATCGACAACCTCGACGCCGAGCTGACGGTCCTCGAGAACCTGCTCATGTACGCGCGCTACTTCGACATTCCAGGCCCCGAGGCGCGCCGCCGTGCAGACGAGCTGCTGGACTTCGTGCAGCTCACGGAGCGGGCCGGGGACCAGGTGGAGCCGCTCTCGGGAGGCATGAAGCGGCGCCTGACCATCGCCCGCGCGCTGATCAACGAGCCGGACCTGCTCCTCCTGGACGAACCGACCACCGGCCTCGACCCGCAGGCCCGCCACCTGGTCTGGGACCGCCTGTACCGGCTCAAGAGCCGCGGGCGTGACGCTGGTCATCACGACCCACTACATGGACGAGGCCGAGCAGCTGTGCGACCGGCTGGTCGTCATGGACCACGCCAAGATCGTGGCCGAGGGGTCGCCCCGCCAGCTCATCGAGCAGTACTCGACCCGCGAGGTGCTCGAGCTGCGCCTGACCGATGCCAATCGCGAGGGACTGAACGGCCGCCTGGACGACCTCGCCGAGCGCGTTGAGGAACTGCCCGACCGGATCCTCCTGTATGCCGCCGATGGCGAGCAGACCCTCGAGCACGTCCATGCCCGCCAGATACCGATCGAGTCGGCCCTCGTCCGCCGTTCCACGCTGGAGGACGTGTTCCTCCGGCTCACCGGCCGCACCCTGATCGAATGACGGACCGATGAGCCCGGCCCGATGACCGCGCTGCGGGTCACCCAGCGCAACCTGTGGGTCTATCGCCGGACGTGGCGCGGGAGCGTGTTCGGGTCGTTCCTGACCCCGCTCCTGTACCTCGGGGCGCTGGGCGTGGGGCTGGGCAGCTTCATCGCCGCCCAGGACACCTCGGCCCTCGGGGGCGTCACCTACCTCCAGTTCCTCGGCCCGGGCCTGCTGGCGGCGACCTGCATGCAGACTGCCACCTTCGAAGCCACCTTCCCGATCATGGGCAAGATCAGCTGGCGGCGGAACTACGAGGCCATGCTGGCCGCGCCGTTATCGGTCCGCGACCTGGTCCTGGGCGAAATGGGCTGGATGGTGGTCCGCCTGACGACCATCTCGATCGCGTTCCTGATCGTATTGACCATCTTCGGGATACCCACCTCGCCCCTCGCCCTGCTCGGGGCCCCGGCCGCCATCCTGACCGGCCTGTGCTTCTTCTGCGCGATCATGGCCTTCACCGCCACCCAGAAGAACGACAGCGGCTTTGCCGCGCTGTTCCGCTTCGTGATCAACCCGCTGTTCCTGTTCAGCGGCACGTTCTTCCCGGTTGACCGCCTGCCGGACTTCCTTCACGTCGTCGCCGCCCTGACGCCCCTGTACCACGGCGTGGCGCTCATCCGCGGCCTCGTCCTCCAGACACCCGAGCTGGCCAACTGGCCCATTCACCTTGGATACCTGCTGATCTTCGGCTCGGTCGCCGCGTACCTCGCCTACCGGCTCCTGTTCCGCCGGATGGTGAAGTAGCGAATGGCCGTCATCGTCCGCCCGTCCCGGGCGCCTGCCCCGTACCCCGCCGCGCTGGGGACCTTCCTGCGAGCGCGCCGCCTGGTCCAGCGCAACATGCTGGTCTACCGCCACGGCTGGATCGTCATCTTCTCCGGCTTCTTCGAGCCGGTGTTCTACCTGCTGGGGATCGGCTACGGCCTGGGGACGATCGTCGGCGACGTGACCCTGACCGATGGCCGGGTGGTGGCCTACGCGGCCTTCGTGGCCCCGGCCCTGCTCGCCCAGTCGACGATGAACGGGGCCATCAGCGAGACGATCTTCAACGTCTTCTTCAAGCTGAACTTCGAGAAGGTCTACGACGCCATCCTGGTCACGCCGCTGGGCATCAACGACATCGCCCTGGGCGAGCTGATGTGGGCCATGATCCGGGCCACCATCTACGCCGTCGCGTTCGTGGCCGTCATGCTCCTGCTGGGCCTGCTCATCAGCCCGTGGGCCATCCTCGCCCTGCCGGCGACCCTGTTCTGCTCCCTGGCGTTCTGTGCCGCGGGCCTGGCCACGACCACGTTCCTGCGCACCGTCCAGGACTTCGACCTGCCGTTCGGGCTGGTGATCATGCCCATGTTCCTGTTCAGCGGCACGTTCTTCCCGATCAGCATCTATCCGCAGTGGCTCCAGATCGCGGTCCAGGCCACGCCCCTGTACCACGCGATCGAGCTGCTCCGCGGGCTGACCACCGGCGTGGTTGGCTGGACGATGCTCATCCACGTGGCGTACCTGGCGGTGTTCGGCTCGGTGGCCATGGTCATCGCCCGGCGGCGGCTCGCCACCAAGCTCGTCAAGTAGCGGGCGGGTCCTCGCCGGCCAGGATGGGCCACGCGGCGCGGAGGTAGTCCAGGCCCGACACGACAGCCAGGACCATCCCGGCGAACAGCAGCCACGCGCCACTCGTGGCCAATGCCGGCCCCAGGTCCGTTGCGGCCATCGGGCCTCCGGTCTGAGCGTCGAACGCGAGCAGGAGCACGGCCATCGCGATCATGGTGACCACCGTCTTCGCCTTGCCCAGCAGCTGCGAGCCGACGACGATCTGCTCGTTTGCGGCCACCTGGCGAACGCCGCCCACCACCAGCTCGCGGATGAGGATCACGATCACCAGCCAGGCGGGCACCAGATCGGTCTGGGTAAGCGCAATGAGCACGCCCGCCACCAGCACCTTGTCCGCGGTCAGGTCCAGGAACACGCCAAAGGTCGTGACCTGGTTGCGCGCCCGCGCGATCCGCCCGTCGACGAAGTCGGACAAGGCCGCCGGGACGTACAGGGCGAAGGCCACAAAGCCCGCGCCGGGGAAGGGCCACAGGATCAGGGCCACGAGCACGGGCGTGGCCGCCAGCCGGAACAGGCCGAGCAGGTTCGGGAGGGTCAGGCGGGACACGCCGCGCTCAGGCGACCGGGTCGGACGGGTGGTGGCCGCGCGCGGTTCCGATCCGCCGCTCGGTCCCGGCCCGGAGGCGACCGATGTTGTCCCAGTGCGCGAACACGATGAGGAGCCCCACCAACGCCGAGTAGGCGATGTCCGCGCCCGAGGCGTACCCGCCCCAGGCCAGCCCGGCGACCACGACCGGCGCGCTGATGGCACCGACGATCGACGCCAGCGAGACATAGCGGGTCACGGCCAGGACCAGACCGATGATCGGGATGATGATCAGCAGGGCGGCGGGCACCAGGATCAGGAATCCGCCGGCGGCGGTGGCCACGCCGCGACCGCCGCGGAACCCGATGAAGACCGACTTGATGTGTCCGGTTACCGCCGCCACGCAGCCACCGGCGGCCACCCATTCGGGCGGCAAGCCCACCGCGATCCCAATGGCCGCCCCTGCGCCGGCGGCCACCAGCCCCTTGGCCACGTCCAGGATGCCCACCAGCACGCCCCAGCCCAGGCCCAGGGCCCGGACCGTGTTCGTGGCCCCGGTCCGCTGCGACCCGAGGGTCCGCGGGTCCTTCCCTCCGACCAGGCGCGCGATGATCACCCCGAACGGGATCGCACCCAGGAGATAGCCCAGAACCAGCGCTGCGCCCAGGGCGAGCGCCGCAGAAGCGTCCATCAGCGGCCCGCGATCAGCCGCCCGCGATCAGCGGGCAGCGGCTCCGGCCGCCGAACGCTCGGCCGAGCGTTTCAGGTACCAGCGGACCGCAACCAGGATGCCGAAGAGGCCCGCCGTCAGGGCCGCACCGATCACGAGCGCCCGCTCCGCACCGGACGGCCACGCCACCGACAGCCCGACGATCCCGACCGCCGCGGCCGCCAACCCGCTGCGGACCCAGAAGCGACGCGTGAACGACCAGTCCCGCGCTGCGGGCGTGGCCTTGCGCTTGGGCGGTTTGGTGCCGCCCGGCGGCGTCCGCGGAGCGTTCGGATCCTGCCCCTTCATCATTCGCTGGTACTGGCGGCGCTCGGCGCGTGACATGAGGTGGCCAAGTCTATCTGCCGGTAGGATGCGGAGGTCGTGCACGACGTCTTCGACCAGTTCAAGCACCAGCTCCCGGACGCCGACCCCACCGAGACCGAGGAATGGCTCGACTCGCTCGACGCGGTGGTCGAGCAGGCGGGGCCCGAGCGGGCGCGCTTCATCCTGTTCCGCCTGCTCAAGCGGGCGCGCCAGCTCCAGGTCGGCATCCCGCCACTGACCCAGACCCGCTACGTCAACACGATCTCGCCCGAGCAGGAGCCCGCCTTCCCCGGGGACGAGGCGATGGAGCTGCGCATCCGCCGCATGATCCGGTGGAACGCGCTGACCATGGTCCTCCGCGCCAACACGCGGTTCGAAGGCATCGGTGGCCATCTCTCCACCTACGCCTCGGCCGCCAGCCTGTACGAGGTGGGCTTCAACCACTTCTTCCGCGGTTGGGACAACGGCCCGGGTGACCTCGTCTACTTCCAGGGTCACGCCGCGCCGGGCATCTATGCCCGCGCCTTCCTCGAGGGCCGTCTGTCGGCCGACCAGCTCGACCACTTCCGTCGCGAAGCGCTGACGCCGGACGGCCTCCCGTCCTACCCGCACCCGCGAACGATGCCCGACTTCTGGCAGTTCCCCACCGTGTCCATGGGCCTCGGTCCCCTCGCGGCCATCTACCAGGCGCGCTTCAACCGATACCTGGCCGCGCGCGGGATCGCGGACACCTCGCAGACCCGGGTGTGGAGCTTCGTGGGTGACGGCGAGATGGACGAGCCCGAGGCGCTGGCCGGGCTGAGCCTGGCCGCCCGCGAAGGACTGGACAACCTGATCTTCGTCGTGAACTGCAACCTCCAGCGCCTGGACGGCCCGGTCCGGGGCAACGGCAAGATCATCCAGGAGCTCGAATCGGTGTTCCGTGGCGCGGGCTGGCACGTGATCAAGGTCATCTGGGCCCGCGAATGGGACACCCTGCTGGAGCATGACACCGATGGGGTGCTCCTCAACAAGATGACCGAGACCCTGGACGGGGACTACCAGACCCTGTCCGTGGCCGACGGCGCGTACGTGCGCGAGCACTTCTTCGGTCCCGACCCCCGCTTGGCGGCCATGGTCGCCGACAAGACCGATGCCGAGCTCGCGGCGCTACGCCGCGGCGGCCACGACTACCGCAAGCTGTTTGCCGCGTACACCTACGCCACCCAGCACGAGGGGGCGCCGGTCGTGATCCTGGCCAAGACCGTGAAGGGCTGGACGCTGGGCCCCGGGATCGAGGCTCGCAACGTCACCCACCAGGCCAAGAAGCTCACCGTGGACGAGCTGCGGATCTTCCGGGACCGCCTCGAGCTGCCCATTCCCGACGACCAGCTGGCCGAGGCGCCGTACTACCACCCCGGCGCCGACAGCCCGGAGATCCGCTACATGCTCGAACGGCGGAAGGTGCTCGGCGGGCTGATCCCGCGCCGCAAGCCGTCGACCGAGCCGCTCGCCGAGCCGGGCGAGGCGGTGTTCGCCGACGTGTTCTCGGGGTCCGACCTGGCCGCCTCCACGACGATGGCCTTCGGTCGGCTGCTGCGCAACCTCGTCCGCGACCCCGAGCTCGGCCGCCGGGTGGTCCCGATCATCCCCGACGAGGCGCGCACCTTCGGCATGGACCCGCTGTTCAAGGAGATCGGGATCTACAACCCGCTCGGCCAACGCTATGCCTCGGTCGACCGGGAGCTGCTCCTGTCGTACCGCGAGGCGACCGACGGCCAGATCCTCGAGGAAGGGATCACCGAGGCCGGATCCATGGCGTCGTTCACGGCGGCGGGCACCGCCTATGCCGTCCACGGCCAGCCCATGATCCCGTTCTACGTCTTCTACTCGATGTTCGGGCTGCAGCGGACCGGTGACCAGGCGTGGGCCTTCGGGGACGCCCGCGGCCGGGGGTTCCTGATGGGGGCGACCGCGGGCCGCACCACGCTCACCGGGGAGGGCCTCCAGCACGACGACGGCCAGAGCCACCTGTACGCGAACGCCATCCCCAACCTGATGGCCTACGACCCGGCCTTCGCGTACGAGCTGGGGGTCATCGTCCGCGACGGCATCAAGCGGATGTGGCAGAAGGGCGAGGACATCTTCTACTACATCACCCTGTACAACGAGAACTGGCACCAGCCGGCCCTGCCCGAAGGGGTCGCCAAGGGCATCCTGCGCGGCCTGTACCGATGTCGGCCGGCGAGCGGGGATGGACGCCCCGTCCAGATCCTGGCCTCGGGGTCGATCCTCCACCAGGCGCTGCGGGCCGCGGACCTGCTGGCCGAGCAGTTCAACGTGGCCGCCGACGTGTGGAGCGCGACCTCGTTCCAGCAGCTGCGGGCCGACGCCCTGCGCGCAGAGCGCCACAACCGCCTGCATCCCGAGGAAGACCGACACCTGCCGTACGTGGTCCGCGCCCTGGCCGACGCCCCGGGGCCGGTGGTCGCCGCCACCGACTACGTGCGGGCCGTGCCGGACCTCGTCGCGCGTTGGATCCAGCGCCCGTACATCGTCCTGGGAACCGATGGCTTTGGGCGGTCGGACACCCGGGAGTCACTGCGCACCTACTTCGAGGTCAGCGCCGAGCACATCGCCTACGCCGCGCTGACGGGGCTCCTGCAGACCGGCGAGGCGACCGCTGGAGAGGTCACCGCGGCGCAGGTGGCGTTGGGCATCGATCCCGATCGAAATGACCCCGCCGCACCGTAATCTGATGGGCGACATACCAAAATAGAAAATGGACTTGACAGAATAGAAAGCACGCATTACTGTCTCCGCAGCAACTCACTCAGATAGGGAGACAGGGATGTTGGACTACCGGACCCATTACGCGCAGCTGGTCGTCGAGGACCGCCTCCGCCAGAAGCGCCCAACCCAGAGCGTCCAGCCTGCGACCCGCGTCCACAACCGCGAGACCGCGCGCCAGACCCAGGCCTCGGGCCGCCGCTAGACATGGCACCACGCGACGTCATCGCCACGTGCCCTGTCTGCGCCGGCGAGCTGGAGATCAGCCGCCTGCACTGCAGCAGCTGCGGGACGACCATCGAGGGCGAGTTCGGCGTTGGCCGGTTCGGCCGCCTGAGCCACGAGCAGATGGCGTTGCTGGAAAGCTTCCTCCGCTCGCGGGGCAACCTCAAGGAGATGGAGCGCATGCTCGGGATCTCCTACCCCACCGTCCGAGCCCGCGTTGAAGCCCTCGTCCAGGCACTTGGCCTGGGGGACGGCGAGGTGCCGGTCGACATCGAGGAATCCAGCGAACAGGCTGCCGCCGACGATGCCCAGGCATCGGCCGGGCGACGCGCCGTCCTCGAGAAGCTGGCGAAAGGCGAGATCGATGCCGCCACGGCTGCCACCGCGCTCCGGGCGATCGAGGAATCGAACTGACATGCCCTCGTACGGTCGCACCCAGGAGATCGAGCACGAGATCGGACCAGACGGGAGCTTCGACCTGTCGGTCGCCTCGGCCGACGTACGACTCATCGCCCGAGCAGGGAATACGGTCCGGGTCAGTGCGACCTTCGAGATCCACGCCGGGTCGGACGAAGAAGCGAATCGGTACCTCAACGAGTTAGGCCTACGGGTTCACGCCGTGCCGGGTGCGTTGTCGGTGGCGGAACGGAACAACGGGGATCGCGGGTTCGGCGCGATTTCGCGCTTCTTCGGCGCGGACACCGTGGAGCTGGGAGACGTCGAAGTCGAAGCGCCGCCGGGATGCCGTCTGGAGATCCGGACGGTGAGCGGCGACCTCCAGGCCTCGGGATTCGTTGGTCAGCAGCGGTTTCAATCGGTTTCCGGCGATCTGCGCCTGGTCGAGGGCGGTGGCGACGTGGACATCGACTCGGTGTCCGGCGACGTGACCCTCCGGGCCGTGGGCTCGGTCTCGCTCCGGATGAACAACGTGTCCGGCGACCTGTCGGCGGAGGCGCCGCGGTTCGAGCGCATCCACGCCCAGAGCGTGAGCGGCGACATCTCCATCGACGGAGATCTCGCCATCGGCGGCTCCCACGTGGTGGACACGGTCAGCGGCGACTGCCGGCTCGCCATTGGAGGCGGCGCCACCGTCGAGGTGCGCGGCCTGTCGAGCGACGTGCATTCCTCCCTTCCCCATCGGATCGAGGGGACGGCCGAGCGCCGGCGCCTGATCGTGGGTGATGGCCGGACAGCGGTCGGGTTCAACTCCATGTCGGGCGACGTCTCGGTCGTCCCGTCCCGCCAGGCGCGGTCCGCGACCGCGGCGGTTGCACACGCCAGCCACGCCGGCCACGCCGGCCACGCCGACCGCCCACCCCAGCAGCCCCACCCATCACCGATGACCAGCGAATCGCGGTCCTCGGCGCACTCGAGCGCGGCGAGATCGACGTGGACGAGGCCATGAAGCGGCTGGGCGGCTCGTGATGAACGACGAGCTGGCGACCGTCCTGCGCCTGGTGGCCGAGGGCAAGCTGCAGCCCGAGGAAGCCGTCCCCATCGTGGCGGCCCTCACCGAGCGGACAGAACGACACGCTCCCCCGCCGGCCACGGTCATGCCACCTGCCGTCCTGCAGTCCCCCGGGTCGGGCGCCCGACAGCTGCGCATCCGGGTCGAGGAGCACGGCCGGACCGTGGTCAACCTCCGCGTCCCGCTGTCGGTGGCCGAAACTGCGTTGAACATGGTTCCCGGCCTGGCCGGCGAGCAGGCCGCGCGCGTCCGCGCCGCCCTGGAGGGCGGCGCCATCGGTCCGATCATCGACGTCGAAGACCCGGACGGCGACGCCGTCCTGATCAGCCTCGAGTGATGAGCGACGAGACCATCGGTCAGGCGACCGCCGTGGAGACGGCCAGCGATGCGGCCGCCGCCGAGGTGGCCCGGCCCACCGACGTGGCCGCGGCGACCGATGCAGCCGCCCCCGCGCTCCGGGCCAGGATCGATGCTCCGCCCGCTCCGGCTGCGGGACTTCCGTCTCCTGTTCACCGGCGAAACGATCTCGCTGATCGGCGACCAGTTCCACTTCGTGGCTCTCGCCTGGCTGGCCCTGGAGCTGACCGGCTCGGGCCTGGCACTTGGCAGCGTCCTGCTGGTGGCCGGCCTGCCGCGGATGGTGCTCGTCCTGGTTGGCGGCGCGCTCGCGGACCGGATCTCGCCACGGAGCGTGATGCTCGTATCGAACACCGCACGGATGTTCGTGGTCGGGGCGCTCGCCCTTCTCGTCATCACCGGGTCGGTCGAATTCTGGATGCTGTACCCGTTCGCGCTCTTCTTCGGAGCGGTGGACGCGTTCTTCTGGCCCGCGCAGGGCACGATCGTCCCCATGCTCGTGGACGAGTCGGACCTCCCCGCCGCCAACGGCCTGACCCAGGGCAGCCAGCAGCTGACCGGGCTCATCGGCCCGGCCATTGCCGGGGTGTTCGTGGCGGCCGTGGGAACCGGCTGGGCATTCGGGCTGGACGCGGCCTCCTTCGCGGTGGCCTCCCTGGCCCTCTATCTCATCGTGGGCGGTCGCCGGCCGGCCGGCAGCGGCGAGGGGCAGCCCGGGCTGCTGCGGACGATCGGGGCGGGCGTGGCCTACGCCTGGCGCGACCCCGCCATTCGCTCGCTCCTCATCCTGTCCGCGGCCATGAACTTCGCGTTCAACGGACCGATCACGGTTGGCCTGGCCTGGCTGGCCGACAACCGGTTCGACGCCGGGGCGAGCGGCTTTGGCTTCATGCTCGCGGCCTTCGGTGCCGGCGCGCTGGCAGGCGCGATCGCGGCAGGTTCGCATCGGCCGCGTCCGTGAGCTCGGGTGGGTCACCCTGATCATGGCCTTCGGCACGGGCATCGGCCTGGGCCTGGTGGGCCTCGCGCCATCGGTCCTGGTGGTGATGCTCATCGCCGCCGTCATCGGCCTGGGCATTGGATTCGTCAACGTCCGGATCATCGCCTGGCTCCAGGCGCGCACGCCGGAGGCGATGATCGGCCGGGTCATGAGCCTGGCCATGATGGGCGGGGTCATCATGTCGCCCCTCTCGCTGGCCCTGGCCGGTGTCCTGGTCGACGTGGATGCGGCCACGCCGATGTACCTCGTCGCCGGAGCGCTCGTCGTCGTGACGGCCGTGGCCGGTATCGTGTGGGGCGTGCCGGAGCAGATGCGCGAGGCGTGAGCCCCAGCTGGGCTCAGGGGGCCGTCGTCTACCAGGTCTACCCGCGCGCCTTTGCCGATGGCAACGGCGACGGGGTGGGCGACCTGCCCGGGGTCGTTCGCCGACTCGACCACTTTTCCGGAGGCGCCGATGCGCTGGGCGTGGACGCCATCTGGCTCTCCCCGTTCTACCCGCATGGGGGCGTGGACGGCGGGTACGACGTCACCGATTTCACCGATGTGTCCCCGGAGTTCGGTTCGCTGGCCGATTTCGATGCGCTCCTGGCCGCCTGCCACGAGCGCGGGGTGCGCGTGCTCCTCGACCTGGTGACCGGCCATACATCGGACCGGCACCCGTGGTTCGTCGCGGCGCGGCCCACGCCCGGCAGCCCCAAACGCGACTGGTACCTGTGGGCCGATGCCCGCCCGGACGGTCGCCCACCGAGCAACTGGGTATCCGAGTTCGGTGGGTCGGCCTGGACCGCGGATCCGAGCGGTCAGTCGTACCTGCACTCGTTCTACGCCGAACAGCCCGATCTCAACTGGCGCAACCCGGCCGTCCGGGCGGCGATGGGCGAGGCCATGCGCTTCTGGCTCGACCGCGGGGTAGACGGATTCCGGGTGGATGCGATCGAGTTCCTGATCAAGGACGCGTGGCTGCGGGACAACCCGCCCGCCGGCCGGGTCCGGGCTCCGTGGTCCGCCGAGCCGGGCGGGCTCCGCCGGCGATGGACGCGGAACCAGCCGGGGCTCGGAGGCGCGCTGCGGGAGCTGCGGACCGTCACCGACGCGTATCCCGACCGGGTGCTGCTCGGTGAGCTGTACGCGCCGGCCGATCGCGTGGCCAGGACTCTTACCGGTCGCGGCGGCCCGCGCCTGCACGCGGGCCTGGACCACCAGCTCGCGAAATCGCCGTGGGATGCGGCCGCCTTCCGCCGGGCGCTGGTCGCGGCGGAACGGCACCTCGCTCCCCCGCTCGTGCCCGCCTGGGCGTTGTCGAACCACGACCTGTCGCGTCACGCGACACGCTGGGGCGTCGAACGCTCGCGAGCGGCGGCCTTGATCCTGCTCACCATGCGCGGGGTGGTGTGCCTGTACCAGGGGGAGGAGGTCGGCATGATCGACGCCCCCGCCGGCCGCGCGCTGGACCGGGTGGGTCGCGACGGATCCCGCGGACCGATGACCTGGCAAGAAGTCGCCGCACAACGGGATGACCCCGTGTCGCTGCTCTCGTGGTACCGGCAGCTCATCGCCCTGCGGGGAGGGTCCCCCGCCCTCCGCGCCGGAACGCTGAGCCGTGCTGCGCGGCCTGCCGCCCGGGATCCTGGGCTACTACCGGCAGGTACCCGGTGAACGGCTGACCGTGCTCGTCAACATGGGCGCGCGGAGCGCGCGCATCGGTCTGGAAGACGCGGGACGAGTGTCCCTGGTCGCCGCATACCGAGCCGGGGGGGCGGCTGGGGCGGCACCGCCTCGGTCGTCGAGCTGGATCCGGACGCCGGGGTGATCGTTCGCCACGCCTGAGCGTCCGAGTGCTGTAATACGGTGGACAGCACATGACGAATCGCCCACCACCTGAGCCGCCCGGCGAGCCGGGCGGCAACCGTGTCGACCCCATGCTCGAGGTTCGCGAGCGCCGCATCGGCGCCCGGCCCGGCGACGCCTACGTGCGGATCGTCCGTCCCTTCGAGGAGGAGTTCGAGCACGGCGATGAAGGCCAGCTCATCGCCTCGGAGAAGACGATCGACTCGGCGACCACCTTTGGTCGCCTGTTCCGGAACGGACGCAACTTCCTTTTCGGGCGACCGATCTCGTCCGAGCACGAGGAGCACGAGCGGCTGACCAAGGTCAAGGCCCTGGCCGTCTTCAGCTCCGACAACATCAGCTCGAGCGCCTACGCCACCGAAGAGATCATGCGGATCCTGATCCTGGCCGGGGTGAGCGCCATTGCACTCACCCTTCCGATCACGATCGCGATCGTGGCCGTGCTGATCATCGTTGCGATCAGCTATCGACAGACGATCCGCGCCTACCCCAATGGCGCGAGCAGCTACATCGTGGCCAGCGACAACCTGGGGACCGGGGCTGGGCTGCTGGCCGGCGGCGCGCTGCTGATCGACTACACGCTGACGGTGGCGGTGTCGGTCTCCGCCGGCGTGGCCGCCATCACCTCGCTCGCCCCAAGCCTGTACCCCGAACGCGTGCCGATTGCGCTGATCATCGTCGCGCTGCTGACGGTTGGAAATCTCCGCGGTATTCGTGAGTCGGGGACCATCTTCATGGCCCCCACGTACCTGTATCTGTTCGCGATCTTCGGCGTGATCGGTTGGGGCCTGATCCAGGAGGCGACCGGCAGCCTGGGGACCTTTGTCCCGCCGCCAGGTTGGACCGAGGCCCAGGCGGGGACGGCCACCGTGTTGTCGGTCTTCCTCGTGTTGCGCGCCTTCAGCTCCGGCTCGGCCGCACTGACCGGTGTCGAAGCCATCTCCGACGGCGTCCCTGCGTTCAAGCCTCCGGAATGGCGGAACGCGCGAACCACGCTGACCTGGGCCGCCATCCTGTTCGGGGCGTTGTTCCTGGGCATCAGCTACCTCGCAGCCGTCATCCAGGTCGTCCCCGATCCCACCGAGCAGCAAACCGTTCTGTCGATCATCACGCGCCAGGTGGTCGGCGATGGGTGGTACCTGGTCCTCGTCCAGATCGCGACGGCGCTGGTCCTCACCCTGGCCGCGAACACCGCGTTCGCCGATTTCCCGCGCCTGTCGTCGTTCCTGGCGCGCGACGGATTCATGCCCCGTCAGTTCGGCTTCCGAGGAGATCGGCTGGCATTCACGACCGGCATTGCCGCCCTGGCCGGGATGGCCAGCGTGCTGCTCGTCATCTTCGACGCCAGTGTCACGGCCCTCATCCCGCTCTACACCCTTGGCGTGTTCCTGGCGTTCACGTTGTCACAGTCGGGGATGGTCGTCCGTTGGTGGCGCCGCCGCGAGCCCAGGTGGCGGAGTGGGCTGATCATCAACGGTGTCGGGGCCGCCACGACGGCGGTCATCGCGGTCGTGGTGGTCAGCACGAAGTTCCTCTCCGGCGCCTGGATCGTGGTCCTTCTGATCCCGATCCTGATGGCCCTCATGGTCGCCATCCGCCGGCACTACCGGCGCGTCGAGGCCGCGCTTGCGCCCGCCGCGGTCGATCGGCAGATCATCGGGGAGCCGCGGAAGCCGATCGTCATCGTCCCCATCGCGCGGATCGACCGGCCAGCGCTCGGAGCGCTCGCCTTCGCTCGAACGCTCAGCGCCGAGGCCAGCGCGGTCCATGTCACGAACGACGCCGCCACCGCGGCGCGACTCCGCGAGGAATGGGCGCAGCTCAACAACGGCATGGAGCTCGTCGTGGTCGAGTCTCCGTATCGGGCGCTCATGGGTCCGCTGCTGCGCTACATGGACGCCCTGCAGGCCCTGGATCCGTCGCGCCCGGTGGTGGTCGTCCTGTCCGAGATCGTCCCCCGCCACTGGTGGGAGAACCTGCTCCACAACCAGTCGAGCCTCCGACTCAAGCTGCGACTCTTCGGGCGACGCAACACCATCGTGGCCGACGTTCCGTATCACATGGACTGAAGGCGGACGCACCGGAGAAGCCCTGGAAACGACGCAGGGGTCCCGGTCCGCTCCTTGCGAAGCGTTCCTGGACCCCTAACCGGCCGCCCGTCGGCTCGGTTTGACCCGAACGAACTGACGTCCGCACGCCGCGTCCGATGCGGAGCCTCCGCACTGTTGGCCGATCCAAGCGGGACCGGCTGCCACCACGGGTTCCGTACCGAACTGCTTTGGCGACTCCTGACTTGGAGAGCCGCTCGACGGCGCGCCCGCCGCCGAACCAGAGCCGTAGGCCAGCCCAACCGGGTTTGCTGACACCACCCGAAAGTGATGCGAGCCGGTTCCCGGCTGTTGCCCCCGCGTGCTTGACCTCCAACCCTGTGGTCATCCCGGCCGAATGCCCGGTGGAGCCTTTCGGCTCTCCGCGGATCCGACCCGGCAGAGGTGGTGGGCCAGCCGCGCGGTGGAGCGGGTGCTTAATTCCGCTTCCTACGCTACTAGCGCCCGGCGGAAGCCCTCCGCCGACGTGTTACCGCCGGTCTTGGGCCTCCATTCCGCCCTCCCCAACAACCCGAAAGCCACCGGGATGGGCAGGCGCCGAATATAGCAGGGGCCAAATCGCGCGCACAGGTTTTTCGCACCCCGAATGTGGATAAGTGGTGCATTCGTGAGATGGCGCGCCGGGCAGGATTCGAACCCGCGGCCTGGTGGTCCGAAGCCACCCGCTCTATCCACTGAGCTACCGGCGCTCGTTCACGCTCACAGGGAGCGGAATGGCGGACATCCTACCCCGTGATCGGGAGCTGGACGAACCGACGGGACCTGTCCGGACCGCAGTCGGACCGCAGTGCCTCTGAGTACGGTGGGCTCCTGAGCTCCGCGAATGGGCGACGACGGCACGAGAAGGGACGGCACACATGACGGCGATCAGACAGCCGCTCACGCGGACCGACTGGGGAGTTGGGCTGGGCTGGGTCCTGGCCACGACTCTCGGGTGGCTCGTGGGTTTTGCGATCTGCGAAGCCTTCGCGTCGTTCCTGCAATCGCTCAGAGCCGATGGCGCGGTGATCGGAATTTCGATCGGCATCGCGCAATGGTTGGTCCTGCGGCAGCGTTTCAGCGGCGCGAAGCTGTGGATTCTGGTGAGCCTCCTCGGTTTCGCGATCGGCAAGTTCGCGGCCGATGCCGTCATTCAGACGGAGACCGGGTTCGTGGGCCTGGTCCTGAGCGGCCTGGTGATCGGTATTGGGGCCGGATTCGCGCAATGGGTCGTGCTCGTTCGCCACGTTTCCCGGGCCGAGCTGTGGATCGTGGCCAGCGCCCTCGGCTGGGCCCTGGGCTGGGTCGTCATCGGTACCGTGGATGACGCAATCGGCGGGCCCACGGTCATGGCCTACCTGATCGGGGCCCTTGGAGCGGCGGTGGCCGGCCTGATCACCGGAACCACCCTCGTGTGGCTCCTCCATTCGCCGACGCCGGTCGATGGTCCACCGACCGCCGTTGCAGCCGAGGGATAGGCGGACCTAGGCGGTGCTCGCCGGTGCCTCTGGCGCCAGGCCGGCCAGGATGCCATCCGCCTTCCGAGCCGGCAGCTCCGGCTCCGTCACGGCATTGGTCTGACGCTCGGCGAGCTCGGCCTCGAGCTGGCTCATGAACGACGCGGCGCTCTGCTGGAAGATCTCCTCGTACATCGCTCGCCCGGCTCATGAAGATGGCGCGCTCCTTGGCCGACTTCGGCGCGGCATAGCGGAAGTGGACCGTGGTCCCGGTGCTGGTCGGCTCGAGCTCCACCGTGTTGAGCATGCGCATCGGTCCCTCGGGCGTGTTGATCGTGGTCCGGTTGCTCCAGTAGTCGTACGGGCGCCAGTCGAGGATCTCCTCGACGATCGCGTCGGCCCCGTGCATGCAGTGGATGGCCGCGCCCACGCTGCGGCGGTTGCCCGGGCTGTCGACCAGGAGGACCTCGGTCACCCCGGTCTGCCAGGCGGCCCGCCGTCCGGGGACGGTCAGGAACTCCCACACGACCTGCGGAGCGGCGCCGGTGGCGATGGACGACCCGGACACGGCGTCCTCAGCCGACACGTACACCCGCTGGCGGTTCTCCTCGTCCTGCCAGCGGCGCTCGAGGTCCTCCACCCAGGTCTGGACCTCGCCGACGTGCTCGTACGTCTCCACCAGCGGCGCCATCTCCAACGCCGCTGGGTCGATCCCCATCGCGTCGGTCGCGGCCTGGGTGAACAGGGCATACGCGCCGATCCCCAGCTCCTCGGCCACCCCGTTCTTCAGCAGCCGATGGACGACGATCACGTCCGATCCGATCAGCTCCTCGCTCCCCGCCACGCGCTGCCGGATGACCAGGCCCTGGTGGGCGACGAATTTCAGGTTGAGGTCGGGGATGCGCACGCACGCGTTGCATTCGCACGAGGTCGCCTGGCGGACGTCACGGCGACGGCGACGGAATCCGAAGTAGCACCGCTCGATCGTGTCCAGCAGGAGCGACCCGTCGAGCGTGTCGGCGGGGGCCACGACGAAGGCCGCATCGCCCTCGAGCTTGGCGAGGCGGAACCCCGGTCGGAGGGCGGTGACGACCGTACCGATCAGGTCGGCCAGGATGTCCTGCGCATGGTCGAGCTCGACCGAGGCGAGGTAGCCGGTGTAGCCGGAGATGTCCGCGATCAACAACCAGGTCTTTTCGGGCTGGAGCATGGCGTCCCCTACTCCGACCACAGGGCCAGGCCGGTCTCCTCGTCGAAGGTCCGGACCAGCTCCACCCCGGTCAGTTCGCGGATCGTGAACTCGGAGGCGAAGACGGTGATCCCGCGCAGGAGGTGGCCGCCCACGCACGCGCCGTGCTCGTCGGAGAACGTCCCGTGGGCGTGGAGGAACGGCTTGCCGTCGCGCATGCTCACGTTGCCGATGAACCCGACGATCTCGTGATGGGTGTCCGACGCCATCTCGAGATACCGATGCTCGGTCTGGTGGTAGTACGCGTAAGCAGCGTGGCTGACGGCACCGATCACGCTGACCCATGCCGCACTGACGTTTCGTTCGGCGCAGATCCGCTCGATCTCGGCCACGAGGTCGGTCCCCCTCGCCAGGCGACCCACCAGCTCGCGGCCCGGCGTTCCTTCCAGAACCATGTCGGTCATCGGTCGGGCCTCCACATCGGTCAGGTGGACCTCACTCGAAGTGCTTCAGGCTGGCCAGGACCGGGCGGTTGCCGGCCAGTCGGGCGGGATACAGGCCGGCCACCGATGCCACCCCCAGGCCCAGCAGGACGACCGCGATCACCATGGGCCACGGGACGACCAGGCCGGCCGCGAAGTCGCGCGGCGCCAGGGTGACCAGCAGTCCCGGTCACCGCCACGCCGGCCGCCGCCGCGATGATCCCGCCCACCGTGCCCATGATCGCGGCCTCGGTGACGACCATGCCCTCCACCTGGCCGACGGTCATGCCGTGCGCGCGCAAGACGGCGATCTCGCGCGTGCGCTCGGCGACGCCCAGGGTGAGCGTGTTCACGATCCCAAAGCCACCGATGACCACCGCCAATAGCGCGAGCGCATCGAACAGGCCGAGCAACCGATCCAGCGAGCGGGCCAGCTGGTCCGCAAGCTGCTCTGCGGTGAGCGCCTCGCCCGCCAGCTGGGTGGCCTTCTCGGACACGAACTGGGCGTACGTGCTGTCGGCCACCTGGTCCTGCGGGACCATGGCCCACATCGTGGCCAGCTCCGCGCCGAGCGTGGTACGGGCGTCGGGCAGGCTGATCAGGAGCGATCCTTCGCCGTTCCGACCGGGGACCGAATAGGCCAGCAGTCCCGCGATCCGGAAGTCGCCCTCGGGACCGCTGGGGATGGCCAGGTGGACGACGTCGCCCATGGCCACGCCCGTGCGGCTCGCGAAGGACTCGGGGACGAGGACCGCTCCGCCGCTGCGGAGCGCTTCGAAGGCCGCCGGGCGGTCGCCGTTCACGATCAGCGCGCCGGCGTCCTGCCAGACCGATGGATCGATCCCGGCCACCGCTGCCTCGGTCGTCTCACCGTTGGCGGTGGCCACCACGTTGAACTGGGGAACCGGGGTGGCCGCCTTGGTGCCGGGCGTCTCCGAAATGGTCTGCTGGAGCGCGTCCATGGACGAGGGCACGGTCAAGCGGATCGCGTGGCCGCCGGGCAGGATGGACTCGACCCAACGATCGGCGGTGCCACGGGCCGAAGCGGCGGTCGTGGCGAGCGTCACCACCGCAGCCAGGGCGATGGTGAGGGCCGCGACGCTCATCCCGGTCCGCGCGCGGTCCCGACCCAGGTTGGCCCGGCCAAGGAGGCCAGTTGCCCCGAACAGGCGCTCGAACGGGGCGCCGACCAGGCGACCCAGGGGATCGAGTGCGAAGCCGGTGGCGACGGCGCCACCGACCAGCAGCCCCACCGCGAGGAGCGTGGCCGCGACCGGCGGGGCGCCGCGGTCCAGCGGGTAGAGGAGGAATCCGGCAGCTACCACCCCGAGCTCCAGCAGGACGACCCAGCGGAGGCGGCGCCAGAGCCGGCCGCTCGGCCGACCGGTGGGACGAAGCGCCTCGAGCGGGCTGACGCGGGCCGCCTCGAACGCCGGCACGGCCGCCGCGACGACCGTCACGGCCAGTCCCAGGCCAAACGCGAATGCCAGGGACAGCGGGTCCAGCCGCAGGTCGGTCACGAGGGCCGCACGCTGGCTCGCCACGGCATTGACCAGGATGGCCCCCACCCCGATGCCCAGCGGCAGGCCGAGCAGCGAGCCCACGACACCCAGGGCCAGCCCTTGACGCAGGACGAGGCCCCGAATCTGGCGCCCGGTGGCCCCGGCGGCGCGGAGAAGCCCGATCTCGCGGGTCCGCTCGGTCAGGGTCATGGTCAGCGTGTTGGCGACCAGGAACGCCGCCGCGCTCAGCGCCACCAGACCCAGCAGGAAGGCGATCCCCGAGAAGCCGGCCTGGGCTCGCCCGAACGCGGCCGCGGCGTCGGCCACGGTCTCGACGGTGAAGGGTTCGGTCAGGGACCGATCCAGCCCGGCCTGGACCTCGTCCATCCGGCCCTCCTCGACCGCGAGGTCCACCGCCGTCACCGGCGAGGGAAGGTCGAACGCGGCATTCAGCGTGTCGCCCTTCAGGAGGATGACCGCTCCCCCGTTCTCGGCACCCACCCCGGTGTCGGCAAGCAGGCCGACGATGGTCAAGGGCGGCGTGTCGAGCTTCGCGCCGTCCAGCAGCAGCTCATCGCCGATCCCCAGTCCGTATCCCGCCGCCCAGCTGGCCGCGACCAGCGCGCCGTTGGGATTGTCGATGCTCAACGGGGCCCCGGACGCGAGCGTGGGCCGCTCGAGGGCCGTTTCGGCCGACGGGTCGACCCCGATGGCGGCCAGGGTGAACACCGCCTCGTTCGGTCCGGGCTGGGTGGAGAGCGTCAGCCGGCGTTCGGCGAGGGGCGCGGCGATGGCCACGCCCGGCAGCGCGTTGATCTGGGCGACCGACTCGGTGCTGAACCCGTCCGCGTCGAACGCGCGGACCCGCAGGTCCGCTTGCCCGTACAGCTCCTCCGCGGCGTGGGACACGGCGCGCGTCGCCGCGTCGGCCGCGAGCAGCGTTCCCGCCACGAGCGCCACGCCCAACGCCACCCCGAACCCGGTGAGCAGCGTGCGCGCCGGTCGGGCGGTCAGGCTCCTCCACGCGATGGCCGACAGGCGCATACGGTCCGCGGTCGCCCCTTACAGGCCCAGGGTGGCGAGTCGGGCGAGCAGCTGCCCGGGGTCGTGGTCGGGTCGTCGGCCGAGAGGGATCTCGTCCAGGATGGCGCCGTCGCGGACGACGAGCACGCGGTCCGCGTACGCCGCCGCGCGGGCCTCATGAGTGACGAGCACGATCGTCTGCCCCATCTGGACGCACGATCGCCATAGCAGGTCGAGGATCTCGCCGCCGGTCGTGTAGTCGAGGTTGCCGGTCGGCTCATCGGCCAGCAGGAGCACGGGCTCGGTGGCCAGGGCGCGCGCGAGCGCGACTCGTTGCTGCTCGCCGGCTGACAGCTGATCGGGGGCGTTATCGGCCTTGCCGGTCAGGGCAACCATCTCGAGCAGAGCGTTGACGCGATCGGTGTGCTCACCCGCCGAGCTGCCCCCAATCAGGAAGGGCAGAGCCACGTTTTCCCGCACGCTGAGGAGCGGGATGAGGTTGAAGAACTGGAACACGAACCCGGTCTTGTCGCGCCGGGTGAGCGTGGCCTGCTCGTCGTTCAGGGTGCTGATGTCCACGCCATCGATGACCACCTGCCCGGTGCTGGGCCGATCCAGTCCGCCCAGGAGATGGAGGAGGGTGGACTTGCCCGAGCCCGATGCGCCCATGATCGCCAGGAACTCGCCGCGTTCGACCGCGAGGCTCACGCCACGGAGGGCTTCGACCTCGCCGTCGCCGACCGGGTACTTCTTGACGAGGTCGCGGGCCTCGAGGATGACGGTCATCGGGCGACAGGATACGGCCGGGGACGGGTCCCGGACGCGGGGATCAGCCGAACAGGAACCCGATCAGAGAGCCGAGCAGCGTTTCGAACACGCCGCGGTCGGCGGGGCGGGCGCTGTCGACCCGGAGGCTGGCGGTGGTCGTGGGCACGGATGGCGCGCCACGCGTGTCGGCACCCGCCCAGGCGCGGTTGGGCAGATCGAGCGCCGTGGCGTGGACCAGGCGGCCTGTTCCGGTCATCGGCTGAGCCGAGACGGGCTTGACCGGCGCCGGGACGACCCGGGGCGGGAGGGGAGGAGGAGGCGCGGGCGTGTAGTAGCCTCCGCCGCCACCGCCACCGCCGCCACCGCCACCGCCACCGCCACCGCCGCCACCGCCACCGCCACCACCGGAAGTGGCGAGGAAGAGCTCGGTGTAGACGCGCGGACTGCGGACGGAGCCCAGGAACGAGACGTTGTCGGCGCCATAGGCACCGACCGCCCCGTGGGTGAAGCCGGGCCGGAGAATATTGTCGCGGTGGCCCTGCGAGGCCATGAAGCCGTTGTGGGCGGCAATCGGGGAATCGGCATCGGAGTAGCCGTTGTTCCAGGCGATGTTCTCGCCACCGAGGGTGTACGCCACCCCGTTCAGGTCATACCAGTGGTAGACCTGATAGCTGGTCCCCAGGATCGTATGGCTGAAGTAGCTGCGCTGGACCATGTCCTGGCTGCGCCAGCGGGCGATGGACAGCAGCGTGCCGTGCTGGATGAGCACGTTCAGGCCGTTGTTGGCCCGTGCGCCGTTCAGGAGCTGCCATAGCGTCGCTTCGGCTGCGCCCTGGTTCCAACCGCTGACCGGGGCGGCGCCAGCACCTGACAGGACCGCGGCGGCGAGCAGCGCGCTGCCCGCCAGGGTCGTGGCGCGAGCGAGGACGTTTGGTTGACGCCGAGGCGCACGTGGCGCGGAGGGCATTCGGATGGGCACCCCTGGAGCGCGCCGCCTGGGTGGCGGACGAGCTCAGAGTCTGGAAGCGCCCATCGCCATCGTCACTAGTCCAGTCGTCACCGGACTGCCCCGGACCATAGGTGTGCCGGATGGGGTGGCCTACGGGGCTTGAACCCGTAACCTTCGGAGCCACAATCCGATGCTCTGCCAGTTGAGCTAAGGCCACCGCGGGGACCGGAGTGTAGCCCGAACCGCGCCGGGACCGAAATGGGGCGGCGTACCATCGGCCGGCAAGCTGCTGGAGACCGGACCGATGTCCCTGCCGACCCCCACCGTGCACGTCACCCGCGAGCAGAATCACCTGGCCTGGGACCCGGCCATCCCGCCCGTGGCGAGCGTGGCCTCGGGCGAAGTGATCGAGTTTGACTGCCTCGATGCCTCGAATGGCCAGCTGACCGCCAGCTCCACGGTGGGCGACATCGCCACCCTGGTCTTCGACCAGGTTGACCAGGTGAACGGGCCGGTCGAGGTCCGCGGCGCGGAGCCAGGGGACACGCTGCAGATCGACCTGCTCGACTTCTCCCCGGGCGACTGGGGCTGGACGGCCTCCATCCCGGGCTTTGGCCTGCTGGCCGACGACTTCCCGGACCCGGCCTACAAGGTCACCGCGCTCCCGGCCGGGGCCGATCGGGCGGAGTTCTGGCCCGGCATCCGCGTACCACTGGCTCCGTTCTGCGGGGAGGTGGGCGTCGCGCCCGAGACGGGGCCGCGCTCCACGATTCCCCCGGACCTCCATGGCGGCAACATGGACACCCGCCACCTGGTGGCGGGGACGACCCTGTATCTCCCCGTGTTCGTGCCCGGGGCACGACTGTCCATGGGAGATGGCCATGCCACCCAGGGCGACGGCGAGGTGTGCGGGACGGCCATCGAGACGCCCATGCGCGCCACCGTGCGCGTGACGGTCCGCAAGGACCTGCACCTGACCGGACCCGAGTTCGAGGCCGCATCCGATCCCTGGGCGGACTTCCGCCAGGGGCGCCGGTACGCGACCGATGGCATCGGTCCCGACCTCATGGAGGCGGCCCGCGGCGCCCTGCGGCGGATGATCGACTGGCTCGGACGCGAGCACGGGCTCGACCCGGTCCAGGCCTACCTGCTGTGCAGCGTGGCGGTGGACCTGCGGGTCAGCGAGATCGTGGACGTGCCGAACTTCATCGTCACCGCCCACTGTCCGCTCGGGCATCTTCGAGTAGCAGCCCTCGCGTCAGCCGAGGCGGGTGAGGATCTCCTCCCGATCGAATGCCCACGAACCGATGGCCAGGAGAGCCCCGATCAGACCGATGACCACCAGGTCGCCGATGAGCACCTGCTGCATGGTGAAGGTCGCCTGACCGCCGAGGAACTGGGCCACGGCGATGGCGATGATCGGGAGCACGACGAAGGCCCCGAACTGCTGCGCAGTCCGCGGGTCGCTCACGCGCGAGCTGACGATCACCCCCAGCAGAACGGACAGGATGCAGATCAGGGGCACCAGGCTGGCCATGGCCACGATCCATTGGGGACTGAAGACCATGCGCAGCAGCTTTGGGTCGGCGATGGCCGCGTTGATGAGGCCGTAGGCCACCCACACGATCCAGGTCGCGAGCACGGCCGGTAGCGCGGCCGCGATGACCTTGCCGGCCAGGAGTTCCGAGACGGCGAGAGGGGTGGCGAGCTGCGGCTCGAGCGAGCGCGCCTGGCGCTCACCGATGACCGATTGTGAGGCGATGGCAATGGGGACCATGGCCGGGATGAGCAGGAAGTACGCCATGAAATTGGTGACGATGAACCCCTGGGCCGCCAGTTTGGGTGGCAGGCCCGGGAAGGCGGACAGCATCGACTCGATCTGGCCCAGTTGGGACATGTCGAGATCGTTGACCTGGATGAAGGCCACGATCGCCGTGGGAATCGCCGCAAAGATGATGGCTGGGGCCGCCACCGCGCCGAGCAGGAGCCGGTTCGAGGAGATCTCGCGCCACTCCTTCCCGAACACGGTCAGGACCAGGTCAATCCGCATGGTGCTCCTCCCCCACCAGCTCGAGGTACACCTGCTCGAGGGTCGCGACCTCCTCCGAGATGGCCATGACCCGCGCGCCGCGGGTGACGAGCTCGCGGACGAGCTCCGGCGTGTCGTGCGCCGGCTGGTCCAGCTCCACCCACAGGCTGGCGCCGAGCGCGCTGGCATGGCGGACGAAGGGCAGGCCGCCGACCGCCTGGGCGAGGTCGGCTGGCGACTGTGACCCTCCGTCCAGGGTGACCCGCGTGGCCGCCGGGCGGGCGCGGCGTCGCAGCTCGTCGGGCGTTCCCTCCGCCAGGAGGCTGCCGTTCAGGACGCCGATCCGGTCGCTGACCCGCTCGGCCTCGTCCAGGTTGTGCGTGCACAGAATGATCGAGCGACCCGCGTCGCGCAGGCTGGCGATCAGATCGCGGATGGACTTCGCAGCCTCGGGATCGAGGCCGCTGGTTGGTTCGTCGAGATAGATGACCCGCGGTTCGTGGAGCAGCGCCCGGGCGATGGCCACGCGCTGGCGCATCCCCTTCGAGAAGCCGCCGACCCGACGGTCGGCGGCATCGGTCATGCCCACCACCTCGAGGTAGCGCGACACCGCGTCCCGCAGGGACGCATCGGTCAGGCCGTACAGGCGACCGTAATAGGCCAGGTTCTGGCGCGCGGTGAGGCGATCGTGCAGGCCGGGGCTCTCGGTCAGGATCCCGGTCATGGCCCGGATGGCCGCGTTGTCCGCGCCCAGCCCCAGGTCGCCGATCCGGACCGTCCCCGCGGTGGGGGCGATGAGCCCGGCGAGGATGCGGACCGTGGTCGTCTTGCCCGCTCCATTGGGACCCAAGAGGCCGTAGATCGTGCCCGCGGGCACCTCGAACGACAGGTCGTGGACGGCAGTGAGGGGCCCAAAGCGACGCTCGAGGCCTGTGACCGAGATCATCTGGGTTCGATGCTAGCAGTCGAACCGGGGCGGGCCGGAAGCGGCCCCATTGGTGTGCGGGCATGGCAAGATCGACCCATGGAAGATGGACCGATGGACGAGCGCACCGTCAGCTCCAGGCGCGTGTTCGACGGCCGTTTGCTCCACGTGCGGGTGGACGAGGTGACGATGGCCAGCGGGCGGGCGGCGACCCGCGAGATCGTGGAGCACCCCGGCGCGGTCGCCATCCTGGCCTGGAACGGCGAGCGGCTGGCCGTCGTCCGCCAGTGGCGCCAGGCGGCCGGGCGGGTGACGATGGAAATCCCGGCCGGGACACGCGATCCGGGCGAGGATCCACGCACGACCGCCGAACGCGAGCTGGCCGAGGAATGCGGCGTGGCGGCCGGGACCTGGGAGGCAGGCCCGGCCTTCTGGACCGCGCCGGGGTTCTGTACCGAGCTGTTGACCCTGTGGTTCGCCACCGACCTGCGCGAGCGCCGCGTGACCGGCCCCGACGACGAGGCGCTGGAGGCGACCTGGATCACGCTGGACGAGGCCCTGGCCGCGGTCGCCGACGGCACGATCAACGACGCGAAGTCACTGGTCGGGATCTACTGGTTGGCGCGTCGCCTCGGGCGCTAGGGCGCGCCGGGACTGGGACCGGCCGGTCAGCCGGCGAGGTCGAACCGCTGGAGACGGGGGTTTTCGGTGCGTCCGGGAATGCGGCCGCGCTTGGCAATCGGCTTGCCGTCGATCTCCTTGAGGTCGCCGGTGAAGTCGATGGGGCTGGCGTCGGAGATCGCCGAACCCACCGCGAATGAGTCCACCGGGGCGCCGGCAGCCTTGAACACACCGATCCGATCGGCGTCCATGCCACCCGAGACGACGATCTTCACGTGTCGGTGGCCCGCGTCGTCGAGGCGGGCACGGACCTCCTTCACGAGGTCAGGGGTAACACGCCCCCGCTCGGAGGGAGTATCCAGGCGGACGCCCCACAGCCGCTCCCCGAGCGCCTCGGCCACGCGCAGGGACTCCTCCGCTTCGTCCTTGAAGGTGTCCACCAGGACGATGCGCGGCACCTCGGGGTCGATGTGGCGGTCGAACGCCTCGGCCGCCCGGACGGTGTCTCCGAAGATGAGGACCAGGGCGTGGGGCATGGTCCCGGTGGGCGACAGCCCGGCCAGCCGGGCGCCAGCCGGGGTGGATGCCCCGATGCAGCCACCGACCACGCTGGCGTAGTCCATCTGGTCGGCCACGCTGGGGTGCACGTGGCGCGCCCCGAAGCCGATGACCGGGATGGGCGCCGCCGCATCCACGATGTGCCGGGCCGCGGTAGCCCACCCGGAGCACTGGGCCAGGGTCCCCAGGACCGCGGTCTCGTACAGGCCGAACGCCGAGTAGCGCGCCTCGATCCGCAGCACGACCTCCTTGGTCGCGAACGGGTCGCCATCGGATAGGGAGTCCACTACCGGCTGGGGGTCGTGGCCGTTGCCCGGACCCAGCGCCTTACGGAGAAAGGCCTGGACCTCGGCCGCGCCACACAGGATGCCCTCGTCGCGCGCGAAGACCTCCATGACCACTACCGGGTCGAGGTGCTCCGCCTGGAGAATGGCGTGGGCCCGCTCGAAGTACACGTCCGCGGTTTGCCCGGTCAGCACCTCTTCGCTGGCCGCGAACCGCTCGACCGCGTCCTCCGGCGTCATGGGTCGGGAGTGTAGTCGGTGGGTGGGCGCCGTCGGCGAAGCCAGATCGAGATCAGCACGATCACCGCACCGGTCGCCGCCGCGAGGGCGACGATCCGCACCAGTCCCGCGGCCGTGGCATTGCCGATGTCCTGGTGCAGGCTCGCCAGCTCGTCGGCCGCCGCGCGCAGGTCGCCCGAGGCGAAGTAGCCGGCTGCGGTGTCCAGCCGCTCTTCCGGGCTGGGCCCGATCATGAGCCCGATCCGGGCGACCGGGCCGAGGCCCTCGTCCAGCGTCGCGGACACGTCGTTGTAGGCCGCCACCACTGCTGCCTCGGCGGCAATCTCGGCCTGGGCCGCCGCGCCTCCGCCGTCGGTCACGTAGACGGTCATCAGGCGCTCCGGTGGTGTCAGGCCCGCCGCCTCGATGTCGGCCAACAGCTCGTCCCGTGCGTCGAGCCACGTGGTCGCGGACGCCATCTCGGCCATCGCGTCCACGAAGCGCCATTCGACCATGGCCGCCCGGACGGGATCGGGGTCACCCCAGCCACCAGAGCGCACGAGGAGGGCGTCATGCGCGGTCCGCGCCTCGGTCCGGGCGGCGAGCTCCACGGCGCTGCCGTCGCCCAGGACCGCGGGGGCAATCGCCTCCACGACCGCCGCATCGGACACCGCGTCGAGCTGATCGAGGTAGCGCACGCGAGTCCACCGGCGCCGGTGACGACGTCGGGTCGGGCACCTCGGCCACCGCGTCGTACCCATCCAGCCCGGCGGCGATCCGACGCAGCGCCAGGCGCAGGTTCTCGGCACCGATCAGCTCGACCACCTGGTTGGTCACCGCCCAGGACGCCGCGTAGCCCCAGGCATCGGCGGCGGCCGATCGGTCCTCGGCCGACCACTCGGCCAGCGGGAATGCCTGGGCCGCATTGTCGGTCGTGACCTTGGCCGGGTCGTACGGGAGGGCGACCTCCATCTCGGCCGCGGCCTGGGCGGCGGCCCAGGACGCCAGACCCTCGGTGATCCACCGGTCCGACGCGAGCGCGTCATTCGCCCACACGTGGGCCGTCTGGTGGAGCAGGGTGAACGGTGGCTCCGCGAAGCCGATGGCCAGCTCGCCGTCGGCCGGCTCCTGGCCGAGCCCGCCGCCGCTCACCGATTCGGTGACCACCAGCGGCCCGGGCGCTGGATACGGCAGCCCAAAGGCCTGTTCGAGCAGGGGAAGGGCCTCGACGAGGAGGTCCATCGTCGCCTGGCCCCATTCGGGGTCATCGGTCCAGTGCCGGACCTGGACGTCGGCCGTGCCGCCCTGGAGCGGAACGGCCTGCTGAATCGTGTCGTACGTGGGCTGCCGCGTTGCACCGATGTGGGCCAGCCACGCCACCGGGCTGGCGATCGCGCCGCTGTCGAGGGTGGTCACGTCGCCCTCGGTCGTCGCCTCGAGCGTGTCGCCGTCGACACGGACCTCGAAGTCGGCCGGGATCGTGATCACGACCCTGCTCGCCGTGCCGAACCCCCAGGCCGGGAAGGTCACCAGGTGGTCCCCGATCCGGATCGTCGGGTCGTCGCCGGCGTGCAGCTCGTAGGTCAGGGTGAGGTGGGCAGACTGGTTGTACTGGACCGGGGTGCGGAGGGTGATGGTGACCACGTTCACCCCGCTGGCGACCGCGACAGCCGCATTGAGCGCGCCCGTGGCGTCGTGGGCGGCCACCGCCGCGGCATGGTCGTGGATGGCGAGGCGGATCTCCTTGAACATGCTCACCTGGCCCGATGGCGCCTGGAACGTGTTCGCGAAGTCGATCTCGACCGTGATCGCAATCTTGGCCGCGGCCGGATCCACGGCGTACGTGGCGGCGGTGACCATCGTGTACTCCGCCCCGGCGACGCGGTTTGCGGGGAGGGTCAGCGCCGCAACGGCTACCAGCACGGCGAGAAGCAGGCGCATCCCGCGCAACACGGTCATCGGGCGGCGACCGGCTCGGGCGCCTGCCACTCGGGCATGGCCGCCTCGACGTCGGCCCGGTAGCGGGCCAGGAGCTGCGGATTACGGGTCGTGCGGCCCGACCAGTCCGGCAGCCGCCCGCGATCGGCGATGGCACGCGCCGTCTCGGTCACGAGCCGGTCGGCCACGACGACGATGCGGGTCAGGGCCCGGCCGAGCTCATCGCGGTCGACCGCGATGGGTGGCAGCTCGGTCATGAGCATCGGTCGGTCTTCATCGGTGATCGCGAACTTCACGAACGGATAGTCGGCGTTTGCGCCCAGCAGGCGCAGCAGCGTTCGACGCGGGATCTCCATGCCGTCCAGCCCGTAGTAGCCCCACAGGTGGATGCCCATCCCCGCGGCCCACGCGATCGTGACCCGCAGATCGAACCGCCGCTCCCCGTCGAGGACCACGTCGCGGCTCCAGGCCAGCCCCTCCGGCGCGGACGTGCTGCCCACCGGCACGAGTCCAAGCTCGTCCAGCCAGGCATCGATGGGCGGCGCCACCTCGGCGACGCGTGGGTCAGCCAGCGTGGGCCACCGTGTCCCCGGCCGCCACGCGGCGACGGGGGAAGTCAGCTTCGGTCACGTATGGGTCAATCCGGCAGTTCCGGCCGATCCGGGCCTGCGCCGGCACCCGGGCCTGCTTGCCGACCAGGGTGAGGCCGCTGAACAGGCGTTCCGGCTCGCTCCGGTTCGGTCGGAGGACGTTCCCATCCCCCACCCGCGCATGGGCGCCAATGACGACCTCCTTGTCCACGATCGCCCGGTCGACGATCGCGCCCGGACCGATCTCGGTGTCGAACATCACGATCGAGTCACGCACGACCGCCCCGGCGCCCACCCGCACGCCCGGCGACAGGATGCTGTGATCGACCGACCCCTCTATCACGCAACCATGGCTGATCATGCTCTGCGTCACGGTCGCGTGCGCGCCGATCCGGGCCGGGGCCCGCTCCTCGCTCCGGGTGTAGATGAGCCAGCCGGTCTCGTACAGGTCCATGGGCGGGTTCTCGCGGAGCGAGGTCCATGCTCGCCTGCCAGTACGCGTCCACCGTCCCGATGTCCTGCCAGTAGCCGCGGTACTCGTAGGCGTACACGCCGCGACCGCCTTCCACCATGGCGGGGAGGACGTCGCGCCCGAAGTCCAGCCGCTCGGCGGAGAGGACCTCGCGCAGGAGGGGCCAGTTGAAGGCGTAGACCCCCATGCTCACCAGGTTCGAAGTGGGGCGGGGTGGCTTCTCGACGAACCGCGTGACACGACCGCCGTCTCCCAGCTCCAGGATCCCGAACCGATCAGCCTCGGCCAGGGGCACCGTCCGGACGGCGACCGTGAGGTCCGCGCCCCGTGAGCGGTGGAGGGCGATGAACGGGCGGAAGTCCATCTTGTAGACGTGGTCCCCGGCCAGGACGAGGACCAGCTCCGGGTCGCGGTCGGCAATGAAGTCCAGGTTCTGGCGGACCGCGTCGGCCGTTCCGCGATACCAGTCCCGGCGCCGTCCCCGTCCGAGGTACGGCTGGAGGAGGCTCACGCCCCCACGGCTGCGGTCGAGGTCCCACGGCCGGCCGACCCCGATGTGGTCGATCAGCGAGCGGGGCGCGTACTGGGTCAGGATCCCGACATCGGTCAGGCCGGAGTTCACCGCGTTCGAGAGCGCGAAGTCGATGATCCGGTACTTGCCCCCGAAGGGAACGCCGGGCTTGGCGCGGACCTGGGACAGGATCGACAGTCGTTCACCCTCGCCTCCGGCCAGGATGAGGGTGAGGACCGAACCCGCCACGCCGGTCCGGGGCTCAGCGACGCCGACGCCGGGCGAAGCGCGCCAGATACGGCGCGGCGCCGAGCAAGACCGGGAGCGCGAAGACGGGGACCAGGAAGCTGGCGTTGATGGCCGGACTGCCGGTGTAGGTGACCGGTGCCCCAGGAGGCGTGAAGCACGGGAACGGCAGCGGCGGACAGCTCGGGACTGGGACGCATGTCTGGTTGTGGCCGCCACCGAAGCAGAACGTCGGCTGCGGGGTGGGGGTAGCCAGGACCTTGCCGCAGAATGGGCCGCCGAAGCCGGCGGTGCCGGGCAGCGGGGCAGCCCCGTATGGGCTCTTGGCGGTCGCACCTTTTCCGTTGTTCTGGCGGTCCACCCAGCCTGCCGCGGCGCTGACCCACAGGTCGGGCCGGCCGTTCTGCTGCACGTACTGGACGATGTCGAAGCAGCCCTGCGGATGCCACTGGTCGGTGTGGTGGACGTTGTCCACCGGCGGCACAGTGCCTTCCAGGAATGGGGCCGTGATCGTCTGCCCGCAGCCGCCGCCGGGGCTCATCCCGCTGAACCGGCAAACCTTCGCCATCTGGACGCCCGCGGGCATCGCGAAGTCCTGGTTCGGCACGGCCTGGTGACCGTTCCAGTCCCACGGCTGGTTGATGGCGATGTCCATGAAGTCGTGCCACAGGAAGAGCGGGCCGTCTGCCGAGAAGAGGCCCCCGCTGAAGCTATTGGACATCGGCTCCTGGTTGTTGTTGCCCATCCACACCCCCACGGTCAGGCTGCCCGGGATGTAGCCCATGGCGGAGACGTCCTTGAAGTCGTCGGTCGTCCCGGTCTTGAACCCCGCGTGGCGGCGAACACCGCTGGGATCGTTCAGGCGCGCCGTTGGCCCCCACAGCGGATTCACGGCCGGGTTCGTGTTGCCCTCGATGATCCAGTGGGTCAGGTATGCCTCCGCGGGAGACAGGGGGTTGCTCGTCTCCGGGCCATTCGCCTCGCGGGTGTAGATGATCTTCCCGTCCCGGTCGCGGATCTCGTTGATCGCGGTGGCCGGGTGCAGTGTTCCCTGCTGGGCGAAGACGCTGTATCCCGCGGTGAAGTTGGTCAGGTTGACCGGCACCGTGCCCAAGCCCAGGGACAGGCCCGGATCCTGGGCCATGATGTAGTCGTAGCCCGCGATCCCCATCGCGTCGGCCAAGTGGGCGGTGGTCTCGGGTCCGACGACGCCCTGCATCTGGACCGAGGGAACGTTCAGCGAGAAATGGAGCGAGTCCATGGCCAGCAGCGGGCCGTGCTCCTTGATGTCGGCGTTCGAGGGCAGGTACGGGTTCGAAGGGCTCCCGAAGTTGGTGATGGCGTCCACGAACATGGTGGACACGGTGGCCACCCGCGCCTTGAAGGCCGAGGTGTAGACGATGGGCTTGAAGGCCGATCCCGGTTGTCGCCTCGCGAGGCCGGCCACGTCGAACTGGCCCTGGACCCGTGGATCGGTCTGGTTGTTGTAGTCCACGCTCCCGATGTAGGCCACGATCTCGCCGGTGGCCGAGTTGATGGCCACCAGTGCGCCGTTGTGGACGTTCTTCACCCCCAGCTTCGCAACCCACAGCTGGACTTCGGCGCGGGCCGACTGCTGCAGGGGGTAGTCCAGGGTGGTCGTAACCGTGTAGCCCCCGGTGCGGGCCGCCTGCTCGGGATCCGCGACGCCCATGGCGGCCAGGATCTGGACCAGCTCACGCTGCACGCGGAACGTGAAGTGCGGCTCCAGCAGCGGGTGCACGACCTGGCTGGGACCCATCTCTTCCCAGGTCGTTCGGCTCGCGGTGTTGTACTCGTCGAGGGTGATGTATCCCTCTCCGAGCATGCCGAACAGGACCGTGTCCCGCTCCCGCATGGCGTCCACCGGTCCGTTCGGGTTCTGGTACGGGTCCAGCGCGCTCGGTCGCTTGGGGAGGGCCGCCAGGAACGCGGACTGGGCAAGGGTCAGGTCATCCAGGTCGCTCACGCCGAAGTAGTTCGCCGCGGCGGCCTTGATGCCGTACGAGCCGTTGCCGTAGAAGATCAGGTTCAGGTACGTGGCGAGGATCTTCTCCTTGCCCTCGCGGCCGGGATATGCCGCGGTGACCTGCATGGCCATGATCTGCTCGCGGATCTTGTCCTCGAATCCACGCCCCTCGAGGAAGGTCAGGCGTGGTGGCGGGCAGACGTCCTCATCGGTCGTCCCCTGGGCCCCGTCCTCGGAGAGGCTGGGCAGGACGATGGCGTCGCCCGTGTCCTCCTGGGCGAGGGCGATGGAGCCGGCGTACTTGATGACCTGCTGGGTGATCGTGGATGCACCCTGGACGATCCCACCGGCTCGCAGGTTGGCGTACGCGGCGCGGGCGATGGCCGGGAAGTCCACGCCGTTGTTCGTCCAGAACGTCTGGTCCTCGCTCGCGACCGTCGCGTTGACGACCACCGATGGAATCTGGTCGAACGTGACCGACTCGCGGTTCTGGCATTCGAATCGTGCCAACAGGACCGTGCCGGTGCGATCGTAGACCAGGCTCGACTGCGGCAGCGGGACCGAGTCGAGGAGGTGCGGGTCAGGAAGGCCGGTCGCAAAGTAGTTGTAGGCGACGAGCGCTCCGGCACCGGCGCCAAGCACCGTTCCGCCGACCAGCACCCCAAAGATGCCAAAGACGACAAGGAACGCCAGGATGAGCCCTCGGTGCTGGGACCCGCGCCGAGAGTTCCGGCGGGTCAGCATCTGCCGACGGCGCCGCTGCATGGCTGGATGCATCGGCAGAAAGGGTACCAGCCGACCCGAATTCGGTCGAATGGAGGGCTAGGAGAGGCCCAGCGCCGCGGTCACCGAAGGAGCGAGCAGCGAGCCCTCCCGAAGGAGCGTGATGACGTATCCGGCCACCAGGTACGGACCGAAGGCGATGTACGACTTCAGGCCTACCCGCCCGGTCACGATCAGGAAGAGGCTGACCACGGCGGTCAATAGCGCCCCGGTGAACAGGCCGCTCCACACGAGCGGCCAGCCCAGGGTCAGACCGATGGGCACCGCCAGGTACAGGTCACCGAGCGCGATCCCCCCGCGGATGATGAGGGCCAGGAGCCCCAGAAACAGGACCGCGGCCGCGGCGCCGGCGAATGTCGCGATCGTCTCCAGGGCGGGATTGATGAACGCGAAGCCCACCGCGACCACGATCAGCGGGTCGAGCAGCAGGTGCGGCAGCCGCCGCTGCTCGAGGTCGGTGGCCACGAGGAAGGTCATCAGGCCCAGCATGAGGAGATGGATCAGCAGGGCCCAGATGGGCAGGTGAGACAGGGTGGTCAGCCCAAAGGCGGCCGCTCCTGCGGCCAGTCCCATGGCCGCCGTGCGCCAGCTCGGTCCGCGGTGGCGGGCTTCAGCGGCGGGCCAGAAGCTGGCGACGCGTTCGGCCGCCACGCCCACGGCACCAAACGCCGCGGCGGCGACCGCTGGCCAGGGCACGGTTAGGCGCCCCGCTCCCCGGACGAGAACTCCATGCCCAGCCGGACGAGGCTCGTGACCCCCACGCCGATCGCGCCCTTGGCGAACGTCGCCTTGTCCGAGGTGGACCACGCCGTTCCCGCGATGTCCATGTGGACCCAGGGCTTGGTCGCGAACTCGTGGATGAACAGCGCACTCTTGATGAGCGACCCATCGCGCGACCCGCTGTTCAGGATGTCGGCATACGGGGTGTCGAGCTGCGGTCGGTATTCGGTGGCGAGGGGCATCTCCCAGACCCACTCGCCGGTGGCGTCGGCCGCGGCATGCACCTCGTTCCCCCACTCGCGGGGCTTGGCGAAGTAGGCGCTGATGAGCTCGCCAAATGCGATGGCCGCGGCACCCGTCAGGGTGGCCACGTCCACCAGGTGGGTCGCGCCCTGGGACTCGGCCCAGGCGAGGGCATCGGCCAGGATGAGGCGCCCCTCCGCATCGGTGTTGGTGACCTCGATCGTCTTCCCGTTCATGGCCTTCACGACGTCACCGGGTCGCTGCGCACGCCCGCCGGGCATGTTCTCGACCATGGGCGCCACCGCCATGACCGCCGCATCGGGGGCGATCCGGGCCAGCGTCCGGGCCGCCGCGATCACCGCCGCCGCCCCGGACTTGTCGTGCTTCATCTCCTCCATCTTGTCCGCGGGCTTCAGGCTCAGCCCACCGGAGTCGAAGCACACGCCCTTGCCCACGATCGCGAGCCGCCTATCGGTGGCCTTGTCCCAGCCGGGGAGCTTGATCCCGATCAGGCAGGGCGGGTGCTCGCCTCCCTGGCCCACCCCGAGAAGCGCGCCCATCCCCAGCTGGCGCATCTCCGGGACGTGGAGCACCTCGACCGTGCAGCCATCGGCCTCGAGGGCCCTGGCCTCCTCGGCCATCTTCTCGGGGTACAGGTCGTTCGCCGCGCGGTTCGAGAGGTCGCGGCACCACTCGACGCCGTCCGCGATGAGGGCCGCGCGGTCCAACACGCCCTGATCCGCGCCGAGGAACACGACCTCCTCGACGTTGCGCTTCATGGCCTCGGTGTCGCGAACGCGTCCGTACAGGTCCATCGGCCGATACCCCCCACCCACGGCACCGACCGCCGCGGCCTCGACCGCGTCCGCCGACTCCCCGTCACGGAGCCACAGAGCCATGCGCGGGGCGCCCTTGCCCTGGAGGGCGCGAGTGGCCACGCCAGCCATGCGCCGTGCGCGCCACGGCCCGCGGCCGCGTCGCACGCCGTTCACGAGCAGGATGTGCTCGACCGGAAGATCGCCGCCGGGCACGAGCGCGAAGTAGTCCTCGGCGATGTTGAAGCGGCCCCAGTCAATCGCCTCGCGGATCACGCCCCCGGCGGCGGCGTCCAGGTTGGCGAGGTCATCCGCGAACGGATCGTCTTCCTTGTAGATGGGAACGGCGAGGACGTTGGCCTCCACCGATGCCGGATCCTTCGCCTCCGCGCGCAGCCGCATGCCATCTCCTGCTCTCGTGCGTGAGCCCGTCTGACGGGCGGGTCAGCGGAGTATAGACAGCGCCGCCAACTCGTCCCGTGCGGCGGTCACGGCTCGCAACGCCACGGCCGACGACGCCGACGCGGGCCGCACGATCTGGGCCGCGGACTCCCCGATGGCAATGGTCAACGCCTGGTCGGCACGGGCCGCGTCGGCGGCCGCGGCCTCGTACGCCGCCTGGGCCTCGGCCAGCGCGGCCGGGTCACCGGCCTGGGCGGCCAGCGCGATGTCGCGCACGGCGGTCGACAGTGCGTCCACGGTGTCGACCCAGACACCCAGCGCCGGGATCTGGTCCGACTCGTCGCGAATCGGCTCTAGGGCCGCGTCGGCCTGGTCGATCGACTCGAGCGCGGCCGCAGGGTCATCCGCGTCCAGTGAGGCCACTGCGGCCGTCAGCAGGGTGACCGTCTCCTCCGCCTGGCGCCGCAGGTCGGTGAGCGCCGCGCTCGGCGGCACGGCCGCCAGCCACTGGGCACTGATGGCAAGGATGTCGGCCTGCCGGACGGTCAGCTCGGGGATGGTCGCATTCGAGTCGAGGGCGAGGAGCGTCCAGCGCAGGGCCGTGAGATTGGCCTGGGCGTCGCCTACCGATGGGGCGGCCTGCTCGAAGCCGTCCGCGGCGGCGGTCAACCCCACGGTCGGATCGGCCTCCCCGGCCACGATGGCGCTCATTCCCTGCCGAGCCTGCTCGGTCGCGGCGCGCATGCGTCCCTCCGCATCGGCCAGTGACGCATCGGCCGCCGCGGCCTGCGTTGCGCCGAGCCGTATCAGCCCCGCGATGCGGACCGGGTCGGACACGGCGGGGTCGGCCGATCGGGCGCCCAGAAGCACCAGGAGCACGACGACGGCGACGATGAAGGCGGCGACTCGGATCACGCGCCTCCTATCATGCCGTGATGGAGGGCGCCCCCACACGACTGGTCGAGACGATCCGGACCCTCCCCAAGGCCGAGCTGCACCAGCACCTCGATGGGGCCTTCGGCCTTCCACGGCCGTCGAGCTGGCCATCGAGATCGGTGAGACGCTCACCCTCGAGGAGGCGCACGCACGGCTGGTGGCCCCGGCGCACTGCCGCGATCAGGCGGAGCTGCTGACCTATTTCGACCTTCCCATCCGCCTGCTCCAGACCGATGGCGCGCTGCGGCGCGCTGCCCGCGAGCTGGTGGAGGACCTGGCCGCGGATGGCGTGACCTACGGCGAGATCCGCTGGGCGCCGCGCCTCCATCTCGAGAAGGGCCTGGGCGTGCGGGAGGTCATCGAGGCGGTGGCCGAGGGCGTGGCCGATGCCCTGGACGACCTGGACCAGCCGCCGGCCATCGGCCTGATCGTGACCGCCATGCGCTCCCACCCGCCGGGCGCCAACGTGGAGCTGGCCCGCCACGCCGGAGCGTTCGGTCACGCCGGTCGTGGGGTTCGACCTGGCCGGGCCGGAGGCCGCGTACCCTGCCCCGCCGCATGCGGCCGCATTCCGCGCGGCCCAGGCCGCCGGGCTGGGGCTCACCGCGCATGCCGGGGAGACGCCCGACACCGGGCGGATCTGGGAAGTCCTCGAGTTCGGCGTCAGCCGGGTCGCCCACGGGGCGCCGGCCTCGACCGATCCCCCGCTGATGGACGTGCTGCGGACCCGGGATGTCACGCTCGACCTGTGCCCCACCAGCAACGTCCAGACCGGGGTCGTGCCGAACCTGGCCGCTCATCCGGTGACGGAGCTCCATCGGTCAGGCGTGAGCGTGACGGTGTCCACCGACGATCGGACGGTGAGCGGCACCACGCTGAGCGGTGAGCTGGCGGCGGTGGCCGTGGCAACGGGGATGACCCCAGACGAGCTGGCGGAGATCGCGATCAACGCGTTCCGGCGCGGGTTCAGCTCCCCGCTCGCGCTCGCGTCACGTCGCGCGGACGCGGCGCGGGCCTGGCATGCGTGGGCCCAGACGGCGCGGCCGCTCAGCGCCTGATCCGTCCCTCCACGATCGCCCAGACCTCGTCCGGCCCCGCCGCCACGTGGTCCGGGGCACGGTCCGATGGGGCATCGGCCGCCGCTGAGGCGCTCGTCACTCCGGTCAGGACCGCGATGTTTTCGATCCCTGCCCGCCGTGCGCCCAGGATGTCCGAGTCGAGGCTGTCCCCCACGACGATCGCCTCGCCGGGCTCGGCACGCGATCTCCTCGAGGATCGCCTCGAACATGGCCGGCTCGGGCTTGCCGATGACCAGCGGGCTGACGCCGGTCGCGGCCCGCGACGGCGTCGACCATGGCTCCGGCGCCGGGCCGGAACCCGTCGGGCGTGGGGTAGCGCGCGTCCGCGTTGGTCGCCACGAACCGGGCGCCCGCCCGGACCGCCGCCGCCGCCGCCGCGAGGCGTGCCTCGTCAAAGTCGAAGTCCACGCCCACGAGGACCGCGTCGACGCGAGGTGCGGATGACCGCCCGGACCGCGTCGGCAACGGGATGGACCTCGAATCCGGCTGTGCGCAGCTCCTCCACCATGCCGCGGGCGCCCACCGTCATCACCGACCGAACCTGGGGCAGATGGCGGCGAAGGTGCTCGATCGTGGCCGACACCGAGGTCACGATCTCTCCCGACGTCGGCCGCGATTCCCATCTCCGTCAGGCGCGCGGCGAACTCGGCGCGGGTCGACATCGAATTGTTCGTCGCATAGCGAACCGCGAGGTGGGCGGCGTGGAGCCGCGCCACGAGCTGAGGAGCCCCCTCCACGGGCTGGGCCCCGCGGTACACGACCCCGTCCAGGTCGAGGATGACCAGCCTGAGGGCAGTGTGAGGCGACCCGGATGCCATGGCGGCCGATTCTACGAGTCATCCGCAGCGGAAACTTCTTGAGTCCTCGGCCGCTAGGCGGCTATCATGCGGCGTCTCGCACGGGCTCTGCCCTCAGGGCCCCGAGCGTTGCCGCGTGACTACGCCGCGGCGGATCCATCCCGTTACGGAGGGCGGAAGGAGAACGCATGCGGAAGCGGAATTACGCATTCAGCGCGTTGTTTGTGTCCTTTGCGCTGGTGCTCGCAGCCTGCAGCAATGGCCAGATCAGCACTGGCGCCGGGTTGTGCCGAGAGATCGGTGACAACGCGGCCGCCGAGGCATCACCCCCGGCAGCGACCGGGACCAGCGACCTGGTCATCGGCGTGGTCACCGACGTGGGGACCATCGACGACCACAACTTCAACCAGTACAGCTACGAAGGCGCGGTCCAAGGAGCGGCCATCATCGGGGCTGCGGAACCCAATTACGTGGTCCCTGCCAGCTCGGATGAGTACGAGCAGGACATCCAGCAGTTCGTGGACGACGGCGCGAACGTCATCGTGACGGTCGGATTCGCCATCGGTGACGCGACACAGGCGGCCGCCGCGGCAAATCCCGACATCCACTTCGTTGGCGTGGATCAGTTCCAGGTCAACAGCGACTTTGGCGGTGACTGGGATCCGCTCCCGAACTACGAGTCGCTGATCTTCAGCGAGCAGCAGGCCGGGTACCTCGCGGGCATCCTCGCCGCGTCCATCACCTCGAGCAAGGAAATCGCCGCCCTCGGCGGATCGGGAACCATCCCGCCCGTCGTGAACTACATGCGCGGCTTTGAGAATGGCGCGCACAGCGTCGATGACACCGTGAACGTCCACCTGGCCTATGTCAGCAACGACCTGAGCAAGGCGTTCAACGACCCGACCGGCGGCAAGACGTTTGCCGATACGTTCCTCGGGGTGAACCCTGACGTCGACGTCCTGTTCCAGGTCGCCGGCAAGACCGGAAACGGCATGCTGGACTCCGTCGTTGAGCACGGCATTTATGGCTTCGGCGTGGACGTTGACCAGTGGGTCTCGTACCCGTCGGCCCAGGTGTGCGTCGTCACCAGCGCGGAGAAGCACCTGACCAAGGCGGTCAGCGAGTCAATCACGACCTTCGCCGAGGACAATGCGGGGCGTAGCAACAATGTGTTCTACGACGCCTCGAACGACGGGATCGGGCTTGCCCCGTTCTACCAGTTCTCGGATCTGGTCACGGACGACATCCAGACGGCGATCGACGATGCCTTTAACGCAATGGCGAGCGGCGACCTGGATCCGTGCGGCGATCCGAGCACGTGCTACTCCGGTACTGAGGACACCGGGACCGAGTAGCTCTCCCCCAGTCGTACGAAGCTCAACGAGCGGGCCGGTCCCCCTGGGATCGGCCCGCTCGCCTATTCCTGACGACAGATGACTGACGAAATCCCCGCCTCACCCCCCGCGGCCGGTGCCCCGCCGCTCGAGATGCGCGGCATCACGAAGCGGTATCCGGGCGTGGTCGCCAACGACGGCATCAATCTCGTGGTCCGGGCGGGCGAGATCCACGCCCTGCTCGGTGAGAACGGAGCCGGCAAGACTACGTTGATGAACGTCCTGTACGGACTCGCCGTGCCCGATGCCGGGGAGATCCTGCTGGACGGAGAGCCGGTCACCATCCGCAGTCCCCATGACGCCATCGAGCGCGGGATCAGCATGGTCCACCAACATTTCATGCTCGTGCCCGTGCTCTCGGTGAGCGAGAACATCCTCCTGGGCGAAGAGCCCATCAAACGCAAGATCTTCCTGGACCGATCGGGTTCCCGAGAGCGCATTCGGGAGCTCGGTTCACGCTTCGGCTGGGAGATCGACCCCGACCGGAAGGTCGGTCAGCTCTCGGTGGGCTGGCAGCAACGGGTCGAGATCCTCAAGGCGCTCTATCGCAATGCAAAGGTGCTCATCCTCGATGAGCCCACTGCCGTCCTCACTCCGCAGGAGACGCGCGAGATCTTCGACGTCCTGCGCCGCCTGCGAGACGAGGGGTACGCCATCGTCTTCATCTCCCACAAGCTGTACGAAGTCCTTGAGGTCGCGGACCGAATCACCGTCATTCGACGGGGGAAGGTCGTCGGGGAACGGGCACCGGCCGAAACAAACGAGGACGACCTTGCCGAGCTCATGGTGGGGCGGGAGGTCCAGCTGACGGTCGACCGGGGCACGAGTCATCCCGGAAATCCCATCCTGACCGTCGATGACCTGCACGTGAAGGACGACCGGGGCGGTGAGGTGGTTCACGGGGTCAGTTTCACCATCCGCGCCGGCGAGATCTTCGGCGTCGCGGGCGTGGCGGGTAACGGACAGGACGAACTGGTCGAGGCCCTCACCGGCCTCCGCAAGCCAACATCGGGATCGGTTCGCCTGGCGGAGGCCGATGTCACCGGCGTCGGCCCGCGGCGACTGCACGAGGCCGGAGTCGGGTTCGTGCCCGGCGACCGTCAGCGGTTCGGGCTCGTCCTCTCGTTCCCGCTCTCTGACAACCTCATCTTGAACGACTACTACCACGCGCCCTACGCCCGTGGTCCGGTCAGGGACGAAGTGGCCATCCTGCGCGATGCTGAGGATCTTGTCGCGCGCTACGACATCCGGACTCCGTCGGCAACGGTCTCCGCGTCCACCCTGTCCGGGGGCAATCAGCAGAAAATCATCGTGGCGCGCGAATTCGAGGGCGATCTGAAGCTCCTCGTGCTCGACCAGCCGACCCGCGGCCTGGACGTGGGCTCGATCGAATTCATCCACCGGCAGGCCATCGCCCGCCGCGATGCGGGAATCGGGATCCTGCTGGTCTCCGCGGAGCTGGACGAGATTCTCGAGCTGAGCGACCGGATCGCGGTCATGTACCGGGGTGCCATCGTCGAGGTCCTGGACGGTCGAACGGCCGATCGTGAAACCGTTGGCCTTTTGATGGCCACCGGCGGCCGAGCCACGGAGCGGGCCGAGGAGGCGGCCTCGTGACCGAACGGAGGACCACGATGCTGACTCGCGTTCGCGCGCTCGTGGTGGTCCCTGCCCTGGCGTTGCTCCTCGCCTTCGTGGTGGGGGCAGGGTTCCTGATTCTGTCCAGTCCGCTGATCGAGGGGTCGGTGGACCTGCTGCTCCCGGTGCGCGCCTACGCCTCGCTCCTGAGTGGGGCGTTCGGATCGGAGCGGGCGATCGTCAACACGTTGGTGAACGCCACGCCGCTGATCCTGGCCGGCTTTGCGGTGGGCATCGGCTTCAAGGCCGGGCTCTTCAACATCGGTGCCCAGGGCCAGTACCTCATCGGGGCGCTCGCGGCCACGGCTATGGCGCTCGCCTTGAACGATGCCTCGCCCGCCGTCGCCATCACCGCGTCGGTCCTGGCCGGTATGGCCGGAGGGCTGCTGTACGGGATGATCCCGGGCCTCCTGAAAGCCTTCACGGGCGCCCACGAAGTGGTCGTGACCATCATGCTCAACTACATCGCGATCCTCATCGTTTCGTGGGTGGTCAACAACCCGCTCCTCGGCGAGGACGTCAGCTACCAGCGCACCGACGACATCGTGGCCGCCCGGCTCCCGATGATCCTTGGCGATACGGGGCACCTGGGCATCCTGTTTGCGGTGATCGCCGTGCCCATCGTGTGGTGGTTCCTGTTTCGCTCGACCATCGGTTTCGAGGTCCGCACGACCGGCGCGAACAGCGAGGCGGCTCGATACGCGGGCATGAACCCGCGATGGCTGATCGTCTTCACGATGTCGCTGTGCGGCCTCTTCGCGGGGTTGGCGGGTGGAGTCGTGATCCTGGGACAGACGGGCTACCTCCCTGCCTCGTACGCCCCGACGATCGGTTTCGAAGCCATCGCGGTCGCGCTGCTCGGCCGGGCTCACCCGGTCGGCATTCTCCTGTCTGGCCTGCTGTTCGGCGCCATGCGGGCCGGCGGCCTCGCGATGCAGTCCCAGCTCGGCATTCCGTTCCAGTTCGTCCTGGTCCTGCAGGCGATCATCCTGTTCTTCCTGACCGCCGAGGTCCTCGTCCGCCGCATCTTCCGCGTCCGGGAAGCGAGCCGGGCCTTCGGGGATGTCACGACCCTTTCGGACACCTATGCGTCACGGCCCTGACTGATGGAAGCGCTGTACGACATCCCGATCATCGGCATGCTGATCCAGTTCATCGTTTACTTGGCCGTCCACACCCCGGTGCTGGCCCCCATCGTGGTCGCGGCCGCAGTGCCGATCATCCTGGGCGCCCTGTGCGGGTTCATGAACGAACGCTCGGGGGTGGTGAACATCGGGATCGAGGGCATGATGCTGACGTCGGCCTTCGTCGCGTGGTGGGTGGCGTCACTCGTGCACACCGTCATCCCAGCGTCCGGCGGGCCGCTGGGGATCTCGCCGTCCCTGCTGGTCGGGCTGGTGGCTGCCATCCTGGCCGCCTGCGCCGTGTCGGCCGTCCATGCGTGGCTTTCGATCTCGGTCAGGGCCGACCAGATCATCAGCGGGACGATCATCAACATCTTCGCATTCGGCATCACCGGCTACCTGAACCTGATCATCAGCGGTCAGCACCTGACCACGGCCGGGCAGTTCAGCTCGTTGTCGTTGCCGTTCCTGACGGGCCTACCGGTGGTCGGCTGGCTGTTCGATGCATTCCTCGCGGTGGGACCCATCGCGCTGACCATGCTGGTCTCGGTGATCGTGCTCCAGGTCTTGCTCCATCGGTCCCGCTGGGGCCTGCGGACCAAGGCCGTCGGGGAGCACCCGAAAGCCGCAGAAACCGTGGGCATCGACGTCATCAAGCTCCGATATCGGAACGTCATCCTGGGCGGGATCTTCGCCGGGCTGGGCGGGGCCTACCTGACCATCGAGTTCGGCAGCTCGTTCCAGACCAACATGACGAACGGGGTCGGCTTCATCGCGTTGGCGGCATTGATCTTCGGGCGGTACACGCCCATCGGCTCCTTCGGTGCAGCCCTGCTGTTCAAGGCGTCCGTCGGCGTTGCGGCTGTCGTCCGATTCGCCCCGCCAGAGGGAACCCTGGGTGACATCCTGAGCGGGATACCGATCGAGGCCTACGATGCGCTGCCGTACGTGATCACGATCATCGTGCTGGCGGGTGTCGTGGGCCGGAGCATGCCGCCGGCCGCGGACGGGCGCCCGTACGAGCGCGAGTCGAAGGCGGCCTAGGTCGCGAGACCGCGGGAGCGGCCTAGTTCAGCTGACTGCCGCCGCGACCATGGGGGCGGCGAGCACCGAGACCCGCCCGGCAACCACCCGCGAAACGTCGCGCAGGGCTGCTGCCGCCGCCGAGCCATCGGAATCCGGGTGCTGGGCCGAGGTGATGGGCACCCCCGCATCGCCACCGGCCCGCACGGCCGGCTCGAGCGGGATGCGGCCGAGGACCTCGAGCCCCAGCTCGCGGGCCATGGCCTCGCCACCGCCGGAGCCGAACAGGTCGTGCTCGGTGCCGCAATGGGGGCAGATGAAGCCGCTCATGTTCTCGACCACGCCCAGGGTGCGGACGTTGACCTTGGTGAACATGGCGATCGCCTTGCGGGCGTCCATCAGGGACGCCTCCTGGGGCGTGGTCACGATCACCGCGCCGGACAGCGGGATGAGCTGGGCCAGCGAGAGGGCCGCGTCCCCGGTCCCGGGCGGAAGGTCGATGACCAGGTAGTCGAGGTCGCCCCACTCCACGTCGCGCAGGAACTGCTGGATGGCCGAATGGATGAGCGGCCCGCGCCAGATGACCGGCGCATCGCCGGTGAGGAAGTACTGGATGCTCATCATCTTCACGCCATGGCTGACGACCGGGTTCACGCGCCCCGAGTTGCCGGTCACGTGGCCCTCCTGGGTGCCCATCATGAGCGGCACGTTGGGCCCGGTGATGTCCGCGTCCAGGAGCCCCACCGAGGCACCCTCGCGGGCCAGGCTGACGGCCAGGTTGACGGCGACCGTCGTCTTGCCCACCCCGCCCTTGCCGGACGCGACCGCGATCGTGTTCCGGACGCCGGGGATGAGGTCGGCCATGGGACCGCCGAAGCTGCGCTTCACATTGGCCGCCCACTCGATGCGCACAGCGCCGGCGCCCACACCGGTCAGCTCATCGGCGATATCGGACTCGATCTTGGCCTTCAAAGGACAGGCCGGGGTGGTGAGCTCCACGGTCACCGTGACGAGGGAGCCTTCGATGTCGATCCCCCGCACCATGTTCAGCGACACGAGGTCCCGACCGATCTCGGGGTCGGTGACCCGCGCCAGGGCAGCCATGATCGCGTCGTCGGTCAGCACGGTGGTCACCCCCCGAGGGTATCAGAGGACTCGGTTGACCGTTCCCGGCGCCTCAAGCGAGACCATCGAAGAGGCCGGCCGCCGCACCCGCCGGCGAAGAGCCCACGTTCGACACGGCCAGCCGGTAGTGCTCGGTGGCAAGCCATTCGTCGCGAACCGCCGGGTCCCACCCGGCATACGGTCCCGACGACCCGGTCTGCGAGACGTGGCGCTCGATGGCCGCCAGCTTGAGCTGGGCCAGCTCCCCCAGGGACAGGGCGACGGTGGGGGCGGCGCTCGAGCCGTACCCGGTGTGGGGCGCCATGGTCCCCAGGACCGCCAGCCGCTCGGGCGGAACGGTCAGGTGGAACAGCTTGGCGATCTTCCACGCCACCTGGTCCTCCTCGAGGTCGTCCTCGTAGGCGAATGGCTGGCTGGCCAGGGTGACCGCCTCATCCACCGCGCGCGAGAGGGTCACGTGGTCCGAGTCACCGGTGATGCCGTCCGGGCCGAACGTCAGGACCACCTCGGGCTGGTGCATCCGGATGGGCTCCACCAGCCGGCCGACGAGGTGATGGAAGTCCACCCGGTCCAGGTCGCCCTCGGCGTAGTCGAGCATGCGCAGGACGCGGACCCCCAGCAGCGCCGCCGAACGGCGCATTTCGTCTTCACGGACGGTGTCGAGGTTGCGCCATCCGAGCGACTCGAGCAGGTCGCGGTTCCGACCCCCGGGGGCCGGTGGCTTCATCGTGACCCGGGCGTCGAAGTAGCCGCGCGTGGCGCACACGACCGCAACATAGGCGCCTTCCGCGGAGGCCTGGGCAATGGCGCCACCGAATCCAAACGCCTCGTCGCCCGGGTGGGCGACGATGACCATCAGGCTGCGGGCTGGATTCCGTTCGCGGACGGGCCGCCAGATCGACGACACGGCGCCGAGTCTACAGGGTCAGACCTCGAGCTCGAGGGCTACCCGGGCGGCCGGATCGCGGGTCCGATGACGGGCCCCCGGGACCCGCTCGGCGGCGGGGACGCGGTTCACGAAGCTGGCCTGGTGGCCGGTCTCGATGGCCTCCGCCACCTCTTCGGGCGACAGGATGTCCTGGCGGAGGACGAGCGCGAACTCGTCGCGCAGGTACCGTTCCAGGATCTCGGGGCCATCGGTCGAGAGGGTGAAGCGCACGCCGTTGTCGACCAGGGCCCGGAGGTGGGTGCGCAGCTCGGGGAGCCCGCTCACCACGCCGGTGCTCAGGTTGGACGACGGACACACCTCCAGCACCACGCCCCGCTCGCGGAGCATGGCCATGACCTTGGGATCGGTCGCGCTCCGAATGCCGTGACCGATGCGCGCCGGGTCGAGGGCCTCCACCGCCTCCTGGACCTCGTCCGCACCACCGGTTTCGCCCGCGTGGACGGTGATCCCCAGCCCGGCGCGGCGGCACTCGTCCATGACGTCGCGGTAGTCCGCAAACCGGAAGCCCTCGACCACGGGGCCCGCGATGTCGATCCCGACCACGCCGCGGGGCCGCCAGCTGATGGCCTTCGACGCGAGGATCTCGTTCAGGTCGCGGCTGAATGCGCGGTCAAGGCAGAAGATGAGCCCGGCCTGGACCTGCGGGTACTCGAGGATCGCGCGGTCCATCCCGCGCACCGCCGCCGCGATGATGTGGTCCAGGTCCTGCTCGCCGCCGCGGTTGCGCTTCATCGGGTTGAAGCGCAGCTCCAGGCTCGTGATGTTGCTGCGCCGATATGCGCCGCCGATGACCTCGTACACGCTGCGCTCAACGGCGAGCGGGCTGGACTGGATCAGCTCGGTCCAGTGGAAGAGGTCCAGGTACCCGTTGAACGTCCGCCGGCGGCGGGTGCCCAGGGTGATGAGCTCCCGAAACGCCCAGTAGTCCTTGGTTGGCAGGCGGATCCCCTGGGCGTGGGCGATGCCCCACATGATGGCCGGTGAAACGGCTGCCCCCAGGTGGACGTGGAGCTCACTGAGGGCGGTCTGGGGATCGATCCGCGGTCGCGCCAATACGGTACCCGGTGCGAGGTTCCGACCCGAGTGTAGCAGCAGGGTTGGGGGCCAGACCCGATGCTAGAATCGGCCACCGATGGACCTCAAGGGACTGATCGAGTCACTCGCCACCGGCTGGGCCGATCGGCTCACCATCCTCGTCCCCCTCGCCCTCATCGGCCTGGTGGGCCTCTACGTCGTGTACCTCCTGATCGGGTACCTCCATGCCTCGAACCGGGGCATCGAGGCTGAAGCGGTCAGCGGCGAGGCCGTGATGGCCGATGCCGGAGCGACGGGAACGGCGCTCGCGCCAGCCCGGGGGACGCCGTACTGCCTGGTGGATGGCCTCGTCCATCCCGCCGGAGCGGTCTACTGCGCGCGATGCGAGGCGGACCTGGCCCGCGACTGCACGACCTGCGGGACGACCATTCGGGCCGTCGATGCCGTCTGCTACCAGTGCGGAACCCGCCAGTAGCGACCCTGGTCTAGCGGTCGCCCATCACCGACTGCACGTAGTAGCGCATCGCCGGCACGTTCGCGATCATCACGTAGCCGCGATTCGTCCCCGGCTCGAGGCCCGAGTACAGCGCGAACTCGGGCGGGGCGAGGACCGTGGTGATGACCTCCGCGTCGGCCGCCGCATCGACCACCCTCAGCAGCGAGGGGACGTCGCCCATCGGGATGTCGGTGTGGAGGGTCGTGAGCAGGGCCAGGATGGTGGCCGGATCGAAGTTGGTGCCCAGGTCCGCAATCCGCTGCGCGAGGCCCAGGATGACCTGCATCTGGCGCTGGGCGCGCGCGAAGTCGCTGTCGAAGTGGCGGGCTCGCGAGTACTGGAGCGCGGTGACCCCGTTGAGGCGTTGGGCACCGGCACCGATGTTGAGGCCCACCTCCGCGTCATGAATCTCGTACGGAACGTCCACCCAGACCCCGCCCAGGGCGTCCACCAGCCGGGGAAGGTCGGGCATGCTGATCTCGACGTAGTAGTCGATCGGGATGCCGTAGGTGGCCTCCAGCGCCCCCTCCAGGCCGGGCATGTCGTAGTTGAAGCGGATGGCATTGGCCTTGAGATGCCAGATGTTGCCGTTGCCGAGCGGAATGTCGGTCGCGTCGCGGGGCAGAGCCACCATCGCCAGCTGCTGGTGGTTCGGGCTCACCGAGGCCACGATCATCGAGTCGGTCAGCGGGCCATACCCGTTCGCCACCCGGTCCGGCGTCGAGTCGTTGCCGGCGAACAGGACCGTGATCCGTCCGTACAGGAGCGAGCTGTTCAGCGGAACCGGCGTTGGCTCAGGGGTGGGCGTGGGCTCCGGGGTCGGTGTCGGCCGCGGTGTCGGTGTGGGGGCGAGCGTGGTCTCGGCGCTCGGACTGGGAGACTGGCTCGGGGACAGCATCGAACATCCGGCAACCAGGGCCAGGACGAGCGGGATCAGGAGGCGAAGGCGGCGCGGCGCGGGCGACATCGACGGCGGATCGTATCCCGTACGCTCCATTCATGCATTCGCAGGAGTTTTCTATCGACACGCGAGGCCAGCGGGGCGTGCACGACCTGACACCGATGTGCGCCGCGTTCGCGGCCGAGGCCGCCGCCGCGGGCGACGGCATGCTGCACGTGTTCGTGCCCCATGCCACGGCCGGGGTGCTGGTGATGGAGCTCGGAAGCGGCTCCGAGACCGATGTCATGGAGGCACTCGATCGGCTCCTCCCCCGCGATGACCGATGGCGTCATCGGCACGGGTCGCTCGGACACGGCGCGGATCACGTGCTGCCCCTGTTTGTCGGCCCCTCGCTCAGCATCCCGGTCCTGGGCGGGCAGCTCGCGCTGGGCACCTGGCAGTCCATTGCCCTGCTGGATCCCAATCAGGATCGGGGTGACCGGCGGGTGCGGCTCTCGTTCCTGCCCGGCTAGCCGGCGGGCGCCGCGGAGAGGCGATTGACCTGCTGCTCGACCTCGGCCGGATCGGTGGTCGGGGCGTCGCAGGCGTAGCCACGGCACACGAAGGCGGTGGGCGCGCCGTTGCGGGGCGTCTTGCCCGCGAACAGCGGGCGCGATTCGAGGGCGTCACCCGGCGTGAGCGGGGCCATGACCAGGTCCGGCGCGTAGGGTCGAGCGGCGGCTCGGCGGAGCGCCACCGACCGCTCGTCCTGCGCCTCCCCGGCCACCACCACGTCGGTGGCCGGCCGCTCCGCCCGGTCGGCCGCGCTCAGCATCCGTCCGAACCCGGTGGGTTGGCGTTCGAGCGCGGGCCCAACCGCGGCGAGGATCCGGCGCGCGCGCCGGTGATGCTCCTCGTCGCCGGCGAGCAACGCCAGACGCAGCCACACGTCGGCGGCCATGGCGTTCGCGCTGGGCGTCGCCCCGTCCACGAGTGATCGCGGCCGAGCCACGGTCTGCTCGTGCTCGGGCCCGGTATCGAACAGCGTCCCTGACTCGTGATCCCAGAAATCGGTCAGCAACCGTCCCATGAGCGCCTCCGCGAGGCGCAGGTCGTCGGGCTCGCCCAGCGCGCCATACGCCTCGAGGAGACCGTCGGCCACGGCCGCATAGTCCTCGGCGAATCCAGCGGTATGTGCCACGCCGTCACGCGCCGTGCGCCACAGGCGATCCCCGTCGTGGAGCAACGTGTCGCGCACGAACCGGACGAGGTCGCGGGTGCCGATCACGAAGCGCTCGTCGCCCAGGACGAGCGCGGCGCCGGCGAAGGCGCGCAGGGCCATCCCGTTCCAGGCGGCCAGCTGCTTTCCGTCGCGTCCCGGGCGGACGCGCGATGACCGGGCGGCGAGGAGCGCGGCCCGAGCCCGCTCGAGGTCCCCCGGGTCGGGCGGCGGAGCGTCGGTGACGTGCAGGATCGTGTGGCCCTCCCAGTTCCCGCCGTCCCGGATGTCCCAGTAGGCAGCCATCGTCTCCATGGCGGTGGGCTCGAGACCCGCTTCCGCCAGCGCCGTCCGGGCGGCATCGGCATCCCATACGTAGAAGCGTCCTTCTTCGCCCTCGCTGTCGGCGTCCAGGGCGGCGGCGAAGCCGCCGTCATCGGTCCGCAGCTCGGCCAGCAGGAAGTCCAGCGTGGAGCGTGCGACCCGGGCGTATCGGTCCGTCGCCCGTCGCTCGGAAGGCCTCGAGGTAGGCATGGGCCAGGAGCGCGTTGTCGTACAGCATCTTCTCGAAGTGCGGCGCCAGCCATCGGACGTCGGTGCTGTAGCGCGCGAAGCCACCTGCCAGCTGGTCGTGGATCCCCCCGTCGGCCATGCGGTCGAGGGTGAAGGTCACCATCCGGAGCGTCGCCTCGTCGCGGGTATCGCGCCAGCGGCGCAGGAGGAACTCGAGGGCCATGGGCGCCGGGAACTTGGGGGCAGGGCCGAATCCGCCGTCGCGCGGGTCGAATGCCGACGCGAGGCGCCGGACCGCGCCGTCCAGGACCGCGTCCCCCGGTTCCGGCACCGGCGACCGGTGCCGCCATCTGGGTGCGGAGGTGCTCGGCCAGGTGCGCGGCCACGTCGCTGACCTCGCCGCGCCGGTCGCGATACGCCTCGGCCACCCCGTCGAGCACGGTCCCGAACGCCGGCAGGCCGTGCCGGTCCGCCGGCGGGAAGTACGTGCCGCCGAAGAACGGCTCCAGGTCCGGGGTCAGGAACACGCTCAGCGGCCAGCCGCCGGACCCGGTCATGGCCTGCACCGCGGCCATGTACACGTCGTCGATGTCGGGGCGCTCCTCGCGATCCACCTTGATGGACACGAAGTCGCGGTTCAGTCGCTCGGCGAGCGCCGGATCCTCGAACGACTCGTGGGCCATGACGTGGCACCAATGGCAGGCGGAGTAGCCGATGGACAGGAAGATCGGCCGATCCTCCACCCGAGCGCGGGCCAGGGCTTCGGGTCCCCACGGATACCAGTCGACCGGGTTTTCGGCGTGCTGGAGCAGGTACGGGCTCGTCGCGCCGGCGAGGCGATTGCTCACGATGCACCGATCGTATCGGACGACGCTCGCTCCTCTTCGGGCAGCGCCTGCGATTGACCAGCCCGGCTCGACATCGGCATACTACCCCGGAGTATGGACATGACCGATCCCGCCCACTTTCGCCACAGCTACTCCCGCGACCGCAAGGAGCTCCAGAACCGCCTCCGGCGGATCGAGGGCCAGGCCCGCGGCATCCAACGGCTGGTCGACAACGAGGCCTACTGCCTCGACATCCTCCAGCAGGTGGAAGCCATGACCGCGGCCGCCGACCAGGTGGCGATGCTCGTCCTCGAGGACCACATCGATGGCTGCCTGACCCACGCGATCGACTCCGGACAGGGCGAGCCGTACGTCCGCGAGGTGATGCAGGTCGTCCGTCGGGCGATGGGTCGACCCGCCGCGCGCCGAAGCCGGCGGGGCAACGGAGCAGCCACCGGATAGCAAGACGGGAGTGCCGCAGGGGGGAACCGCGGCACTCCCGGTCCCGACTATACGAGCGAGGGTCAAGCCGACCGCCGGGGGTTACTCCCCGAACATGGTGAGCTGTTTGCCGCCGCGCTCGACCAGCGGATCGAGCCCGACCATGGGTTCCAGCCACTCCATCCGCGCCCCGTCACGCGCCACCAGGGCCTCGAGATGGGGCCACTTCAGGACGTGCCAGTTCTGACGTTCCATTTCGGCGCGCAGCCACGGCGAGCGGCCGATCTTCAAGCGCAGGAGCTCTGTCCGCTCGGCGGGAATGACGAGGAAGCGGGCCTGCTGCTCCGAGGTCGGGATCTCGGCACCTCGCCGCAGGACGGCGTCACCGATCATGGCCGTCCACTCCACCTCGAACAGGTAGCTGGACCGGTTCCGCACGTACCACAGGGCGTCCACCGCGCCGAGCACCTCGGCCGGGGCACGGATCACGAGGGGAAGGTACGTGCGCCGCTCGTCCTCCTTGAGCAGGTCGGCGAGGGCGCCATGCCGCCACGGGCGATCCTGCTCTCGGCGGCTGACCCAGGCCCGGAGCCCGAGCCGATGTCCGAAGTCCACGATTCCGGCCAGGATCCGGGTGTGGTCGGCCATCCGGGCCGCGAGATCTTCCTCGGAGTGGATCTGGCCACGCTCCCCCACCGTCCCGTAGGCACCGAGGCAGGCCCGCACGAGCTCCTCGTCAGGCGAGGCGGTGCCCGGGAACAGGGCGTAGATCCGATCCAGGAAGCCCGATTCGTCGAGGCGACCGGCTGTCGTGAGCAGCGAGAAGGTGGCCCATTCCACCCGATCCGCGATCGTGCCCTCGCCCAGCGTCGGCTCGCGCAGCCACCATGACGGACGCGGCCCGTCCTCTCCGACCCGCACCAGGGCCGGATGATCGTCGCGCCACAGCTCCTCGCGGAGCAGGACGGCCAGCAGGGCTGGCCCGCCTCGGTCGACGCGCCCCAGCTGCTCATCGGTCGCCTCCACCGTCGCGTCTCCGGCCTCGCCGTCCGAACGCGCCTGGACCAGGCGACGGAGCAGCCCGGTCCGTTCGAGCTCGATCAGCGCTGCACACGCGATCCGCGACAGGCCGGCCGGCTCGCCTCGCTCGCGCAGGAGGTTGACCGCCGCGCGTTCGATCGCGCCGGCCAGCTCGGGATAGGTCAGGTGGCCCCCTTCGGCGCCCAGTCGGAGCGGCTTGGGGCGTACGGCGTCGCGCAGTCGATCCTCGGCCGAGGCGCGACGGAAATGGAGGGTCACCCCGTCCCCCACCCTCCCCGACTCGCGCGGAATGGCGTGCACGAGCTCCAGCTCCGCCGCCGCGGCCGCGAGGGCCACGGCGAGGACGCGGTCCGGGTCGTCACCCTCCAGCAGGACGGTGCACCAGCCGCCCGGCTTCAGGGCGCCGGTGGCCGACGCCAGGGCATGCCGGAAGGCGGTCACCTCGGCTCCATCGGAACGGGCCGAGCCGCCGCCGAACAGCGGCTCGAGGCGGAGTGTCTCGGCCGCTTCGCGTCCCATCAGCCAGGCCGTGGCCAGGTACTCGAAGCTCAGCTCGTCCACGCTCTCGGGGGGCGGCGGCGAGCCGATGACCAGGTCGACGCTCTCGGGGGGCAGGTACTGGCCCACGACCGCAGGCCGGCATCGGATCCACAGCAGGTTGGCCGCGCTCATGCCCCCCAGCTCGTCCAGGTCGGCGGCGAACCGGACGGGACGGCGGTCGCGTCCCAGCGCCGCCAGGGCGGTGCGCACGTCCTGGTACGCGACCTCGAACAGGCGCCAGACGTTGACCTCGCGGTGATGGCGGGACGCGGGCTGACGGACGTGGCCGCCGCTGATCCGCAGGGATGCGACGCGGCCCGGATACCCGTTCAGGCGGCTCGCGGGGAGCAGGCAGCCGGCCAGCGCCAGGCGGAATACGGCGGCCAGGGGCTGGTCGTGGAATTCCGCATCGATCTTGTTGGCGATCGTCTGCAGGGCATACAGGTTGCGCGAGGTGTACAGGTCCAGCACCTCGTCCACCACGTCTCCCCGCTCGTCGAGCACCGGGAACCGGTCGCGGAGCTGCTGGTAGGCCAGTCCCTGCCGGACGTCGGTCCCCACCGGGGCAGGAAGCGGCGTGGGCTGCACGGTCGAGGCGTAGCGGGGCCCTTCGGGCGCGGTGAGCGACAGCGGCGGATCCGGCGCCCGGGCCGGCGGTGGCGGCGGGCCGCCCGGCTCGCCCAGCGGGGCCAGGGGTGGGGGCTCGGTCGCCCCCGTGTCTCCGATCAGGCCCATCGGGGCGGGCGGCAGGTCCTCGTCGGCGTCGGCCGCCGGCTCCACGCCGGCGGCGGGCTCGGCCGGTTGGGGCGGCTCCAACCCGAGCTTGGCGTAGTCCGACTCGTCCACCGGCGCGACGCGCTCGTCGGGTCCGCCAAGGGCCACGTCACACGCGGCGCATCGGTACACCTTGCGGCCGGGCGCATCGCCGTCCCGGGGCCAGATGAACTCCTCGGCCAGGACCGGGCGGTTGCAGACCGGGCAGCGGGATGCGTACAGCTCCTCGATGTGCTGGCGGAGCGGGATGTCCACCCGGCGCGACGAGGCCAGCTGGGCAAACGCGGCGTCCACGGCCGCCACCTCGGGCGCCAGGAGGAAGGCCTGGGCGGCCATCTGGGCGAACGGGCTGGCTTCGGCGGCCACGACCCGCATGCCGTGCGCGACCGCGCGACGGGCCGTCCAGCCGGTGCCCGCCCAGGGATCGAGGATCGTGTCGCCCGACGTGGCGAACGACGCCAGCTCGGCGTCGAGGACGTTGTCGGCCGGGGAGGGAAAGTACCGCTCGAGCAGGGCGAGTCCCGGAAGGCGCCTCGGAAGGACGACGTGGTCGAGTCTCTTCCGTTCGGCCAAGGTCATCGCGGCTACGTCTCTTCGAGCAGTTCCTCTTCTTCATCGGGCTCGCTCGAGAGCTCCGGAAGGCTGGTGTCGAGCTCCTCGACCTCTTCCGGCTCTTCTTCGGACTCCTCCGACTCGTCGTCGTCATCGTACCGGAGGGCACTGCCCTTCATGTACGGTCGGACGTCAGTGCTCCGGCCCGCGGCGGCACCCGGGAAGGACACCTTTCCAAAGTTCGCGGGGTCCGCGAAGACCTCGCGGATGATGAGTCGCAGATCGTCGTTGGTGACCGTGGTCAGGGCCGCCTCGTACCGATTCCCCTTGGACATGAGTTCCAGCAGCCGATTCGCGACCCGCGGCTCCACCTGGCCCACCTTGATCCCGCGGACCTTGGCCTCCAGCTCGCCATCGGCCGCGTGGAGCTCGATCGCATCCCCCGCGGAGAGCGGCGCCAGCTGCTTGGCCGGCGCGAGGTTGATCAGTCGAGCGCTGCCGGTCTTGCCCATCTCCTCGATGAACAGGGCCGCGGGAGCACGGGCCGCATGCCGGTCGCCGCGGGTCGTGCCCTCGGCCGCGATGAGGGCCTCGAGCCGCTCCACGTTCCGCTCTGCAATCCGGTTCGTGCGCTCCCGTTCGAGGGCGGACTGGTAGGCCTCCAGCGCCTCGGGCAGGCGGTCGAGCTCGGCCAGGGCCTTGCCCAGCCGGTTGTACGCGTCCACGTCACCGCCCAGCTCCACGATCTGGCGGTTGGTATCGACCGATTCCTCCCACTCCCCGCGGGCAGCCTGAGCAATCGCGATCTCCGCGAGCTGGCGCCGTTGGCGGATGGTGAGGTCAGGATCCCCGGCGGTCATGGGCGAGCGACTCTCCCCGGAAAAAATGCATCAAATAGGCGAAACGGCGCCGCGTCGACCAGCGGAACCGTCGGAGGGCGACACTTTCTACCATCGGCCCCCCGGAGTGTCAACGCGATTTCAGCTCCGACTCAGGAAGAGAGCCACGAATGCGCCGATAACGGCCAGCGAGCCGTACTCCAGGGCTACGGCGCGACTCGGCACGCCGGACTCCAGTGCGTCGGCCGCGCCGCTCCAGGCGTGGAAGGTCAGCGCGATCAGTGCGGGACCCACAGGTTGGGGCAGGTTGAGCAGGATCAGGGCGGTCGCCACCTGGAGCACGACCAGCAGGTGGAGCGCCCCGTGCCCCACCGCCGGGACGCCAACGGCTCCCCGGGCCTCCGCGGCGCGCAGACAGGGCACCGCGACCAACATGGCCAGCAGGACGAGCTGGAGCAGCCACAGCTCCGACGGAATCACTCCCGCCAGGCCGACCGCGGCGCAGAAGACGGTGAAAACCAGCAGCAAGTCGAGCGAGAGCCGATTCGTGGGGGCCGTCGGCCCCATCCGCTCGGTGTACAGGGTCCACCACAGGAAGGCCCAGGCCACGGGAGCGGCCAATGGACCGATGCCGGGCGGCAGGAGCCGCCCGGCCAGGGTGATCGACACCGCGGCCACGGCGAGGATCGCGTAGCGCGCGTATCCCACCGACGGGCGGGCTGCGCCCAGCAGCGCAGCCATGCCCATCCCGGCCACGGCCAGCTCGAGGGCCAGCACGCCGGCCAGGGCGACCATGTCGACCACCCAACCCGCGGCCACGAGCGCGGCGAGGATGAGGGGCAGGACGAAAGGTCCGGCCCGTTTCACGGTCCGCGCGCCCCGGACGCGTCCCGCGCGAAGCAGCCGGCGGCTGTCCGCCACCGCGCTCATCGGAGCAGCTCCCCGGCACCGCGGGTGGTGGCCACCTGCTCGGCCGTGAGACCCGCCCGACGGGCCACGCCCACCGCGTAGTCGAGGTAGCCCAGCTCCTCGGTCCGGTGCGCGTCGCTCGAGAGCGTGAGCCGCACGCCGGCAACAGCCGCGTCCCGCGCCAGCCGCTCGTCCAGGTCGAGGCGCGGACTGCCGTTGATCTCGAGCATGGTGCCCGTCCGCGCGGCAGCCTCGAACAGCTCGGGCCAGTGGAACGAGACCGGCTCGCGCCGATTCACGATCCGCCCGGTGGGGTGGGCAATGATGTCCACGTGTGGGTTCTCGATGGCCGCCAGCGCGCGCTTCGTGAGCTGATCCACCGGCTGGCTGCGCGCGGCGTGGATGCTGGCCACGACCACGTCGAACGTGGCCAGGATCTCGTCGGGGTAGTCCAGGGTCGCGTCGGCCAGGATCTCCATCTCGGTGCCGTGCAGGATGCGGAATGGGCTCAACTCCCCGTTGAGGCGGTCGATCTCGGCCCGTTGCTCGGCCACCCGTTCCGGGGACAGCCCGCGCGCCACGCCGAGGGATGGCGAGTGATCGGTCAGGACCATGTACTCCAGGCCGGATGCCCGCGCCGCTCCCGCCATGGTTTCGATGTCGTCCACGCCATCGGTCCAGTTGGAATGGGTGTGCGTGTCGCCGCGGATGTCGCTCCGCTCGACCAGGCGCGGGAGCTTGCCGGCGGCCGCCGCGGCCACCTCTCCTTCGCCCTCGCGCAGCTCGGGCGGCACCCACGCCATGTCGAGACGGGCGTACACGTCCTCCTCGGTCGCGGCCAGGAGCAGCTCCCCGGTCTCCACGTCCTTGAACCCCTTCTCGCTCAGGGATAGCCCCCGGTCCTGCGCCCGGGCGCGCAGCTCGACGTTGTGCTCCTTGCTGCCGGTGAAGTGGACGAGATGCGAGCCCCACGCCTCGGGACGGCACAGCATGAGGTCAACCTGGCGGTCCCCGTCGGCTCGCAGGACCACGCTGGCCTTGTCGGTCCCCGCGTTGAGCACGCGCTCGACGTCCGGCAGCTGCTCGAACGCCCGAATGAGCTCGGCGGGGTCGTCGCAGGCGGCCAGGATGTCGAGGTCGCCGATCGTGGCCCGGCGCCGCCGCAGCGACCCGGCACTCGCAATCTGGTGGATGCCCGGCACCCGCCCCAGGCCGGCCAAAAGCTCTCCCGCCAGCCGGTCGGCGTCGTGGAGCAGGAGCCGGCCGGACTGCTGGTCCAGGCGCCCGATCCCGGCCAGGATGTTCTGCTCGGTCCGCGCCGACATGCCGCTCACCTGGCGGACGCGCCCGGTCTCCGCGGCGGCGCGCAGCTCGTCGATGGACGTGATGCCCAGCTCCACGTGGAGCTGGCGCGCGGTGCGCGGCCCCACGCCGCTGATCCGCAGCACGTCCAGGAGGCCGGGCGGGATCTGTTCGCGAAGGCGCTGGTGGTACTCCAGCTTCCCGGTCGTGGCCAGCTCCGTGAGCCGCGCACCAATGGCCGGGCCTACGCCAGGGATCTTCGGGGTGTGGCCCTCCACCACGAGCGGGGTCAGGTCCACCGGGTAGCGCTCGATGGCGTCGGCCACGCGTCGGTAGGCGACTGCCTTGTACGGAACCTCGTCGAGCAGGTCGAGGAGGTCACCCACCTCCCGGAACGTTGCCGCCAGCTCGGCATTGCTCAACCCGCCGTGCGCGGAACGGGTGACGGGGCGGGGTCGTGGCATCGGCGCATTCTACGAACCGCAGCCGAATTGCCCAAAGAAGCACGAAACCGGGCCCGTCGGCCCGGCTTCGAAATTGGTTGGTTGTGGTTGGCTCTATCGCGTCCGGCGCAGTGCGCGCGGCAAGCTCAGGCCGAACATTCGGCTTCGGCGGCGACGTGGGACTTCGGTGATGTACCGCTCCCGGTGTGCCTCCTCGAGCAGCTCGCGCTGCCGGATGGACGCGATCAAGGCCATGTAGGTCAGTCCGCGGCTCATCCTGTTTCCTCCTTGTCCAAAACCGAGTGCTCCCTGACTGGCGATCTCCAGCTTGCATCGGTAACTATTGCTGATGACTTTACTGGTTACGAATGATAGAGTGGTGTCAGTAACTTGTCAACCTACCTATAATGGTTACGACACATGAGTCACCCGAGAGACGTCCTCCCCGAGCCACCGTCCACCGACCTGTGGGTCCGATTCGTCAACACCGAGACCTTCACCCGTGGGCGGGCGACCGATCACATCGCCCAGGGGGACGCACTGGTGGCCTGGCTCCGCCAGGAGCGGCTGCTGTCCGATCGCGCCGCGAGTGCCGAGCGCGCTCAGCTCCGCGACGACCCGCAGGACGCAAGCCGACGCCTCGATGACTATCGCGCCCTGCGGGACCTGATTCGGGCCATTGCCGTCGAGCTGACCACGAGCGGCGAGCTGCAGCGCGGACAGGTGCGCGACCTCAATCACATCCTCCGCCGCGGCCTGCACTACCACCAGCTCGAGATGAACACCGAAGGCAACCAGTACGCGCTCGCCCGGGTGGGCGACCGGCTGGACCAGGGCCGCGCGCTGGTGGCCGGCACGTTTGCCGAGTACCTCGCCGGGCGGGACCTCCATCGGCTGCGCATCTGCGCCAACGACGGCTGCCGCGAGATCTTCATCGACCGCTCCCCCACCGGGCGGCGGCGGTGGTGCACGATGCGGACCTGCGGCAACCGGGCCAAGGTGGCGCGGCACCGAGAGCGGCACCGGGGCGAGGTGGTCGGTCCGGCTCCCAGGACCACCGGGACCCTTCCCGCGGGAGCCGTCGCGCACTAGAATCAGGCGCTTTTCCGCATACGAGGCTCCATCGACCCAGTGGACGCTGGTTGTAGTACCCGTTTCGCGCGCCGGTCGCTCGGCGCCGAGGTGACCGCCTAGCGAGGATTCCTCCTGCGGGGCCCGGCGACTGACGACCACCCGACGCGCAAGGAATTTCACGGTGCCGCGCGACGAGGTGGTTTTTTCATGCCCGTCGAGGCGGCGCCCAAGGAGGTGGCCCGATGAGCGAAGTCGAGACCGGCGAGCTGCTCGCCGAAGTCCAGGCGCTCATTCGCGAGCGCGAGCAGGAAGGCGTGCGGGGCCTTGCCGAGCGGATCGGTCCCTCCGAATGGGCTGACCTGGTCCCCGAGCTGGAGCCGGCCGAGGTCGCGGTCCTGATCCAGTGGCTTCCCGACGAGGAAGTCCCCGCGCTCCTCGAAGAGCTGTCGCCAGCCGAGGCGGCCCGCATCCTGCGCACCCTGTCTCAGCCCGAGGCGGCCGAGCTGCTCGAGGAGATGGACCCCGACGATGCGGCGGACATCCTCGAGAACCTGCCCGACTCGACGGCCGACGAGATCCTGGTCCGGATGCGGGCCGAAGACGCCGCCGAGATCCGCGAACTGGCGGCGTACGAGCCGGACTCGGCTGGTGGCCTCATGACCCCCGCGTTCGTGGCCGTGGGGGCGGACGTGACGTCGGACCAGGCCCTGGCCGCCATCCGGCGCCTGGTCGACGAGGCGGAGACCGTGAACTACGTGTACGTGGTGGACGGCGACCGTCATCTGCTCGGCGTCCTGTCCCTCTATCGACTCCTGCTGAGCCCGGGCGAGACGCCGGTCCACGAGCTCATGGCGCCCGACACGGTGCGCGTGCGCGCCAGTGCGGACCAGGAGGCGGCCGCACGTCTCCTGACCGACCGCAACCTGCTGGCCATCCCGGTCGTCGACGACCAGGACCACCTGCTGGGGATCATCACCGAGGACGACGTGGCGGACGTGCTGCAGGCGGAGGCCACCGAGGACATCGAGCGACTTGGTGGTTCGCAGCCGTTGAACCTGCCCTATCGGCTGGCGAGCGTGGGGCTCCTCTTCCGAAAACGCGTGTTCTGGATCCTGCTGCTCTTCGTCGCGGAGGCGTACACCGGGACGGTGCTCCGCAACTTCCAAGGGGAGCTGGCCACCGTCGTTGCGCTGAGCTTCTTCATCCCGCTCCTCATTGGTACTGGCGGGAATATCGGCAGCCAGACCGTGACCCTGATCGTGCGCGCCATGGCCGTCAATGAACTTGCCATGCGCGACATCGGGTGGATCGTGTTCAAGGAGATGCGCGTCGGACTGGCGTTAGGCGCGGTCATGGCCGTTGCTGCATTCATCCGTGCCTATCTGCTGGACGTGGGTCCCGACATCGGCCTCGTCGTCGCACTGACGGTGGTCGCGATCAGCGTCTGGTCCGCGACAGTCGCCGCGGCCCTGCCCCTGCTCCTGCGGCGGCTGCGGGTGGACCCTGCCGTCGTTTCGGCTCCGCTCATCACGACCCTCGTGGACGGGACGGGGCTGATCATCTACTTCGAGATCGCCCGACTGGTGCTGAGCCTCTAGCCGGCGGCGCTCAGAGACGCGCCCGGCGTCCTTAGACGCCGATGGGGTGCCAGACCGTCTTGATCTCGACGAACTCACCGATGAGGTACGGCGACTGCGCGTCGGCCGACAGCCAGTCGTAGCCGTTCAGGCCTCCGTTCGGCGGCCGCGAGAAGCGTTTCACGTTCTCGGTGGCCGCTTCCTCGACCGCGGCGACCGTGGCGGGGTCCAGCCCGAATCCGTCCAGGGCGTTGACGTCCATGTGGGACGCGAGGTGCGGCACGAGCTCGCGCCGGAGGCCGGTGATCACGTTCACCACGCCGCCCGGAACGTCGGAGGTGGCCACGACCTCGGCAAGGGTGATGGCCGGCAGCGGGCGAGACTCACTGGCCAGGACGACCGCTGCGTTCCCCGACACGATGACCGGCGCCAGGCGGCTCACGAGCCCGAGCAACGACGAGTCCTCGGCAGCCACGATCCCCACCACCCCGGTGGGCTCGGGGATGGAAAAGTTGAAGTACGCCCCGCCGACGGGGTTCACGTTGCCGAGGATCTGCGGGAATTTGTCGGCCCAGCCCGCGTACCAGACCCATCGGTCGATCGCGGCATCCACCAGCCGGCGCGCACGCTGGAGGCCCACCCCTTCGGCCGCGCGGACCTCGGACACGAACTGGTCGCGGCGCCCTTCCATGAGCTCGGCGATCCGATAGAGGATCTGGCTGCGGTTCGCGGCCGTCTTGTCCGCCCACTCGGGCTGGACCTTGCGCGCCGCGCGAACCGCGTCCCGGATGTCCTTGCGGGTGCCGCGGCAGGCATTGGCCAGCATCGCGCCCTGCGCATCGCGCACGACGTACGCGCGCCCCGACTCGGTGCGCGGGAACGCCCCGCCGATGAACAGCTTGTACGTCTTCCGCACCCCCACCCGCTCCCCCGCCGTACTCGCGCCGTCCCGCAGGGCGAGGGGCGCCGGGGAACGCGTGTCCAGGACCGATGCTCGGGCGCGCGCCCGCGTCGTGGTGAGGCGGCGAGCGGTGGAGCGACGCGGAACCGCCATCGGTCAGTTCGCCCCGTTCAGGCGGGTATAGGCGGCCAATCCGTGGAGCCCGCCCTCGCGGCCGTAACCGGACTCCTTGTAGCCGCCGAACGGGGAGGTGGGGTCGAATCGGTTGAACGTGTTGGCCCACACCACACCGGCCTTCATGGCCCCGACCATCTTGAAGATGCGGCTGCCCTTCTCGGTCCAGACCCCGGCGGACAGGCCATACGGGGTGTTGTTCGCCTTCTCGACGGCCTCCTCGGGCGTCCGGAAGGTGAGGACGGAGAGAACCGGGCCCGAAAATCTCCTCCTGGGCGATCCGATGGCTCTGGCTCACGCCCGTGAACAGGGTGGGCCGGAAGAAGAAGCCCTTGTCCGGGAGGACGCAGTCGGGCTGGAAGATCTCGGCGCCCTTCCGCGATCCCCGATTCGACGAGCTCCGCGATCTTGGCCAGCTGCCCGGCGGAGTTGATGGCACCGACATCGGTGTTCTTGTCGAGCGGGTCGCCCACCCGGAGCGTGGATAGGCGGTCCTTCAGCTTGTCGAGGAGCGGCTCATAGACCGATTCCTGGACGAACAGGCGCGACCCGGCGCAGCACACCTCGCCCTGGTTGAAGTAGATGCCATTGATGATGCCCTCGATGGCCTGGTCCAGTGGCGCGTCGTCGAAGACGATGTTCGCGGCCTTCCCGCCCAGCTCCAGGGTGACCTTCTTGTGGGTGCCCGCCACCGCCCGGGCGATGAGCTTGCCCACCGCCGTGGAGCCGGTGAACGCCACCTTGTCGACCTGCGGATGGCGGACGAGCTCCATACCGATCTCACCGGGCCCGGTGATGATGTTCACGACCCCGGGCGGCAGCTCCGCCTGGCGGACGACATCAGCGAATAAGTAGGCGGTAAGGGGCGTGGTGGATGCTGGCTTGAGGATCACCGTGTTGCCGCAGGCCAGGGCCGGCGCGATCTTCCAGGCCAGCATCAGGAGCGGGAAGTTCCACGGAATGATCTGCGCGGCCACGCCCAAGGAGGCGGGGCGCCGGTTCGGGAAGGCGTACTCGAGCTTGTCGGCCCAACCCGCGTAATAGAAGAAGTGGGCCGCTGCGAGTGGCACGTCGACGTCGCGGCTTTCCTTGATCGGCTTCCCGCTGTTCATCGTCTCGACGACCGCGAACTCGCGCGAGCGCTCCTGCATGATCCGCGCGATGCGATAGAGGTACTTCGCGCGCTCGCTGCCCGGCATCCGTGACCAGACCGTGTCGTGCGCACGGCGCGCGGCTCCGACCGCCCGATTGACGTCCGCCTTGCTGGCGCGCGCTACCTTCGACAGCACGTCCTCGGTCGCGGGGTTGATCACATCGAAGGTCGCCTTCGGGCGCGCCGGCGTGAATTGGTTGTCGATGAACAGCCCGTACTCGCGCTCGATCCGGATGTGGTCCGTGGACTCGGGCGCGGCGGCGTACTCCCACGGAATGTCGCGGGCGGCCATCCCCCACGAAGCGTTCGCGGGCTTGGCGTCCGGCTTTCGGGTGAGTGCCATCGCGCCGATTATGGACTGACCGTGCCCAACGGGTGCCGCAGAGCGGGGTTCGTTCGGCCGGTCGAAGTGGTGGCATTCGGCACTGGGCACCGATTGCGGCTGAGGGGACCATGAGGTGCCATGAAGCTCATCCGCGGTTTCGGCGTGGCGGTTTCGGTCCTGGTCATTGTGGCCAGTTGCTCACCGACGTCGTCGGCATCCCTTAGCGCCTCGGCCAGCGCGTCGCAGCCGGCGGCAACCGAAAGGCCGTCGCCGACCGTGTCGCCGGCGCCCGAGACGGGGCTGACGGTTCGGCTGACAGCACGGATCCCCAACCCGCCAACCCTCACCCTCAGCGTGGAGATCATGTCCGACGGCCAGGTCGTCCTGGGTGGCGACCCGTGGACCACGCGATCGCTGACGGCCACCGGGCTGCAACAGGTCGCCGAGGAGGTTCTCGCGGCGCCGTTGCTCCAGGCCAGCGGCGACTATCAGGCAGAGTTCATCCCGCCTGACGATCCCATGCAGATCCCGATCGGGATCATTGCCACCGTGTGGACATTCACGGTGGGCGAAGGCGCGGATGCGGTGGTCGTGACCTCCTCGGGCTGGCTCGGTGACGAGTACGAGGCCCAGTACTTCGCTCCATCGCCTGAGCGGAAGGAGCTTGATCGCCTCGCCCGTCTCTTGATGGACGTATCGAACTGGGTCGACCCCGATGGTTGGGCGACATCGAATTGGACTCCGTACCAGGCGACCGCCTACCTGCTGTGGGTGACGGTGTGGTCGGAGCCGGCCCCCGAGGGTCTGCCCTCCGCCGTGGGCGTGACATGGCCCTTCGAGGGGCCCATTGAAGCGTTCGGAGGGATAGTCGCCGCGAACGAAATCAGCACGGGACGATGCGGGTACCTCGAGCCGTCGCAGGCAGCAGACCTGGCCGCCGGGCTATCCGGGGTCGGGGTCGACCCCAGCAGACGGGTCGACGTTGCGACCGACGCCGGGTGGGTGGGCCTGTACCTGAGCCCGCGCACCGTTGACGGTTTCCCGACCTGCGCCGACCTGGTGCCCGTCCTCCCGCCCTACGGATACTAGACCTCGCGAGGCGGGCTGACGCCCTCGAGGCGGAGCAGGAACCGCTTGTTGTCCAGGCCGCCGGTATAGCCGCCGATCCCGCCATCGGCGTGGATGACCCGGTGGCAGGGCACGACGATGGGGATCGGGTTGCCGGCGAGTGCGTTCCCCGCGGCTCGCGCGGCGCGCGGTGAGCCGGCGGCAGCCGCCACGTCTCCGTAGCTGGCCGTCTCCCCAAACGGGATCTCGGCGGTGGCGCGCAGCACGCCCTGGTTGAAGCCATGGACCAGGGTCCAGTCGATGGGCAGGTCGAACCGATGACGCCGCTCCCCGAAGTACTCGTCGAGCTGCGCGCGGACCGGATCGGTACGGCGAGGAGCCACCAGGACGCGTGGCGACACCTGCTCGGCGACCTCTTCCGCCACGTCACCGAAGTTCTCCCGGTCGTACGCGACCCGGACGAGACCACGCGGGGTCACGAACACGGCGATCGGCCCCAGCGGCGTGTCGAGGGTGGCCCAGGCCACGTCGAGCAAACCGGCGGCATCGGCGCGGCGAGCAAGCTCTGCCGTGACCTGCCCGGGATCCACCGAAGGGGTCACGGGTCGGGAGAGCCGCCGCTCAAGATCGGTCATCGGTCCACCTCGACCCTCAGCCGGCGCAGCCCGGCGCTGACATTCTGGCGGGCGGCTTCCTCGGAGGTGCCCATCCGCTCGGCGATCTGCCGGTAGTCCAGGTCGAGCACATACCGATGGACGACGGCCGCGCGCTGCTTGGCGGGCAGCTCCCGAACGGCGGACCACAGACCGTCATCGGCCGGCGAGACGGGCTGGGTGGAGGGCTCCGCGGCAGGTGTCAGGCCGTCCAGGGCGACCGTGGCGGGTCGACGCGCTCGGACGCGGACCGTATCGGTCGCCTTGCGGTGGGCGATCGTGTACAGCCAGGCCCGCAGGTTGTCCGCGTGACGGAGTCTCGGGTAGGCACGAAGGGCAGCCATGAAGGTCTCCTGGAGGCAGTCCTCGGCGGCATCGGGCCCGACGCAGCCGACGAGGAAGCGGTGCAGCTCGATGGCGTGGTCGTCGACGAGGCGCTGGAACGGCGGCAGGCTCACTGGTCGTGAAACGCGCCGCGCGCCCGATTCGTGAGGCACCGCGCAAGCGTACGGCGCTGATAGGCTGGGGGCATGGCCGTCGAACCCTTGCTAGCCCCGCTGCTCGGGACGTGGCGTGGGAGCGGGACCGGCGAGTTCCCGGGGATGGGCACCTTCCCGTACGAGGAGGAGGTGCGATTCCTTGACGTCGGCAGTCGTGACGTCGCCTACCTCCAACGTGCCTGGGATCCGGGGAGCGGCGAAGTCCTTCATGCCGAAGCCGGTTCCTGGCGGGCGACGCCAGACGGCGTACTGGCGGCCACCATTGCCCAACCGCGGACCGCGGAGGTCTCGGAGGGGACGATCCGTCCCGGAATAGTGGAGCTGAAGTCCACGAGTGTCGGTCGCGCGGCGAATGCCTCGCCGCTGGTCGCCACGCGGCGTTCCTATCGGCTCAATGGCGACGAGCTGACGTACGACTTCGAGATGACGACCTTCAAAGTCGAGTCTTCGACCCGACACTTGACGGGCGCGCTACGGCGAGTCGACGACCAGACGGTCAGTCGATCGTGAAGTAGTCGCCGCCGCTGTAGCGGCCGGTGCGCTCCTTGCGGATCTGCATGAGGACGTCGTTCAGGAGGCTGGACGCACCGAAGCGGAATCGGTCAGGTGTCATCCAGGCGGGACCCAGGGTTTCGTACAGCACGGTCAGGTAGGCGATCGCCTCCTTGGAGGTCCGAATCCCGCCGGCGGGCTTCATGCCCACTGCCCGCCCGGTCTGAGCGTGGAAGTCGCGGATGGCCTCCAGCATGACCAGGGTCACGGGCAGTGTTGATGCGGGCTGGACCTTGCCGGTGGAGGTCTTGATGAAATCAGCGCCAGCGGCCATGGCCAGGACCGATGCGCGGCGCACGTTGTCGTATGTCTCGAGCTCGCCCGTCTCGAGGATGACCTTCAAGTGCGCAGGGCGGGCCGCCTGCTTCACGGCCACGATCTCGTCGTAGACCTTCCCGTAGTCTCCGGCCAGGTACGCGCCGCGGTCGATGACCATGTCGATCTCGTCCGCGCCGGCAGCGACCGCCTCGCGGACGTCCTCGAGCTTGACCTCGAGCGGAGCCTGGCCCGACGGGAAGTAGGTGGCCACCGAGGCGACCTTGACCGATGAGCCGGCGAGCGCCTTCTTGGCGGCCGCGATCATGTTCGGGTAGACGCACAGGGCAGCGACTGACGGGATGGTGGGGTCGGTGGGATCGGGACGGACCGCCTTGCCTGCCAGGGCTCGGATCTTACCCGGCGTGTCCTTCCCCTCGAGCGTGGTGAGATCCATCATCCGGATGGCCAAGTCGAGGGCCCACAGCTTCGACTCGCGCTTGATGCTCCGCTTGGCGAGCATGGCCGCGCGCTCCTCGACTCCCACCTGGTCAACCGCCCAGACCCGACCGAGCAGGTTGCCGAGCGCCTGGTGCCGCGACGCGCTCAGCGGCGCCCGCCGACGCGCCGGCGTCTTGGTTGCGCCGGGGGTTACGGCCATGACTTCCGCCTGCCGAGCGCGTAGAACGCGAGCGCGGCCCCGACCCAGATCAGCATCACGTAGATCGCCGAGCCGTACAGCGTGTCGCTGACCGAGTGGGACCCCTGGTCCACGAACGCGATGACCGCGATCGTGGCGGCAATCGCACTTCCCAGGAGGACGAGCTGCATGGTCCGAATCATGGGAGGCCGATGATACGCTCTGATCGTGGGCACTCCAGCGGAGCCGCTTGTCTACTGCCTGACCCGCGACCACGAACTGGCCGCGATCCTGGACGAGCGCCTGACCGGGGCACTGGTCTTCTTCTACAACGATGCGGCGCGGCTCCACCAGGCCATCGTTTTGCGGGTCCCGACGGTGGTCGTGATCGACACCGGAGCGGTGCGGGCGGAGTTTGGCGACGCCGGCCTGGGACCGGTGGTGGCGTTCGTCCGCGAGCGCGCGGCCGAGGCCCGAATCGCGGTCCGGCCCGGTCCTGGTGCCGAGTGGCTCGTGGGCGCGGAGGCAGGAGTGGGGGTCGTGATGCTGCCGGCGGCAGTCGCGCCGTGCGGGGAGGCGGTCGCCGCCCTTACCGGCTGAGTCGGCCCACGAAACCGATCCGTCGGGGTGGCCAGTACCGGAACAGCACCCGCCAGCGCACCGATGAAGCGGGCACGAGACCGAACGTGCGCGAATCGGTGCTGTCGGGGTTGTCGCCCAGGATGGTGACGGCCCCGCCCTCCAGGGCGGCGACCCGCTTCACGAGCTCGCGATGCGGGGCGCGCGGGTCGGCGGCCAGGACGATCTCCCCGGGGAGCGGCGAGCGCCTCCGATACGAGCGCGCCTCCACGATCAGCCGGTCGCCCGGCTCGAGGGTGGGGACCATGGATCGGCCGGTGACCGCCACGGCGTCGAGATCACGGAGGGCGCGCGACACGGCGACGCCGACCACGGCGGCAGCCGCCGCCAGGCCGGCGGCAACGAGGACGCCTCCCGGGCGCATCGGTCTGGTCTGACCGTGAACCCGGTCAGGTATCGGTCAGTGGACCCTGGTCTTCTCGGGTCCGCCGGTGGACTTCCACATGTCGTCGATGCGGTCGATGGCGGTCAGCAGGTCCTTGGCGGCCTGGACGTCAAGCGTCTGCTTCACCTTGGACGCCTGCTTGGTGGCCTGCCAGAACGCCTCGTGGAGATCCGGATGGGCCTCGAGGTGCTCGGGCTTGAAGTAGTCGTGCCACAGGACGTCGAGATGGTGCTTCACGAGCTCGGCGCGCTCCTCCTTGAGGTGGATGCACCGGGCGCGGAACAGGGCGTCCTCGCTGGCGTCGTGCTTCTCGATGATGCGCAGGCACGATTCGGCCTCGATCCGGGCCTGTACCGGGTCGTAGACCCCACATGGCAGGTCGCAATGAGCGGCCACGTGGCGGGTGGGATGGATGAGTCGGCGAATGGTCAACATGGACCGATTGTGCCCCATGCGGGCGATCGCGGCACGGTGACGGACGCTCACGGCGCTTCCGCAGTCTGACCGCAGTTCCGCCCCCGGTCTGACCGCAGTTCCTCACCCGTACGGTTCCCAAAACGCGCCCACACGTCGGCTTTTCGGCTGGCGCCCGCGCAACGGAGGACGACGGAAATGAATCGCTTGAGCACACGATCTGCGGCCCTCGGGACCGCGTTTCTGATCACGGCAATCCTGGCTGGGTGCACCGCTCCGACGGCGACGCCCAGCCCCAGCCTGGCTGCCACGCCGGAAGCCACCCCGGACATCGCCCAGGTCTTCGTCGACGAGCTGTCGAGCCCCAGCTTCGAAGGGGTGAGCGACGTCACGGGCACACTGACGATCGCCAGCGAAGGCATCACGATCGACGGCACCATCAGCGGCGAGTACCGCTTCGCAGGCGGTGATTCGGCGAGCTCGCTCACCATGGAGATGGCGGGCGTGAGCCAGCAGATGGACGAAGTGTCGGTGGGCACCGACACCTACTCGAGCACCGATGGCGGACCATTCGTGCTCAGCGCGCCCGACACCGGTGCCGAAGACAGTTCCAACCTCAGCGAGATCCTGGCTGGGCTCGAATCCCTGCGCGATGCCGGCGAAACCGAGCACTACGGCCGGACCGTCCACGAGCTCACGCCGACCGACCCGATCGACCTGGATCCCGCGGCGCTGGGACTGACCGATCCGTCCATGGCCAACGCGGAGGTGTCCATGGCGTTCTTCGCCGAGGCGGATGGGATGCCGGCCGGGTTCTCGGTCGGCATGACCTGGACCCAGGGCCTCGACACCGGCGCTCTCGCCGACGCGGAGGTGGCGATCGACTTCGAGTTCACGGACCTGGATTCCCCGGTGGTGATCGACATCCCCGACGAGACATGGGTCTGGTGGGACGCGGCAGACGCACCATTCACGGTCGCCTACCCTGAGGGCTGGTCCTCCGACGCGGCCTTCGGAACGCTGCTCTTCACCGCCCCAGACGAGAACACGTTGTTCTCGGTCACGCTCTCCGCTCCGACGCCCGAGCAGATGTCGCAGGAGGCCTTCTCGGCGGCATCCCTGGCCACCATGGCGTCACTCGGCGCAACGCCGTCGGGCAGCCTGCCGTACGAGGTGGGGTCGATCTCCAGCACGCTGGTCGCCTATCGCAATGCCTATGCGGACGCGAACAGCCTCCTGCTGCACCTGCCCCTGTTCGACGGCACGTATGGATACGAGATCCAGCTGGCCACGATTGCCGCACCGGGTGAGGAATCGGCGGTTCAGGACGAGTTCGACGCGTTCATGAACACCTTCGCCTTCACCGAGTAGGCGAGGCGCCGCAGCCTAGAAGCGGGCCACCTGGTACTTCTGCACGGTCATCACGACGACCGCGCCGAGCACGGCCAGGATGGACCCCACGACCGCGACCCCAACCAGGTCCAGCGGGTAGTGGGTCGAGCCGGCCATGAAGAACAGCATGGGGAATGAGAGCGCGAAGTTGATCCGCGACGCGTACAGGGCGTTGCGCGGCCACGTCGGATCCGGGGGCTGGCCCGCCTGCATGGCGGCCAGCGTCCGGCGCTGGTTGGGCCAGATGACCATCCACACGTTGGCCAGCATGATCACGCCCAGCAGACCGCCGAAGAAGATCGTGATCTCGGTCTTGCTGCCGAACAGGTTCCCGTCCTGCCAGTACAGGCCGTAGATGAGCAGCAGGCCGGCGGTGATGGTGACGACCGCCGACCAGCGGAACCAGGCCAGGGCTCGGGTGAACAGTGGCGGGTTGACCTGGCCCTTGACCGATGGATCGAGCACCCGCTGGAACGGGACGTTCACGAGGTTGAACCAGTAGAGCAGGCCGATCCAGGTGATACCGGCCACGAAGTGCACCCAGCGGATGCCGATCAGGACCTCGGGCGTGAACACGGTCATCAGTGTCCTCAGTTCCCCATCACGATGCCGCCGTCCACGCCCAGCACCTGGCCGGTGAGGAAGCGGGCCTCGTCGCTGGCGAGGAAGACGGCGGCGGCGGCCACGTCGTCCACGGTGGCCAGACCACCCAGCGGCGTGATCTGGAGGATGGCCTCGCGGGCCGCGTCTGACAGGTTGTTCAGGATGTCGGTCTCGACCAGGCCAGGAGCGATCGCGTTGCAGGTCACGTTCCGGGTGGCGAGCTCGCGAGCGGTCGTCTTGGTCAGACCGATGAGCCCCGCCTTGGCGGCCACGTAGTTCGCCTGACCCACGTTGCCCATCCGTCCGGCCACGCTGGACATGTTGATGATCCGCCCGTACCGGGCTTTCATCATCGGCCGGGAGACGGCCTTGGTCATCCAGAACGGCCCCGACAGGTTGGTCGCGATGACCGCGTCCCAGTCCTCGGGATCCATCCGCATGATCAGGTCGTCGCGGGTGATGCCGGCGTTGTTGACGAGGATGTCGACCTTCTCGAATGCCTCCAAAGCGGCCTTCACGATGGCCTCGCAGGCGTCGCGCCCGTCGGCGGTGCTGCCCTGGATGGCGACCGCCCGTCGGCCCATGGCCGTGATCTCGGCCACCACCGCCTCCGCGCCTGCGGCGCTCTCGCGGTAGTTCACCGCCACGTCGGCACCCTGGCGGGCGAACGCCAGGGCGATCGCCCGCCCGATACCCCGGCTGCCACCGGTGACGAGGGCCGCGCGGCCGGTGAGGTCGAACATCAGGCGCTCCCCGCCGTGACCGGCTCGCGCTGGGGCTGGCCGGCGCGCGTCTGCTCCCCGGGGGCGAGGAACGCGCGGAGCGGATCCGCGGTCCATTCGACCACCGCGGCGCCGGCCGTGTAGCCCGAGCCGAAGGCGCCCATCAGGATCCGGTCGCCCTTGTGGACGCGGCCCGCGGCGACGGCCTCTGTGAGGGCCATGGGAACGGAGGCTGCCGAGGTGTTGCCGTATCGGTCGATGTTCACGAAGACCTTCTCTGCTGGCACGTTCAGCAGCTCGCGGACGGTGTCGAGGATCCGCATGTTGGCCTGGTGGTACAGGAACAGGTCGACGTCGGCCATGCGGAGGCCCGCGTTGGCCACGGCGGCCTGGGTGGTATCGGCCAGCTGGCGGGTGGCGTATCGATAGACCTCCTTGCCCGCCATGCGCATGAAGTGCAGGCGGTCGGCAACCGTCTCGGCCGTGGCCGGGTGTGCCGTCCCGCCGCCGGGGATGATGATCCCCTCGGCTCCGGTGCCATCGCTGTACAGCTGGATGCCGAGCAACCCGCCGGGCTCGTCGGACGCGGACAGGACAACGGCCCCCGCCCCGTCGCCGAAGAGAACGCACGTGTTCCGATCGGTCCAGTCCAGGTAGCGGCTCAGGAGGTCCACGCCAACCACCAGCACGTTCCGATACATCCCGCTGCCCACGAAGCTCGCCCCCGCCGCGAGGCCAAAGAGGAACCCGGAGCACGCGGCATTGAGGTCAAACCCGGCCGCGCGGGTGGCGCCCAGGTCCCGCGCGACGAGCACGCCGGTGGCCGGCATGAGGTAGTCGGGGCTCGCGGTGGCCACGATCACGAGGTCCAGGTCCGCCGGATCGAGGCCGGCCACGGCCAGCGCATCGCGGCCGGCGTTGGTGGCCAGGGTGGTGGTCGTCTCGTCATCGGCGGCGATCCGTCGCTCGCGGATCCCGGTCCGGCTCCTGATCCATTCGTCGGACGTGTCCACGATCCGCGACAGTTCGTCGTTGGTCATGATCCGGGCCGGGGCATACATCCCCCAGCCGGTGATCACGGTGCGGGGCGACGTCACGACAATTTGACCTCGAAGAGTGGCTGCTGGCGCTTCACCAGTGTCCCACTGTCGGCCAGGATCCGGCTCACCGTGCCCGCCACGTCGGACTTGATCTCGTTGAACAGCTTCATGGCCTCGATCAGGCCGACCACCTGGCCGGCCGACACCTCGCCGTTGAGCTGGACGTAGGGGCGGGCGCCGGGCGACGGGGCGCCGTACCAGACACCGGTCAACGGCGCGGTGATGAACCGATGACCGGGAGCCGGCTCACCGAAGGGGCCGGTGGCTGCCGGCGAACCCGCCGAGGCGGCGGCCGGCGCGGGTGCGGGTGCGCGACGCTTTGCCAAGCGGACGGTGATCCCGCCGGACTCGACCTCCAGCTCGTCCAGATCGCTCGCCGCGAAGGGCCCGGTGAGCGCGTCGACCGCGGCGAGGATGGGATCGGTGTCCATCCGATCAGGCGCCGTCCCAGCGTCGGAAGACCAGGGTGGCGTTGTGCCCGCCGAACCCGAAGGCATTGCTCATCGCCGTCTCGATGGGGAGCTGGCGCGCCACGTTGGGGACGTAGTCGAGGTCGCACTCGGGATCGGGGTTGTCGAGGTTGATGGTGGGCGGGATGGTCCCCGTCTCGAGCGCGCGAACGCAGGCGACGGCTTCGATCCCGCCCCCGGCCCCCATGAGGTGCCCGGTCATGGACTTCGTGCTGCTGATGGGAACCGTGTAGGCATCGGCGCCGAAGACGGTCTTGATCGCCGCCGTCTCAGCCGGGTCGTTGGGCGGGGTCGAGGTGCCGTGGGCGTTGATGTACCCCAGCTCACTGGGGGCGAGGCCGGCGTCGGCCAGCGCGATCCGCATGCTGGCCGCCGCTCCCCGACCGCCCGGCGCCGGCAGGGTCACGTGCGAGGCATCGTCCGAGGCGCCATAGCCGACGAACTCCGCCCGGATGGTGGCTCCCCGGGCACGCGCGTGGTCCAGGTCCTCGAGGACCAGCATCCCGGCCCCGTCGGCGATCACGAACCCATCGCGGTCCACGTCGAACGGGCGCGAGGCATGGGTCGGGTCATCGTTCCGCTTGGTGGACAGCGCCCGCATCGCGCAGAACGCCGCCACGACCATCTCGCAGATGGCCGCCTCCGAGCCGCCAGCCACCATGACGTCGGCATCTCCCCGCCGGATGATGCCGGCCGCTTCGCCCAGGGCGTGGTTGCTCGAGGCGCAGGCGCTGACCGTGGCGTAGTTCGGGCCTCGGAGGTTGGCGGCGATGGCCACGTGGCCTGCGGCGGTGTCGGAAATCATGTTCAGCACGGCGAACGGGCTGACCCGATCGTAGCCCTCGATCGCGGCCGCCTGGGCGTCGCGGACGAGCGACCCCACCCCGCCGACGCCGGTGGCCACGATGGCACCCATCCGGTCCGCGTCGGCGTCCGCGACCACCGGGAACGTGATGCCGGCATCCGTGAGGGCCTGTGAAGCCGCCGCCCACGCGTAGTGGACGTAGCGGTCATGGCGGCGGGCTTCCTTGCGGTCCATGACCGTGGTGGGGTCGAAGTCCTTGACCTCGCCGCCCACCTGAGACGTGATCCGGGATGGATCGAAGGATTGAATGCGACCCAGCCCGCTGCGGCCGGCCACGAGGCCTTCCCAGTACGTCGCCACGTCGTTGCCCAGCGGTGTCACGGCGCCCAGGCCGGTGACCACCACCCGACGCTCGCCGCGCTCGCGGGAGCTGGGCCGCGGGGACTGATCAGCCACCGGCTGCGCGGCTCCCGCCCAGGTCCTGGTCGCGGGGCATGATGAACGACAGGAGCGCCTCGACCGCGATCTCGCCCTCGACGGTGGCCACCGCACGCGCTCGTCCCGAGACGCGGCCCAGCTTCTCGACCGTGATCTCGAGCCGGAGCGTGTCCCCGGGGATCACGACCCTCCGGAAGCGGCACTCGTCGATGCCCGCGAACAGGATGAGCCGGCCACGGTTCTCCGGCGCGGCCAGGATGGCCACACAGCCGGTCTGGGCCAGCGACTCGACCAGGAGGACGCCGGGCATGATCGGGCGCCCGGGGAAGTGGCCGGTGAACTGCGGCTCGTTGGCGGTCACGTTGCGGATGGCGACCACCCGCTGCCCGGGCTCGACCTCGACCACCCGGTCGATGAGCAGGAACGGGTAGCGGTGGGGCAAGATCTCCATGATGTCGGCCGCTTCCCAGGGGAGCGGCGGCAGGGTGGAATCGGGCTTGTCGGTCGTCATTGGTCCTCTCAGACGGGCTCGCCCACGAAGGCTGCAGCGCCGACGCGGTCGAGCAGGTTGGTGCTGACCTCAGCCCCCACGAAGGCCGCATTGTCAACGATCCCCCGGTGGAAGGGGAGGTTCGTCTTCACGCCCTCGACCGTCGTCTCGGCCAGGGCCCGGCGGGCTCGGGCGAGAGCTTCGGTCCGCGTCTCGCCCCACACCACCAGCTTGGCGAGGAGCGAGTCGTAGTACGGCGGGATCTCGTACCCGGGGTAGAGGTGGGTATCCACCCGTACACCCGCGCCGCCGGGCCACTGGACGTCGGTCACGACTCCCGTCTGGGGCGAGAAGTTGTCGAGCGGGTCCTCGGCGGTGATCCGGAACTCGATCGCGTGACCGCGCAGCTGGACCTGCTCCTGGGTCATGAGCAGCCGCTCTCCGGCGGCGATCCGGATCTGCTCCGCCACGAGGTCCACCCCGGTCAGCATCTCGGTCACCGGGTGCTCGACCTGGATCCGGCAGTTGATCTCGATGAAGAAGAAGTTGCCCTCACGGTCGAGCAGGAACTCGAGCGTGCCCATGTTCTCGTAGCCAGCGGAGACGACCGAGCGGATGGCCAGGTCCCGCAGCCGCTCGCGGGCGGGCTCGGTCATGGCCGGCGACGGCCCCTCCTCGATGATCTTCTGATGCCGGCGCTGGACCGAGCAGTCGCGCTCGCCCAGGTGGATGCCGTTCCCATGGCTGTCGATCAGGACCTGGACCTCCACGTGTCGGTTCTCCTCGATCCACCGCTCGAAGTACAGCGAGTCATCCCCGAACGCGGCGCGGGCCTCCGACTTGGCGAGGGGCAGCGAGGTCTCCATCTCACGGGGGGAGCGGACGAGGCGCATCCCGCGGCCGCCCCCGCCGGCCGAGGGCTTGAGCAGAACCGGGTAGCCGGCGGCCTCGGCCTGGGCCAGGGCGTCGGCCAGGTCGGCGACGATCCCGGTGCTCCCCGGAACGGTCGGCAGGCCGGTGGCGGCGAGCATGCGGCGGACCGCGTACTTGGAGGCGAACCGCTCGATGACGTGCGCGGGTGGACCGATGAACACCAGGTCGTGCGCGGCGCAGGCCTCGGCGAACGAGGCGTCCTCTGACAGGAAGCCATAGCCGGGGTGGATGGCATCGCAACCGGTGATCAGTGCCGCGCTGATGAGCGCCGGCTGGTTGAGGTACGACCGCCGAGCTTCCGCTGGACCGATGCAGATCGCCTCGTCCGCCTGCTGAACGGCCATGGACTCCCGATCGGGCTCGCTGAACGCGACGACGGCCGGGATGCCCAGCTCGCGGCAGGTGCGGAGGACGCGGACCGCGATCTCGCCTCGGTTGGCAATCAGGATCTTGGCGAACATCAGGCTCCGGACCCGCCGCCCGACCCGCGCTCGAGCTCGACCAGGAGCTGTCCGTATTCCACCGGCTCACCGCTCTCGGCCACGAGGTGGCGCACGACGCCCGCCTCGGCCGCCCGAACTTCATGGCGGATGCCGAGCATCTCCACGTACCCGACTTCGGTCCCGGGGCCTACCGCCAGTCCCGGTCCCAGGCCGTCGGCGTATACGAAATGGCCGACCGCGGGGGACTTCAGCTGGTCGAGGGTCCTCGCGGCGGCGGGCGCGGGATCGGTCGCTCCCGGCCGCGTGACGGTGACGTCCACGCCCGAACCGGATCCCCCTGGCGACTTCTCGACGGCCACGACCCGCACCCGGAGGTCGCCCTGGCGGACCTCGATCTCGCCCAGGCCGAGGCGGTTCAGGCGCTCGGTGAGGGGCGGGACCAGCTCGGCGGCGGCACGGGCGATGGCCTGGGCCGGATCGTCGCTCATGCGCCCTCCTCGTCGAGATCATCCTCATCGGACTCCGCGGGCTGCGCCCCGGCCGGGAGCCCCAGCAGACGCCCCAGCCGCTCCCCGAAGGAGGGCGAGGGACCCCGAAGTGCCTCAGCCTCCAGCTCGAGCACGGTACCGATCGTGCGCAGTCGAGCATAGCGAGCCGCGCGCAGATCGTCGGGAGCGAGCCGATCCAGGCGGGTCAGCGATCCCAGGATGGCCTGCTTGATGGCGGCCGCGGTGGCCGGAAGGTCGGTATGGGCGCCGTCGGGCGGCTCGTCGATCACGCCGTCCACGATCCCCAGCGCGTGCTGCTCGGCGGCGGTCATCTTCATCGCGGCCGCGGCCCGCGGCGCGGCGTCGGCCGAGCGCCACAGGATGGCGGCGCATCCCTCGGGCGAGATGACCGAGTACACCGCGTTCTCCAGGGCGAGGACCTCGTCCCCCACCCCGATGGCCAGAGCCCCGCCTGATCCGCCCTCTCCGACGATGACGACCACGATCGGCACCCGCAATCCGGTCATGAGCCGGATCGAGCTGGCAATCGCCTCCGCCTGGCCGCGCTCCTCGGCGGCCGGCCCGGGAAATGCCCCCGCGGTGTCGAGGAAGGTGATGACCGGCACGCCGATCCGGTCGGCCAGGCGCATCAGCCGTTGCGCCTTGCGGAAGCCCTCCGGCATGGGCGAGCCGAAGTTCCGGAAGATGTTCGACTCGGTATCGCTGCCCTTCTGGTGGCCGATGACCATGACCGCACGCCCGTCCAGCAGAGCCGGACCACCGACCATGGCCGGGTCGTCGCGGAAGGTGCGATCACCGTGGAGCTCGACGAACTCGTCGAACATCTGCGCGACGAGCGACAAGGTGCGCGGGCGCTGCGGGTGGCGGGCCAGCTGCACGCGGCGCCACGCCGCGTCGGCGGCCTCGGCGCTGATCACGGGCGGGTCGGGCTGGATGGCCATCTCGGTCACGTCTCGGTCATCGGCCACCACCGTTTGGCCGACCGGGCGTGACATCGGTGTCGATCCCGGCCGTTTCGCTCACCGCGCCTCCGACGCGCTGGGCCAGGCCCTGAAGCATGCCGATCGGTCGGATGGCACGCCGATCGGTCGCATCGGTCTGGCCCGCGACGGGGAGCACGCGGACGAGACGGGCGACCGTCGCTCGGAGCTGGGTGCGCGGCACGATGACGTCCACGAACCCGTGCTCCATCAGGCGCTCGGCACTCTGGAAGCCCTCGGGGAGCTCCTCCCCCACCGTTCCGCTGGCCACCCGGGCGCCCGCAAATCCGACCAGCGCGCGCGGCTCGGACAGGACGACGTCACCCAGCGACGCGAAGCTGGCGAGCACGCCCCCGGTGGTGGGATCGGTCAGGATGCTGATGAACGGGATGCCCGCCTCGTTCAGGCGCTCGAGGGCGGCGGTCGTCTTGGCCAGCTGGAGGAGCGAGATCGTGCCCTCCTGCATGCGCGCCCCGCCTGACGCGCTGACCACGATGGCCGGGATGCGCTCCGCCAGGGCCGCCTCGAAGCAGCGCGCGACCTTCTCGCCCACCACGCTGCCCATGGAGCCACCCATGAACCGGAAGTCGAACAGACCGATCGCGACGCGCTGGCCCTCGATCTTGCCGATGCCCCAGATGGCAGCCTCCGGCAGACCGGACCGGACCCGCGAGGATTCGAGCCGCTCGGGATAGGGCTTGCTGTCCACGAAACCCAGCGGGTCACCACTGACCAGGTTCGCGTCGCGCTCCTCGAAGGTCCCACCATCGATGAGCAGCTCGATCCGCTCGGCGGCAGACAGGCGGAAGTGGTGGCCGCAGGTGGGGCACACCCGCTGCGTTCGCTCCAGCTGACGGTTGAACAGCTGGTTCTCGCACACGGGGCACTTGGTCCACGCGTCGGTGGGACCGCTGCGGCGGCTGAACGGGAACTTGATCTTCATGCGCTCACCGGTGCACCAGCCTCCAGGCGAGGACCGCCGCGCTGGCCGTGCTGAGCACGACCGAGCTCACCGCCCCGGTCACGACAAGGCGCTGGTGGTGGCGGACGAACTGGCTCATCAGCCGACCCGGGTCCGCCTCTGGGCCATGGGCGAGACGTTCCGCGAGATGGTCCTCGAACGCGGAGCCGGCGGGAACCGGGGCCAGCGCGGTCCGGAGCACGCGGGCCAGGGCCAGCTGGTCGGCCAGGGTCGGCGGAACGGCGGCCGGCTCGTCGGCCAGGACGGCGGTCACCGCGCGGTCGAGCCGGTCGGCGTCAGTCGAGAATGGAGGCATCCTGTCGCGGCTAACACCGCGGCGGCCGATTCGTTACAGGTCGGCCCGGTCCAGCTCGGCGGCGAGGTCGGCCAGGGCCCGATGGAGGAGGACGCGGGCGGCGCCGGGGCTCCGGTCGAGCACCGCCCCGATCTCCCGCGACGACAGGCCATCCACGAAGCGAAGCACGATCACCTGGCGACGCTCCGTCGGGATGCGGGCCAATGCCTCGCGGACGGCGCGCGAGCGATCAGCGCCGGCGACCACCGCGGCCGGATCGGCGCCGGGGGCATGCGGCTCCGCGATGGACTCGATGGGCTCGGTCCGGCGTCGCGCGCGTGAGCGATGCGCGTTGGCGATGGCGTTGTGCGCAATCCGGAACAGCCAGGCCCGGAAGGTGGACCCGTCATCGCGGTAGCGACCAATCGCGGCGAGCGCCGACAGGAAGGTCCGCTCGGTGACGTCCTCGGCCTCGTGATGGTCCCCCAGCTGGTAGAAGGCGTAGCTGTAGACCCGATCCACGTAGCGCCGATAGAGCTGGTCGAAGGCGGCGGGGTCCGCCTGGGCGGCGCGCACGTCCGCCAGGTCCGGATCCCCGGCATCCGGTGCCGCGTGGCGGCGGGACTCGGGTCGGGGGTCGGCGGTCATGCGCCCGCCCCCCGTGCGTGGACGCGAATGACCTCGCCCACGCTGATCGTGGTCTGGAACGCGGGACCGGTGAGCAGCAGGCCGCCGGTGTCGGCCACCGGGCCGGCGACGCCGCTCAAGCGGCCGGCCGGGGTCTCGACTTCGATCGCCTGACCGGTGAGCCACGAAGCGGCCTGGAACCGGGCGAGCGGCGAGATACCGGACTCGACCGCCCCGATCTCCTCGTCAAGGGACTCCAGCAGCGCGGCGAGGAGGGCCACCCGGTCACGCGGGCTGCCGGACTCGTCCGCCAGTGACGTGGCCGCCGGAGCGATGTCGGGCGGCATCTCGGACCGCGCCCAATTCACGTTGATCCCCATCCCGAGCACCGCGCTCACCAGGCGCTCGCCCTCGATCTGGGTTTCGGTGAGCAGGCCGGCCACCTTCAGGCCGTCGCGTGTCACCAGGTCATTGGGCCAGCGGATCAGCAGCTCGACCCACGGGGAGGCGGCCGCTCGCACGGCGAGGGCAGAGGCGGCTCCCAGCCACCACGCTCGTTCCACGGGAAGGTCCAGCTGGAGTCCCACGCTGACCAGCAGGTTCGCGCCGGCCGGGGAGAGCCAGGCTCGACCCATCCGTCCGCGCCCCGCCACCTGCCGATCGGCCACCACCGCCAGCCCGTCCCCGCCCGGGGCGGCCAGCGCCTCGCGCGCCCGGTCGTTGGTGGACCCGATCTCGGCGTGATGCTCGACCGCCTGGCCCACGCGTCGACCGGCGCGCGCGGCGCTCGACCACGCGGGGGTCGGCGAAGCGGCGGAGGAGAAGTCAGACACGGCGGCCTCGGATCCTCGAAGGGTGGCCGATTCTACCAGCCGTCGAAATCGGCTCCGGTACACTCGGCCGGATGTCCAGCCCAGCGGCGCGCGAACGTGTCTTCTCCGGCATCCAGCCCAGCGGCGCGAGCCATCTGGGCAACTACCTGGGCGCGCAGCGGAACTACGTCGCGCTCCAGGACGAGTACGAGGCGATCTACGCCATCGTCGACTACCACGCCCTCACGACGGTCCACGACGGCGAGGAGCTGCGCCGCCTGACCCGGGAGATGGCCCTGGACCTGCTGGCCGTGGGCCTCGACCCCGACCGCTGCGCGCTCATCCGACAGTCGGACTTCCCCGAGGTGGCCGAGCTGTGCTGGATCTTCAGCACGGTCGTCCCGGTCAGCTGGCTCGAGCGCAACCCGACCTACAAGGAGGGCCTGGCCGAGGGCAAGGACAACAGCAACGGGCTCCTCACCTACCCCGTCCTGCAGGCGGCGGACATCGTCATCTACAAGGCCAGTCGGGTGCCGGTCGGCAAGGACCAGGCGCCGCACCTCGAACTGTCGCGCGAGATCGTGCGCGCGTTCAACCACCGATACGGACCGATCTTCCCCGAGCCCAACGCCGTCTTCACCGATGCGCCGGTCGTGCTCGGGACCGATGGCGCCCGCAAGATGAGCAAGTCCGCCAACAACACGATCCCGATCTTCGCCGAGGCCGATGAGATCCAGCGGATCGTGATGAACATGGTCACCGACCCGCAACGCATCAAGCGCACCGATCCGGGCCGGCCCGAGGTGTGCAACGTGTGCCAGCTCCATCGGTTCTTCGGCGGCGACTACCTCCAGATCCAGGACGGCGAGCGCACGGCGCGGACCGGGTGCGTGGACACGAAGGGCCTGCTCGCAGAGCGGATCATCGAGTTCTTCCGGCCCATGCGCGAGAAGCGGGCGGCCCTCGCTGCCGATCCGGGCATGGTGGAAGCGGTACTCTCGGCGGGCGCGGACAAGGTCCGGCCCATCCTCGAGGCGACCAGGGCCGAGGTCCTGGAGGCGGTCGGCACCGGGCGAGTGGGGCGGAGGACGTCGTGATCGAGCTGTTCCAGGGGGCATGGGTCCGGGAGCGTCGACTGCTGGCCGCCTTCCTGGTGGCCGGCACCGTCTACTTCGGGCTGATGGCCATCGGTCTCATCCTGAACATCCTGATCGGGTTCCAGGACATCCTGGTCGCGCTGTTCATGGCCTGGCTCCTCGCTTTCCTGATCTCGCCTCTCGTCCATCGAGTCCAGGATCGGCTCAAGGTCGGCCGCGGTGCGGCCGTGGGCGTCGCCTTCGGAGTGACCCTCATCGCGCTGGCAACGTTCCTGCTGGTCATCGCGGCGGTCATGGTCTCGGACCTGGCCAACTTCATCAGCACGTGGCCCAGCCGTGAAGACCAGCTGGCGCAGCAGATCCGCGATCTGCAGCAGGCAATCGGCTTCGAGGAGCCGGACCTGGCCGTCATCTTCATCGGCGTCATCGACCAGGTCGGCAGCCTGGGCGGCGACCTGGCCGGGTCGGCCGGAGCCATCGCCAGCGGGGCCTTCAGTGCGATCGGAACCCTGTTCCTGGTCGTCCTGCTCGCCTTCTTCATGGTCATGGACAGCCACAAGATCATGGTCTGGTTCAGCCGACTGGTCCCGAGCCGACTCCGCGACCAGTCGCTTCTCCTCCAGGAGGGGGTGGCACGCTCGTTCGGAGGCTTCATCCGGGCCCAGACGGTGCTCGCCTTCCTGATGTTCGCCCTGGTCATGCTGGTGGGCCTGATTGCCCGGGCGCTGGGCGGGATGGAGTACATCTTCGTGACCGCGGTCGTGTCCGGGCTGCTGATGTTCATCCCCATGATCGGTCCCGTCCTGGCCCTCGTGCCGCCCATCTTCATCGCCTTCCTGACCAGCGAGAACTGGGTAGTGGCCATCGTCGCCGTGGCGGTCATCGTCATCGTCCAGACCGTGATGGTGAACGTGCTCCAGCCCAAGATGATGCAAGAGTCCCTGGGCCTGCACCCCATCCTCCTGTTCGTGGGACTGCTCGTCGGCGTCCAGATCGCCGGGCTGTGGGGCGCACTGTTCGGCATCCCGATCCTGGCCGTGATCGTGATCTTCGTGAACCACTGGGTGGACGTCTATCGACCGCCGGACCCCGAGTTCGTGGCGGAGGTGGAAAGCGTCCATGCGCAGGTCGCGGGAGGGGACACAGGCACCTAGTTCGGGCTGCCTCCGCGCCCTGAGAGGGCGAGGGCGGCGGCCGGGGAGATCTGGAAGACCCGCGACACGGTGGCCGGCTGCAGCACCTCGGCTGCGGGGCCGTCGGCCACGATCCGCCCTTCGCTGAGCAGGACCACGCGCGGGGCGGCCAGCGCAGTCAGAGCCGGGTCATGCAGGACGGCCACGACCGCCATCCCGCGCGACCGCCGGAGCCGTTCGAGCATGGCCAGCAGGGCGACCTGATGGGCGAGGTCCAGGTGCTGGGTCGGCTCGTCCAGAAGGAGCAGCCGCGGCTCCTGGGCCAGGGCCATGGCAACCGCCACGCGTTGACGTTCCCCGCCTGACAGCTCGTCGACGGTGCGCCCCACGAGGTCCACGGCACCGGCATCGACCAGGGCCTGCTGCACGGCATCCGCGTCCGCGGTGGTGGCCCCGAACCGGGATCGGGCATGCGGCGCACGGCCCATCTCGACCAGCTCCTCGATCCGGAAGCCTTCGGGGAGCGTGGGGATCTGGGGCAGGACGGCCACGCGCTGCGACACCTCGCGCCGGGTCCATGCGCCGATCTCCCGCTCGTCGAGGCGGACCACACCGGCCTGCGCGGCGAGCAGCCCGGTGGCCAGGCGCAGGAGCGTGGTCTTTCCGCTCCCGTTCGGTCCGAGGATGGCGACCAGCTCCCCGGGGGCGATGGCCAGGCTCACGCCGCGGAGCACGGTCCGGTCCGGCCGCCCGCGTCGTCGATACGCGAACTGGACGTCGTCCAGGATCAGCAGAGGCGTGATGCCGGCGTTCATGGCGTGCCCGGCGCTGCGACGGAGCGATGGAGCAGCCACAGGAAGAACGGGGCGCCAATCAACGCGGTGATGACCCCCACCGGCACGCCGCCGAGCAGTCGTGCCCCCAGGTCGGCCAGGACGAGCAGCGAGGCGCCGCCCAGGCAGCTCATCGGGAGGAGGAGCCGATGGTCCGGTCCGAGCGCCAGTCGCACGACGTGCGGCACGACCAGCCCCACGAACCCGATGGTCCCGGCCAGGGCCACCGCCGCGGAGGTGACGAGCGTGGCGAGCAGGATGAGCGTCCGTCGCGCGCGGGCGAGGTCGACCCCCAGGCCGGCAGCCGCCTCGTCGCCGAGGAGCAGCAGGTTCAGCGTCCGCCAGCGCACGAGGAGCAGGACCGATCCGCCCAGGATCAACGGGGCGGCGATGGCGAGCTCCGGATAGCCCGTCCCACCCAGCGAGCCCAGCAGCCAGCCCACGACCGATGCCAGCGCCCGTCCGGCGCTGACCAGCAGCAGGGCCACGCCCGCGGCGAGGAGCGACGACACGGCGTACCCGGTGAGCAGGAGGGTGACCATGCTCGAGCGACCGCCCTTGGCGAGCTACGACCAGCACGAGCGTCACCGCGCCCAGCCCGCCGACGAAGGCGAGGACCTGGGCCAGCCCGATCCCCAGCCAGGCCGTCCCCGCTCCAACGGCAAGCGCGGGAAGGATCACCGGGGCGGTGATGGCCAGCACGGCGCCCAGCGAGGCGCCCGACGCGCTGCCGATGATGTACGGATCGGCCATGGGATTGCGGAGCAGCGCCTGGAAGACGACCCCCGCGCAGCCCAGTCCGGCGCCCACCAGCGCGCCGGCCAGGACCCGCGGCAGACGGACCTCGAACAGGATGGTGGGCGCGGTGGCCGACCAGGTCTCGTGGACCGAGAGCCCGAGCCGGTGGGCGATGATCCCCAGCGCCTCGCCGAGACCGACGTCGGTGCTGCCCAGGCCGATGGCAACGACCATCGAGGCCGCCAGGATCAGAACGCCGCCACCGATGACCAGCGTCGAGCGGGCGAGGCTGGGCCCCCCCACCAGTGGACGCGCGGCGACCGAGGCTCGCACCGACTCAGCTCACGGGAACAGGTCGGGGTGGATCGTCCTGGCCAGGGCCTCGAGCCCGTCCACGATCCGCGGTCCCGGGCGGGTGATGACCGGGTCCTCCTCCACGACGAAGACCTGTCCGGTGGTCACCGCGGTCATCGACTCCCAGCCCGGACGGGCCGCCACCGACTCGGGCGTGATCGGACGGGTCGTAGGCGGCGTCGCCCAGAAGGATCATGCGCGGGGTCCGCAGCGATGAGATCCTCGAGTTGGATGGCCGTGGTCAGCGGATCACCGGTCACCGGACTGGCGCCTGCCATCCCGATCACGCTGGCCAGGAAGGAATTCTCGCCCGCGGTGTAGATCGTCCCTTCGAACACGCCGACCTCGTAGAACACCAACGGGACGACCGATGGGACCGCGTGGTGGACCACGTCGATCCGGTATTGCATGTCCGCGGTGAGCTCCGCCGCCGCCTGCGGGGCGTTGATCGCCTCGCCGACCAGCGTGATGTTGTCCAGCACCGCGTCCAGCGTGTCGGGATACAGGACGAGGACCGGAATGTCGAGATCCGCGATCTGGGTGATGACCGCGCTCGGGGTGAGCTCGTTGCCCGCGGCGATGACGAGGTCCGGATCCGCCTCGACCACGAGCTCGACGTCCACCACTGCACCGATCACCACGTGGGGCACATCGGAAACCTCGGCCGGGTAGTCGTCGAAGTCGGTCACGCCCACCAGGCGGTCGCACGCGCCGAGAGCGCACACGATCTCCGTGTTCGACGGGGCGAGGCTGACGATCCGCTGCGGCTCGGCCGCGAGCGAGACATCGCGACCGGCGTCATCGGTCAGGGAAAGCGGATAGCTGGTGGCGGCCGGCGCCGACGGTGATTGGGCCGGCGGGCTGGCGCTGCCGGTGGCGGCCGGGCTGGAGGGCTGGCAGGCAACGGCCAGCACGAAGAGGAGCCCAAGAAGGGGAACACGGCGCGATCGCATGTGATGTCACTCCCTTTCTCACGAGGGTTGAGACATCGCGTGCTGGCTGGGCGACCTGGCTTCCGGGCCCCAGGGCCTGGTTACAGTTGCGGGACAGCGCCGGTCTTGCACCGGCTTCGCCATTCATCCGCCGGCCTTTCGGCGGCGGCACCCCACGCGGTCTTTGGTTGGTCGGCCGATCCTAGCAGACGGCCTGACCGATCCGGCCGGGGGTCAGACCCCGGCGCCGACCTCCGCGTGCCCGTACAGCGGCGTCTCGCGGGCCGCCTCGGAGAGCATGGGATCGAGCATCTTCTGGACCGCCAGGGTGTGGGTGCAGCCACCCGCCTGTTCAAAGAGGTGGCAGTCGCAATGCCAGTGCTCGCCGTCCAGGGTGACCGTGTGCGATCCGTTGTCGCCGGCGAAGCTCGCTTCCAGGCGGTGGATGGCCACCCGGTCCGGTTCGTGCGCGTAACGCATCGCCTTTTCGACCTTGCCGATCATGCCCGATTGCACGTCGCAACTCCTCCAGGCGCCTCGGGGGCGCCATCTCCGTGGCGCCCGTCAGTCGGACCTGGCGAGCCGCTCCTTCAGCATCTCGAGCAGTGTAACCGGGGTGGGGTCGGTCTGGTAGAGGACGGCCAGGTACACGCTCACCAGGTCGCCCCAGGCGACGGCGGACAGGACCCGGGCCAGGGGCGAGGGGCCTTCCGCCCACACCGCGGTCCGGTTGGTGGCCCGCTCCCCGAGCAGCTCTTCCACCACCCGGTAGCGGGAGGCGATCTCCGCGGACTCGCCCGGGTCGCGGACCTCGATCACGAACGGCGCATCGGCCAGCTCGCGCGGGTTGAGCGATCCCTCGATCGCGTTGTGGTTGGCCTCGGGCATCGGCTCGTACGATGCCCAGGCCTTGGCGTTCTCGTTCAGCTGAGTCTTCCAGCGCCGCGCGACGGCGGCCATGGACCCCGCCCCGTAGATGACCGGGAACCGGCCGAACAGGCTCCAGGCCAGCTGCTTGGTGGGGTTGGCATCGGTGTCCACGCCGGGACCCATCCGATCGAGGAGGTCGTCCAGGGTCGCGACGGCCGGGCCGAGCGGATCGGGATCGGTGATCAGCCCCGCGGCGACGAGGAGCTCATGGAGCAGGCCCACCGACCATCCAAGGGCGGCGCGAGGCTGCCCGGGCTGCTCGTACTGGAGCCACGGGATCCCGTCCGCGGCGGCTTCGCGGCCGAGTCGGCCGCCAGTGGCGATGACCACCAGCGGCAACCCGCGCTCGCGCGCCTGGGCCGCAGCGGTGAGGGTCTCGATCGTGTCGCCCGAGTGCGACGCGGCCACGACCAGGGTTCGCGGCCCGAGGCCGGACGGCAGCTCGTAGTCCCGCTGGACGATGAGAGGGACGCGCAGGCGCGGGCCGGCGGCGCCGGCGACCAGGTCCGCACCGATCGCGGATCCGCCCATCCCCAGCACGACGACCAGGTCCACGTCGCGGTGCCGGGCATCCAGGGTCAGGCCCGCGGCTGCCTGGCGAGCACCGGCCAGCTGACGGGGCAGGTCGCGGACCCGGGCCAGCATCCCGCTCCGGTCGATCCGGGCCAGGACGGCCGACGAGTCCAGGGTGATGGCCTCATCGGCCTGGAGCGGCGCGTCCGGGTCGAGCTCGTCCTCCTCTTCGGGGCGGCGCCCGGGCTCCTGGTCGGGGTCCTTGTAGCCGAAGAAGTCGCGCGCGTCGGTCATGCCGGCGCCGCGGCGGCGTCGGCGATCCGCCGGCCCTCGTCCAGGAGCGCCTCCACGTCCGCCGGCGAACGCGCCTCGACGTAGATCCGGAGCAGCGCCTCGGTCCCGCTGAACCGGATGAGGAGCCACGACTCGTCGTCGCGGTAGAACTTGAAGCCATCGCCGGTCTCGAGGGCCTGGCGGCGGACGACCGGGCGGCCGGCGAGGACGGTTGGCGCCTCGTCGTTCAGGCGGGCCAGCGTGTCGCGCCGAATGCCGTCATACACGTCCCGCGAGAAGCGTACGTCGATCCGGTTGTAGTACGAGGGCCCGGCCAGCGCCTGGAGCTCGGCCAGGACCTCCGAAGCGCGGCGACCCCGCGACAGCCACAGGTCGAGCAGGAACAGGCCGGCCGCGATGCCGTCCCGCTCGGGGATGTGCATCCCGAATCCGAACCCGCCGGACTCTTCGCCGCCGATCACGGCCCTGGTCTCGGCCATCTTCGGTCCCACGTACTTGAAGCCCACGTTCGTCTCGAACGCCTCGGTCCCGTAGTGGTCCGCCAGCCGCCTGGCCATGGACGTGGTGGTCACCGTGTAGACCGCCGGACCGATCTGCCCGCGCACCTCGAGCAGGTACCAGTACAGCAGGCCATAGACCTGGAGCTGGTTGACGAAGACCCCCTCCTCGGTCGCCATCCCCACCCGATCGGCGTCTCCGTCGAACGCGATACCGATGTCTGCGCCCCAGCGCGGGATCTCGCCCAGCCACTCGTCGATGTTCGGGCGGATCGGCTCAGGATTGACCCCGCCGAAGAACGGATTGCGCTCGGTGTGGAGCTCGCGGACGTCGAGCTTGCCACCGGCGAAGATCCGTCCGAACCAGCCCGCCCCGGACCCCCACATCGGCTCGACCAGGACCTTGCCGTTCGACCCGCGGATGCGCTCCAGGTCGACGATCGCGGCGAGCTGGTCGCGGAACCGGGGATACGGGTCGAACACCTCGACCAGGCCGGCCGCCAGCGCGTCGTCGTACTCGCGGCGGGGCGGCACCTCGTCCTCGGGATAGCGGTCCATCGTCGCCTCGATGGCGGCCAGCATGGCCGGCGCGGCGGCGCCGCCGGTGTCGGCTTTGACCTTGAACCCGTTGTCGGTCCACGGGTTGTGGCTGGCGGTGATCACGATCCCCGCGCCCGCCTGCAGCTCGCGGGTGAAGTACGAGACGACCTGGGTGGGCACCGCCTCGGGCGGGGTCATGCACCGGATGCCGTGCGCGGCGAGGACCTCGATGCAGGCCCGCGCGAAGTGCTCCGAGGCAAATCGGCGGTCGTGGGCGACCACCACGCCGCGATCCGCGGTCCCCTGCTCGTTGAGGTAGTCGGCCACGCCACGCGCACAGCGACGGACGTTGTGGAAGGTGAAGTCCTCGGCAATGGCGGCGCGCCAGCCATCGGTCCCGAACCGGATCGTCGTCATGGGCGAGCCTATGGTAGCCGCCGCTCGGCGGCGGCCGTCACCCGGTCGAGGGCTGCCTGGACGGTCGCCAGATGGGGACGCAGCGGGCCGGTGTCGGGCAGCCGGATGGGATCGCCCACGACGAGTCGCAGCCGCGAGAACGGGAGCGGCACCAGCTGGCGATCCCAGCGCCGGGTCAGGCGCAGCGCGGGGCGGGCCGTGACGGCGACCGGCAGGATGGGCAGGCCCGATTGGCGGGCCACGAGCAGGACGCCGGGCTTGGCCACCCGGTACGGCCCCCACGGGCCGTCGGGGGTGACGACCAGCGAACTGCCGGCGGCGCCCAGGTCCCCCAGCTGGCGGGCGAGCGCGCGCCCCGATTCCCGGTCCGCCTCGTCGGGGAGGCGCAGGACCACGATCTGGCCCGGCCGTTGGGCGAGGGACTCGAAGATGGTCTGGATGACCGTGCCGCGCGCCGTATCGGTCGTGAACGAGGCATGCGGAAGGTCGCCGCGCCGCGCCCGGGCGGCGACGAACAGGCCGAGGTTGTACTCGTGCCAGAACGCGAGGACCACCGGGTCGCGCGTGACCGGACCGATGCGCGCGGTGCGCGCCACGAGGCGCAGGTAGAGGGCCAGGAGCCGGCCCGAGAGGCGCGCCCTAGAGGTAGCGGTCGCCGGTGGCCTCGGCAATCTCGTCCAGGATGGGTTTGATCTCCTCGGCCTTGTCCCGCGCACAGACGAGGAGCGCGTCGGGCGTGTCGACGATGATCACGTCGCGCAGGCCGACGGTGACGACCAGCCGCTCCCCGCCGTGGACGAGGACGCGCTGCGACCCGCGGTCGAGATGCTGGCCCGAGGCGACCATGCTCTTCCCGCTCTGACGGCTGAGCGCCTCCAGGAGGGCCGACCACGAACCGATGTCGGACCAGCCCGCATCAAGGGCGACGACCGCCATCCGTCCGTCGGCGGCCGCCGGTTCGGCAATCCCGGCGTCGATGCTGATGGCGGGCAGTGGCTCGAGCAGGGCTCGGGCATCGGTCTGCCATCCCGGCGTGCGGGGCATGCGACCGATGGCATCCAGGGCCGCCGTCAGATCGGGCTGGAATCGCTCGATCGCCTGGCGGAAGGCGTAGCCGGTCCATACGAACACGCCCGCGTTCCACAGGGCGCCCGACTCGACCAGGGCCTTGGCCGCCTTGGTATCGGGCTTCTCGACGAACTGGCTCACCGCGGCGGTGCCCGTCGCGAAGAGCTCCTCCCCGCGGGTGACGTAGCCGTAGCCCGTGGCCGGATGGGTGGGGGTCACGCCGAGGACCACGAGGTATCCGCGTTCGGCGGTGACGACCGCCTCGCGGACGGCGGCCAGGAACGCCTCGGGATCGGCCACGTGGTGGTCGGCCGGCAGGACGATGGCGACTTCATCGGTCTGGCGACGGGCGAGCAGGGAGCCCAGGGCCGCGGCCACGGCCGTGGAGCGGGCCAGGGGCTCGCCCAGGACGTTCCCCTCGGGCAGCTGGGGGAGCTGGCGCTGCGTCGCGTGGACGTGCGACTCGGCGGTGATGACGTAGATGTCGTGCGGGCGAAGCAGCGGCTCGAGGCGGCTCACCGTCTGCTGGAGGAGGCTCATGTCCCCCGTCAGGGGCAGCAGCTGCTTGGGCGTCCGGCGACGGGACAGCGGCCAGAGTCGGGTCCCCGACCCGCCGGCCATGACGAGGGCGTACATCAGTCGCTGTCGGCCAGGGTCTCGGCCTCGAGCCGCTCGCCGAGTTCGGTCGTGCGCCGGTAGGCAGCCCACACGGCGTCGGAAAGGACCGTGCGCAGGCGTCCCTTCTCGAGCTCGTAGATGGCCGCGGCGCTCGTCCCGCCTGGCGAGGTGACCGCGTTGCGCAGCTGGGCCGGATGGAGGTTCGAGGCGGCGGCGTATTCACTGGAGCCCACCAGCGTGGCGGCCACCAGGTCGTGGGCCAGCTCGCGCGGGAACCCCAGGTGTACGCCGGCATCCACCAACGCCTCCATGACCGCGAAGAGGTAGGTCGGTCCAGTCCCCGACAGGGCGGTGGCCATGGCCACGAACTGCTCGTCCTCCACCTGGCGCTCCTCGCCAAGGGCGCGCAGCACCGCGCGCACGAGGTCGCGCTGGCCGGCGGTGCAGGCCGGGGCGGCGGCCCACACCGCGATTCCCTTGCGGATCTGGGCCGGCGTGTTCGGCATGGCCCGGGCCACGGCGGCGTGGCCGAGGCCCGCACTGAGCGTGCGGAGGGTGGCGCCGGCGACGATCGAGAGGACCACCTGGCCGTCATCGAGCGCGGGAGCGATCTCGCGCATGACGGGGCGCAGCATCTGGGGCTTCACCGCCAGGACGACGATGTCCGCGTTCGCGACCGCCTCGCGATTACGGGCCACGACCGAGATCCCATGGGCCGCCGCCAGGGCGGCGCGGCGGTCTCGACGCGGATGCGAGGCGACGAGGGCGGCCGGGCGCACGGCGCGATCGGCCAGCAGCCCTGTGATCATCGCCTCGGCCATGACCCCGGCCCCCACGATGCCCACCCGAACCGGTCGACGCGTGCTCATCGACCGGCGCCATCCGGTTCGGACACGTTTCGCTCGTCGCCGTGCAGCTCGCGGGCGGCGGCGATCTCGGATGCGGCGCCACTCCCCCGCTCGAGGAGGGTGACCGCGATCCCGGCCAATCGTCGCGATGCGGTCACGTTTCCCAGGTCCAGTTCGGCACGGCCCATCCCCGTGGCGGCGAGGCCCTCCTCGCGCTCCGCGCCGAGGTCACGGGCTTCGCTGATCGCCTCGGCATAGTAGCGCCGGGCACTCGCCGGATCGCCGCCGGCCACGCGGAGATCGCCGATCCGTCGGGCGGCCCGGGTGGCCTGCAGCGGAAGGTCGCCGCGCTCGAAGTGCCACATGGCCCGGTGGGCCCACAGGTCACCCGCCCACCACGCCTCGGCGTCGATCGCCGCCTCGGCGGCGGCCAGCGCCGCGGCGCCTGCTCGCCGGTGGTCGCCGGCCCGCTCGGACTCGAGGTACGGGGCAGCCAGCTCGGACCGCCGCAGCGACGCCGGCAGCTCGGGGAGCGTCGCCACCTCGGGCGACGGCGTCCCGGAGAGCCCGCGAATCCAGTTGCTGAATCGTGTCCACGGGCCGGGCGGTGGCGGGCCCCAGTGGACCGGGAGCGTGGTCCGGGTCACGCCCGGACCGCCGCCAGACCGGCTGCGGAGCGCAGCTCGTCGGCGATGTCGGTCCGTTCCCAGCTGAGGTCGAGGTCAGATCGGCCGAAATGGCCGTACGCCGCCGTCGGGCGGTAGATCGGTCGCCGGAGGGCCAGTCGCTCGATGATCGCCCCCGGTCGGAGGTCGACCGATCGGTCGATCGCGCCGGCGATGACCGTGTCGGGCACCACTCCGGTGCCAAACGTGTCGACGTTGAGCGCCAGGGGCCGGGCCACGCCAATGGCGTACGCGACCTGGATCTCGCATCGACGAGCGAGGCCTGAGGCGACCACGTTCTTGGCGACCCACCGCGCGGCATAGGCCCCGCTGCGGTCAACCTTGGTCGGATCCTTGCCCGAGAAGCTGCCGCCCCCGTGGCGGGCCATCCCGCCGTACGTGTCCACGATGATCTTTCGTCCGCTGAGGCCCGAGTCCCCGGCCGGACCCCCGAGTACGAACCGACCGCTGGGATTGACGAGCACGCGAATCTCGGTCCCGTTGCCGCGCTCCAGCGGCACGATCGGCTCGATGACGTGCTCGATGACGGCCGCCGTCAGATCGGCCATTCCCACGTCCGGGTGGTGCTGCGTGCTGATCAGGACGGTGTGGACGCCCCCCGGGCGGCGGTCCGGGCCGTAGGCGACGGTGACCTGGCTCTTGCCATCGGGCCGCAGGAATGGCACTGCGCCGCTGCGCCGGACCTCGGCCAGGCGTCGGCACAGGTGGTGCGCGAGCTGAACGGGCATGGGCATGAACTCGGGCGTCTCATCGGTCGCATAGCCGAACATCATTCCCTGGTCGCCCGCGCCGATCTCGTTCGCGCGCTCGGTGGAGTCGTCGAGATACGCGTGGTCGACGCCCTGCGCGATGTCCGGCGACTGGCCCTTGATCAGGTTCGTCACCACCAGGCTATCGGCGTCGAAGCCGAGCTCGGGGTCGTCGTAGCCGATGTCGCGGACGGTCCGGCGAACGATCGACTCCACGTCCGGCTGGTGCGTGCTGGTGAGCTCGCCAAGCACGATGAGGGTGCCCGTCGTCGTCGCGACCTCGATCGCCACCCGGGCCATGGGGTCGGCGGCGAGCACGTCATCCAGGACGGCGTCGGCCACGGCGTCGGCAACCTTGTCCGGGTGCCCGGCCGTCACCGATTCGGAGGTAAACAGGTGGCGGAGCTGGTCGTTCACGGGCGCGAGTGTAGCGCCAGTTCGCGGGCAAGCGCCCGACGTCGCGCGACGCCACGGCTGGAGCCGCCCGTTACAATCGCGACTTCAACCTGATCGGTCATCAAGAGGAGCAACCGCCCATGCGCCGCCCAACACTCATCCTGACCACGATCGTGGTTGGACTCTTCCTCGCCGCCTGCGCGGCCCCATCTGGATCGCCGGGCTCGTCAGACGGCGGCAACGGCTCGTCGCAGGGCCAGCCTGCCCAGACCGATGGGCCCGCCTCCAGCGACGGCGGGAGCGGCGGCAATGGTGGGAACGGCGGAACCGGGGCCAACGGCTCGGTGACCTACGAGATCACCGGCGACGTCCAGGCGAGTGGTGAACTGCCGTTCATCAACGTGCTGGGTGGGTACTACTTCCAGCAGGAGGGAGTCACCTACATGCCGTTTGCCGAGTCCGAGGACACGAGTGGTGAGGTCGTCTTCATCACCTTGAGCGCCGACGGGAACATCTTCGCCTACGGCAACGGGACGGTAGCCATCCCGGCCGCCGAGTGTGACTGGAACGTCACCCGCAACGACGACAGCGGCGCGACCGGGAGCTTCACCTGCAACGACGTCTTCGCTGTCACCGAGACGGGCATGGGGACCGTGGACGTCCAGGGAGAGTTCGACGCCCACAACTGACCGATAGCGCTGCGCGCAATCCCTGAGGGCCGGCCGTTCGCGGCCGGCCCTCATCGGTATCAGGTGCCCGATTCCCAGGACACGGCGTACGCCGCCTGTTCCGGGGTAAGGCCGTCGATCGCGATCCCCATCGTCTCGAGCTTCACGCGGGCCACGTTGCGATCGATATCGTCGGGGATCGAGTAGACCTGCGGCGTGAGCTCCGCCGCATGCTGGCGGAGCCATTCGAGGCCCAGCGCCTGGTTGGCGAAGCTCATGTCCATCACAAGCGCGGGATGCCCCTCGGCCGCGCCGAGGTTCACGAGGCGCCCGTCGGCGAGGACGTTGATTCGCCGCCCATCGGCCATCAGGTACTCGGTCGTGTACGGACGCACTTCGCGTTGACCGGTCGACTGCGCCTCGAGGGCGGGTAGCTCGAACTCGTCGTTGAAGTGGCCCGCGTTGGCGAGGATGGAGCCGTCCGCCATGAGGGGGAAGTGGGCGCCACCCCACACGTTCAGGTTGCCGGTGGCCGTGATGAACACCTGGCAGGTCGCCGCGGCGGTGGCGGCGTTCGCGACCCGGAAGCCATCCATGGCCGCCTCGAGGGCTCGGATGGGGTCTACCTCGACCACGGTCACGATGGCGCCCATTCCGGCCGCGCGCGAGGCGATGCCCCGTCCCACCCAGCCGTAGCCGCCGACCGCCACCGTCTTGCCGGCCAGCAGAATGTTCGTGGCGCGCAGGATGCCGTCGATCGCGCTCTGACCAGTCCCGTAGCGGTTGTCGAACAGGTGCTTGGTGAGCGCCTCGTTGACCCCGACGACCGGGAACTTCAGGGCGCCGCTGGCGGCCATGGCCCGCAGGCGAATGACGCCGGTCGTCGTCTCTTCGGTCCCTCCCACCACCTCGGGGAGCAGCTCGGTCCGCGTCGTGTGGAGCTCGCTCACGAGGTCCGCCCCGTCGTCCATGGTGACGTGCGGATGGTGGTCGAGCGCCTGGCCGATGTGTCGGTAGTACGAGTCTCGGTCCTCGCCCTTGATCGCGAACACGGGGATGTTGTGATGCGCGACGAGCGAAGCCGCCACGTCGTCCTGGGTGGACAGCGGGTTCGACGAGCAGAGCACGACGTCCGCGCCGCCGGCGGCGAGGGTCCGCATGAGGTTTGCGGTCTCGGCGGTCACGTGCAGGCAGGCGCTGATCCGCCACCCGGCCAGGGGCTGCTCGGCCGCGAATCGTTCGCGGATGGCGGCCAGGACAGGCATCTGGCGATCGGCCCAGTCGATACGCAGGGCGCCGGCATCGGCCAGGCCAGGGTCGCGGATGTCGCTCACGGTTCCTCCATCATCGGTCTGCCCAGGGCCAGCTCAGGCGCAGCGCGGCGCGCAGCGGGCGCATGAGATCCCATCCGCCAGCACGGCGGTATGCGACCCACTCCCCGAGCCGGCAATATTCGACGTAGCCCAAGCGGCTGTAGGCCGCCACGGCCGGGTCATTATCGGCGTAGACGTTGAGGGCCACGTCGGGAACCCGGTCGAGGAGCTCGGCCGTAACCCCCGCGGTGACCGCCTTGGCGTGGCCCTGGCCCCGGTGATCCACGTGGGTCAGGACGTTGCCGACCACGGCAATCCCTTCCTCGGGGTTGATGACGTGGGTTCCGGCCGCGGCGACCAGGCGGCCCCCGACCCGGACCCCGTAGTACACGCCGTCTTCGAGGATGGAGGCCGGGAATCCGCCGCCCAACCCGAGCTGGTAGAGGTGGTTCAGGTCACCGATGTCGGCCGGCCCGAGCCGCACCGCACCCCCGGCGACGGGTTGGAAGGTGTCGCGCGTGACGACCATGCGCAGGAGGGAGGCCGGGAGGTCGACCCGATACAGCTGGTCGAAGGCGGTGGCCAGCTCGTGGCGGGCCTGGACGAACGCGTAGCGCGGCCGCACCTCGGTTGCCAGCACGGCACGGCAGGCGTCGGGATCGCCCATCAGGAACAGCGGCTGCGGCGGGAGCCCCAGGTGTTGCATGGCCAGGCCCCGGGGGCGGCCGTCGTCGTCGTAGGCCATCCCCCACGCGGCGCGCTTGCGGACTGATGCGTCGAGATCGCCCAGGGCGTACGCCGCGTAGAGCCGATCGGTGCGGAGGAACGCCGCCACCTCGGCGCGGTCGGTCACTTCTCGGGTGTGCCACCCAGTGGCCTGGACCACGGTCATCGGTATGCCGACCGGGATTGGGTCAGTAGGAGAGCAGCGTGAAGATCGAGAAGTCGCCCAAGCGCTCCCGACCATGGAGCGCGCTCAGCTCGACCATGAAGGCCAGGCCTGCCACCTCGCCGCCCAGCCGCTGCACCAGCTCGATGGTGCCCATGACGGTCCCACCCGTCGCGAGCAGGTCGTCCACGATGAGCACCCGTTGGCCGGGCTGGATGGCGTCGCGGTGGATCTCGAGAGTCGCCGTTCCGTATTCCAGCGCGTACTCGACTTCGATCGTTTCGGCGGGCAGCTTCCCGAGCTTGCGGACCGGGACGAATCCCGCGCCCAGCTGATAGGCGATCGGAGCGCTGAAGATGAAGCCGCGCGACTCCATGCCCACCACGATGTCGATCGCCGTGCCACGCACCTGCGCAACCATGCGGTCGATCACCTCCTTGAAGGCGGCGGGGTCCTTCAGGAGGGTGGTGATGTCGTAGAACAAGATGCCCGGCTTGGGGAAGTCGGGAACCTCGCGGATCAGCTTGCGCAGGTCGTCGGCCGAGCTGACGGTCACCGTGGGAGTCTAGTCGGCGCGGCGGCGCCCCTGCAATCAAACGGGACCATTGACCCATCGTCGCGTGAGCACACCGCGGATACGGTCAAACCGATGGCGACCCGAATGCTCCGTCGCCGGGCCGAGCGCTGGCTGCCCGGTTACATCATGGTGTCCGCGATCGGGGTGGCGGTGCTAGTGGTCGTGTCCGGCCTGATCAGCCAGGAACGCTTCATGGTGGCCAGCGTAATGGTCGCGGTGCTGGTCATCTTGGCCTCGATCCAGGGCGTCGCGCTGTGGCGGCGCAGCACGGCCGCCGAACGGGCCGGCGCGCGCCTGGCGGGCATCGAATCGGAGGAAGGGACCTTCCGCGCCCTCGTGGAGCGGCTGCCCGCGGCGCTGTACATCGCCGGATTCGGCCCCCAGGCCACCTGGAACTACGTCAGCCCCCGGATCGAGGCCATCCTCGGATTCCCGCCGGCCGAATGGATGGCCGATGCCGGCCTGTGGATGCGCCAAATCCATCCCGATGATCGGGCCCGGGTCGAGCACGAAGAGGCCGAAGACTGGAGTCGCGAGCCGGGCGTCGTGAGCTCAAGCGAATACCGAATCCTGTCGCGAACGGGCCAGGTGGTGTGGATTCGCGACGAGGCAGTGATCATCACCGATGAGCAGGGCAACCCGGCCTTCTACCGCGGCTACATCATCGACATCACCGCCCAGAAGGACGCCGAGCAGGCACTCCGCGAGAGCGAGGAGCAGACCCGCCGGATCATCGACACCGCCAGCTACGCGTACATCGCCATGAACGCGGACGGCCTCGTGACCGACTGGAACCAGGCCGCGGAGCAGACCTTCGGCTGGACCCGGGAGGAGGTCATCGGTCAGTCGTTGGCCGATCGGATCATCCCGACCGGACAGCGTGAGGCGCACCGCGACGGGGTGTCCCAATTCGCTGTCGGTGGCGGCGGGGTCATGCTCGGATCGCGCCGCGAGATGACTGCCCTCCATCGCGACGGACGCGAGTTCCCGGTGGAGCTCACCATCTGGGCGGTGGGCGAAGGCGCCGATGCCACCTTCTCGGCCCTCGTCCACGACATCACCCTCCGGAAGGAGCTCGAGCGCCAGCTCCAGCACCAGGCCTTTCACGACTCGCTGACCGGGCTCGCCAACCGCGCGCTCTTTGCCGACCGGGTGGCCCATGCCATGTCCCGCCAGGGTCGTGGCAAGCGCTCGCTGGCGGTGATCTTCCTCGACCTGGATGACTTCAAGACGGTCAACGACAGCCTGGGCCACGCCGCCGGGGATCAGCTCCTGACCGCGGTCGCCGAGCGACTGCGGGGCGTCATGCGGCCCGAGGACACGGTTGCCCGGTTCGGTGGGGACGAGTTCGCGATGCTTATGGAGGAGACGAACCGCGAGTCCGCCCGTCGGGTGGCCGAACGCGTGCTGGCCGCCCTCCGCTCCCCATTCGACCTGCAGGGCAAGCAGGTCTTCGCCCGGGGCAGCGCAGGCGTCGCCGTGGCGCAGCCCGGCAGCTCGCCGGCCGACGACCTCCTCCGCCACGCCGACCTGGCCATGTACACCGCCAAGGCGCGGGGCAAGGGCCGGATCGAGTTCTTCGAGCCGCGCATGCACCTGGCCGTCATCCGGCGCCAGGAGCTGCGCACCGAGCTGGAGCACGCCATCAGCCGCGAGGACTTCGTCCTCCACTACCAGCCGTTCGTGGACCTCCGCAATGGCCGGCTGGCCGGGCTCGAAGCCCTCGTCCGCTGGCGCCATCCCGAGCGGGGTCTGATCGAGCCGGCGGAGTTCATCCCGGCGGCCGAGGAAACGGGCCTGATCGTGCCGCTGGGTGCGTGGGTGGTCGGCGAGGCCACCCGCCAGATGTCCGCATGGATCGCGGCCGGCGTCCTGCCCGGCAACGGCAATGGCCCCTTGATGAGCGTCAACCTGTCGACCCGTCAGCTGACCGATCCGGGGCTCGTGAACATGGTGGCCGCGGCGCTCCGCGAGGCCGCCTTCGACCCGTCGCGCCTGTACCTCGAGATCACCGAGAGCGCGTTGATGGCCGACGTCGCCGAGCAGTCCCTGGCCGATCTGCGCGGGATCGGGGTCAAGCTGGCCATGGACGACTTCGGGACCGGGTATTCGTCCCTGAGCTACCTCGAGCGGCTGCCGGTCGACCTGCTGAAGATCGATCGGTCCTTCACCGCGTCGCTCGGCAGCGACCGGGAAGTTCCGGTCCTCTTGCGCTCGATCATCAAGCTGGGCCAGACGCTCCGTCTCCAGGTCCTGGCCGAGGGCATCGAGCGGGTGGACCAGGTGGTCCGCCTCCGCGAGCTCGGCTGCAAGCTCGGTCAGGGCTACCACTTCTCACCCCCGCTCCCTGCCGACGCCGTGCCCGAGGCCCTGAGCCACGAGTGGGAGAGCACGCTCAGCGCGTAGACCTCTGCTCCCCGGCTGTCGCGAGGCCGACAGCCCGTCAGTAAGGCACCGGCTACCCCGAGGCTCCTGCCGGGACCGATGCTGCGCGCCATCAGAACAGCACCACTTCCCGAGCCCTTCCTACAGGAGACACTCCGATGACCACCATCACGATGCCGCAGGCCAAGGACAGCGCTCCGGTCATGGCGATCATCGCCGTCGCACTGGCGCCCCTCATCCTCGGTCTGGCCGTGGCCCTGGCCTCCGTCACCACGCCGGCTCCCACCGTGTCGCCGGCGACGATGACCAACCAGGCCAACAGCGACGATCCCACCCCGAACTCCGGACTGCTCGAGTTCGCGGACTGAACATCCCAGTCGGGAAGCCACGAGACCCGGGAGTGATCCCGGGTCTCCGGTTTTCCCCCTCGCCGGGGCGGCCTGGCGGCGGCGGCACCATCAGGCCCTCCCTCTGGTGTCAGTCAGCCGCCAGGCGCCTCAGCACGGTCTGCAGGACGCCTCCCTGGCGGTAGTACTCGACGTCCACCGGTCCGTCGAGACGTACCAGGGCCTGGAACCGCGCGACGTCACCCGCCTCCGAGCGCGCCTCCACGGTGATCTCCTGGCCCGGCGCCAGGCCCGCGGCGATGCCCCGAATCGAGAACGACTCGCGCCCGGTCAGGCCCAGCGACTCCCCCGTCTCCCCGGCCCGGAACTGGAGCGGCAGGATGCCCATCCCCAGCAGGTTGGACCGATGGATCCGCTCGTATGACTCGGCGATGACCGCTCGTACGCCCTGGAGGAGCGGTCCCTTTGCCGCCCAGTCGCGCGATGAGCCCGAGCCGTACTCCCGTCCGGCGAGCACGACGAGCGGTGTCCCCGAGGCGAGGTAGCGCTGGGAGGCCTCGTAGATCGTGGTCCGCTCCCCGCTGGGGAAGTGCTCGGTCAGGTTGCCCTCCGCGTCCGGCGTCAGCCGGTTGCGGAGGCGGATGTTCGCGAACGTACCCCGCACGAGCACCTCGTGGTGCCCGCGCCGGGCGCCGTACGAGTTGAACTCGCGCGGCGCCACGCCCCGCTCGATGAGCCACCTCCCCGCCGGGCTGGTCTGCGGAATGGATCCCGCGGGCGAGATGTGGTCGGTCGTGACCGAGTCCCCCATCCAGGCGAGCACCCGCGCATCGGTGATGTCGGTCAAGGGCGCCGGCTCGGCGCCCATCCCATCGAAGAACGGCGGGCGGGCCACGTAGGTGGACGCCGCGTCCCAGGCGTAGCGCCCACCGGCCGGCACCGGCAGCGCACGCCACTGCGCGTCGCCATCGAAGACGGATGCGTACTCGCGCTGGAAGATCTCCGCCCGCACCTGCTCGGTCACGATCGCGTCAACCTCCGCCGAGGTCGGCCACAGGTCGCGCAGGTAGACCGAGACGCCGTCACTCCCCGTCCCCAGCGGCTCGGTGGTCAGGTCCACGTCGATCCGCCCGGCGAGCGCGAACGCCACGACGAGCGGCGGCGAGGCGAGGTAGCTGGCCCGGGTCAGCGGATGGATGCGACCCTCGAAGTTGCGGTTGCCGCTCAGGACGGACACGCCAACCAGGTCGGTCTGCTCCACCGCCGCCGCGATCGGCTCCGCCAGCGGCCCGGAGTTCCCGATACACGTCGTGCAGCCGTACCCGACCAGGTTGAAGCCCAGCGTCTCGAGCGGATCCATGAGCCCCGCCGCTTCGAGGTACTGGGTCACGACCTTGGACCCGGGCGCGAACGAGGTCTTCACCCAGTGCGGCACCGTCAGCCCCCGAGCGACGGCGCGTTGGGCCAGGAGGCCGGCGGCCACCATGACGGAGGGGTTCGAGGTGTTCGTGCACGAGGTGATGGCCGCGATCAGGACCGATCCCGAGCGCAGCGCATCGGTCGCTCCCGTTCAGCGTGACCGATGCCGATCGGTCCATCGCATCGGCGAACACCGATCGGAAGTTGTCGGGCAGGCCGGGCAGGGAAACCCGGTCCTGCGGGCGACGCGGTCCGGCCACCGACGGCACGACCGATCCGAGGTCGAGCGCCAGTGACTCGGTGAACATCGGTTCAGGAGATGCATCGGTCCGGAACAGGCCCTGGGCCTTGGCATAGGCCTCGACGACGGGCCACGACCTCATCCGGGCGACCGGTCATGCGCAGGTAGCGGAGCGTCTCGTCGTCCACCGGGAACAGGGTGGCGGTGGCCCCGAACTCGGGGCTCATGTTGCTGATCGTGGCCCGATCGGCCAGGCCCAGGCGCGACAGGCCCGCGCCATGGAACTCGACGAACTTGCCCACCACGCCGTGTGCCCGGAGCATCTCGGTCACCGTCAGGACCAGGTCGGTGGCCGTCGTGCCCGCCGGGAGCACGCCGTCCAGCCGGAAGCCCACGACGATGGGGAGGGGCTGGTACAGCGGCTGGCCGAGGAGCGCGGCCTCGGCTTCGATCCCGCCCACGCCCCAGCCCACGACTCCCAGGCCGTTGACCATGGTCGTGTGGGAATCGGTGCCCACGACGGTGTCCGGGAAGGCGGTGATGGTGCCGTCCGCCTCGGGACGGGCCGAGACCACGTCCGCGAGGTACTCGAGGTTGACCTGGTGGACGATGCCCGTCCCCGGCGGGACGACGCGGAAGTTCGCGAACGCCTCCTGGGCCCAGCGGAGGAGCGCATACCGCTCCCCGTTGCGCTCGTACTCGCGCTCGACGTTGATCAGGAATGCGGCGTCTGAGCCGTACTGGTCCACCTGGACCGAGTGATCGATCACCAGGTCGGCGGGGACGAGCGGATTGATGCGGGCCGGGTCGCCGCCCATCTCGGCGATCGCGTCACGCATGGCCGCCAGGTCCACGACCACCGGCACGCCGGTGAAGTCCTGGAGCAGGACCCGCGCGGGGAGGAACGGCAGCTCGGTCGTGCCCGTCGGTGCTTCGGGCCGCCACCCCGCGAGCGCGGCAAGGTCGTCCGGCGCGACGAGCCCGCTCCCCGACGCCGCATGACGCAGCGCGTTCTCGATCAGGACCTTGACCGTGTACGGGAGTCGCTCGAACGCGGGAATGCCGAGCGAATTGAGGTCGTAATACCGATACGCCTGCTCGCCGACCTGCAGGGTTCCGCGCGCAGCCGAAGGATCGGATGAGCCTGGTTGGACGTTCACGATCGCGCCTCCTCAGTCAATGCTGATCGGCGCCGGACGGGTGCGCCCGTCCCGGGTCGAGAATCGGCTCCAAGTATACGCCCGGCCCCCTCGGAAACCGACCTGGGTTCAGCCATCGCCCCGAATGCGCGCGTAGGTTATGAGGTCGTGATAAGCGCCGGCCCGGAACTGGGAGCCGCGCGCGATCCCCTCGCGTGCGAAGCCGGCCTTCTCGAGCGCGCGCTGCTCGGCCACGTTGTCGACATCGGTCTGGGCCTCGACCCGATTCGCGTCGGTCGTCTCGAACAGATAGTCGGCCAGCAGGCGCTGTGCCAACGGGCCGTAGCCGTGGCCCCGCGCATCGGGAATGAGCGAGATTCCGATATTCCAGGCGCGGTTCAACGGACTCGGCCCGTAGCGAACCTCGTGCCACCCGACCGTGCCAATCGGTTCGCCGTCGGATTCGCGGATGACGAGCATCTCGCCGTTGTGCTCGTTGCGGAGCGGACCCTCGGCCAGCGCCTCGCGCATGGCGGTTCGATCACCCGGCCCGAGCCCGAAGTCGTTGAACTCGCCACGCGTATCGGGCGAAGCGGCCCACGCGTCCAGGAGGTCGGCATCGGCCAGGGTCACGTCGCGCAGGCGGACGTTCGTCCCGCCCAGGCCAGCGGTGTCGCGCGTCACCAAACCAGTGTGCCCGATCGCGACTGGCGGACTCCGCGGCTCGCCGCGGGTGGTTCAGTCCGGAATCAGGTGGACGGGGTTTCCGCGGATGGTGACGGCCCACGTGGTCGTGTCGTTCCCGCCGGCCACGGTGTATCGGATCTTCCACCAGCCCGCGGCGGGCTCGCCGCCGGGGGTGAGGCCCCCCTGGCCATAGGTTGACGGGAGTCGGACGCTGATCCGCAGCCAGTACGAGTCGAAATGGCTGCCGCTGTTGTTCGTGCTCCGCGGGCACGCCCCTGAAAGACCGATGGGGATGCTGGTCCCGTGGTTGGTCTGGATGCAGCTCACGTTGACGCCCGACTCACCGACCACCCCAGCTTTCGATCGGCTGGTGAACGAGAAGGTGGCCGCGTTGTACACGTTGCCGTCCGGGTTGAGGATCTCGAGCCACGCACCACCGCCCACATCACCTGGGTCGTACAGGTCGATGTCAACCGTCTTGCCAGCGCCGGAGGCGCGGTCGATCTGCGCGAGGTAGAACGTCTGGACCCCGGCCTGGACGTTGGCGTAGGCCGCCATCCGGCTGCTGCCGTAGACCCGCGGGTTGCCCCCGGCGCTGCTGACCTCGAGGCCCCACCGGTTGGCGGCGCCGACGTTCGAGTTCACGGAGGGGTCGAGCACCGCGGTGCCGCCACCTGATGCGGTCACCATCTTGGTGGTCGTGATCTGGAGGCGGTAGTTGCCGGCGCCCAGGGTGACCGGGATCCGCCACCACTTGAGGTGGTACTGGTAGTTCGGGTCAGCCGGCCGGTCGCAACGAGTCACGCCGTTGCTGCCGCTGGCGTACTGCGGCGATCCCGTCCCCAGCAGGCCGCTTTCGTCGACCTGTCGCTCGTTCTCGAAGAGGTTTCCGGAGCCCCACACGAGCGTGTCATCGGTCAGGAGGAATGGCGTCCCGTTCTGGTCGTAGAGGTTGAAGTAGGTCGACACCGACTGGGGGTTCGTGCCTCCCATGTTCGTCGTCCACTCGTCACCGGTGCCCGCGCGACCCGAGCCGAGGACCGGCATGCCGCAGAAGCCAGGGTCGAACAGGTACACGCTGCCGCCCCCGCCGCCCGGAATCTCGACCGTGTAGCCGTAGCCGGAAGGGTCGTACTCGGCGTTGGCGATGGTGGGGCCGCTGACCGCGGTCGGCAGGTAGGCGTCACCGTTCCGGCTGTCCCCGCCTTTCGTGAACGACACTCCCCAGAAGCCCTGGCTGCCCAATTGGCTCGGGGCGGGTTGTCCAATGACAGAGCTCCCGGTCGTGGCGTTGGGCACGCCGCTGCTGTTGTTGGAGTTGCCGGAGGTCACGCACAAGGGGTCGCTGGGGGCGTTCCGCATGTCCATGCACCCGATGCCGTAGTAGTTCAACGGGCTGCCCATCGGTACGGGCAGCACGAACTCGGCGCTGGCCGTCCGCTGGACAGGCAGGGTGTTGAAGCCGATGACCCTGATGAAGAACGTGTCGATCCGGGTCTGGATGGTGACGTTGAGACGGCGTGGGTTGCCCGGGTCCTGCACGGGGGTCACGACGTCGATGGGGTCAAGGTCGTCGTAGTCGTTCTTCACCGCCTCGGCCCGAGCAGTGGCATACGCCGAGATCGCCTGGTTGGGCAGGTATACGACACCGGCCAGGGCAGCCGCGTCAGCCGCGCGCTGGACTCGGAGGGCATTGACCTGGTACCAGCCGAGGTCGATGACCAGGCCAATGAGCGCGATGAGCGCCACCAGGACTCCGCTGGTAATGATCAGGACCTGTCCCCGGGAATGGCGGCTCATGAATCGGCGGCGCATCTCGTATGTCCTCAGTTTCCGGTCGGGTTCAGGGCCATGACGGTCGTGTCGTACCAGACCAGGGAGCTCATCCCGGTCAGCGCCAGGAACGGGGTCTGGAAGTTGTAGCGGTAGCGCACCCCGACGCCGATGGAGTCCGCGGGCTGGGTGTTGATCCGCGAGCAGGCGTCCCATCCGACGGGGCCGGAGCGCGAGAAGTCGAGGGCCACGCCGTCCACGACCGGGCCGCCCCCGGGGTTGTAGAGGTACACGTTTACTGGCCCCAGTTCCTGGCCCTGGGCTCCAGCCTTGAAGATCCGGACCTCCAGGACCTGGGTGACGTCGATGGGAGAACCGCTGCTCTCGAGGACCCGCTCGACGGCGGCGATCACGCGATCGTCAACCGTGGTGCAGGTCGGTGGGCCTCCGCCGTTGGCCAGCGACGAGCCAACCCGTGCCCCTTCCCGCGTGGCGTACTCCATGGACAGGCTGTGCGTGAAGATGAACCCGAATTCGATCGCCCCCAGGACCAGCAGCATGAGGAACGGGACGATCACGGCCATCTCGACCAGGCTCTGGCCACGCTCGCTGGACTGCAGGAACCGCCTCACAGCACGGGCTCCATCTGCATCTGCTGGGTCGCGGCGAACAACGGTGGACCGATCCCGCCAAGGAGGGCACCAAGCGGCGTTTTCCACCCATACGCGTAGGTCACCCGAACGCCGACGGTGTCCAGCCGAGTGTGCCCGGCGACGCAGCTCGCGCCGTTCAGGACGTTGCAGCGGATGCTCTCTGGATACGTGCTTCCGACCGCGGTGTACGGGAGCGTCTTCGATACGCCGTCCAGCCCGGTGCAGATCAGCGAACCAGTCCGGTTGTATCGGTTCACCTGGCCGCTGAGGAGGGTGCCGTTCTGGTCCGACCAGTAGATCTCCACGGCGATGATGCCGCCGACATTCGAGGCCTGGCCGAGCTCGCGTTCGAGGACCTGCAACGCGGTGCAATCGGTTCCTGACCGATCGCCGCCCTCGGCGGCAGTGAGCGCCACGTCGCGGGCGGTGTAGTTGAGCGAGTTGAGCGTGCTGAATGCGAAGGCGAACTCGATCAGCGCGATGAGGATCAGCAGGAATAGCGGCAAGACAAGGGCGAACTCGACCGCGGATTGCCCTCGAGAATGCCCCCGGAACCGGCCTGGTCCGTGCTTCATGCAGAACCCCCTGCTAATCGAGGCGGAGCCTACGGCCGCCCCGAGACCCCGTCGATCACCCAGTCGTCCCATGGCCGTGCAGGAGGGGCATAACCTTGGGCGACCGGTCGCGAAAAGGCCGAAAACGTGGTACCCCCCAGGGACTTTCGGCGGGTCTCAGTCGTCCCAGCGCGCCCGGATCCGCCCCTGGAGATCGGGAAGCGGCAGGGATTCCGCCTCTGCCTCGACAGCCGAGCGCTCGCCCTTCGACAGGCGGCGCCACGATGCAATTGCCACGTTGCCCCCGGCGCGACGCCACGTGCCGACCACCTCGCCGCTCACCAGGACCGCGCCGGGCCACACCCGTGAGGTCCAGAGGCGGCCGCGACGATCTGCCTCGGGGACGAGGAGCTCGCGGTCTGCTCCCTGGAGCAGGTAGTACGTGTCGCCGCTGGGGAGGAGCCTGGCGGGAGCGGCCGGTCCCGCCGGCACGCGGAACGACGGTTCGTCGCTCGCCAGGATCCACCCGTCGCCGACGGGCGACCGGACCGGGGCCAGCGATCCTTCGAACGCGTCGAACGCGGCCCGGCCCTGCGCCGCCCCGATGCCCGCCCACTCCGCGAAGGCCTCCGGCGTCGTGGCCCCGAAGACGTGCAGGTAGCGACGGGCAAGGTCTGTTCGGGCGACCACGGGGTCGACATCGGGGGGAGGAACGGTCCAGATGGTTGGCGCTCGGGCCCCCTCCCAACGGATGAGGATGGTACCCGTGGAGGTCGCGTATCGGATCCGGTTGCCCACGCCCAGGGCCGCCGCGACCTCGCGGTCCGGCATCCGGCGGTCGCCGAGGACCTTGCGCATCCGAGCGGCCATGTCCGCGGCCACGCGGCGGCCGCGCGCGTCGTCGGGCCAGCGGCCGAGCGTGAACGGCGCCAGGTCGAGTCGCGGGATGACGTAGGCGCTGAACCGCGGACCCCACACTTGGACCAGGGATGGGTCCTCCCACGCGGTCGGCCCCGTTCCCTCGACCCGGGCATGGATCGAGAGGAGCGCGGCCCGCGGCATGCTGTCCTGGAGACCGGCCCACGCGGCGCGGCGCAGCGATTCCGGGCCGGGCGGCAGCCGCTCGTCGAGGGCCTGCACCCGGCGCCGGTGGGCGAGGATCTGGGCCCGACTGAGCACGAGCGGGCGGGCGGCCGAACGGGTCACGGGCGGGCTCCGTGACTTGAAGGCCTGATGTCGTTCGCCGGCCGATCCCTCACATCACGCCGTCCCGTTGTCACGCGCAACGATCGGTCTCGCACCATTCGTCTGGAGGTTTGGTGCCCAAGCGTATTCTTCGGGCAAACAGGAACGCATCTGGAGGATTCTCCCTCATGTTTCGCCGAGTTCTCGCGCTGTCGATCGTGGTCCTGGTCATCGCCGCCTGTTCGAGCTCACCCGCAGCGTCCGGCCCCGACGGTGGGGGTGGTGGTTCAAGCGGCGGTCCGGAACCGAGCGCGGCGGCATCCACCGGGGGAGGTGGCGGCGGTGGGGGTGGCGCTGCGGCAGCCTGCGACCTGATCACGGCCGACGAGGCATCATCGGTGATGGGCGTGGGCAACCTGACTGCCGAGTCGACCCCCGGCGACACCTCGTACTGCATCTACTCCGGGGCCGATTCGGCTGCCGTCGTCGCGACCTCGTACAACGCCTCGAACGCGAACGACATCATGGGCGCCTTCGGCGGCCAGGCGGGGGTGACCGAGGTCTCGGGCATCGGTGACAGGGCCCTGTGGGACTCGAACTCGGCGACCCTGTTCGTGGCCAAGGGCGACGCCGTCATCGGCATCACCGCCGGCGACGGTTCGATGGATATCGCTCAGCGCCAGGACTTCTCTGAGCAACTCGGAGCAATCGCCGCCGGACGGATGTAGCCACCGACCCCCGTCCGGGGGGCCCTAGGGCACGCGATCGAGTTCCAACTCGGCGTCATCGTCACCGATCACGTCCTGGCCGTGCAGGCGGATGGTCCTCACGTAGAGGAGCAGCGACGGCGCGATGAACGCGGCCGCGGCGAGCATCGCGGCCGGGACGCCGGCACTGACCGCGAGCGCGCCCAGCAGCGGGCCGCCCGTGATCTGGCCCACCGCGTCGGTCTGCGCATTGAGCGACATGACCGTCGCGCGCACGGTCGGAGTCAGGCTCTGGTTGATCCAGGCCGTGCTGATGGGGATCATCGCCCGGCGCATGACGCGAGCGACGAAGTAGCCGGTCACCGCCAGCGCGAAACCCACCGCCAGCGCGAAGACGACCATCGCAACCATGAGCGCGGTGTTCATCCAGAGCAGCGCCCGGGCGGTCGCGACGTGGTTGTCGGTGTCCAGCCGCCGGCGCGCGACCTCCGCCACGCCGATGCTGACCAGGAGCGTGGAAACGCTGATCAGGCCAAACCAGGCGATAGGTTGCAGGTCGACGATGGTTGGCAGCGTGAAGTCATTGAGGAGGTGGAACTCCCACAGCCGGTCGAGGGTCTCGCTGGCTGCGGCGCTGAGGAACGTGATGAGCAGGATGGTCAGGAGCACCGGTCGGGCGCGAACCGTTCGGATCCCCGCGGTGAGCGTGTCGCCCATCGTCCGCGCCCGGCTCCGGCCAGCGCGTGGCTCCGGCGCGTAGTGGTCCTCCGGCATGAACGCGATGAGCGTCGCAGCGATCACCAGGAACCCGGCGCCGCCGAGGACCATGGGCACCGCGAGGCCGAACAGGGAGCCGAGCAGCGCGCTGCTGCCGATCCCCAGCGCCGCGGCGGCAAAGCCCAGCTGAGATCCTCGGAGATAGGTCTTTCCCACCTCGTGACCCTGGAGCTCGTCGGCGATCCACGCCTCGGTCGCGCCGGACTGGAACGTCGCCCCCAGTCCCCACAGGATCTGGGCGAACAGGATGGGCAGGAAGAGAGGGACCAGGGCCCACAGGATGAATCCGGCACCGATGAAAAGGCAGCCGATGACGATCGACAGCCGCCGGCTGACCGTGTCGGCCACGAGCCCGGTGGGCACCTCGAACAGCAGGGCCGAGATCTCGAGCGCCGTCCCGACCAGGACCAGCTGCAGCGCATCGAGGCCGGCGACCTGGATGCTGAACAGCGCGCTGGCCGTGAAGACCAGCATGTAGCAGTAGTACTCGGCCCCTTCGAGCCACAGGTAGACGGCGTACGCGCGACGCGGAGAGGACGAGCTCACGTGGCGGGCAGGAGGGCGCGAAGGACGGTCATCGTCGTCTCGATCGAGTCCCGTCCCCGCACCAGCGGGATGCGGACCTGGTTGGAGCCGGCCACGGGACGGAATCCGGCGAGGGTCAGTGCGCGGGTGACGGCTTCGCGTTCGTAGCGGCGCCACTTCAAGGTGAGTCGATCCTCGTCGACTCGCACCTCCGATACACCGGCCAGCTCCGCCGCCAGGCGGACGGCGACCGCGCGGAAAAGGCCCTCCACCTCGGGCGGGAGGGGGCCGAATCGGTCCGCGAGGTGGGCGCGCAGCGCATCGGCATCGGCATCGGTCGTGACCTGGGAAAACCGCCGATACACCTCGAGCTTGGCGCCGGCGGCGCCCACGTAGGCGTCCGGCAGGTACGCGGACAGCGGCAGCTCCAGGCGGACGGGAGCCGGCTCGGGCGGCCGAATCCGGCCGCGCCGCGTGTCCACCGCCTCGGCCAGGAGCTGGGTATACAGGTCGAACCCGACCGCCGCCATGTAGCCCGACTGCTCGGGACCCAGGATGTTGCCGGCGCCGCGGATCTCGAGGTCGCTCAGCGCGATCTGGTAGCCGGCACCGAGGTCCGAGGCGCTGAAGATGGCATGCAGCCGACGGCGGGCGATGAGCGACAGCGGCGTGGCGCGGCGATGGAGCAGGTACGCATAGGCGCGTCGGTCCGAGCGACCGATCCGCCCGCGCAGCTGGTAGAGCTGGGCCAGCCCGAACGTGTCGGCGCGGGCGATGAGCATCGTGTTCGCGTTCGGGATGTCGAGCCCCGACTCGATGATCGTGGTGCACACCAGGACGTCGTGCTGGCCGGCGTCGAAGTCGAGCATGACCCGCTCGAGCATGCCCTCCGGCATCTGCCCGTGACCGATGGCCACCCGCGCCCGGGGGACCAGGCGACGAACCCGGGCCGCGGCCGCCTCGATCGTTTCGACCCGGTTGTGGACGTAGAACACCTGCCCGCCCCGATCGATCTCCCGGAGGATGGCGTCCCGGACGAGGCCGTCGTCGTCCTCCGCGATGCGGGTCAGGATGGGCAGCCGCGCCTCGGGGGCGGTTTCGATGACGCTCAGGTCGCGGATGCCGACCAGGCTCAGGTGGAGCGTCCGCGGGATGGGCGTGGCCGACAGGGTCAGGACGTCCACCTCGCGGCGCAGCTGCTTGATCTTCTCCTTCTGCGCCACACCGAAGCGCTGCTCCTCGTCCACGACGAGGAGTCCCAGGTCCGCAAACCGGACGTCCTTGCTGAGGAGCCGATGGGTCCCGATCACGATGTCCACCGTCCCCGCCTCCAGCTCGGCGGTGATCCGGTCCTGGTCGCCCTTGGTCACGAAGCGACTGAGCATCTCGACCTTGACCGGGAAGGCCGCCAGGCGGCGACGGAAGGTGAGGAGGTGCTGCTGGGCGAGCACGGTGGTCGGCACCAGCACCGCGACCTGGCGGCCGGACTCGATGACCCGGAAGGCGGCCCGCAGTGCCACCTCGGTCTTGCCGTACCCCACGTCCCCGCACACGAGGCGGTCCATGGGCCGCTGGCGGGCCATGTCCGCCGCCACCTCGGAGATCGTGCGCTCCTGGTCCGGCGTCTCGGTGTACGGGAAGGACTCGGCCAGCTCGCGCTGCCAGGTGGTCTCCGAGGGATACGCAAAGCCTTCGGCCGCCTCGCGAGCGGCGTACAGCTCGAGCAGCTCGTTCGCGAGGTTGGCGACCGCGGCCCGGACCCGTCGGGTGGTGGCCGCCCACTCCCTGCCGCTGAGCTTGCTGAGGCCCGGTGCCGGGGCGCCCGAGTAGCGGGTGATGCGGCCCACCTGGTCCGCGGGCAGGAAGATCTTGTCGGCGCCCGCGAAGTCGAGTTGGAGGTACTCGCGCACCGCGTCGCCGTACGTGCGCTGGGTCATGCCCACGTAGCGGGCAATCCCGTGGTCGACGTGGACGACCAGCTCCCCGGGCTCCAGGCGACCGATCAGGTCCCGGGTGACGACCCGCTTGCTGGAGAGGAGCCGGCGGACGCGGGTCGTCCCGAACAGCTCGCGATCCGACAGGACGACCAGGTTGGACGGCGCGTGGCTGAATCCGGCCGCGCTGGACCCGTGGACGATCACGATCGACCCGGGCGTGGGCACCTCGGCGAGCCGGTCCACGGGACCGATGACGGCCGCCTGGTCCCCCAGCAGCTCCGCCAGGCGGCTGGCCTGGTCGGTGGCGACCACGACCCGTCGGCCAGCCGACGGCCAGCTCGCCGAGCCAGGCGGCCATCCGATCCGTCGCGCCCGGCATGACCGGCGCGGACCCAAATACGGTCGGGGAAACGTCGCCGCCTTCCTCCAGCAGCTCGGCCGCCTGCTCCTCCAGGTGGCGGGCCGCGCCGGTGGCGTCATACGGAAGCGGCCAGCCACCGGGCAGCTCGCCGGTTTCGACGAGGTGGGACCGGCGGTCGATGGCCCACTGGTCGGCGTCGCGGGCGTGGGCCTGCAGCTGGTCGAGGTCGGTCAGGACGACGTGGCAGCCGACCGCCAGGTGATCGACCGCCGGACCGGAGGTGAGGAACCGGATCCAGGTCTCGGCCCCGTCCCCCGCGTCGCCCGCCTCGAGGCGGGCGAGATCGGTCTGGAGCGTGTCGCTCAGGAGACCACGGTCGGGAACGGCCCTGTGAAGTGCCTCGGCCAGGTCGTCGGGCGCCGGAACGACGAACTCGCCGGCGGGGAGCAGGAGGATCTCCTTGCGCTTGGCTCGGCTGGCCTGGGTCGTGGGCTCGAAGATGCGCAGCGCATCCACCTCGTCGCCGAACTGCTCGATCCGGACCGGGTCGGGCTCCCCGGGCGGCCACAGGTCCACGATGCCGCCGCGGACGGCGAGCTCGCCAATCCCGGTCACTTCGGGCGTCGGGTCGTAGCCGGCGGCCACCAGCCCGTGAACGAGGTCACGCTGTGGGATGCGGTCACCGACCCGCAGCCGGCGTCGGGTGGCGCCCAGCCGCTCCACGGACAGGGTCCGCTGCCACAGGGCGGCGAGCGTGGCCACGACCACGAGGTCGCGTTCGGGCCCGGCGAGGCGGGCGAGGACCGCCAGCCGCGCGGCCGACTCGTCGCGCTCGGGGTGCGCCCGCTCCAGGGGGAGGGCGCCGCGCTCCGGCAGGACGGCCACCGACTCGTCGCTCATCCACGCCCCCAGGTCATCGGCGAGGCGATGGGCCTGCTCATCGGTCTCGACCACGACCACCAGCGGCGTCGTCCGCGGCAGCGAGAGGCGGCGCGCCGCGAGGTATGCCGGACGCGCCGCCGACGGCACGGCCAGCGACGCGGCGGACGGCGGGGACGGGGGAAGGAGCTCGAGGAGAGGCCCGAGCCGCGGGCCGCGGGTCACGATTCGCCGGGCGGCTCGGGCGGCTCGGCCAGGTCGACCCCGTTGAACAGGTTCATCGTGGCCTCGGTTCCCTCGGCCAGCCACGACTCGACGGCATCCGCAGCGGTCGCGATGGCCTCCCGCGCCGCCTCGTCCTCGGACTTGCTGAACGTGGAAAGCACGTGATCCGCCGTCTCACCGTTCCGCCCGATCCCCACCCGCAGCCGCGCGAACTGATCGGTCCCCAGCGCATCGATGATGTCGCGCAGGCCGTTGTGGCCGCCGGCGGAGCCGCCCCGTCTCAGCCGGATCCGGCCCAGGGGCAAGTCAACGTCATCCGCGACCACAAGCAGATCGGTCTCCGGATCGGCCGCGGTGTTGCGCAGGGCCGCGCGCAACGGCGTCCCGGAGTTGTTCATGTAGCGGACCGGCTTCAGGAGCAGGACGCGCCCCACCGGCTCGTCGCGCGCGACCTCCAGGCGGGCCGTCCCCTCGCGCACCTTGCCGGCGCTCACCCCCCATCGGTCCGCGAGCAGGTCGACCACCCGGAAGCCCACGTTGTGGCGGGTCATCCGGTACTGATCGCCGGGATTTCCGAGCCCACACACGACCTTCATGACCGCCCGATGGTAGCCGTCCGCTCCCGGCGGGCCGGGTAGGATCGGCACGTGGGACGCGACGGCGTGATCGTCATCGGTGGAGGCATCATCGGATGCACAGCGGCCGCGCTGCTGGCAGAGGCTGGGCGTGACGTGACCCTGGTCGAGGCGACGTCCATCGCCGCCGGCGCATCGGGGAGGAATTCGGGGTCCATCCAGCATCCGTTCGACCCGGTGCTGCTCACCCTCCACCGTGCGTCGCTGGCCATGTACCGCGAGCTGGCGGGCATCGACGATGCGTTCGGGCTGCCGGCCGACCCGGTGGGCGTCCTCCTCCTGACCGATGACATCGCCGAGGCCGAAGCGCGCGCGGCGGTCCTCCGGGCCGAGGTCCCCGAGCTGGAGCCGACGGTCCTCGCGCCCGACGAGGTGGCGAACGTGGAGCCCGCGCTGTCACCAGGCTGGGCCGCAGTCCGGTTGAGCACCGGATACCCGGTGACGCCCGATGCGGCGACCCTGGCCATGGCCGCGCGGGCAGCGCGTGGGGGCGCCACGCTGCGCATTGGCGTGGCTGCAGGCCCGTGGACCCAGGACGGACGCGTCCGCGGGGTGGCGCTCGAGGACGGGAGCACGATTCCCGGCTCGACCGTGCTCGTGGCCGGAGGACCCTGGACGCCGGAGATCCTGGGCATGGAGCCTCCCTGGCCGCCCATCAGCCGGACCTGGGGGGTCACCGTCCAGGTGGCCATCGCGAATCCACCCCGTCACATCCTCGAAGAAGGGGTGGTGCACACGGTCAACATCCCCACCGGCAAGGACGGCAGCCTGTTCAGCCTCATGCCGGTGGGCACGGTGGCGACGGTGGGTTCGACCTTCCTGACCGATCCGCCCGATCCCGAGGTCGAGGGCCGCCTGCTCGTGGCCCGCGGGGCGTCGTTCGTGCCGGCCCTCGCCGACGCGCCGATCCTCGGCATTCGGATGTGCGCTCGTCCGCAGTCGTCCGACGGGCGGCCGCGCATCGGTCCTGTGCCGGGCGCCGACGGCCTGTTCGTGTGTGCCGGTCACGGACCGTGGGGGATCTCCACCGGTCCGGGAAGCGCGGCCCTGATCGTGGACCTGATCCTCGGACGAGAAGACCGGATTCCCCGCGAGCTCGCGGCCTCGCGCTAGTCGGCGGCCCCCACCGCGTGGCCGGCGCGGTCGAAGAGCGAGCCCGGCCCCCACGCGACGCCCTGGAAGCGGCGGTGGAGCACCGTCAGGACCTGGCGCTCGAGATCCCGCATGGCGGTCTCGCCCTCGGGCTCGTCGTGATCGTGGCCCACCAGGTGGAGGGTGCCGTGGATGGCGAGCAGGGCCACCTCCTCGGACACGCTCCAATCGCCCTCGGCCGCCTGGCGGATGGCCTGGTCGAGATCGATCACCACGTCGCCCAGGACGAGTGGCGCGGCGCCGCCGAAGCTCGGCGACTCGTCGGCCAGGTGGGAGTGGCCATTGTCCACGGTCCATGCATGCAACGGGAATGACAGGACGTCCGTCGGTTCCCGCTCGCCCATGTGGTCGAAGTTCAGGTGGGTCATCTCCGCGTCGCCCGTTATGGTCAGCTCCACCTGGGCCTCGTGCCCGGCCAGGGCGACCCGCACGGTTTCGGCCACGGCGGCTGACCACAGCTCCTGGGCCGGGTCTGGCTCCATCGGTGCAACGACCTCGGTCAACCGCTGGCGGCCGACCTTGTCATGGAGCGTGACCCCGGATTCCATGGGGCCATCCTAGGTCACGGATGCGGCCCGGCTCAAGGTCGCGCGGTGTCGCGGCGGCCGGGTGCGCCGCTACGCGCTGCGGGTGTCGCGCTCGATGGGAAGGACGTTCTCCGGGTAGCTGATCCGCTGGTGGTACATCCCCAGGAGCTGCTCCACGAACGCCTCGCGGATGCGTCCGATGTCGCGCAGGGTGAGGTTGCTATCGTCCAGCTGGCCATCGGCCAGGCGACCATCCACGATGCGGTCCACCATCTCGCGAATCGCCGCGTCGTCCTTCGACGGGAGCGATCGGACGGAGGCCTCCACGCCGTCGGCGAGCATGACGATGGCCGCTTCCCGGGATTGCGGGCGCGGGCCGGGGTAGCGGAAGCGGTCCGGATCCGCGTCCGGGTGCTCGGCGAGCGCCTTCCCGTGGAAGAAGCCCATGACGGCGGTCCCGTGGTGCTGGGGAATGAACGCCGCCACCTGGGGCGGCAGCTTGTACTCCTGGGCCAGGTCCACCCCGTCGCGCACGTGGGCGGCGATGATCCGGGCGCTCGTCTCGGGGCTCAGGTCGTCGTGGATGTTCGGGCCGCCGGCCTGGTTCTCGATGAACGCGAGCGGGTTCTTCATCTTGCCGATGTCGTGGTAGTAGGCCGCCACGCGGGCGAGAAGCGGGTCCGCACCGATCGTCTCCGAGGCCCGCTCGGCCAGGTTCCCGACCATGACCGAGTGGTGGTACGTCCCAGGGGTCTCGAGGAGGAGCCGGCGGAGCAGGCGGTTGGACGGGTTCGCCAGCTCGAGCATCTGGAAGATGGTCAGGATCCCGAACACGTTGCCCAGGAAGGCGAACCCGCCGATGGCCAGGATCACGGACAAGGCCGCGTTCACGAGTCCTGCCGCTGCCAGCTGGGCGATACCCGTGGCATCCAGCCCCTCGAGCAGGCCAAAGGCCACGACCACGGTGACGTTGACCAGGGCCAGGACGAGGCCAGCCCGGACGAATGCGTTGAGGCGCTCGGCCTGGAGGATCACGACCAGCGAGGCGAGCCCGCCGGCGGTCACGTACACGACCGGGCCCAGGTTGGCCGAGTTCACGAGGCCCGCCACGACCGCCAGACCGATGGCCATGGCGCCGCCCGCCGCCCCGCCCAGCAGCAGCCCGGTGAGCATGACCGCGGCCGAGGTGGGAACGAGGTAGGCGGCAATGGACCGATCACCGGTCATGCGCAGCACGATGGCGCTCGCGAACAGGATGAGCAGGAACAGGACCAGGCTCCGGGTCCGATGCCAGATGGCCGGCTGGAACCGCCACAGGAAGCCGACCAGCAGGACCGAGAGGAGGGCGGAGAGCAGGCCGTAGCCGAGGACCGGCAGGAGATCGCCCTCGGGCTCGGTGAGTCCCAGCTCGGTGAGCTTCTCGTAGTCGATGGTCGAGATGAGATCACCGGCGCGCACGACCGCCTCGTTGCGCTGGACGGACACCCGCACCGGATCGACGGCGGCGCGCGCCGCCTGGCGAGCCACATCGGTCTGTTCGGCGCTGTAGGCCAGGTTGGCGGCGATGTGGGCCGCGGCCAGGTCACCGGCCATCTCCCGCTCGTCAGGAGCGAGGTCCACGCTGACCGCTTCACGGGCGGACTGGCGGGCCTCGGCCAGCGCGTCCTCCCGGAGCTCCCCCGCCTGGGACTGGTCCAGCACGCGGCGACCCTCGGTCGCCACCGCGGTCCAGCGGGGCGTGGCCAGGGCGGCCAGGATCGCGACCTGGGACGGACGGAGGGACGGCGCCGAGGCCATGAGCTCGCTCTGGACCTCGGCCGGCGCCAGCGTCCCGGCGTTCCGCTGGGTGAGCACCTCGTTGATGGCCGCCACCTCGCCGTCGAACGACGCGAGCTGGCGGGCCCGGATCTCGGACTGGGGGCCGATCTCGACGTACACCGGGTCCACCGAACCCTCCGCCTCGGCCCGCGCCGACTCGGTTTCCGAGCTCGACACGAACGACACCGAGGCTGGGGCCAGGATGTCCGCGGTGGCCACGTCGCCCACCTGCAGGGCGGTGGCATTGGGGACCAGGTCGACCACGAAGATCGCGAACAGGGTGACGCCCACCAGCGCGGTGACCGCCACCAGGCGGGCCACCGCGGCGCCGTTCATGGCCCGGTCGCGGGGCGCAAGGGTTCTCGTGATGAACATGTGGAGCGGGGATGCTACCCCGGAGAACCCTCGGATAACAGTCGGCGAACCAGGTCACTGACCAATTTCCCATCGGCGCGACCCTTGGTCTGTGGAACGAGCGCGCCCATCACCTTCCCCATGTCCGAGGGGCTGGAGGCGCCGGTGGAGGCAATCGCCGCGCGAACGAGCTGCTCCACCTCCGCATCGGTCAGTGGTTCGGGCAGGAATTCGCGGAGGATGACGATCTCGGCTTCCTCGACGTCCGCGAGGTCATCGCGTCCCCCGCCGCGGTACAGCTCGACGCTCTCGCGGCGCTGCTTGACCTGGCGATCGAGGACCTCGACCACCTCGGCATCGGTCAGCTCGTGGCCCAGCTCGATCTGGCGGTTGTGAGCCGCGGCCATGACCAGGCGGAGCGTGCCGACCCGCCGTTCGTCGCGCGCCTTCATGGCGTCGCGCATGGCGGATTCGATATCGGTCTGGAGGCTCATGGCTGCATCGTGATGGACATGCAAACGGGATCGGTCTGGTGGACCGATCCCGGAGGGCGTTTGGCTAGACGCGCGGGCCCCTGCGTTTCTTGGACTCCTTGCGCTTGCGCTTCACGCTGGGCTTCTCGTAGTGCTCGCGGCGACGGGCCTCGGCCAGGATGCCGGATTGCTGGATCTTCTTGTTGAACCGTCGCAGCGCGCTCTCGAACGACTCGTTCTCGCCCACGCGAACTTCCGCCAAACGTCTCGCCTCCTCTCGGCCGTGATTTGCGCCAGGTCGGACATGCCGTCCAGCGCACAGGCCCGCGGAGTCTAGCACCAGACCCCCCATTTGGCCGTTGGCACGCCCTGGGGTAGCCTCTCCGCTTACCGCCCAGATTGTTCTGGAGGAACCCACCGTGAAATTCCGAAGTACGAGCGCCGTGCTCGTTGGCCTGGTCGTCATCGTGGCGGCCTGCTCCAGTCCCAGCGAAAGCGGAGCGCCGAACGAGAGCACCGGCGCACCGGCCAGCATGGCACCGAGCGAGAACCCCGCCACCGGCAGCCCGGACGCATCCGGCCTGTCGCTGACCATTCAGTCGACGGTCAAGGGCGACGCCCTGGCCGGCGCCGATGGCCTGACGCTCTACACCCGCACCGATGAGGTGGACGGGACGATCCACTGCGGTGAAGGCTGCGTGGACAGCTGGCCGCCCCTGACCGGGACCGTGGACGCCGGTGACGCGAATGCCGACATGCTTGGCACGATCACCCGCCCCGACGGGACCGCGCAGGTCACGTACAACGGCTACCCGCTGTACTACTTCACCGGCGATGCGGCCCCCGGCGACGCCACCGGCGACGGCCTGGGCGGCGTCTGGTTCATCGCCGCCCCGAGCGGCGAGCACGCGATGTAGGGCCCGACACCGGGTTCACGCCGTCTGGCCCGTGAGGTTGGCGGCGTGAGCCCCGGTCGCTGGCCCTAACCGGGCTGCGCGACCACCTGGCGGGGTCGGACCATCAGGGCCACCAGCACCCCACCGATGACGTAGCCGCTGCCCTGGACCACGAGCAGCAGGACGACCGGCAGCACCTCCCCCAGCACGCCGGCCAGGACGGCGCCGAGCAGCGAGCCGAGCCCCGCCAATGCCCCGATGGCACCCACCACCCGGCCGCGGTGTCGATCCTCGGCCTGTGACTGCTGAAGGGTCGTGCTTCCAGCGCCCATGGCCGCTCCTGGCACACCGACGATCACCATCCCCACCAGGGCGGGCGCCAGGAACGGGTAGACGATCGGATAGGTGAAGAGCACCAGGTCTATCAAGCCGAAGGTCACTGCACCCGCAATGACGAGCGCCAGCGGATTGACGTGGGAGCCGAATCGACCGATGACCACCGCCCCGGCCAGCCCGCCGATGGCCTGGGTCGACAGGAGCAGGCCGTACCCGGTCGCGTCCGAATGGAGCGCGTTGGTGACCCACGGCACGAACAGGGTGGAGGTCAGACCCTCACCGATGCTGGTGATCCCGAAGAACACGAGGAGCGCCCGCAGGACCGGTTCGTTCCACACCAGTCGCAGACCCTCGCGCCACTCCCCGATGAGGCGGCGCCAGGCCGAGACTGCCTCCACGTCCAGCGACGGGTGCGGTTCGCGCGGCGGGCTGGCGTACCGGATGGCGGTGATCAGGCCGGCGGCCAGCAGGAACGACACGGCATCCACCAGAGCCACCGCATTGAGGCCACCGGCGGCCACCACCACCCCGCCGATCAACGGACCGATGAGCCGGGCCAGGTGCCGATTCACGCCGCTCAGCGCGTTGGCCGGCACGAGCTGCTCCTCGCCGCCCTCCAGCAGGTTGGGGAGCAGCGCCACCTCGGCCGGGGTGAAGAGCTGCTCCAGGGCGCTCTCGATGACGAGGACGACGATAGACGACCCACAGTCCCAGGGCCTGGACCGCCAGGAGCGGGATCAGGAAGACGGCGAGCAGGAGGTTGACCGTGATCATCAGCCGGCGCCGATCCCATCGGTCCACGTACACCCCCGCGACCGATCCGAACACGATGCGCGGGATGAGCAACGCGAGGACCATGGCGCCGGTCGCGAGCGTGGAGCCGGTCTGGCGGTAGATCTCGTACGGCAGGCCCACGAACAGGACCCAGTCGCCGACCATGGAGATCAGGCCGCCAACCCACAGCAGCGCGAAGTTGCGTTGACGGAGGATCGCGAGCATCGCCGCGGATTATCGCGGCGTCCGGGTCCCTATCGGTCCTCGTCCTTGATCCAGCGGATCTTGCGGCCGAAGAGCCCGGTCCGGCCCAGGTGGAAGTTCTGGTCTTCGGCGTGCTCCGGCAGGGCGTGGATCTCCTCGGAGCTTAGGGCGACGTCGAGGTGGGACAGGGTCAGGAGCGTGACCTGGCCGGACGGCACGAAGACGTGGTGCCCGGGTCCGTCGAGCAGCACCACGATGCCGTGAAAGATGTCCTCGGCCTCGTCGTCGAGCATTTCGAACAGCGTCCCCACGGTCTGGCCGTCCGCGGTGCGGATCGGGGTGTCCTGACGGACGACGCGCCATGCGATGGGCTGCTCGGGGTCAATCATGCAATTGGGACCTCGGATTCGGTGACCGGAACGGCATCCGTCGCGGCCGTGCCGGTCGACGGCGCGGCGCCGGCGAGGGAGTCAAGACGCTCGAGGAATGGGCGGGCGCGGAACCTGGCGAAAATTTCGCGACTACGCGCGATGGCCTCCTGGACCGCCGGAAGGGCGGGGTCGAGGACGGTGGCCATGTCGAGCCCGAGCAGCGCCTCGTCCCAGGGCAAGCCGAGACGGCGCCAGGCGTCTCGTGCCTCCTGGAACTTCCTGATCGCCTCGTCGGGCGCGTCCTGGAGCGCGGCCAGGCAGGCGCGGATTTCCAACTCCAGGGCAACGGACATGTCACCGTGGCGCCCGGCCGTCCGCAGGGCCTCAAGTGCGGATGACAGCGCCGCCGGGTCTCGCCGCCAGGCGGCGAGCCGGGCGCCCCACAGGTGGTCGTCCATGTCGCCCGTCACCTGCCTGAGGCGCTCGAACCGCGCCCCGGCCTCCGCGAGTTGGCCGTCGCCAACGTGGTGATGCGCCTCCGCGCGGTCGAGTTCCTGGCGAACCTGAGCCTCGGCTGTCTTCCCCGCCCGCATCTCGGTGAGCACGTCCTGGTGAGGCACGCCTTGGAGGGCTCTGATCGTCACGACACCCACCAGGGCCGCAAGGCGATCGATCGCATCCAGGTCCATGTCCAGCGTGCTTTCGGCTTCGGCCGAAGCCCAATCCCATTCGCCAACGTGAATGCCGGAGTACACCGCGTTCAGGACAAGGTTCATCTCGAATCCGCGATGCCCCATCCGGCGCGCCATGGCGAGACCCTTCCGCGACTTGTCGTACGTTTCGCGCTCGGACACCCACGCCAGCGCAAACGACTGGTTGACCAGTGCCCGTGTTGCGACCTTGGTGACGCCGAGCGATTCACCCAGGTCCCCGCCTGACGTGATCAGGGCCAGGCCTTCCCAGGTCCGACGGGCCAGGATGAGGGCCGTGCCCTTCGTGATAAGAATGTCCGCGACGAGGGGAAGGAGGTTGCCGGTCTCGGCCGCCGGCAGGACGCGGTCCGTCGCCGCGATTGCCCGTTCCGGTTCCTGCTGGAGCATGTGGGCGCGTGCCAGCTGCCCGCCCGCCTCGATCAGCTCGGGACGATCGGCGTAATCCTCAACCGTGGCCAGGATCGGCTCGAGCAGCTGAATGGCCTCCGTGAACCGCGCACCCTCGATCAGGTTGGTGGCCAGCGCAGTGACCGCGCGATCCGCTGCGGTCGGGTCGCCCGACGAAGTGAAGATGTCCAGGGCGCGGCGCAGGAGGGGTTCCCCGTCGTGATATCGGCCGCCGGAAGTCGCGGCTTCGCCTGCTCGCAGCGAGAGCTCCGCTTCATCAGCCGCGTCGACGGCGAGGGCCAACGCATCGCGGAGGAACTCGAACGCCTGGTCCGGCGAGCCGAGACCCGCGGCGCGATCGGCGGCCGCGCGCAGGGCGACCCGGGCCTGCGCCGCCAGGGCGGCCGTCTCGTCGGGGCCGTCGGCGTTGGCGTGCGCGGCCAGGTACTGGCCGGCCAGGGCGCCGGCCAGCTCATCGGTCTCCAGGCTCTCGAAGAAGCGCGCGGCCGCCAGGTGGCGCGCCTTGCGGTCTCGGCGAGCGAGCGTGTTGTAGGCGACCTCGCGGATGAGGGACTGCACGAAGCCGTACTGGTTTCGCTCCGGCGAACGAGGATCGGTCTCCCGGCTCAGGAGCTCGCGCCGGATGAGCGTGTCGAGTCGCGTCTCGAGGGTCTCGGGGTCGAGTCCGCTCACCGCCCCGAGGCCGGCCAGTCGTGAATCGTTGTCCGAGCACCGAAGCGTCCTGGGCCAGGGTCCGGGCGTCCGGGTCGAGGGCGTCCAGGCGCGAGGCGATGAGCGCGGTGAGGGTCTCGGGGACGGCGAGCGTGCTGAGGTCCCCGCTCGGTCGGTAGACGCCCCCCTCTTCGACGAGCCGTCCATCGGCGACGAGCATCCGGACGGTCTCCACGGCGTACAGCGGGATGCCGTCGGCCCGCGCGGTGATCGCGCGCGATGCGGCATCGGGCAGACCGGGCACCAGTCCGACGAGCAGCTCGCGCATGGCCGCCTCGGGAAGCGGCTCGAGGTAGACCGAGGTGAACTGCCGCTTGCCGGCACCCCACGTCGGGCGTTTCTCGAGCAGCTCCGGGCGGGCAAGGGTCAGGATGAAGATCGGGTGCGATCGGCTCCACTCGAGCAGGTAGTCGATGAAGTCGAGCATCCCGCCGTCGGCCCAGTGGAGGTCCTCGAAAACAAGGGCGACCGGGACGTCTTCGGCCAGGCGCTCGAAGAACGTCCGCCACGCGCTGAAGAGCTGCTCGGTATCGGTCGTGCCACCATCGAGGCCCAACAGGGAGAGCATGGCCGGCTCGATCCAGCGCCGTTCGGCCTCATCGGAAATGTGCTCCGCGACCATGGCCGTGATCCGGGACCGGGTCGTGGCCTCGTCATCGGTCTCGGCCAGGCCGGCCCGCTGGCGGATCATCTCGCCCAGGGCCCAGAACGAGAGACCCTCGCCGTAGGCCGGGCTGCGCCCGTGGTGCAGCCAGAAGTCCTCGGCCTCGGCGTCGACGTGGCTCAAGAACTCACGACCGAGCCGGCTCTTGCCGATGCCCGCCGGACCGACCACCGACACCAGCCGCGCGCGCTTTTCGCGTCCCGTGGCGTGATACAGGTCCTTGAGGAGAGCCAGCTCCTCGGTCCGGCCCACGAACGGAGCCTCGGGCCCCTCCGGACGCCATCGTCCGCGGATGCCGCCGGCCACGCGGACCGCCTGCCAGGCGGCCACCGGAGCGCTCTTGCCCTTGAGCACCTGCTCCCCGGCCGGCTCGAACAGGATCCCGGCGGCAGCGGCCCGTTGGGTCGCCTCGCCCACCAGGACCGTGCCGGGCGCCGCGGCGCCCTGGAGGCGAGCGGCGGTGTTCACGAGATCCCCGGCCACCATGCCCTGGTCGGTGGCGCCCATGGTGACGGCGGCCTCACCGGTCAGGACCCCGGCCCGGGCCTCGATGCCCGGCCCGAGGGCGGGCACGGCCTGGACGAGATCGAGCCCCGCTCGAACCGCCCGCTCGGCGTCGTCCTCGTGGGCGATCGGCACGCCCCATACCGCCATCACGGCGTCACCGATGAACTTCTCCACCGTCCCGCCGTAGCGCTCGATCACCTGGCGTGCGATCTCGAAGTACTGGCTGAGTGACTCACGGACCTCTTCAGCGTCGCGCTCCTCCGCGAACGGAGTGAATCCCACCAGGTCGGCGAACAGAACCGAAACGAGCCGGCGCTCGGCCTCGTGGGCCGGCGCTCCGGGAGACGGGGAGGGGCTGACGACCGGACCGGCTCCGGTTCCCGTTCCGGCGGAGGCGAGTGCGGTCGCGCACTCGCTGCAGAACTTCGCACCCGGGGCGTTGGCGGTTCCGCAGTTGGGACACGGACGAGCGAGCGGCGTCGCGCACTCGGTGCAGAACTTGGCGCCCGCCGGATTTTCGGTCTGGCAGTTCGAGCAGGTGATCATCACGGGCTGCGAAGACTAGCGGAAGGTCCGCACATCATCCCGGAGGCCAAGTCATGGTGCGCCCACCGAGCAGGTGGAAATGGAGATGGAACACACTCTGCCCTGCCTCGGCCCCGATGTTGGAAAAGACGTGGTAGCTGCGCAACCCGGCATCGGCGGCTACCCGGCGCAGGGCTGCGAAGAGGGCGGCTAGCAGCGCGGCATCGGCCGCGTCATCGGTCAGGTCGTCAACGGATGCCAGATGGCGACGCGGGACGGCCAGCACGTGGGTCGGTGCCTTGGGGCTTATGTCGCGGAAGACGACTACCGCTTCATTCTCGTAAACGAGGTCGGACGGAATCTCGCCAGCCACGATGCGGCAGAACAGGCAGTCCTCGCGGTACGAGGGATCACGGTCGGGCACGCGTGGAGCCTAGGCGAAATCCCCGGTGCGCGACAAGACGATGGCCGCCGCGGCCAGGCCTGCGGATTCGCTGCGCAGGATGCGGCGACCGAGGCTCGCAACCGCGCTGCCGGCATCGATGGCAGCGTCGAGCTCGTCCGGCGCAAAGCCGCCTTCCGGACCGATGACCAGTCGATCCGGGACCCGCACCTCGGACAGTCGCACCGATTCGTCGCGCTCGAACAACAGAACCGATGACGGACCGATGACCTCGGTCAGCGCGAGCGGGCCCACGACCACGGGGATGACGCCGCGCTCGGATTGCTCCGCCGCCTCGCGGGCGACCGCGCGGAGACGTGCCAGGCGGGACGGCGACAGGTCGCGCGCAACGGAGCGCTGGCTGACGAACAGCTCGAAGCGGCTGATCCCGACCTCTGTCCCGTGGCGCACCACGGGCTCGAGGTGATCGCCCTTGAGGAGCGCCTGGGCGAGCGTCAGCCGGTGCCGCGGCTCCCCGGCGGATGGGCCACGTTCGAGGACGATCAGCGCGTCTCCTTCAAGCCGGCAGCGGGTCTCCTGCCCGTCCCCCTCCAGCACGACGAGCTCAGCCCCGTCGCGCAAGCGGAGGACCCGCGTCACCTGGTGCTTGATGGACTCCGGTAGGCCGAACCGCTCCCCGGTCACCGTCCCCGGATCGACGAAGAACCGATGGGTCGTCATGCGGCGGCCATGCAGCGGAGCGTGACCCACTCGCCGGCCTCGATCCGATCAACCTCGGCAAAGCCGGCGTCCGACAGCGCCGAAACCACCTCGCCCAGGCGCGAGTCGATGATCCCTGAGGCAATCAACGTTCCGCCCGAGGCCGTATGGCCCGCGAGACGCGGCGCCAGCTCGATGAGGACGGCCGCCACCAGGTTGGCCAGGACGAGCGGGAATCGCTCCGCGGCCCCATCGGTAAGGGAGCCGTGGCGCACCTCGAAGCGGTCGCCCATCCCGTTGCGCTCGGCGTTGGCCCGGCTGGCCTCGATGGCGACCGTATCGGTGTCGCAGCCCTCGACCCGCTCGGACCCCAGGGCCAGCGCGGCGAGGCTCAGGATGCCCGACCCGCAGCCCACGTCCAGCACGGCGGCAGGCATCGGTTCCACCCGCTGGAGCATCTCGAGGCAGCCCCGGGTCGTGGGGTGGATCCCGGTCCCGAACGCCATCCCCGGGTCGAGGCGGATGACCACCCCGCCGTCATCGGGCGTCTCCAGCCAGGACGGCACGATGCGCAGCCGACCGATCCGCTGGACCTCGTAGCCATCGCGCCAGGCCGTTGCCCAGTCGGCATCGTCCACGGTCGTCACCTGGAGCTCGGTCATCGGCCGCAGGTCGAACGCGCGGAGGTGCCACAGGGCCTGCTCGGTCCGCTCGACGGCTGCCGGAGCGTCATCGTCCTCGGGCACCCACGCCGTCACCCGGTAGCCGGCGGCCGGATCGGCGTGGAGGGCCTGTTCATCTGCCGGGTCCTCGACCAGGCGAAGCGGCTCGATGGCGCTGCCCCGACCCAGACGACCGAGGATCTCGCTCACCGCCTCCACCGCCTCGACGTCGGCCTCCACGCTGAGGGCAAGCCAGCGCATCGGTTGGGTGGCGCCCGTCAGCCGAGCGGTCAGCTGAAGAGGTCGCGGAGGCGCTCGCCCAGGCTGGGGCCGCTCTTGGGCAGGACCGCCGGGCCGCTCACGTCGCCGAGCTCGCGCAACAGCTCGCGTTCGCGCTTGCTGAGCTTGCCGGGGACGACGACCGTCGCGATGACGTGGAGGTCACCCCGACCGGAGCCGCGGAGGCGCGGCATGCCCCGACCACGAAGCCGGATCTCCTGTCCGCTCTGGGTGCCCGCGGGAATGGCGATGTCCTCGTTCCCTTCCACGGTGTGGACCGATACCGATGCCCCCAGCGCCGCCTGCGCGAACGTGACCGGGACCTCGACGTACAGCTCCGTCCCGTGGCGCACGAGGTCGGGGTCCTCGCGCACGGTGACCATTACGTACAGGTCGCCGGAGGGGCCGCCGCGGGGACCGGCCTCGCCCTGGCCTTCGAGCGCGATCCGCTGCCCGCTCTCGATTCCCGCCGGGATGTCGACCTGGAGCCGCCGGTCCTCGCGGATCCGCCCATCGCCCTTGCAGGTGTGGCACGGGGTCGAGACGATCCGGCCCTCCCCGTTGCAGCGGGGACAGGCCGTGATGTTCACCATCTGGCCCAGGATCGTCTGGGAGACGCGGCGCCGCTCCCCGGTGCCGTTGCACTCGGGGCATCGCTCCGGCTCGCTGCCCGGCTCCGCCCCGCTCCCGTTGCAGGTGGCGCAGCGGACCAGCGCGGGGAAGTGGATCTCGCGGCTGACGCCGCTCACCGCCTCGGCCAGGGTGATGGTCAGGTCATAGCGCAGGTCCGCGCCCGCGACCGCCCGCTGGCGCCGGCGACCGCCCGCCGGCGAGCCACCGAAGAACGCATCGAAGATGTCCCCGAACGGTCCGAACCCGCCGCCGAACGGCTCCCCGCTCGCGCTGGCCCCGTCCACCCCCGCGTGGCCGAACATGTCGTACGCCGCCCGCCGCTGCCGGTCGGACAGAACGCGGTACGCCTCGTTCAGCTCCTTGAATCGCTCCTCGGCGCCGCTGCTGGTGTCCACGTCGGGGTGGTGCTTCTGGGCGGCACGGCGGAACGCGCGCTTGATGTCCTCCTCGGAGGCACCCCGCTCCACGCCCAGGATCTCGTAGTAGTCGCGCTTCACCGCCATGGTCGCCGGATCATACCAATTGGCACTCTGCGACCCAGAGTGCCAAACCTGATCAGGCCTGCTCCCCTTGGTCCTCGGAGCCCATCCAGAACGCCGCCTTCCGCGCACCGTACGCGGAGAAGGCGGCGAACGTCACGACGAACGCGGCCACCGCGGCCACCGCGGCGAGCTCCGTCGACATGCCAAATTGCGCGACCACGAGGCCAACCAGGACCGCCGCGACGACGCAGTTGACGATGAGGATCATGACCGGCGTCGTCACGAAGGCGTGCATGACGTTTCCGCGGCGAGTCGGCGGCTGGAGGCCTGCCCCTCCGGGCGCCCCGAAGGTGCGCAGCACGCCAACGAGATCCTCGGTCCACCCCGTGATCAGGTACGGCTCGATCCCCGGGTCGATCTCCAGGTAGGCGCGTCGCAGCCGGTTCATGCCCTTGACCCAGGTGAGGTCCTCCTCGTTGATCTCGTTCAGCCGGACGAACGTGGAGCTGCCCACGAAGAAGACCACCGGCAGGAGCAGCAGGGCAAAGGTCATGAATCCGCTGCCGAATGAGGTCGCCTGCGCCACCAGGGCCAGCGCCACCACGGCACCGGTGAGCAGCGTCAGGAACATGCCGGCCCGCGCGAACGACTCGTTCCAGGACAGGTTCCGGGTGGCCAGCAGGCTCCAGTGCTCGGTGGTCAGCAGCTGGACGCGGATGGCGCGCGGCGGCCGCCGCGTCGAGGTCAGCCGGTGGTTCGGTGCCGGCGGTGACCTGCCCCGACGGAGATGCTCGATGCGTCATGAGCGGAGTGTGCCGCTCGCGTGGCGTCCTTCGTCTAGCATCGGACCGATGACCGCGACCGCCGTGCAGCACATCTCCGCGGACCACGCCCGGCGCTTCCTGGTCCGTCGCCAGCTCCTCGATCCGCCCCGCTCCCTCCCGGCGAAGCCGGCATCGGTCCTCCGCGTGGTGGATCGGCTTGGCAGCCTCCAGTTCGACCCGCTGGAGGTTCCCGGTGCCCGGAACCACGACCTCGTCCTCCACGCGCGCATCCCCGGCTATGAGCGGGCGTGGTGCGACCAGTGGCTGTACGGTCCGCGGTCCCGGCGCCGCCTCATCGAGCTCTACAACAAGGCCCTGAACATCCTCCCCATCGAGGAGCTGCCGTGGTACCGGATCACGTGGACCCGGAACGGCGCCTACTACGTCCCCTTCCTCGAGGAGCATCGCGCGCTGGCCGACCGGATCCGCGACCACATCCGCGAGAGCGGTCCGGTCTCCACCGCCGCGTTCCGCGACGTGAACCACCGCATCCAGTGGTGGTGGGACACCGAATCGACCAGCACCACGGCCGCCCGAGCGGTGCTCGAGGCGCTGTTCGTGTCCGGCGAGATGGGCATCGCATGGCGTGAGGGGAGCCGCCGCTACTACGACCTGATGGAGCGGCTGGTGCCGCCGCGGCTGCTGAACGCAGAGCCGGCCAGCGAGACCGATGCGATGCGGCATCGCAGTCCTGTCCCGCTACCGCGCAGTGGGCCTCGCCGGCTCGACCGGCAATGCGGAGCTCGTGTGGGGCGGCGCCGGCAAGGTGTCGGAGCGCAAGAAGATCACCGCCACGCTGCTGGAAGACGGGACGCTGGTCCCGGTCGAGGTCGAGGGCCTGCGCGGGACGCGCCTGGCCCTGGCCGAGGAGATGGCCATCCTCCGCTCGGCCGCGAAACCATCGCGAGCGACCCCGCAGGTCAGCTTCCTGGCGCCGCTCGACCCGCTGATGTGGGACCGCCCCATGATCCGCGACCTGTTCGGCTTCACGTACCTGTGGGAGGTCTACACGCCGGAGCACAAGCGCCGGCACGGCTACTACGTGCTCCCCATCCTGTTCGGCGATCGGTTCGCAGGTCGGTTCGAGCCGAAGTACGACCGCAAGGCGAGGAGCCTGCACGTCAACGGGGTGTGGTTCGAGGACGGCTTCAAACCGATGGACGAGCCGCACTTCGTTCCTGCCCTGGCCGACGCGTTGCGCGCGTATCGGTCCTTCGTGGGCGCGGACACGATCACCTGGCCCCGCACCGGTCTCGGGCGCGACCTCGCGAAGGCGACCGCCTGAAGACCGGCGCTGACCGTCAGCTGAAGTCCACGACCACCGGGGCGTGGTCCGAGGGGATGCCCGGATAGGTGCTGGGCTTGCGGGCGTCACGGTCGCGCTCCGCGGCGACGGCGCGGCCGGCGAGCGGCGCGGTGGCCAGGACGTGGTCGATCCGCATCCCGAAGTTCTTGTGGAAGTGCCCCGCCCGGTAGTCCCACCACGTGAAGTAGCCGGGCTCCGGGTGGAACTGGCGCAGGACGTCGGTCATGCCCCCACTCCACGAGCCGCGCGACTCGCTCTCGTTCCGGCACCGAGACGTGGGTGGCGCCATGGGCCGCGGCCGGGTCCCACACGTCGTTGTCGGTTGGCGCGACGTTGAAGTCCCCGCACAGGGCCAGCGAGTCGGCGGGGTCATTGCGGTCGCGGACCCACCCGTCCAGGTGGTCGAGCCATTCCAGCTTGGCGTCGTAGAACTCCGAGCCCACCACGCGGCCATTCGGGACGTACACGCTGGCCACCCGCACGCCGCCGCACACGGCGGTCAGGAAGCGGCCGCCCTCATCGGTCCAGTCCTCCGTCTCCGGCAGGCCGGCCACGACCTCGTCGATCCCCACCCGGGACGCGATCGCCACCCCGTTCCACGTGCCGCTCCCGTGGTGCGCGACCTCGTATCCCAGCGCCGCGAAGTCGATGAGCGGGACGGCGTCGTCGGCCAGCTTGGTCTCCTGCATGCACAGGATGTCGGGCTGGTTGCGCTCGGTCCAGGCCAGGACCCGCTCCAGCCGCGCCTTGAGCGAGTTGACGTTCCAGGTGGCCAGTCGCACGCGCGAAGGCGGCCTAGAGGTCCGCCACGACGGCAGCCCGTTTCGTGGCGTATTCCTCCTCGGTGATCAAGCCTTCGCCGCGGAGGGTCTCGAGCCGCCGAAGACGCGAGGTCGGATCCGACGTGCCCTGCTTCTCCTCGTCCCTGATTTCGTCCGGGTTCATGCCCGAGGCGATCTGGGCCCGCCGCCGTTGCAGTGAGCTGCCGATCAGACCGGCCAGCGCCGAGAAGGTGCCGATGCCGGCCAGCATCACGACCAGGCCCACGGTCCTACCGGCGGAGGTGTACGGGACGATGTCGCCGTAGCCAACCGTTGTCGCGGTTACCAGGGCCCACCAGCCGGCGTCGAAGATGGTGCTCACGCTGGGGTTCGCTGCGCGCTCCGCGAGGAAGAATAGAAAGGCGGCGACCGCAATCACCGAGAACCAGATAATGAACAGCGAACGGATGGTGAGGTCGCCGGCGAGGTACTGGAGGACCCCGATCTGATTGGCAAGACCCCTGGTTGCGCGGATATGACGCAACAGCCCGAGCAGTCGCAGCAGGCGGAAGCCGCGGAGGGCGGGGATCAAGGTGACGAGGTCGATCACGTGGCCCTTGAAGTAGGCCAGGCGGTCGAACGACGCCAGAAATCGCCCCGCGAACTCGACCGCGAACACGATCGTGATGGAGACGGTCAGGAAATCGGTCACCGGCCCCGGCGGCTGCGCGTTGGCGACCAGCCAGACGATCACCAGGACGCCCATCAAGGCTTCCCAGGCGATGTCGTAGGTGACAAAGAACTGGTTGATGGCGGTTCGCACGGCTCTCATGACCGCATCCTACTGCGGGCTACACTGGCCACCCGGAGCATTTGAGGAGGGCACCGTGTTCAAGGGCTTCCGCGATTTCATCATGCGCGGCAACGTGGTCGATCTGGCCGTGGCGGTGGTCATCGCCGGTGCCTTCGGGGCGGTCATCGCCTCGTTCGTGGCCGACATCCTGACCCCGCTGCTGGGCATCATCGGCGTGCCGGACTTCAGCACCCTGACCATCACCGTGGGCTCGGCCGAGGTGCGCTATGGCGTGTTCCTGAACACGCTCATCACCTTCGTGCTGATCGCGGCGTCGATCTACTTCATCGTGGTCAAGCCCAAGCAGGCGTTCGACGCCATGACCGCGAAGGCCGAAGAGGCGACGACCAAGGCCTGCCCCCACTGCGCGACCGACATCCCCATCGCCGCCACCCGCTGCCCGCACTGCACGAGCGAACTGGGCTAGCCCGCCTTCGGGGGACTGACCGATGACCGATACGGGCGCCCCGGCCTGGGGTGGCGCGGGGTCGATGACGGCGCCGCTCCGGGAAGTGCTCGTCCATCGCCCCGACCCGGCCTTCGGCGCCGCGTTCGACAACCCGGCCCACGGCTTCCGCCATCCCGTCGACCTGGCGGTGGCCCACGCGGAGCACGACGTGTACACCGACCTGCTCGCGGAGCTGGGGGTTCGCGTTCACCGCCTCGTCGTCCGGACCACCGACCCGGACCTCGTCTACACGTTCGATCCCGCCCTGATGACCGATGCCGGCGCGGTCCTCCTCCGCCCTGGCAAGACGAACCGCCAGGCGGAGCCGCGGATCGTCCGCGACTGGCTGAAGGGGGCCGGCGTCCCGATCGCCGGGCCGGATCGGTCCCCGCGCGACGATCGAGGGCGGCGACGTCCTGTGGCTGCGCCCCAACCTGCTCTGCGTGGGGATCTCGCTCCGGACGAACGCGGAGGGCGCCCGTCAGCTGGCTGCCATCGTCGACGCGGACGTCCGGGTCTTCGACCTCCCGTATTGGCGCGGCGACGAGGAGCTGGTCCACCTGCTCTCGGTCATCTCCCCCATCACCGACAGCCTGGCCGTCGTCTACCCGCCGCTCCTCCCCGTGGGCCTGTGGACGCTCCTCCGTGAGCTGAAGATCAAGACCATCGCCGTCCCCGACGAGGAGTTCCCGACCCTGGGCTGCAACGTCCTCGTCGTCCGCCCCGGCGTCGTGATCATGGCCGAGGGCAACCCGGTGACTCGTCGCGCGCTCGAGTCAGCGGGCTGTGAGGTCCACACCTACCCCGCCACCGAGGTCGGCCTCAACGGCTCCGGCGGTCCGACCTGCATGGCCTTCCCCATCCGACGGGATTGACCGCCGGATGTTGGCGCCTGCGGGGCGGGCTGGTCCTTAACGGCGGGATGATCCACTGCAGCCCATACTGCCGTCGATAGACCCGTTCGGCCCCGCCTCGAGCGGGCCCCGCAACCCGAGGTGCGCACGTGGGATACAACCTCCGGAACCGGAACTACCTGAAGCTCCTGGACTTCAGCCCGCGCGAGATCCGCTACCTGCTCGACCTGTCCCGCGACCTGAAGCGGGCCAAGTACGGCGGCTACGAGCAACAGCGGATGAAGGGCAAGAACATCGCCGTCATCTTCGAGAAGTCCTCCACCCGAACACGGGTTGCCTTCGAAGTCGCCGCCTACGACCAGGGCGCCCACGTCACCTACCTGGGGCCATCGGGCACCCAGATCGGTCACAAGGAGTCCATGAAGGACACCGCCCGGGTCCTGGGCCGGATCTTCGACGGGATCGAGTACCGCGGCTTCGACCAGGACATCGTGGCGGAGCTCGCCCAGTTCGCCGGCGTCCCGGTCTGGAACGGCCTCACCGACCAGTTCCACCCGACCCAGATCCTGGCGGACTTCCTCACCATGCAGGAGCACAGCGACAAGCCGCTCCACGACATCGCGTACTGCTACTTCGGCGATGCGCGCAACAACATGGGCGACTCCCTGATGGTGGGCGGCGCGAAGATGGGGATGGACGTCCGCCTGTGCGGACCGAAGCACCTGTGGCCCAACCCGGAGCTCGTCAAGGACTCAAAGGCAGTTGCCAAGGAGACCGGTGGGAAGGTCACCCTGACCGATGACCCCGCCGTGGGCGCCAAGGGCGTGGACTTCCTGTACACCGACGTCTGGGTCTCGATGGGCGAAGCCGACTCGGCGTGGGACGAGCGCATCAAGCTCCTCAAGCCGTATCAGGTCAACGCCGCGCTCGTGAAGAAGACGGGCAACCCGCAGGTGAAGTTCATGCACTGCCTGCCGGCGTTCCACGACCGGAGCACCGAGGTGGGCGAGGAGATCTTCGAGAAGTACGGGCTCGAGGGGCTGGAGGTCACGAACGACGTGTTCGAATCCGAGCGGTCGATCGTGTGGGACCAGGCCGAGAACCGGATGCACACCATCAAGGCCATCATGGTGGCCACCATCGGGAGCTGACCGATGCGGGTCGTCGTGGCGCTCGGCGGCAACGCGCTGATCCAGCGCGGGCAGCCCATGACCGCCGAGGTCCAGCGTGCGAACGTCCGGGTCGCGGCCGATGCCCTGGCTCGCGTCGCGGCCGAGCATGAGCTCGTCATTTCCCACGGCAACGGGCCGCAGGTGGGGCTGCTGGCCCTCGAGGGCGCGGCCTACACCGAGGTCGCGGCCTACCCGTTCGACATCCTCGGGGCGGAGACGCAGGGGATGATCGGGTACCTCATCGAGCAGGAGCTGGGCAACCGGCTGCCCTTCGAGAAGCCGCTCGCGACCATCCTGACCATGGTCGAGGTCGATCCGGATGACCCCGGCTTCGCGAATCCCAGCAAGTTCGTGGGACCCATCTACTCCGAGACCGATGCGAAGGCCCAGGCCGCCGAGAAGGGGTGGGTCGTGAAGCCCGATGGCGACCACTGGCGCCGCGTCGTCCCGTCGCCGCGTCCCCAGCGGATCTTCGAGATCCGGCCCATGCGCTGGCTACTTGAACATGGGACGGTGGTCATCTGCGCCGGCGGCGGTGGCATCCCGACGATGTACGCGCCGGGGGAGGAGCGTCGGCTGATGGGCGTCGAGGCGGTCATCGACAAGGACCTGGCCACCAGCCTGCTGGCGCAGGACCTCGAGGCCGACCTGTACATCATGGCCACCGACGTGGATGGGGTGTACGTCGACTGGGGAACACCGGAGCAGCGGCGGCTCGACCACGTGTCGGCCGAGGAGCTGGGCAGCATGGAGTTCGCGGCCGGATCCATGGGCCCCAAGGTGCAGGCCGCGGTCGAATTCGCCACCGCCTCCGGGAAGCGGGCGGTCATCGGCTCACTGGATCAGATCGATGGATTGGTGGCCGGCACGTCCGGCACGAACGTGACAAGCAAGGAGACCCAGCCATGACCGCGTTCGGCGTCCACTCGGAGGTCGGCAAGCTCCGCCAGGTGATCGTGCATCGGCCCGAGCTGAGCCTGAAGCGGCTGACCCCGGAGAACCACGACGAGCTCCTGTTCGACGACGTCCTGTGGGTCGAGCGCGCGCAATGGGAGCACGACCAGTTCGTGGCCCGCATGCGCGAGCGCGGAGTCGAGGTCTTCTACGTCCAGGATCTCCTGACCGAAGCCCTGGCCGCCAGCGACGACGCGCGGAATCGGCTCATTCAGCTCGTCGCCTCCGAGTACGTCGTCGGGGTGAGCCTCGTGGACGAGGTCAGTGCCCACCTGGCCGGCCTCGCGCCCGACGTGCTGGCTCGGCACCTCCTGGGCGGGATGACGGTTGCCGAATCGGGGCTGGACCTCGCGCGCCTGGGGGGGACGTCGCTCATCGCGTCAGCGGTTGACGACGATCAGACGTTCATCCTGCCGCCACTCCCCAACAGCCTGTTCACCCGCGACTCGTCGTGCTGGATCTACGGCGGCGTCTCGGTGAACCCCATGTACTGGCCGGCCCGGCGCCGCGAGGCGTTCAACATGGCCGCCATCTACCGCGCGCATCCGACGTTCGCGGATGCGGACTTCGAGTTCTGGTACCCGCCCATGGGCGACGACGATCGGTTCAAGACCGAGGACTTCGGGCTGGCCTCGCTCGAGGGCGGGGACGTCGAGATCATCGGCAACGGGGCCGTCGCCATCGGTATGTCTGAGCGGACCACCGGGCGGATGATCGAGCAGATCGCCCGGGCGCTGTTCGCGAAGGGTGCTGCGAACCGGGTCATCGCCGCGGTCATGAGCAAGGACCGGGCCCACATGCACCTCGACACCGTGTTCACCCTCCTCGATCGCGACAAGGCGACGGCGTTCCCGAAGGTGGTCGAGGGCATCCGCTCGTTCAGCATCCGCCCCGGCTCGAAGGAAGGGACGCTCGACGTCCGACCTGACAAGGACTTCCTCTCCGCCGTCGCCGACGCGCTGGGAATCGCGACGCTCCAGGTCGTCTCGACCGGCGGCGACGCATACCAGGCGGAGCGCGAGCAATGGGACGATGGGAACAACGTCGTCGCCCTCGAGCCCGGGGTGGTGGTTGCCTATGAGCGCAACACGTTCACGATCTCGAAGATGCGCGAGGCTGGCGTGGAGGTGATCACCATCGAGGGATTCGAGCTCGGCAAGGGCCGCGGCGGCGGGCACTGCATGACCTGCCCCATCGTTCGCGACCCCATCTGAGGGAGCCGACGTGGAAACCAAGGACGTCTCGAACGCGGTGGTCACGATCCTGCTCGTGGCAGCCATCGTCCTGCTGGTCGCCCTGGCCCAGGGGACGCCGGCCCATCCCCGCAGCCATGTGACTGCTCCAGCCGCGTCAACCGCGGCCAGCGCCACGTTCCGGGCTTAGGGGACACCAGCACCGAGCGAAGGAGACCCGGTGACCGATACCGCCCAATCCGAAGAGGTCCGCACGCCGCGCGAACCGTCGTTCCTCGATGCGCTGATCCCTGTCATCGCGCTGATCGTCCTGATCCTGCTCACGATCACGATCTTCGGGACGGATGCCACCGGCGGGCCGCTGCAGGTGGCCCTCCTCGGGGCCGCCGTCGTCGCCGCCCTGGTGGCATTCAAGAACGGCCATACCGCGGCCCGCGTCCGGGACGCGGCCATCGGTGGAATCTCCTCTGCCCTGAGCGCGGTCTTCATCCTGCTGGCCGTTGGCGCGCTCATCGGAGCCTGGAACATGGCCGGGACCATCCCGACCGTCGTGTACTACGGCGTCGGACTCCTGAGCGAGGACTGGTTCTACCCGGCCACGGCCATCATCTGTGGCCTGGTCGGGCTGTCCATTGGCAGCTCGTGGACGACCGCGGCCACCCTGGGCGTGGCGTTCGTGGCCCTCGCACCCCTGGTGGGTGCCAACCCCGTGATTGCCGCCGGAGCCGTCATCTCGGGCGCGTATTTCGGGGACAAGATGACGCCCATCTCCGAGACGACGGTGCTCGTGCCATCCATGGTGGAGAACGTGACCACGAACGAGCACATCGGGGCCATGATCTGGACCTCCGGCCCGGCCGTGGTCCTCGCCATCATCGGGTTCACGATCATCGGCCTGGTGACCCCCGCCGCCGGGACCGGATTCGATCCGGCCGACACCCAGGCGCTCCTGGCCGAGTCGTACCAGATCTCGCTCCTCAACCTCCTTCCGCTGGCCCTCCTCGTGCTCATGTCCGTCCGCCGGGCGCCGCCGTTCCTCGCCATCTTCCTGAGCGCGATCTTCGCCGCCGTTCTGGCGTGCTTCACCCAGACGGCGCTGGTCGAGGCGTTCGTGGGCAGGCCCGACCAGGGGCCGGTGCTCGTCTCGATCGAGGCGATCTACGCGGCGCTGGCCAACGGCTTCGTCCTGGACAGCGGAAATACAACCATCGACGCGCTCTTCTCGCGAGGCGGGATGTCATCGATGCTCTTCACCATCTGGCTGGTGCTCGGCGCGCTGTCGTTCGCGGCGATCATGGAAGACGCAGGCTTCCTGGAGCGGCTCATCCGCCCGGTCCTGAAGGGTGCGAAGTCCACCGGACGGCTCATCGCCTCGGTGGTGTTCACGTGCATCGGCCTGAACATCATCGCCGGCGACCAGTACGTGGCCATCGTCATGCCCAGCCGGATCTACCGCGCCGAATTCGCGAAGCGCGGCATCGCGCCGCGGATGCTGTCGCGGGCGGTGGAGGACTCGGGGACGGTGACCTCGCCCCTCATCCCGTGGAACAGCTGCGGGGCGTACATGGCCGGCGTCCTGGGCGTGGCCACCGTGGCCTACCTGCCGTACTGCTTCTTCAACCTGCTCAGCCCGGTGATCTCATTGATCTACGGCTTCACCGGCTTCCGGATCGAGCACATCACACCGGTTGAGCCAACCGAGGCACCCGTGGAGGCACTCGCATCGTGACCACAGCAGAGACGACCTCACCGGCGGCGGCCCCCGAGAAGAAGGGCTTCTCGCTGCCGAGCGCGTACACAATCCTGTTCCTGCTCATCGTCCTTGTCGCCATCGGGACGTGGATCATTCCCGCCGGCCAGTACGAACTCGACGAGAACGGCCAGCCGATCCCGGGCACGTATCAGCAGGTGGACCAGAACCCGCAGCGGATCATCACGGACTCCCTCCTGGCTCCCATCAACGGCCTGTACGGGATAGAGGGCGAGGACGGGAGCATCAGCGTCTGGAACAGCGGAACCCTGTTCGGGGCCATTGACGTGGCGCTGTTCGTGCTCGTCATCGGTGGATTCCTGGGGATCACGATGAAGACTGGCGCCATCAACGACGGGATCGCGCGGATCGTGTCGCGCTTCCGGGGCCGCGAGCAATGGATGATCCCCATCCTCATGGTCGTGTTCGCGGTCGGCGGCACGACCTTCGGGATGAACGAGGAAAGCCTCGCCTTCTACGTCCTGATCATCACCGTCATGGTCGCCGCGGGGTACGACACGATGGTCGGCGCCTCCCTCCTCCTGCTCGGTTGTGGGATCGGGGTCCTCGGCTCAACGATCAACCCGTTCGCGACCGGAATCGCGTCGGGATTCGCCGGCACCAGCATCGACCAGGGCCTCATCGGACGGCTCGTCATCCTCGTCGTGGGCACGGCCATCGGCATCTGGTTCGTCATGCGCTACGCGTCCCGCGTCAAGGCCGACCCAACCGCTTCGCTGGTGTACGCCCAGAAGGCCGAAAACGAGGCTGCCTTCCGAGGCGCCGACTCGTCCACGGAGGCCGACGCGGCGCTTCCGGGGCGTGAGAAGGCCGTGCTCCTGCTCTTCTTCCTCGCCTTCGCGGTCATGATCTACGGCGTCATCCCGTGGGAGGACCTCGGCATTCCCATCCCCACCCTGTGGTGGTGGTTCCCCGAGATGACCGCCTCGTTCCTCCTGTTCGCGATCCTCATCGGTGTGGTCGCACGGATGAACGAACGCGACCTGACCGCCACGTTCGTGGACGGCGCACGCGACCTGCTCGGGGTCGCGCTGATCATCGGCATCGCGCGGGGGATCACGGTGGTCATGAGCAACGGGCTGATCACCGATACCGTCCTCAACGCCGCCGAGCAGGCCGTCGGCGGTGTGGGCGGTGTCGCGTTCATCAACCTCATGTACGGACTCTTCCTGCCGCTCTCGTTCCTCATCCCCTCGTCGTCCGGCCTGGCGACCGTCGCGATGCCGATCATGGCTCCGCTGGCCGGCTTCGCCGGCGTCCCCGAATACCTGGTGGTCACCGCCTACCAGACCGGCAACGGGCTGATCAACCTCATCACCCCCACCTCGGCGGTGGTCATGGGCGGGCTGGCGATCGCAAAGATCGGCTACGGAACGTGGCTGAAGTTCGTCTGGCCGATGCTCGTGATCCTGGCCATCCTCTCGATGCTCGTGCTGACCGGGGGCGTGCTGCTCGGTACCTCCTAGCCGGCGAGGAATACCTCGAGGTCCAGGTCCAGCAAGTCGCCGATCTGCTCGATCACGCGGTCCGGCGCCGGACGCATGTCCATGTCCGCGCTCGCGTAGTGCCCCTGCCGCACCTGGACGGTGAGCAGGCGGCCATCCAAATGCTCGGCGCGGGCCAGGATGGCCCGCTTGTCGTCGAACAGGACATACCGATCGGCCGGGATCGATCGCGCGACGTCGTCGAGATGCGGCACCTTGTCGGCGAACACGAACACTCGCTGCCCAACGGCGTCAGCCAGCCCCGCCCGCGCGATCTTGGCCGGCTGATAGACCGGATCCCCGTCGGTCACGATCGCCGCCGGACCGATGACCTGGACCCTGGCGAGAACATCCAGCGCCCCTGGATACAGGGCGGTCTTATAGGGGTATTCCAGAACCAGCTCCTCGACCGCTGAAACGCCGGGCTCGTCCGGAAACGCCTCGCGAAAACGCCGGATCGTCTCCGGGTAGTCGACGTAGTCCCGCACCCGCCGGACCTCTTCGTAGATCTCCCAGAACCGATCGCCGGCCTCGCTCCCCACGGCGCCCGCGATCCCCGCCACGAAGTCCGCCTTCACCCGGTCGTTGTCGAGCAGCGTGTTGTCCACGTCGAACAGGAACGACCACCTGGGCCTGGGGGTCGTGGTCATCCGCCTCCTCGGCGACGACCGATGAGGAACGCGATGGCGATCGTGCCCATGACCACGACGACCACGACCGCGTACGCGGCGGGGGGGATAACGGGGGCCGCGGTCCCCGGCGAAGCGGCCACGGTATGCAATGCCAGGCCGACGACCAAGAAGAGTGACCGCACGGTTGAAGTATGCGGCGCTGTCCGAAGATCCCGCGCTGGCTGCTCGGGACGGCGCAGCGCGAACGAATGGAGTTCTGAAGGCGCTTCCCGAGGTGCGAAAGGGCCGGGCGACCGTCCCGAAGGCTGTTGCGTTAGCCAGCCGAGGGGCGGGCGCCCGGCCCTATCCCGGGTCGTTCAAGGATCGGTCCGTCAGACCTCCTTGTATTCGCCCTCGATCGTCTCGCCCTCGCCTTCGGCTTCGCCCTCGGCCTCGCCATCAGGTGCGGCGCCGTTGGAGCCGGCGCTGCCGGTGCCATCGGTGCCCTCCGGGCCGG
>CAWEPF010000009.1:0-9110 GCA_963810925.1 uncultured Chloroflexia bacterium | reverse complement strand
CAGCGGACCGCGGTCACCCCCGCCGAGCTCGTGCGCAACCGCTAGAGTTCAGGTAGCCCGCCCAAGACGCGAGGGGCCCGCCGCACCAGCGACGGGCCCCTCGTGTTTTCGTCACCCGCGTGCCGTTCACCCAGGACAAGTCGGTCGAGCGGCACTCGTGTAGCGCCGGTGCTGGCGGCGGCCTTAATTTCCTCTTGACCTCGCGGTTGGCGTACCCAACACTCTCGACGCCGACGCACTTCGCGGTGGCGGGTTTCCGGGCCGGGAGCATCGCCCCGCGCGCGGACCAGGAATCCGGAGGAGGGTTTTCATGGCATCCGCGACACCGGCCGTCGCCGAGGTTGGGGCTGACGAACGTCAGCTGGCGCGCCTTGGGTATCGGCAGCAACTGAGCCGATCCATCGGGCTGCTCTCGAACTTCTCCGTTGGGTTCACCTACCTGTCGCCGGTGGTGGGGGTGTACTCCCTGTTCGCATTCGGGCTGGCGACCGGCGGTCCGGCGTTCATCTGGACGATCCCCATCGTCGTCTTTGGCCAGTTCATGGTGGTCTTCACTTTCTCCGAGGTCGCCTCTGAATTTCCGCTGGCGGGTGGCATCTACCAATGGTCGAAGCGCCTGGTAGGTCCCCGTTACGCGTTCTTGTCCGGATGGATGTACACGGCGGCGCTGCTCGTCACGGTGGCTGCCGTGGCGTATGCGGCGAACCTGTTCGCCGCGCCGCTCTTTGGCTGGGAGATCAACGACACGACCACCATCCTGGTGGCGGTGGCTGTCATCGTCCTCGGCGGCATCCTGAACATGCTCGGCATTCGCCGCCTTGCTCTTCTTGCGCGTGCGGGCCTGGTGGTCGAGATCCTGGGCACGATTGGGCTGGGGACCTACCTGCTGCTCTTCGATCGCAACCAGGACTTCGGCGTCATTTTCGAGACGATGGGCGCCGGCGGCGACAACTACCTCGGCGCCTTCCTGGCGGCAGCGCTCTTCAGCGTCTGGATCTTCTATGGCTTCGAGGCCTGCGGAGACATCGCCGAAGAAGTGCACGACCCGTCGCGGAAGGTGCCGCGCGCGATGCAGCTGACCCTGGCCGTCGGAGGCTTTACTGCCGCCTTCCTGACGCTCGCGCTGATCCTCGCCGTGCCGGACATTGCGGCCGTCATGAGCGGGACCGATGCGTCGCCCATTGACTCGATCCTGCAGGCGAACTTCGGGGATACGGGAGCAACGATCGCTCTGGCGTTGATCCTCTTCGCCTTCGTTTCCTGCACGATTGCCATCCAGGGCGCGGCCATTCGTCTCGTCTACAGCTCCGCTCGGGACGGCATGATTCCCGGTTCGCGCGCGCTCTCGAGCGTCCATCCGCGCCTGCACATGCCCCCCGGCGCGGTACTGGTGGCAGTGATCGTCCCCGCCCTGATCACCCTTCTGCCTGCGGCCACGGTGACGATCATCATCAGCTTCGCCGTCACCGGTATCTACATCGGGTTCCAGAGCGTCGTCCTGGCAGCGCTCATTGCTCGGCGACGGGGCTGGCGGCCGGGTGGCGCGTTCACCATGGGAAGCTGGGGGCCGGTGGTCAACGTCATCGGGCTCGTGTACGGCGTCTCCGCCATCCTCATCCTGGCGTACTCGACGGGCGACGGGCTCACGGAATTCGTTGATCGATGGCTCGTGCCGATCAGCGTGGGAGTCGTGTTCCTGCTTGGGCTTGCCTACATGTTGATCGCGCGGCCCAAGGAGAACATCCGCGAGGACGCCCGGGCGGATCCCTCGGACCTGGGCTAGCTTCACCGTCGGGCGCGGGGGATGACGATCGGCATCGAGCAGGTCGTCCAGGCCATCGATGCCTGGCGCGGGCGGACCGTCGAGATCGAGCCGCTGGTCGGTGGGCTGACGAACCTGAACTACGCGGTCACGGTCGACGGCGAGCGGATGTTCGTCCGTGTCCCGGGCGGTGACACCGATGTCCTCGCGGTTGACCGGGCGAACGAGCTGCACAACACGCGTGCGGCGGCGGAGACCGGAATCGGCGCCCGGGTGATTCACGCGCTGCCCGAGCACGGGGTGATCGTCCTCGAATGGATCAACGGACGGACGATGTCGAACGAGGCCTTCGCCGAGCCGGGCATGGCCCCACGGGTGGCAGCCTCACTGAGGCGGCTCCACGCGGGTCCCCGTTTTCTCCAGGACTTCGACATGTTCCGGCTGACCGAGCACTACCTGCAGGTCGTCGGCGAGCGTGGGATACCGATTCCGGTGGGCTACCGGGAGCGGCTCGATCGGCTACCGGAGCTGGAGGCCGCGCTGCGCTGGCGTCCCCTGCCATCGGTCCCGTGCCACAACGACCTGCTCGCCGAAAACTACCTGGACGACGGGTCGGACCTCCGGATCGTCGACTACGAGTACAGCGGCAATGGAGATCCCGCGTTCGAGCTGGGCAACACCTGCCAGGAGCTCGGGTGGGACGACGACCAGGTGGAAGCGCTGTGCGCCGCCTACTTCGGGCGGCCCACCCCCGCATTGCTGGCGAGGATGCGCCTGAACATGATCATGTCCGACGTGGGCTGGACGCTGTGGGCGGCGATTCAGGCGCGCGTTTCCACGATCGAGTACGACTTCTGGGGTTGGGCCGAGGAGCGCTGGGGCCGGGCGGCGGCGAAGCTTGACTCCGACGAGTTCCCGCAATGGCTGGACGACGTGCGCGGATAGCGAAAGGCCCGGGCCAAGCGGCCCGGGCCTTCGAAGAAGCCTCCTATTGAAGGAAGGTCATTCCGGCGGGATCTCCTTGAACGCGTACGAGACGTCGATCCCGCTGCTGCGGCGCAATTGCTTCGCGACCAGGTACCAGGCCGCCGAGAAGAGCAGCACGCCACCGATGACCGTGTTGGCGAGGGTGGTCGTCAGGCCCAGCTGCTCATTGGTGATGAACAGGAAGAGGAACACCACACCGAACGCCGCGCCGAGCAGGCCCACGAGAGTGACCCACGGGACGCCCCCGATCTTGTACTTCGCCCCGGGTGAGGCGTCGTAGGCCGTCTTCGCCCGGAAGGGCAGGAACGCGCCGGCCAGTGCAGTCGCAACGAACACATACCCGCAGGCGAATGTCACGCCCAGCGTGAGCGACGTCCACGTGACGCTGCTGTCACCCTCGCCATAGGAGAACGTGTTGTACAGCCAGATCACCGGGATGCTGGCCAGGAAATAGATGAGGTGGGCGTTGACCGGAGTCCGGAAACGCCCGCTCACCCGGCTCACCATCTCAGGCAGGATCCGGTCGAACGACATGGCCAGCATGACGCGGGTCATGCCGATGTAGCAGTTATGGACGATCTGGTGGCTGTTCATGATGAACCCGAAGGCGATGATGATCGTCACGATCGGGCTGAACGCAATCGCCGTCGCGAGGATGTTCGGCCACAGGTATGAGCCGGCGAGCGTCGCCTCCGAGACGCCGCTCCAGTACCCCGAGCCTGCGACGTACAGGAACTCCGAGCCGACGGCGTTTTCCAACACGAACGCGAGGAGCGCCAGCAGCAGCCCGGTGACGACCAGCGAGCCGACGATGATGAACGCCTGGCTCCGGAAGTTGCCGGCAGACTTGATCTCGCCGTTCTGCTGGCTGCTGTAGGTCGCCCACTGGAGCGACGTCCAGGCGATGGGGGCGATCAGCAGGGTCGCGAGGAGACTGAAGGCGGGATTGAGGTCCACCCCAGCTGCCGTGGCTGCCGCGGTGGCATCAGCCGTGAACGTGGCTGAACCGCCGATGGCCGCCGAGAAAGTGTCCAGCTTGGCTGGCACGTCGGCCGCGTTTGTCGTAATGAGCACCACGAGCATCGTGCCGAAGGCCAGCAGGATCGCGACCCACATGACGCGCTGCAGGCGGACGTAGTTCACGAAGCCCGAGATCAGGATGAGCATCGCGATCGCCGCATTGGCGATGCTGGTGATGATGATCCCCTCAGGGGTCGTGAACCAGGTCGAAATCTCGACCAGCTGTGGTGAGTTCAGCGACGCTCCCAAGCCGAGGAACAGCGGCGCCAAGCCGAGGGCGGCCAAGAGCCACCCTGAAAGGGCCACCCACTGGAGAATCCAGATTACGAAGCCGGAAAACACGAGGGTGAACGCGATGCCGCCACCGAACACCCGACTCTGGAAGACGTAGTCGCCGCCTGTCCGCGGAAACGTGGTCGAAAGCCAGACGTACGAGAGGGCGATCGGAATCTCCAGGAGCATCGCCAGCAGAATCCCCCACACGAGTTGTCCGCCGGGCAACGCGCCCGGGGCCCACAGGTAGGTCCAGGGAAAGATCAATCCCATCGTCAGGACGTTGTAGATGAATGCCGACGACGGGGACATCACCCGCACAAGGCCGGAGGACTTCCGGACGAAGACTTCCGGTGTTGGGGCGCCAGGAAGCGTGGTCGCTGTCGCCACCCTATCAACCTCCTTTGTTCGATCAGTAGTCAGCGCATCTCGCGCCTTCGATCGGCGGCCGTCCGGCCGTCAGGGGCTACTCCTTCGACACCTCCTCTCGACGCTGTCGACCCCGCCACCGGGTGGGGCGGCCCCCTCAACCGGTCGTCATCTGATAGCTGTCCACCTTGCCGTTCATCAGGTTCACCAGTGTGCCCCGCAGCACCCCTTCACCGTATTCGCTTCCGGGGTTGATGCACAAGGTCCGACCCAGCCGCGCAGCAGCCTGTGACTCATGAATATGGCCGTGCAATCCGAGCAACGGCTGGTACCGCTCGAGGGCCGCACGAACGGCCGTGCTGCCCGCGCCGTACAGGACCGGCTGCCCGCCGCGCACGATCTGGGAAGGCGGGTCGGTCGTGGCGTCGAGCATCGGGCAGGTGTCCAGCGTTGAGTCGACCGGCGGAGCGTGGAAGTTGAAGACGACATTGCCAAAATCGGTGATGCCTTCCACGTTGCGCTCGATCATGACCGCCAGCTCTTCCTCCGGCGCCTCGCGGGGGGTGTGCCAGGGGGTCGGGTTGACGTACGGCAGGCTGACCATGACGTGGTCGTCGTCGAGCGGGACCACCCGACTCTCGCAGGCCGTGAAGGAGCGCGTTCCCTCGGATGGCAGCCACTCCATGACTTCGAGCAGGTCATCGTTGCCGCCGGACACGAAGCACCGGATGCCGGCCGGCCCGAGCCGATCCTCGGTCAGCTCGATCCAGCGCGCAAGGCGCTCCGTGGCAAGGCGTCGCCACAGCTCGTCGATGGCCGCCGGGTTGTCTCGGACGGACCGGTACTCGTCCTCCTCCATGACCACGTCGTAGAAGCCCAATCCGCCGATGACCTCGCGCGCCTGCTCGACTTCTGCCGCCGTATCAAGCTGCTCGACGCGCCCGTGGATGGTGGCCCGGTAGTGGCCGTTCTTCTCTCGGATCACCGGGACCGCGAGCTTGCCCATGACGTCGCCGCCCATGACCAGGACGTCCGCCCCGTAGAACTTCGCCGCGCTCAGGAACTTTCGCCAGGTCCGCTCCGAGCCGTGGACATCGGTGGCGAAGAAGACCTTCGTCTGTTTCCCGCGAGTCCGTCCGCCAACGAGGGGCACCGTTCGACTCCCAGCTAGCCGCGCATCCGATCACCCGTGGGATCGACCAGCGCGTCGGGAACGACCGTCGCAGAAGTCGCCTGCCCCAGGATCTCGATCTCGACTTCAGACCCTTCCGCGAAGTGGGTCGGAAGATACACGTACCCGATCACGCGGCGCAATGAGTGTCCGTACCCCACACTCCGCAGCCGGCCGGCGGGCTCACCCTCGACCCGGACCGCCTCGCCGCCGTAGACCGGCAACCAGCCGTCATCGCCCTCGTCCAAGGGCCCGGGGCCGACCAGGACGCTCCGGATCCGCACGGCCGGAGGCCCGGCGTCCCGGCGGGCGACAAGCGCATCGCGGCCCACGAAGTCGGGCTTGTCCCAAGCCACGAACCGGCCGAGGCCGGCCTCGAGGGGCGTCTCCGCCATCGTCAGATCCGTCCCGTAGTACCGATATCCCTTCTCCATCCGCAGGCTGTCCAGGGCGCGGTACCCGAAGACGGCGAGCCCGTGCTCGACGCCAGCCTCCTCCAACCGGTCCCACAGCTGCACGGCCCACGCTGGCTCCACGTACAGCTCCCATCCCAGCTCCCCCGCATACGAGATGCGCTGGGCCAGCACGTCGCCGCCGCCGACCCGCACGGGGCGGGCGGTGCGGAGAGGGATGCCGCCACTGCTGACGTCGTCGTCGGTGACCGCGGCGAAGATGTCGCGCGCCCGCGGTCCCCACAGACCCAGGCAGGCCAGCTCCTCGCTGACGTCACGGAGCTCGACCACCTCACCCTCGCGGACGTGCAGGAGAAGCCAACCGAGATCGCTCGCGGCGTATCCAGCACCGGTCACGACACGGAACCGGTCGGCTGCGAGCCGGACGACCGTGACGTCGGCGACCATGCCGGCCCGGTCATCGAGCCACTGGGTGTAGACGACCGTCCCGACGGGCCGGTCTACATCGGCTACCGATACCCGCTGCAGGAGACCCAACGCCCCAGGCCCGGCGATGTCGATCTTGCCGAACGAGGTCAGGTCGATGAGCCCTGCCCGTTCGCGGACCGCCCGGTGCTCCTCCCCCACGCGATCCAGCCAGGGCGGACGCGACCAGCCATAGGCGCGTTGATCCTCTCCTGCCATCCGCCATGGCGTGCCGGGCTCCAGGTGGTCCGCGCGCTCCCAACCGTGCTTGGTTCCGAAGACCGCACCACCATCCTCGAGCCGGGTATGGAGCGGGCTGAGCCTCCGGGGGCGACCCGCCGTGTCGCTGTCAAACGGGTAGCGGAGCCGATAGTAGTAGCGGTAGGCCTCGCGCGCCGTTTCGGCCACAAACCGTGGATCGCGATAAGTGGCCCCGAAACGCCACGCGCGGTACGGGTGGACGTCGACTCCCGGGTCGCCGGTCGTCATCCAGCCGGCGATCGCTCGGCCGATTCCCCCGGCGCCACCGAACCCGTTCAACGACAGGCCCGCGGCCACCCAGAAGCCGTGGACCCCGGGCATGGGACCGAGCAGCGGATTCGCGTCCGGCGTCATCGCATCGGGGTGGTTGACGAGCCGGATGGCCTCGGCGTCGGCCAGGAACGGAAACCGCCGGATGGCCCCGGCCATCAGGGGCTCGAAGCGGACCCAGTCGGGTGGAAGGGAGCGCGACTCGTGGTCCCACGGCGCGCCGTCAAGCCACCGAGCCTGCGGATCCGCCTCGTACCCTCCGAACAGCATGCCGCCCTGTTCCGCCTTGCCGTAGACGAGATTGTCCGGGTCGCGAAAGCAGGGCATGTCCGGTGGCAAGGCATGGCCGGCCACCGCCCGCAGGGCGATGTGCTGATGGTCAACCGGCGTGCTGGCCAGCCAGCCTCCGACCATGGCGGCTACCCGCGGTGCCCACATGCCCGCAGCGTTCACAACCTCCTCGCACACGATCCGCCCCCGATCGGTAACCACCGCCTTCACCTCGCGGCGGCTGCCCAACTGGATGGCCATGACCCGCACGCCCGTCTCGATGGTCACCCCGAGGGCGCGAGCGGCGGCGGCAACGGCATGAGTCGCCCCGTGGGGATCGAGGTACCCATCGCCGGCCAGCCAAACCGATCCATGGAGGTCCACCGGGGAGGCTTCCGGGAGAAGCCGGAGGGTCTCCTCCGGGCCGAGGAGGTCGACCTCGAGCCCGATGCCGCGGGCTCGGCTGGCACCCCGCTGGAGCTCGCGCCACTGCTCGGGACTCGAGGCGACCCGCACGCTGCCCACGGTTTCGAACACCCCGAGCTCACGATAGAGATCGATGCTGTAGCGACGGAACGCCATCATGGCGGCCGAGGGGTTGAACGCCGTCACCACGCCCGCGGCCTGGCTCGTGGCCCCACTGGTCAGCACGCTTTTCTCGAGCAACACGATTTCCCGCCACCCCGAGCGAGCGAGATGAAGCGCAACGCTCACCCCGGTGATCCCGCCGCCGATCACGACGACCCGTGCCTGCTCGACCATTCGCTCCCCGCTCCGGTTCGTGCGCCTGCCCCGCGCCAACACTACGGTTCCGGCGAGGAGCCCTGCAATGATGCCGTGGCCGCCCATGGCCCCGGCGCGAACCACGGCAGCCGCCGCTCAATCCGTACAATGCCCGCCTGCCCCACCGCGGAGATCGCCGATGACGCTGCGCCCCGATCAGAGAGCGAATGCGATCGATCGGTCGGTGCTCGAAGCCGAGATCGCCAGGATCGTGGATGAGCTCGACGGCGAGCACGTCCCGCTCCGGGTTCTCGGCTCGCTGGGCGTCTCAATCCACTGCCGGGCATCGGCTCCCCTCCTGCTCGCGTTCGAAAGAACCTATGCGGACATTGATTTCGCCGGGTATCGGCGTCACGCAGACGCGGTGGCGTCCCATCTCTCTGCACTGGGATACGTAGCGAACCAGGAGGTGGCCATCACGTCGGAGGGCCGCCGCGGCCTGTGGGATCACCGATCAAACGGCATCCATCTCGACGTCTTTTTCGACCAGCTGGACTTCTGCCATCAGATCCCGCTCAACGGTCGTCTTGACGGGGATCGACCGACGATTCCCCTCGCCGAGCTGCTCCTGTCGAAGCTCCAGATCGTCGAGATCAACGAGAAGGACGTGATCGACATCATCCTGCTCCTCCTCGACCACGAACTCGCGGACAGCGACGACGAAGCGATCGACATGGGACGCGTTGCTCGCCTGTGCGCGACGGACTGGGGTCTGTGGCGGACGAGCACGCGGAATCTCGAGAAGGTCCTGGCCCTGGCATCGACCTATCCCCAGCTGGACGCGTCGCACCGGGAACGGTTGGAGAGCCAGGTCGCCGCGCTAACAGTCCGACTCGACCAGGAACCGAAGTCGCTGTCGTGGCGAACGCGCGCACGCATCGGTGAGCGGGTCAAGTGGTGGACCGACGTGGACGAGGTCGGGTAGGTGGACGCGGCGGTGCGAAGCGGGGCGACCGCCCAGCGGCCCGATGCCGTCGTTCCCAGCGAACCTCTCCGGGGCGAGCTGGCGGAGCACCTGACGGAGGCGCTCCAGCGCGTCCCGGAGACGGCGGGCCGCGACCTCACC
>CAWEPF010000008.1:0-382787 GCA_963810925.1 uncultured Chloroflexia bacterium | reverse complement strand
CGTAGCAGCCGGCGCCGACGATGTCCTTGCAGACCTGGGCACATCGGCCGCAGTCAATGCACCGGGAGTAGTCGCGCAGGATGAAGGAGTGGGTCTCGTCCCGGCCGTAGCCGTGGTTGACGCCCACGTACGGGTTGTCCTGGATCGACCGCTCGTCGATCGCCATGTTCAGCGTGGTCTCGTACTCGATCGCCGCCTCGCGCAGGTCGCAGTGACCGATCGCTTCGCACGTGCACTGGAGGCACCGCGCGGCCTCACCCATGGCCTGGTCGTGGGTGTAGCCGTACTCGTACTCACCGAAGCTGGTGCGCCGCTCCTCCGCGCCCTTCTTGCCCATGATCGCCTTGGGCTCCTTCACGTCGTCAGTGAAGGGCACGATGGTCAGGAACGAGGGCTGCGGCTCCGACACGATGCGGCGCACCTGCGGGTCGTCCAGGTCGTGGCCGCGCAGCCAGTAGTCGATCGCGTACGAGGCGCGCCGGCCGTCACCGATGGCCTCGACCACGGTCGTGGCGCCCAGGTTCACGTCGCCGCCCGCGAAGATCTTGGGGACCTTGGTCCGGAACGTGTTGGGATCGACCACCAGGCGCCCCTGGCGGCTGATCTCGAGGCCGGCCTGGAGCTCTTCGGTCTCGGACTCGACCCAGCCCAGCTCCGGTCCCTGACCGATGGCGCCCAGGACCGTGTCGCACTCGACGATGAACTCGGTGCCCGGCATGGGCTCCGGGCGTCGGCGGCCCTTCTCGTCAGGCTCGCCCAGGTGCATCTTCTGGAACTCGACCCCGGTCACGCGCTCACGGGCATCGGTCACGATCCGGACGGGCGCGGCCTGGAAGATGACCTTGGCACCTTCCTCGATCGCCTCGTGGACCTCGTCCTGGGCGGGCATGTCCTTCAGGTCGCGGCGGTAGACGAGGGTCACCTCGCCAGCTCCCTGGCGGAGCGAGGTCCGGGTGCAGTCGATGGCCGTGAAGCCGCCTCCGATGACCACCACCCGCGCCCCCTTCAGGGCGGGAACCGGGATGCCGCGCGTGCTGTTGTACAGGTTCTCGAGCGCGTTGACCGTCCCGTCGGCCTCTTCCCCGGGAATCCCCATCTCGTTGGGCTTGTAGCAGCCGATGCCCACGAAGATGGCGTCGTAGCCCTCCTCCAGCAGGTCGGCCAGGTGGAAGTCACGCCCCAGGCGCATGTTCGGGCGGAACGTGGCGCCCAGCTCCCAGACGTGGTTCAGCTCTCGGTCCATCCAGCCCTTGGGCAGGCGGTACTCGGGGATCCCGTAACGGAGCATGCCGCCCTGCTCCGGATCGGCCTCGTACACGTCGCAGTGGTGGCCGCGCAGCTGGAGGTAGTAAGCCGCGGCCATGCCCGCCGGCCCGGACCCGATGACCGCCACCCGCCGCCCGGTGTCCGCCTCCTTGGGCCACGGGAGCGGGGCCGGGGCATCCACCTCGAGCACCCGGTCCGCGCAGTAGCGGTGGGAGTCGCGGATGGCGATGGCGGTGTCCACCTCCTCGCGCCGGCAGTGAGTCTCGCACGGGGCGGGGCACACCCGGCCGAGGATGGCCGGGAACGGGAGCGACCGCTTCAGGATGCGCGTCGCCTCTTCCCAGTTGCCTTCCGAGTTGGCCTTCAGGTAGCCGGGGATGTCCACCCGGGTGGGGCACTTGAACTGGCACGGCGGCAGGCAGTACGCGTCGTGGTCGCTGAAGATGAGCTCCAGCACCATCCGGCGGTTCTCGATGACCCGCTCCGAATGGGTGGTGATGACCATCCCCTCGGTGATCTGGGTTCCGCACGAGATGGGGGTGTTGTCCTGGCCCTCGACCTCCACGACGCAGATCCGGCACGCCCCGTACGGGGAGAGCTTGGGCTCGTAGCACAGGGTCGGGACCTCGAGGTCCAGCACCCGGCACGCCTGGAGGATGGTCTGGCCCTCCTCGGCCTGGACCTGCTGGCCGTTGATCGTGACGCTCAGCTTGCGGGTGCCGGGGGTCACGGGCCAGATGGGCGCGTAGTCCTCGATGGCGCCGGGCGTGTGCCCGTTGCCCTTCCCGTTGCCGTTGCCACCGACGAAGGTCATCGGCCCAATCCTAGGGCACGGCCGGGATTCACCATGCCCGCAGCCCTCCGGCCTCGGCCAGCGGGGCGAGAAGCGGCGGAACCGCATCGGTCCGGCACGAGCCGGCCAGGCACACGCCGCGCTCGGCGTGGGCCCGGTACTCGTCCCCGAACCGGTCCAGGGTGGTGAGCATCGGGCGCGGGGCGAGCGACTCGAGGCGGCACAGAGCGGTGTCGGCGACCTTCATCGACAGCTCGCGGAGCAGAACCAGGTCGTTGGGACGCGGCGTGGCGGCCAGGATCCGGTCCAGGGCTTCGACCAGGCGCTTGGTGCCGATCCGGCATGGCACGGCCTTGCCGCACGCCTCGCGGGCCGAGTAGTCGAGCAGGAAGCGCGCGGTGGCCACCATGCACGCGGTGGCATCTGTGACGAGCACCGCTCCCGAACCGATGTGGGCGCCGGTGGCGCCCAGCGCGGCGTAGTCGTAGCCGGTGTCCGCCAGCTCGTCGGCCGCGAGCGCGCCGCCCCCGGGCCCGCCAACGAATACCGCCTTGAGCGTTCCGGCGGAGCCGCCGGCCAGTTTCACGACATTCGCCAGCGAGGTCCCCATGGCCACCTCCGCCAGGCCCGGGGTCTGCACCGCGCCCGCGATGGTCACCAGCTTCGTTCCCGGAGCCTCCTCCGGCCCGAGCTTGGCGAACTTCGCGGCCCCATTACGCAGGATCCAGGCCACGTGGGCCAGCGTCTCGGCGTTGTGGACGACGGTCGGGACGCCCCACAGGCCGGTCTCGGCCGGATAGGGCGGGCGGATGAGCGGCATGCCCCGGTCGCCCTGGAGGGCGTGGATGAGCGCGGTTTCCTCGCCCGCGACGTACGCCCCGGAGCCTTCCCACACCGAGACCTGGACCGACACGTCCGTGCCGAGCATCAGGTAGCCCGCCAGGTGGGCCGCCTCGGCATCGGCCACGGCCTGCTTCAGTCGGGCAATGGCCAGCGTCCAGTCCCGGCGCACGGCCAAGATCGCCTCGCTGGCCCCGACCGCGGCCGCGGCGATGAGCGCGCCCTCGAGGATGAGGTGCGGGTTGCCCTCGGCCAGGGTCCGGTCCCCCAGGGACGTGGGATCGGCCGCCATGAGGTTCGCGACCACGATCTTGCGGTCGCCCGGCGCCGATCGGGCGGCGCGCCACTTGTCGGCCACCGGGAACCCCGCGCCGCCCCGTCCCCGGAGCCGCGCAGCGAAGATCTCGGTGATGACCTCGTCGGGCGACTTCTCGGTCAGCGCTCGCTTGAGCCCCGCGTAGCCGCCGGCCTTCTGGTACGCCTTGAGCGACTCGGGGTCGAGCGTGCCAATCCCGGCCAGCAGGCGCTGCTCCCCGCCGGGCAGGATCCGAATCTGGGGGGAGAGGGTCACGGCCATCAGGCCTGGGCCCGCGCGCGCTCGGCCCGCCGCGCGATCACCAGGTGGCGCGCCTCGTCCGCGTTGAGCGGCCCGTAGACCAGGGTGTCGATCCGGACCGATGGCGCGAGCGCCCCCGCCCCCACGTCCGCGCTCGTTTCGAGGGTGAATGCCCCGTCATCGGTCGATTCGCCCGCCTGGATGCCCAGCTCCTCCTCGAGCGCCGCCAGGAGCGCGCCGCCCCCGGCGAAGTGGCACGCGGCGCAGTCGCACACGGTGACCAGGTGCCCCTCGGCGGGGAGCAAGCGGAAGCCGCCCAGCCCCGCCGCGCCGAAGACCTGCGCCCAGTGGATCGTCATCCGGTCGCTGATCCGGCGCAGGGCCGGCTCGGGGAGATAGCCGTACCTGGCCTCCACCGCGCCGAAGATGGCGACCAGCGACTCGGGCCGGCCTCCGTAGCCGTCGATGATCCCGTCCACCCACGGCTGGTCCACGTCCTCCTGCCAGCGCGCCGCGTTGCGCATCGGACTCGGTTCGAGGCCGGCCCGGCGGTACGCATTGGGGTCGCGCCGCTCGTCGTAGATCTCGGGCAGCCCGTATCGGATCCGGTTGCCCTGGCTGTCGAACCCGCTCATGTCGATGGCCTCCACCGGGCACACCTGGGCACACTGGAAGCAGACCTCGCACTTGTGCTCGCCGAACGGGTCGTAGATCAGGTCCAGGCGGCCGCGCCACCGGTCGGGAATGTGGGGCCGCTCTTCGGGGTACTGGACCGTCACCTTGGGACGGAACAGGTTCCGCAGGGTGACGCCCATGCCGGTGAGGATGCCCGAGCCGGGGATGGCCATGGTCAGCGCCTCACAGGTTGAACGCCAGGACGATGGCCGCGGTCACGAACAGGTTGACGAGGGCCAGCGGCAGGAGCGCCTTCCAGCTCATGCCCATGAGCTGGTCCACCCGGACGCGTGGCAGCGTCGCCCGGACCCATACCGCGATGAAGACGAAGATGTACGTCTTCAGGAAGAACCAGAACAGCCCGTAGATCGTGCCGGCGAAGCCGTCCAGCTGGGCGGGGAAAGGCCACGGCGCCAGGTAGCCGCCGAAGAACAGGGTGGCCATGACCGCGCTCATGATGAACAGGGCCACGTACTCGGCGAAGAAGAAGAACCCGAACCGCATCCCGCTGTACTCGGTGAACGGCCCGGCCACGATCTCGCTGTCGGCCTCGATCATGTCGAACGGCGCGCGGTTGATCTCGGCCGCGGCCGCGATGAAGAAGATCGGGAAGCCCACGATCTGCCAGAGCACCGCCCAGCCGTGGTCGAGCTGCCATTCGACGATGTTCGTGAACGACAGCGACCCGGTGAGCACCACGACCCCCACGATGGACAGGGTCAGCGGGATCTCGTAGCTGACCATCTGGGCCGCGCTGCGGAGCCCGCCCAGGAGCGAGTACTTGTTGTAGCTCGCCCAGCCGGCGACCAGCAGGCCCACCACCGACAGACCGATGACCGCGAAGAAGTAGATGACCCCGATCTCCGAGTCGAACGCCACGAGACCCGGGGCGAACGGGATGACCAGCATGCTCATGGCCGCCGCCATGAAGACCATCCACGGGGCCAGGGTGAAGGTCGGGACGTCCGCCCGGTCGGGGGTCTGGTCCTCCTTGGCGAGGAATTTGAAGCCGTGGATCGTGCTCTGGAAGATGCCCTTGGGCCCGACACGGTTGGGCCCGTAGCGGAGCTGCATCTGGGCGATGATCTTGATCTCCATCTGGATCACGATGAACGCGGTCGGAATCGTGAGCAGCAGGAGCAGGGTCGTGGCGACCACGAAGCGACCGATGCCCAGGAGGGATTCGAAGACCGCCTGGTCCATCTAGCGCGCCACCTACTTGTCCACCCCGCCCATGATCGGGTCGAGGCTGGCCATGACGGCCATCGTGTCGGCGATGAGCCGCCCGGGCATGAGCTTGGGCATGACCTGGAGGCTGATGAAGCTGGGGTCGCGCATCCGGAACCGATACGGGTTCGGGCCGCCGTCACTGATGGCGTACACGCTGTACAGCCCGCGCGGGGACTCGACCGCGGCGTAGGCGCGCCCGGGGCGGGGGCGAATGATGCCCGGCACCTGGGCCTGGACCGGGCCGTGCGGCATGCGGTCCACGATCTGGTCGATGAGGTGGATGGACTGCTTCAGCTCGGCCACGCGCTGCATGTAGCGGGCGTACGTGTCGCCGCCGGACTGGGTGATGACCTCGAACTCGAGCTCCGGGTAGATGCTGTACGGGTGCGCCTTGCGCACGTCGAACGGCACGCCGCTGGCCCGCAGGTTGGGGCCGCTCACGCCCAGGTCCACCGCCTGCTGCGCGCTGAGCACGCCCATCCCCTTGGTCCGGGCGCCGAAGATCTCGTTCTCGGTCAGGATCTTCTCGTTCATCTCGATCGTTTCGAGCACGCCCGCCCGCCACGTCCCGAGGCGCGACAGGAACTCGTCGTTCGTATCGAAGTTCACGCCGCCCACCCGGAAGAAGTTGAACAGCATCCGCTGGCCGGAGATGGCGGACAGCAGGTCCACCACCTGGTCGCGGTTGATGAAGCTGTACAGGATGGGGGTAAGGCCACCGAGGTCCAGGGCCAGGAATCCCATCATCAGGCCATGGCTGAAGACCCGGTTCAGCTCGACCACGAGGGCCCGGATGTACTCTGCCCGGCGCGGCGCCTTGATCCCGTACAGCTTCTCGAAGGCGATGGCCGGCGCGTGCTCGTTGTGCATGGCCGACATGTAGTCCATGGGATCCACGTAGGTCATGACCGTGGTGTAGGTCGCGTTCTCGCACAGCTTCTCGATGCCACGGTGGAGGTAGCCCAGGACCGGGTCGAGGTCGATGACCACCTCGCCACGCACCTTGAGCACGATGCGCATCACCCCGTGGGTCGAGGGGTGCTGGGGCCCCATGTTCACGAGCATCTCCCCGTCGCCCAGGGTGTAGACCTCGCGCTCGCGCTCGGTCTGCGGCGGGCGATCGGGCGGGGGGACGATGTCGAACCCGTAGAACTCCGGGCGTCGCGCGGCCTCCGCGGCGTCGAGCTCCAGCGGGTCGGGGATGCGCTGCTCTTCCCCTTCGCCCACCGGGGCGGCCTTGGGCCGCGGCCGGGCCTTCGCCGGGCGCGGTTCCTTGGTGGCCGTCACACCGGGCCTCCGGGCTCGTCGCGGTGGGCCGCGGCGTCGTTCAGCCGGGAAAGATCCCAGGTTTCGGGCCGCTCGAGCGGGCGGTTGCCGGCTGCCGGGGAGTCGGCCGCGTCATCGGGGAGCAGGAAGTCCTTCCGCTGGGGGAAGGATCGGTAGTCGGGCGACATGTAGATCCGGCGCAGGTCGCGGTTGCCCTCGAAGACGATGCCCATCATGTCGTACATCTCGCGCTCGTGGAACATCGCGCCTTCCCACAGTGAGGTGACGCTGGGCGTGACCGGATTCTGGCGGTCGACCTTCACCCGGACGCGGAGCCAGGCGGGATGGCGGTCCGAGTACAGGTGGTACACGACCTCGAACCAGTTCCCCACGCCGTAGTCCACCGCGGCCGCATCGGCCAGGAAGAAGAACGCGAAGTCGGCGTCATCACGCAGGGTGCGCAGGGTGTCCACGATCTTGTCGCGGGACACCTGGACCTCGACCGTGTCCTCATCGGTCCACAGGTCCGTGGCCGTGCCGGCGAACCGGTCGGTCAGCATCCGGACCAGGGGACCCGCTGCGGCCGGAGCGGTCAGCGGACGTCTCCTTCCCAGGAGCGCAGCTCCGGCCCGCGGTCGGCGTAGGTGTCCCACTGGCCGCGGCGCTGCTTGACCAGCTCGTGGAGCTTCATCATCCCGTAGATCAGCCCCTCGGGGCGGGGCGGGCAGCCGGGCACGTAGACGTCCACCGGCATGACCCGGTCCACGCCCTGGACCACGCTGTACGAGCGCTTGAACCGGCCCCCGGAGGTCGTGCAGGTGCCCATCGCCACGCACCACTTGGGCTCGGGCATCTGGGCCCACAGCCGCACCAGCGGCCCGGCCATCTTCGTGGTCAGGGTGCCGGCCACGATCAGGACGTCCGCCTGGCGGGGCGAGGCTCGCATCGGGAACATCCCGAATCGGTCCATGTCGTTCATCGGGGTCGCGGTGCTCATCATCTCGATGGCGCAGCACGACAGGCCCGACAGGAGCGGCCACAGGGAGTTCGCGCGGATGAGGTCGAGGATGTAGTCGGCCTTGGTGGGAATGACCTCCAGCAGGCCATGGAAGCCGCCCTGGGGGTGGGCCTCCATCCCGAACTCGGCCAGGAGCGGGTCGTCCGACGCAGCGTCGGGGATGACGATCTGGTCCGGTGGCGGGGTGGTCAGCATCGTGCTGGCCTGCGCGGGGGTCACCGCGAGCTGGGTGCTGTCTGGCTCGGCGCTCGGCGGGAGCGCCTTGCGGGGGGTCTTCCGGGGGGTCTTTACTGCCATTTGAGGTCGCCCTTTCGCCAGGCGTAGAACTCGCCGTACATGAGCACGATCAGGAATACGCCCATGAGGATCATCCCGGTGATCGTGATCTCGCGAATGACGATCGCCCAGAGGTAGATGAAGATGATCTCGACGTCGAACGCCACGAACAGCAGGGCGTACAGGTAGAACGCCAACCCGAACCGAGACCAGGTGTCACCGATGGTGTCGATGCCGCACTCGTAGGGCAGCCCCTTCTGGGCCTGCTTGCGCCGATGCGAGACGAGCCACGAGAAAATGATCGTGCCGAACACGAAGGTCGTGGCCGCGAAGCCAAACCCGAGGACGTAGAGCAGTCCCGTCTGGTCCATCTCGTCCCTCGATCCCGGCGCGCAGACAGCGTCCGCACACCGAACGTGCAGCGTGTTCCGTCGGGCGAGTCATCTGCCAACAACCCGCACGACGAGTCTAGCAGCCGAGGGTCCGTGCGTCCGTTGGAGCGGTGGGCGAGGAGCCGCTTCCTATACTCAGTTCGACGCGCTTTTCCGCAGCCCACAGGAGACAGACCGATGACCCGAGTTCGACGATTTGGCGTGGTCAAGACCGCCACCGTGGCGGCAATCTTCTACGGCCTGGCGGCGCTCATCTTCTTCGGCATCATCGCCGTGTTCGTGCTCCTCGGCTCGACCGCCGCCATCAACGTCCCGGGCAACCAGCTCCCGGGCGGGATGTTCGGGGCCACGTTCGGCACGATGGGCGTGCTGTTCGTCGGGGTGATCGTCGCTGGCTTCTACGCCATCTTCGGCTGGATCTTCACCGCCATCGCGTGCCTGATCTACAACTTCATCGCCGGCTTCACCGGCGGCATCGAGTTCCAGCTCGAGGTCGTGCCGCCACCGGCGGCCGTGCCCGCCACGACCTGGACCCCGCCCCCCGCAGCTACCCCACCCGCTGCTACGCCACCCGAGCCTTCGCCGCCGAGTGAGCCGGCCGCTCCGACTGAACCCCCGGCCGCTGGCTGACGGCCAATGACCCTGCCGGGCGGGGAGCTGGGGTCCCGCGCGCCCCGATCGGCGGGTGCGGCGGGTATCGCGTTCTCGGTCCTGTTCACCGCCTCCATTCTGGTCCTGATCGGCGGCCCCCCGCAGGACGCCGACGAGGCCACGGTGGTGGCCTGGTTCCAGCGCGAGGGCCTGATCCGGGTCACGATCTCCGCGCTGTACCTCGCACCGTTCGCCGGCATCGCGTTCCTGTGGTTCATCGGTGTGGTCCGCGACCGGGTGGGCATCCACGAGGACAAGCTCTTCTCCACGGTGTTCCTGGGCAGCGGCCTGCTCTTCGTGGGGATGTACTGGTCGGCGGCTGCCCAGCTGGCCAGCCTGGTCTCCGGGAACCGCTTCGAGGCCTCGCCGCCCCTGTCCGCCGAAGCGCTGGAGGCCGTCCGCTCGTCGGCGTTCGCCTACCTGTTCGTCCTGGCCGCGCGGGCGGCTGCCGCGTTCATGCTCGTGACCTCGACCATTGGCCTCCGCACGAGGGCGTTCCCCCGGGTGCTGTCCTACATCGGTTTCGGGATCGCCCTTCTCATGTTGGTGAGCCTGTCGTCATTGCACCTGATCGTTCTGCTCTTCCCGCTGTGGGTCTTCGTGGCCAGCGCGTACGTGCTCGCGACGGAGCTTCGCCGCAGCCAGGTCGCGCGCGCGGACCCTACGAGTTGAGCCAGGCGGCGTCGGTCAGGATCCGGAGGCCGTCGCTGACGAGCGTGTGACCACCGAGCACGAACGGGACCGATGCGGCAGCAGCGGCATCGGTCAGGTCGCGGAGCCAGGCGGTCGCGACAGGGTTGGGGTCCAGGAAGTCCGCCGCGAACCGTTCTTCGGGCGGAGGCCAGGCTGCCGCGTCGCTTGACCCGGCGAGGGCGGCCATCACGACCCGGGTGTCGAGGATGACGACATCGCCCAGGCTGGCGAGACGCTCCACCAGGGAGGCGGCCCCGTTCTGGGTGACCCAATCGGCCAGCAGGGAGCGTGGCTCGTTGGCGGGAGCGGCCCGCATCCCGCGTTCCTCGACGAAGAGCCGGACCCGGCAGGCGGCCTGGTCCTCGAGGTAGGCGAAGGCACTCGACGGGACACGACCCGCGACCACCAGCTCAGCGTTCCGATTACGGAGCACCGGCAGGACGTCGTCCAGGCGGGGAATGGCCAGCGGCCGGCCACCGGGGAGCTGCGCGCCCTCCAGGAAGGCGGCCAGGGCCGGGTCGAGCGATCGCGTGCCGGGCAGGCGGCGTGCGAGGCGGAGCAGGGCCAGGTCGTGCGGCGTATCCACGTCGAAGCGGGACCAGGGTGCCGTGGAGACGTCGCGGACGGTGAATCCCGCCGCTTCCAGGGCGCGCGGCGCGCCGTTGTCCGCTCCCAGGCTCGCGAGCGCCGCGACAGCCGCATCCAGATCGCCGGCAACCACGAACGCATCGGAGCTGAACCGGTTGTTGGCGACCGCCTCTCCCGCGATCGGGGACAGGAGCTCGTCGAGCGCTTCGTCGCCGAGGAGCGCAAGCCCACCGCCACCGACCCAGCCCACCGCGTCCATCGCGTCCCCGGCCGACGCCCGAGCCGCCTGCACGGCCGCCGTGTACCAGATGCCCCAGTGGAATCCGCCCGGGCTCGCGTCACGGGGGACGAGCTGCACGGCCGCGCCCTGGCGGCCCAGCCGCTGGCTCAGCTCGGCGGCGAGCAGGTGACGCCCGGTCGCGACCACCGCGCGGTACGACCCGAAGGGCGCCTCGTCCACCGCCGGCTCGGCCATGAGGACGAGCGGCGCCGGGCGGCTATGGCTCGGCGTGGTAGCGCCGCTCCCCGGTTGCCGGGTCGAGGTACACCCGGGTCCGCTGCCGGGTGGTGGGGTCGATGAACGTCTCGGGCGTCTGCACGAACGGCTCACCGGGCGGCTCGGATTCCGCACCGCCCAGGTCCGGCCCGCGCCGCGTCGTGCGCTCAGCCGCCTCGGATCGATATCGGACGCGCTCGAACAGCACGCCAATCAGGCCGCCGGCGCCCATGAGGGTGATCAGCCACGCCCCGGGATCGCCGTTGGCCAGCAGCACGAGGCCGGCAACCAGGAGCAGCACGCTCAGGAGCGCGAGCGCCACCCGGACGATGCCCATCGTCATGGACATGCCCTATTCGACCGGCTGCGGAGCACCCGCCTCGGGGGTCACGATCACGGCCGTCCCGTAGGCGACGATCTCCGACATCGTGCTCCCGAGCTCACTGCTGTCGAACCGGAAGCTGATCACGGCATTCGCGCCTACCAGCGTGGCGTTCTCGACCATTCGATCCAGCGCCTGGCGTCGCGTGTCCTCCAGCAGCTCGGTGTACTCGTGGATCTCGCCGCCCACCAGGGATCGGAGGCCCGCGGTGATGTTCCCGCCCAGCCCGCGGCTGCGGACCACGAGCCCGAATACGTGGCCCTGGGTTTCCACGATCCGCTGCCCGGGAACGAAGGGGGTGGTGACGACGATCACGAGTCGAGTCTAGTCCTGCTCGGCCTGGTCCACGAGGGAGTGGAGCTGTTCCAGGTGCATGAGGTCGTGGACGCCGGCGAACAACAGCCAGGCGCCGCACGAGAGCTTGTGACCGATGAGCGGGTGGTCCATGGGACAGACCTCGGCCTCGTGTCCGGCAATGGCGGTGGCCGAGATGGCCTGCGATCGGCGGCTCTTGGTCAGGAACGTCATCAACGCGTCGCGGTCCAGGTCGTCCGGACCGGCGATGCCGGGAACGACGCGCGGAGGATCGTCGGTCGGCCACCGGCCCGACGCCCACATCGCCGCCGCGGCCGGGAGGTACCGCCGCGCACCGGTCGTGTGCGCAAACGCCTGGGACACGTTCCAGTCGCTCTCGCCACCGGGTGCCCGCAGCATCTCGTCTGGCATCGCCATCAGCACGGCCTCCAGCGCCTCGGCAATGGCCTCCTGCTGGGCGAGCGACGCCGCGGCGTTCCCCGATCGGCTCTCCAGGTCAGCCCGCGCCGCGCTGTAGTCCTCGTCGTCGGACGGATCGAGCTGGCGCCAGATGGCGACGACGTCCGGGGCCGTGCGCTCCAGATCGGTCACCCAGTCGCGCCCTGGAGCCCCCGTCGGCATCGGTCTCGCTAGAGGCGCTCGAAGCGCTCGACCGGCAAGACGAACACGGTGGCGCCCCCCACCTCCACCTCGACCGGGTAGGGCATGTAGAACTCGCCCGGCTCCATGATCGGCGGCATGGGGTTCACGAACTGCTTGCGCGCGTGGCAGTTGGCGCTGATCAGGGTCAGCACGGCGTCAACCTGGTCGTCTTCGACACCGATGATGATCGTGGCGTTGCCCTGCTTGAGGAACCCACCCGACGAGTTCAGGCGGGTGGCGCGGTATTCCTTCTCGAGGAGGGCGTCGACCAGCGCTCCGGCGTCTTCGGCGTGGACGATGGCGGCGACCAGCTTCATCGGCCGCAGTATGCCACGCGACTCCCGGCCCGCCGGGTCCGCCCGGTCAGGGGATGAGCGGGGTGACGACCGCCTGGATGGCGGCGTCGGCGTCCTCCACGCTGCCCGACGCATCCACGACCCGGTATCGGTCCGGCTCCCCGGCCGCGAGCTCGAGGTAGGCGCTTCGCACTCGGTCGAAGAAGGCCACGCTCTCGGTGTCCTCGAACCGGTTCCAGACATCCTTGCGCTTGCGGGCCAGGCCCACCTCAACCGGGACGTCCAGCAGAATGGTGAGGTCCGGCATCAGGCCGTGGGTGGCGAAGGCCTGGAGCTGGCGGACCTGGTCCAAGTCGAGCCCATAGCCCGCTCCCTGGTACGCCAGCGAGGAGTCGAGGTACCGCGCGCACACGACCCAGCGGCCTGACTCGAGCGCGGGACCGATGCGCTTCGCGACGTGCTGGGCCCGCCCGGCCGCGAACAGGAGCGCGTCCGCGCGCGGGTCCAGGTCGTCGGAGATGGACCGCGCATGGAGGACGAGCCGGCGGATCTCCTCGCCCAGGCGCGTGCCGCCCGGTTCCGCGGTCACGTCCACGTCCAGGCCGCGCTCCCGTAGCCAGTCGCCCAGGTGGCGCGCGGCTGTGGACTTGCCGCTTCCCTCCGGGCCCTCGAGCGTGATGAATCGGCCGCGGGTGGCGGCGGTCACGCGATCACGCCGTCACGCCCGCGCGATCAGCGCCAGGCGCGCCCCTCGTCGGGGAGCAGCTGAACCCGGCGGTTCGGCTCACTCCCCCGCGAGCGGCTCATGAGGTTGTGCTGTTCGGCCATCTGGTGCTGGAGCCGGCGCACGTATGCGTTCTGCGGAGCGAGCTCCACCGCGTGCCCGCTGTCGCGGACCATGCCGATCGCTTCCGCCGTCTCACGGAGGGCGGCCTCCTGGGGATCGGCCTCCAGTTCGAACAGGTTGGCGAGCATGGCCTCCATCTGGATCAGGGTGTTCGTCTTGAGCACGAACAGCGGCGTGCCGCCCGCCTCCGCGTCCCGCAGGGCCGGCGGCTTGCGCCGGTAGTACGTGCGCAAAGTGACGACCGCATCCGCGTCGTCAAGGTCGCGGGCCACGGTCACCGGAACGCTCAGCTCGTGGACCGCCTGCTCCAGGCGCTTGCGGCTGACGCCATACGGGAAGAGGGCCATGGGTCGCAGCGCGGCCTCCGAGCGGCGCTGGCGGCCAGTCGTCTCCGGCTCCGGGCCGTCGTCCGCCGCGCGGTCGGTGGTCAGCATCGCGGCCTCGATGTCCCGCCGGGGGTCGGGCTGGTCGGTTGCGACGCGGCCACGACCGCCGGGCAGGGGCTGCAGCCCCGAGAGTCCGGTTCGCCGGCTGAAGGTGCCATGCCCGCCCGGCTCGGGTGTCACGAACATCGACCCGTTGGGGGCGGTCTCGTGGATCCGGTAGTCGTACTTCGTGGCGGCGCGGACCTCGCCCGCCTCGTCGCGCCAGCGCGACTCGGGCGGGACCATGTGGCCGCGCAGGATGGCGTCCACCGTCTCCGCCACGCTGCGGTGGACGATGACCCGGTCACGCTCCACGATCTCCACCACGACGTCGAAGGTGGGCGGGGCCTTGCGCTCCAGCACGCTCTTCTGCGTTCCGCGGCGGCGCGCCTCCTCGTCGCCCAGGGTCACGGTCTGGATGCCGCCGATCAGGTCGCTGAGGGTCGGGTTGAGCATCAGGTTGTCGAGCGTGTTGCCGTGGGCGGTGCCCACCAGCTGCACCCCGCGCTCGGCGATGGTCCGCGCCGCGCCGGCCTCCAGCTCGGTCCCGATCTCGTCGATGACGATGACCTCGGGCATGTGGTTCTCCACCGCCTCGATCATCACGGCGTGCTGCTCGGTCGGGGTCCGGACCTGCATCCGCCGCGCGTCACCGATTCCCGGATGGGGGATGTCGCCGTCGCCCGCGATCTCGTTGGAGGTGTCCACGACCACTACCCGCTTCCCCAGGTCATCGGCCAGGACGCGCGCGACCTCCCGCAGCATGGTCGTCTTGCCCACGCCGGGGCGTCCGAGGATGAGGATGCTCTGCCCCGACTCGGTGATGTCGCGAATGATGTCGATCGTCCCGAACACCGCCCGACCGATGCGGCAGGTCAGACCGACCACCTTCCCGCCGCGGTTCCTGATGGCGCTGATCCGATGGAGGGTCCGCTCGATGCCGGCCCGGTTGTCGTCGCCGAAGGCACCGATGTGGTCGACCACGAAGCCGATGTCGGCTTCGGTCACCTCCCGCTCCAGGAGGACCTCCTCGCCGTGGGTGAAGCGGGCCTCCGGCCGGCGCCCCAGGTCGAGCACGACCTCGAGCAGATCCTCGCGGGCGCCCACTTCGCGGACGCGCTCGATGATCTCCGGCGGCAGGGCCCCGAGCAGCGCTTCGAGGTCGTCAGTGGTTTCCAGTCGTCCCACGCGTTCCTCCATTCGCTCGGTTGCCGAGGCCTAGTTGACCGCCGGCACGAGCGCCGGCTGCCGGACGGTGGCCCGCACCTCGCGGACGAGCAGGGTGACCCGCCCCACCGGGGCAAAGCCACTCTCCGCCGCGGCGCGCAGGCCGGCCGTCTCGTATGTTCGCACCGGGGCGAGGATGCCGGCGCTCATCGCTTCCGCTCCCAGGCCGGCGAGCACCGCATCGAGCAGCGCGGCGCCGTCGGTGCCGTCCCGGAACAGGAAGCGGAGGTAGTGCGGCCCCACGCGGCTGGCGCCGTGCTGGGCGAAGGCCCCGGCCCGCTGGTCGAGCGGGGCCAGCCACGCGTTCACCGCCCCGAAGTGCAGGAGCGGGTTCAGGCTCGAGCGGGGGACGATCGCCTCGTGCCCTACCGACTCCCAGTCGGCGGCGTGGTAGTCCTCGACCCGGGCGATGGCCGGCGGCGTGCAGTGGCTCCACAGGTCGAACAGGTACCACGCGTCCGGCGCGCCGGCGGGCTGGAGGGTCAGCTCCGGTGGACCGCCGCGACGCGATCCGCGCTTGCGGCCACGGCGCAGCCAGCCCCGGTTGCCGGTCCCCGGCTCCTCGGCCGGGCGGTACAGGATCTCCTCCTGGGCGTACGCCATGAAGCCGGCCATCCCGAACAGGGTGAGGTTCTCGTGCACGTCGGCGCAGGCCACGTGGTAGCGGGCCACGTTGCGCCGGGCGCCCTCCTCGACCAGCGCCTCGAGCAGCGCCCAGCGGACCTCGCCCGACATCGGTCCCTCATCCGCATCGAGCTCGATGATCACCCAGTCGTCGCGGTGCGGCTCGGTGATGGCCCGGCAGGATCCGACCAGCGCCCCATCCGACTCGGCCACGAGATGGACCGATGGCGGCCGCAGGGGCAGCCATGACGGAATGAGCGTCGAGAGGGAGATGCCCGGGCTGTTGGTGGGCGCCGGCAGGCCGAGGCTGCGCTTGTAGGCGTCCTCCGCGGCGTGGACCCGGCCCGACAGCTCGGCCAGCGCCTGACGATCCGCCAGGCGGGCGGCCCGCACCCCGCCCATGTCGTTCGCGACGCTCGTCATGCGGGTGCGCCGGTCCGGATCAGGTCCACCAGGGCGCGATGCACGCGCCGGTCGCCGGTGAGCTCCGGGTGGAATGCAGTCGCCAGCCAGCGTCCCTCGCGTACGGCCACGGTCCTGCCCATTGGATCGGTGGCCAGGACCTCGACCCCTGGCCCCACGTCGGTCACGACCGGGGCCCGGATGAAGACCGCGTGGAGTGGCTCTTCTCCCAGGGCCGGCACGTCCAGGTCGGCCTCGAACGAGTCGAGCTGGCGGCCGTACGCGTTGCGCCGGACCTCGATGTCGATCAGGGGCAGGATCGGCTCGTCGCCATCGGCACTCCGCCTGGCGAGCAGGATCATCCCGGCGCAGGTGCCCCACATCGGTGCTCCGGAGGCGGCCAGGCCCAGGATCGGCTCGGCAAGCCCATAGCTGTCGATCAGGCGCCGCATGGCGGTGCTCTCGCCGCCGGGCAGGATCAGGGCCTCGACCCCGGTCAGGTCGCGCGGAAGTCGGACGAGGACCGGCTCGGCGCCGATGTCCAGCAGGGCGGCGGCGTGCTCGGCCACGTCGCCCTGCAACGCGAGGATGCCGACCCGCGGTCGGCGTGCGGCGTCTACCAACCCCGGGAGGCCAGCCGCTCCTGCTCGGGGATCTCCGCCAGTTCCAGGCCGCGCATCGGCTCACCCAGACCGGCACTGACCTCCGCCAGGATCTCGGGGTTGTCGTAATGCGTGGTCGCCTTGACGATGGCCTTGGCCACCTTCTCGGGGTTCTCGGCCTTGAAGATGCCGCTCCCCACGAAGACCGCCTCCGCGCCCAGCTGGCGCATGAGGGCCGCGTCGGCGGGAGTGGCGACGCCACCGGCGCTGAAGTTCGGAACCGGCAGCTCGCCGAGTTCCGCGACCTGGCGCACGACCTCCAGCGGGGCACGCAGCTCCTTGGCTGCGGCGAACAGCTCGTCGGCGCGCATCGAGCGCAGCTGGGCGATGCCCGAGCGGACGGCACGCATGTGGCGCACCGCCTCGACGATGTTCCCGGTGCCGGCCTCGCCCTTGGTCCGGATCATGGCCGCGCCCTCGCCGATCCGGCGCAACGCCTCCCCCAGGTCACGGCAGCCGCACACGAACGGGACCGCGAACTGGTGCTTGTCGATGTGGTGCGCCTCGTCGGCCGGGGTCAGGACCTCCGACTCGTCGATGTAGTCGACCTCGAGCGACTGGAGGATCTGGGCCTCCACGAAGTGCCCGATCCGGCACTTGGCCATGACCGGGATCGTGGTCGCGGCCTTGATCTCCTCGATCAGCCTGGGATCGCTCATCCGGGCGACGCCGCCCTGCTGGCGGATGTCGGACGGGACGCGCTCGAGGGCCATCACCGCCACCGCTCCCGCCTCCTCGGCGATGCGCGCGTGGTCCGCGGTGACGACGTCCATGATCACCCCGCCCGCGAGCATGCGGGCCAGGCCGACCTTGGTTGCCCAGGTCGAGGTCTGTGGAGGTCGTTCGGTGGTCGTCATGAGGCCCGCATTGTACTCGTGGACCTCCCGGATTCCCGCCACGGGCCCTGGTCGGCCGCTCGGCTATCATCCCGCCACGGAGGCACGGTTTGCTCAACGCACCGGTCCTGGTTCTCAATCAGAATTACGAGGCGCTCAACGTCTGCGACATCAAGCGGGCGTTTCGCCTGCTTGGCTCCGAGAAGGCCGAGCTGATCGCGCGCAACCACCAGGTCATCCACACCCCGACCCTGGCCTTCGACGCGCCATCGGTCATTCGTCTCGTCTACCTCATCCGGCGCCCGCAGCCGCGGGTCAAGCTCTCGCGGCGCGAGGTGTTCGCCCGGGACCGTCACATGTGCCAGTACTGCGGCACCGCCACCCACGACCTGACCATTGATCACGTCGTGCCGCGCCACCGGGGCGGCAAGCACGAGTGGGAGAACCTCGTGGCCGCGTGCCGTCGCTGCAACCACCGCAAGGGGTCAAAGACCCTGACCGAGGCCCGGATGGCGCTCCTCCGCGAGCCCCGCGCCCCGCGGGCCGATGCGCGGTACCTGTACGGGTCCTACCTGACCGATGAGCGGAACGACGCCTGGCGCACGTTCCTCTTCGTTGACGAGCCGACGCCACGGAACTGAGGCTTCCCGGCCCCGTCGTCACCGTCCTGGCCGAGCTGGCCGCATCCAGCCACGAGGCCGCCCTGGTCGGAGGCTGCGTTCGTGACCTCGTCCGCGGGGAGACGCCCGGTGACTGGGACGTCGCGACGTCCGCCCACCCGGAGGTCGTGGCCGCGCAGTTCCCCGGCTCCACCTGGGCGAACCCGTTCGGGACGGTGACCGTGCGGGCCGGCGACATGGCGGTGGAGATCACGACCTACCGATCCGAGGGCGGGTACCGCGACGGACGCCATCCCGACGCGGTGGCCTGGGGAACCAGCCTGACCGATGACCTCGGGCGGCGCGACTTCACGATCAATGCCATGGCCTGGGTGCCCGATGACCTGGCGGCGGGGCAGGGGCACCTGGTCGATCCATTCGGCGGACAGGCGGACCTCGCGGCGCGGGTCCTGCGCGCGGTGGGGGACCCCGAGGAGCGATTCGCCGAGGACGCGCTCCGGCTCCTGCGCGCCGCGCGTTTCGCGACGACCCTGGACCTGGCCATCGACCCGCCGACCGAAGCCGCCATCCTTCGGCTCGCGCCCACCGCGGAGCGGCTGTCCGGGGAGCGGGTGCGGGACGAGCTCCTGCGGCTTCTCTGCAGCGCCAGTCCCCTCGCGCGGGTTCGCGCTCCTAGAGCGTCTCGGCCTGCTGGCGGTGGTGCTCCCCGAGCTCGCCGCCCTGCGGGGCATCGCCCAAGGCAAGGCGCTGGCCGGCGACGCGCTGGACCACTCGCTGCGCACCGTGGACGCCCTCCCCGCGGCGGACCCGATCCTCCGCCTGGCCGGTCTCCTGCACGACGTCGGAAAGGCCCCAACCGCGGCCGACGGCCACTTCATCGGTCACGAGTCGGAGGGCGCCGTCCTGGTCGAGGCCCGGATGCGCGACCTGGCGTTTTCGCGCGCCGACGTGGAGCGCGTCCGGCACCTCGTCCGGCACCACCTCATCCAGTACGGCCCCGAATGGACCGATGCCGCCGTGCGGCGCTTTATCAAGCGCATCGGTCCCGGGCAGCCACTGGCCGACGTCCTGGCCCTGCGCCGCGCGGACACGGCCGCCTCCGCCGGCCCCGAGGTGGGCGACGCGCCGGCCGACGAGCTGGAACGCCGGATCGCCGCCCTCCGCCCCGGCGCGGTCCTCTCGGTCCGCGGCCTGGCGGTCAACGGCGAGGACCTCATGCGTGAGCTCGGCCTTGCGCCGGGACCGCGCGTCGGGCAGCTGCTGGACGACCTCCTGCAGGCGGCCCTGGACGACCCATCGGTCAACGAGCGGGACGCGCTGCTGTCCCTCGCTCGGGCCCGCCTGGCCGCCCGACCGGGCTGACGACCCTCGTCGGTGGTGCGTCCGCGCACCACCGCGACAGATTCCGCGTGTCGGAATCCGTCGGACCCGCTGCTACAATCGGCGACCCGGACCCATCGGAGGAGCCCTTCCCCGCATGAGTGTCAGTGCCCGACGGGTTGACACGCCCGTGCTTCGGTCACCTCGGTCTGTCGCGTAGGTTGGCTGCGTGCGGATCTTGGTTGTCGGTGGCGCCGGATACGTGGGCTCGACGAGTGTCGAGACCTTCATCGACGCCGGCCATGACGTCACCGTTTACGACAACCTGAAGACCGGCCACCGCGACGCGGTCGTCCGTGGAGCTCGCCTGGTGGTTGGCAGCCTGAGCGACCAGAACCGGGTCGAGCGAGTCCTTCGCGAGCACCGCATCCAGGCCGTCCTCCATTGCGCCGCCCGCTCGCTGGTCAGCGAGTCCATGGAGCACCCCGAGCTGTACTACCGCGAGAACGTCTCGAACGGGGTGAAGCTATTGGAGGCGCTCCGCGAGCGGCGGGTGCCGCGCATCGTGTTCTCGTCCACCGCCGCGGTGTACGGGGAGCCCAAGCGGGTGCCCATCGCGGAGGCGGATCGGACCGAGCCGATCAACCCGTATGGCGAGACGAAACTTGCGTTCGAGGGCGCCATGCGCTGGTACGCCGCCTGTCACGGCTTCCGGGCCATCAGCCTGCGCTACTTCAACGTGGCCGGCGCCACGGAGCGCAACGGGGAGGACCACGACCCGGAGACGCACATCATCCCGCTCATCCTCAAGGTGGCCGCGGGCGAGCATCCCGACGTCCGGATCTTCGGCCAGGACTACAACACCCCCGACGGGACGTGCATTCGGGACTTCATCCACGTGCGCGACCTGGCCACCGCCCACCTGCTGGCCCTCGAAGCCACCGGGGAAGCGGAACCGTCGTTCGAGGTCTACAACCTGGGCTCGGCGGCTGGGTTCTCCGTCCGGGAAGTGATCGAGGCCGCGCGCAAGGTCACCGGTCGCGCCATCCCGGCCCGTGTCGTCCGCCGCCGGGTGGGCGACCCGCCGCGCCTGGTGGCCTCCTCTCGCCGCGCCCGTCGGGACCTGGGCTGGTCGCCGCGCGAGTCGTCCCTGGAGCAGATGCTGGCCGACGCATGGGCATGGAAGCTCTCGCATCCCACCGGGTATGCGAAGCGCAAGCCCCGCCCGGCGCGTAATCCTGGGCGTCCCGGCTCGGGCGAGACCGATGGCGTGGGTCCGGGAGGCGGCGACCCCGAGGCCATGCGCGAGGTGGCGAGCCGGGTCAGCGCCTAGGCGGGGCGGCGTGCCTCGTTAGGAGGCCAGGCCGGCGGCCGCACAGCTGCGGCACACCCCGTAGAAGTCCAGGCGCGCGTCCTCGATCTGGAACCCCAGGTCCTGTCGTGCCCGGCGGCTGAGGTCTGCCACGAGCTCCTCGCCCACCTCCGTCACGGTGCCGCACACCCGGCAGGACAAGTGATGATGGTGCGCCGGGCGGCAGGCGACGTACGCGTAGATGTGGCCATCGCGTTCGAGGCGTCGAGCCAGGCCAGCCTCGCTCAGGGCCTCGAGCGTGCGGAAAACGGTCGCCCGGCCGAGGGCCGGGTATTCGGGACGCATGCCCTCCCAGAGTTCTTGCGCCGTGACCTGGCGGGGGGAGGCCGTCAGGGCATCGGCCACCGCAAGCCGCTGGCTGGTGACGCGATGGCCTGCCTTGCGCAGGCGGCGCGCGGCCGTGGCGGTCATTCCGCGACCAGGGCCTGGGCAGCCGGCTGGCGCCGCGACAGGAGGCCGCGTCGCGGCCCGACGAACAGCGCCACCAGGAAGACGACGGTCTGGGTGAGGACGATGGTTGCCCCGCTCGCGACGTCAAGCCAGAAACTGAGGTACAGGCCGACCACGGACGAGAGCACGCTGATGAGCACGGCAAGTCCCACGAGCCGCCCGAAGCGCACGGTCAACAGCTGGGCGGCGGCAGGTGGCGTGACGAGCATGGCCACCACCAGGATGATGCCCACCGCCTGGAGGCTGATGACGATGGTCATCGCCACCAGAGCCAAGAACAGATATTCCAATGCCTCCACCTTGAGGCCCGCCGCCGCGGCACCCAACGGGTCGAAGGTGGCGTACAGCAGCTCCTTCCAGAGGACCGCGACGATGGCCAGGGTGGCGATGGCAAGGACGACGAGGGTCACCAGGTCGGTCGGGCTGATAGCCAGGACGTTGCCCACCAGGAACGCGAACAGGTCACCCACGTAGCCGCGAATCGTGCTGAACAGGAAGATGCCCAGGGCGAACATGCCAGCGAATAGGACCCCGATCGACGTATCGGAACGAAGGTCGCCGCGGCGGGTGATGTACCGCGTGGCAAGGGCGGTGGACACCGCAGCGATGGCCGCTCCGATGAAGATTGATCCGCCCAGCATGTAGGCCGCCACCACACCAGGGAAGGCGGCATGGCTGATCGCGTCCCCGATAAACGCGAGGCCCTTCAGCACCACGTACGTGCCAACCACCGCGCACACGACGCCGACCATGACCACGGCCAGCAGGGAGCGCAGAAAGATGTCGTATCCGAGCGGGTCCAGAACGAGATCAATCACGATTCGCGCCCGCCCTCGTGGAAGTGGCGCTCATGCGCCTGTGGTTCGTCGTGGTGATGAGCGTCGTCGAGAAGGACCCGGCCCCCCTCCAGCCGCAGCAGGTGCCCCCCGTACGCGCGCGACAGGACCTCCGCGTCCAGCGCGATGGACGACGGCCCGTCCGCCACGATCGTTCGGTTCACGGCAATCACGCGCTGGAAACATTCCGCCGCGCAGGCGAGGTCATGGGTGCTCGCGATCACGGTTCGCCCAGCGGCAGCCTCCTCCCCGAGCGCATCCATGATGTCGTCCTGGGTGACCGGGTCGATGGCCGTGACCGGCTCGTCGAGGAGGAAGAGCTGGGCATCCGCTGCCATCGCCCTGGCCAGGAACACACGCCTCCGCTGGCCGCCCGAGAGGGCTCCAATCTGTCGATCTCGGAGGTCCTGCATGCCCATCCGCTCGAGGGCCGCCTCGGTGGCTGTCGCATCGTCTCGTCCAGGGCGCCTCCACGGGCCGAGGAGCGGGTAGCGGCCCATCATCACCACCTGCGACACGGTGACCGGGAAAGCCCAGTCCACCATCTCGGCCTGCGGGACGTACGCGACGTGATGGGCGTGCTCGCCGGGAGTGGCGCCCAGGACGGTGACCTCGCCGCGCCAGGGCTTGAGGAGGCCGGCGATCAACTTCAGGAGCGTGCTCTTGCCCGCTCCGTTGGGTCCAACCACCGCAACCAGCGATCCGCGGGGTACGTCGAGGCTGATGTCCTCCAGAGCAAGCGTCTCCCCGTACCCCGCGTCTACGTGGCGCAGGACGACGTCGGAGGTCATGACCCCATTCTCGTTGCTCACCGTAGCGCCTCGGCGAGCCGATCCACGTCCCATCGGATCAGGCCGACGTACGAGTCACCTGGCGGATCGCCCAGGCTGTCGCTGTACAGGTCGGACACCACCTCCACGCCGGTCTCGGCTGCGATCTGCTCCACCAGATCGGCGGGGAACTGATTCTCGCTCACGATGGCCGACACCCCGGTGCCCTCGATCTCGTCGATGAGGGCCGCGACCTGGCCCGCGCTCGGATCCTGGCCAGGGGCCTCGACCACCGTGCCGACGACCGTGAGCCCGTAGGCTCGGGCGAAGTACGGAAATGCGTCATGGAACGAAACGATCCGCCGTTGCGATTCGGGAATCGCGCCAAGCTCGGTTCGAGCGTAGGCATCGAGGTCCTCCAGTTCGGCTCGGTACGCATCCGCGCCCCGAGCATAGGCGTCGGTCCCTTCCGGATCGGCCGTGGTCAGTGCAGCCTCGATACGACCGACGTAGCCGATGGCGTAGGCCACGTCCAGCCACAGGTGCGGGTTGGTGCCGCCTTCCTCCTCCCCCCCGATGTACTCCGCACCGGGGAGATCCTCGCCGAGGACGAGCACTGGGGCATCGCTCCCGGCGTCGCTCATCAGGTCGACCACCCAGTCATCCAGGCCCAGCCCGTTCATGACGACCAGGTCCGCGTCGGCGAAGGCCGTGACGTCCGAAGGCCGCGGATCGAAGGTGTGCGGTTCGCCGCCAGGCGGGACCAGGGATCGAACCGACACTCGATCGCCTCCGACCTCGGACACGAGATCAGCGAAGACCGTCGTGGTGGCGACGACGTGGAGCGCCGCGGGGGAGCCCGTGGGAGACGGGGTGCAGCCCGCGAGGACCGAGCCCAGGAGGGCGCCCCAGATGGTCACCAAGGTGACACCGCGTCTCATATATCGTGATGATACTGCGTCTCGTCAGTGTTCGGAGGCCCCACTGATCCATTGCCCGACCCCGTGCTACGATCGGCCTACGACCACTGTTTTTCGACACGGAGCCCTCGTTGCCGCCAACTCCCACCACGCCTCGCCGCCGCACCCGACGCCGCGCATCCACCACCCCGACTGCCGCTGACGGCCGTCCGTCCCCCGCCACCGACTTGCCGGCTGAGCCGCCCTCGGCCCTGACCGCCGCGGTCCTCGCGGCCGCGGCGGGCTATCGGTTCGGCGAGATCGAGGTCCCGGTCACGATTGCCCGCGCCCTGGAGCAGATGGGGTACGTGACCCCAACCGAGGTCCAGGCCCGCACCATTCCGTCGCTCCGGCTCGGTCATGACCTCATCGGCCAGGCGCAGACGGGCACCGGCAAGACCGCGGCCTTTGGCATTCCCATCGTGGAGCAGGTGGATCCCGGGTCGAAATCGGTCCAGGCCCTGGTCCTGACTCCCACCCGGGAGCTGTGCCAGCAGGTCACGGCCGAGATCGCGGCCATCGGTCGCTTCCGGAACGTGAAGACGGTCGCCATCTACGGCGGGGCGGCCATGGACCGCCAGGTTTCCGCGCTGCACCGTGGGGTGCAGGTCGTGGTCGGGACGCCGGGCCGCGTCCTGGACCTCATCCGACGCGGCGAGCTGCGGCTGGACTCGGTCCAGGTCGTGATCCTCGACGAGGCCGACCGGATGCTGGACATGGGCTTCATCGTCGACGTCGAGACCATCCTCGCCCGCTGCCCGCGCCAGCGCCAGACCGCCCTCTTCAGCGCCACGATGCCGTACGCCATCCTCCGCATCTGCGACCGGTTCATGCGACGCGACGCGGATCACGTGGCCATCCGGCCGGAGCTGCGCACGGTCGAGACGACTCGCCAGCTGGTCTACTTCGTGGCCGAGCAGGACAAGGTGGCGGCCATGGTCGAGCTGGCCGACGTGTTCGGGTTCGATCGCCTGCTCGTCTTCCGCCACACCCAGATCGGGGTCGACCGGCTGACGATGTCCCTCAAGCGACGCGGACGGAACGTGGCCGCTCTCCACGGCGGCCTCTCTCAGCGCGAGCGCGAGAAGACGCTCGCCGCCTTCAAGGCGGGCCAGATCCAGTTCCTGGTCGCGACCAACGTCGCCAGCCGCGGCCTCGACATCATGGACCTGCCCTACGTCCTGAGTTACGACATCCCCGAGGACGCGGACACGTACATCCACCGCGTGGGGCGAACCGGCCGGGCAGGCAAGGCAGGGACCGCCATCACCTTCGTCGCGGAGTGGGACCTCGATGCCTGGACGGCCATCAAGGCCGAGGTCGGGATGGAGGTCGAGGAAGGCGAGCTCAACCTGTACCGATGACCATTGAGCGCGGCGATGGGCCCATCCTCCCCCAGCTGGCGACCGAGGCGAGAGTGAGCATCAACAGCCCGCACTGGTCCTTCGAGCCGTACTGGAACGGCGAGCGGCTGGTGGCCCACGTCGACGACGGGTCCGTGCGCCTGACCGATGGATCCGGGGTCCCGGTGGACGACTTCTATCGCGAGTTGGCCGAGGTGCTGGCCGTGTCGGTGGACGCCGACCAGGCGGTGCTCGACGGGATCTGGAGCGCGCAACCGTTCCTCGGCCACGGCTCGGCCGCCGAGCGGTGGTCAGAGTCGCTGGCCGACGAAGCCGGCGACCTGCCCGAAGAGGGGCCCGACCCCGCGGAGCTCGAGACCCGGCGCGCCTTCGTCGTGGTGGACGTGGTCGAGATCGACGGAGAGTTCCTGGGCGAGGTGCCCTACCAGGAGCGGCGGAGGCTCCTGTCGGGCCTCGTCACGGAGAGCGTTCGGCTGCGGGTCACGCCATCGGTCAAGATGCCGCTCGGGTCGTGGTTCCACGCGTGGCACGAGAACGGCTTCCGCCAGGCGGTCGCCAAGCACGCCAACTCGCGATACCAGCCGGGGACCGCGACCGAGGATTGGATCGTGATCGCCATCCAGCCCGATCGCGCGCCAGGGCCCACGAACTTGTTCTGGAAGGGACGCAAGAAGCGCGAGATCAAGCGGTGAAGGTCGCCTCCGCGCTGGATGCGCGCGGCTGGAGCGCCGTGCGCAAGGTGGGCCAGGCGGATCTCATGGTGGGCATCCCATCCTTTGGGAATGCCGACACGATCGGGTACGTGGTGCGGGCCGCGACCGCCGGGATGGTCCAGTACTTCACCGACCTCACCCCCGTCCTCGTGAACGCGGACGGCGGCTCGGCGGACGACACGCCCCGGGTGGCGGTCACGACCGAGAGCCCCGACTACCTGGAGCAGATGATCCTCATCCGGCCCCCGCATCGGCTGCGACGGATCGCGGTCACCTACCGGGGAGCCAGCGGCAAGGGATCGGCCGTCCGCGCGCTCCTGGAGGTTGCGCGCGAGCTCAAGGTGGAGGCACTCGTCCTGGTCGACTCGGACCTGCGCAGCATCGTGCCCGAGTGGATCGAGCTCCTGGCCGGACCGATCCTCAAGGGGGGCTACGACTACGTCGCCCCGCTCTACGCCCGCCACAAGTACGACGGGACGATCACCAACCACATTGCCTATCCGCTCACCCGGACCCTGTACGGGCGTCGCCTGCGCCAGCCCATTGGCGGCGAGTTCGCGATCAGCCGGGACCTGGTCAAGGCGCTCCTCGAGCTTCCCGACTGGGATGAGGGAACGGCGCGCTTCGGGATCGACATCTGGATGACCCACCACGCCCTGGCCGGCGGGTTCGCGGTGTGTCAGACCCGGCTGGGAGCCAAGGTCCACGACCCAAAGGATCCGGCCGGCGACCTCGGACCGATGTTCCGCCAGGTGGTCGGGACCCTCTTCCGGCTGGCCGGGGAGCAGGCCGCCGAGTGGCTGCCCATCAAGGGCTCGGAGGCGGTGCCCGAGTACGGCTTCGAGCGGGTCGTCGCTCCCGAGCCGATCACCGTGGACCAGGCCGCGCTCGTGCACGGGTTCGACAACGCGCGGCTGGCCCAGCGGACCGTGTGGAAGCGGGTCCTGGCCGGGGAGCAGCTCGAGCGGGTCCGGGCACTGCCGGTGGACGACCCGGGGTCCTTTGCCTTCCCCTCGGAGCTGTGGATCCGCTGCCTGTTCGACGCACTGCTCGCCTTCCAGCGCCCCGGGACGGACCGCGAGGCGCTCCTGGCCGGGCTGACGGGGCTCTATTTCGGGCGCACGGCGGGCTTCATCAACGAGGTGCGCGACCTGACCGATGACCAGGCGGAGCGCCTGGTCGAGGCCCAGGCTCGCGAGTTCGAGGACCTCAAGCCGTGGCTGGTCCGCGCCTGGCAGGCGCAGGCCCCTGACCCGTCCGGGGAACGGCCCTGATGGCCGCCCGAAGAGGGCCGTACCGGATCCTCATGCCGCTCGCCAACCCGCGGACCGCGCGGGACCTGGTCCGGATCGGTTCCCACCTGGCGCATCGGCGCGCGACCGAGATCACGGCCCTGGGCATCGTCGAGGTACCCGAGGGCGTCTCCCTCGCGGAGGGCGCAAACCGCGCCCGCGAAGCGCGGCGTCTGCTGCAGCGGGTGCCGAATTTCCGTGACGACGCCTCGGTCGAGGTCCGCACCGCGGTTCGTATCGGTCGTCAGGCCTCGGATGGGATCGTGGAGGCCGTGGCCGAGATCGGGGCCGACCTCGTCATCTTCGGCTGGGGCGGGCCCCCGCCGAAGGGTGAGCGGGCGCGGGCCGTGTTCTCGACCACGATCGACGAGGTCGTCCGCGACGCGCCGTGTGACATCGCGGTCATCAAGCAGCGCGGGCTCGGGACGGTGTCCTCGATCCTGGTCCCCATTCGCGGCGGTCCCAATGCCGAGCTGGCCCTCACCCTGGCGGCCGACCTGGCCCGGGGGTTCGGTGCCCGGCTGGTCGCGCTCCACGTCGTGCCGCCGGGGGGCGGGCCGGACGCGATTGCGCGCAGCGAGGCGGCGCTGAGCGGGCTGGTCAAGCGCCATGCCCGCGGCGTGACGGTCAAGCCGCTCGTCCTCGAGGCCCAGACCGTGCGGGCCGCAATCCTGCGCGAGTCGGCCCACCACGACCTGGTGGTCGTCGGGGCCGCGGCCGAACCCACGGGGAGCGGCACCGGGCGTCGCCTGTTCGGGCGCCTGGCCGAGACGGTGGCGTCCCGTGCCCGCCCCACGGTGATGGTGGTGAAGTCGCGACAGCCCGTCACCGCGGGGACGTTCGAGCACCTGCGGGCGGAGGCGGGGAGCCTCCCTGCGGCCGATGCCGCGTTCGAGGAGAGCAGCACCCTGCCGACCGTTGTCGACCGGTGGTTCGCGGAGAACACGTTCCACGCCAGCGAGTTTCGCGACCTCCATCGCTTGGTGGACCTGAAGGAGCGGCAGGGCCTGACGATCAGCGTGGGCCTCCCGACCCTCAACGAGGAGAAGACGATTGGCCTGACCATCCGACGCATCCGCGAGGCGCTCATGGACCGCGTCCCGCTGGTTGACGAGCTGCTCGTCGTCGACTCGGCCTCCACCGACCGCACGGTCGAGATTGCCCGCGAGCTGGGCGCCGCCGTCCGCCAGCACGACGAGATCCTCCCCGAGCTGGGCGCGTACGTGGGGAAGGGCGAGGCCCTGTGGAAGAGCCTGTACGAGCTGCGCGGCGACCTGGTGGTATGGGTCGACACCGACATCCGCAATATCCAGCCCCGCTTCGTGTACGGCCTGCTGGGCCCGCTTCTGCGCGAGCCACGGATCCAGTACGTGAAGGGCTTCTACCAGCGTCCCATCGTCAGTGGCGGGCAGCTCCAGCCGGACCAGGGTGGGCGGGTCACCGAGCTCACCGCGCGGCCCCTGATCAACCTGTTCTTCCCCGAGCTGTCCGGGGTCATCCAGCCCCTCTCGGGGGAGTACGCAGGACGACGCGAGCTGCTCGAATCGGTGCCGTTCTTCACCGGCTACGCTGTCGAAATCGGTCTCCTCATCGACATTGCCGATCAGGTGGGCCTGTCCGGGATCGGCCAGGTGGACCTCGAGCGCCGCATCCACCGGAACCAGTCCCTGCCCGACCTGTCCCGGATGGCGTTCGTCATCCTCAAGGCGGCGATCACCAAGCTGGAGGAGCGCCAGCGCCTGGAGCTGCTGACCGATATGGGCGAGCGCATGAAGCAGATCCGCCAGGAGGACGGCCGATTCACCCTGGAGGTACGCGAGGTGGGTGACGCCATTCGCCCGCCGATGAACACCATCCCCGCCTACCTGGCCCGGCGCAAGGAGCTCAGCTCGTGAGCCCCCTGCGGGTGGTGGTCGCGCCCGACTCCTTCGGTGGGGCGCTGGACTCGGTCGCCGTGGCCGAGGCGATCGCCCGCGGCTGGGCCTCGATCCGACCGGACGACACGATCCTGCGCATCCCCATGGCGGATGGCGGCGAGGGGACGCTGACCGCCATCGCGGCCGCACAGGGCGAGCAGGTCACGCGGCAGGTGTGCGCCACGGTGGACCCGTTGGGGCGTCCGGTTGAGGCGGCCTGGCTGGCCATGGACGGCGGGTCGTCCGCGTTCGTCGAGATGGCCGAGGCCAGCGGCCTGGCCCGTCTCTCGGTTGCCGAGCGCACGCCCGCGAACGCGCGCGTTGCCTCGACCCGCGGTACGGGCCGGATCATTCGCGCGGCCCTCGATGCGGGCGCGCGACGGATCGTGGTGGGGCTGGGCGGCTCGGCGACCACGGACGGCGGTGCGGGACTGCTGGTGGAGCTCGGGCTCCGGCTCCTGGACGCGCGAGGCGAGCAGCTGCCCGATGGCGGCGCCGCGTTGTCGAACCTTGATCACGTCGAGGTGGACGACCTCGATCCACGCCTCGCCGAAACGGAGATCGTGATTGCCTCGGACGTCACCAACCCGCTGACCGGGCCAGCCGGGGCATCGGCGACGTTCGCGATCCAGAAGGGCGCCGACACGGCCACCGTGGCCGTGCTCGATGCCGCCCTCGCCCGCTGGGGCGCCGAGATCCGGCGGGCCACCGGGCGGGACGTGACCGACGTGGCCGGGGCCGGTGCCGCGGGCGGCACGACGGCCGGGCTGCTGGGCTTCACCGCGGCGGTCGTCCATCCCGGAGTCGAGGAGGTCGCGGAGCTGGTGGGGCTGACCGCCGCCCTCCAGGACGCCGACCTGGTCCTGACCGGCGAGGGACGGGCCGACGAGCAGACCCTGGCCGGCAAGGCGGCGCTGGGCGTCGCGCAGCACGCGCGGGGCATCCCGGTGGCCCTCCTGTGTGGTGGTCTCGGCCCCGGCGCCGAGATCCTCGAGGCGTCGGGGGCATTCGCCGTCGTCCAGCCGATCATCGACCGCCCCGTCGAACTGGACTCCGCGATGCTCGATACGGAGCGCCTCCTCGCCAATGCCGCCGCCCGGGTGGCCCGGACCATCGGCATCGGCCGGCGCCTGGGCGCTCGTCGCTGAGGGTGGCCACCAAGGCATCGCCCAAGACGACTGCGAAGGCTGCCAAGGCGGCCGCCAAGCGCCGCCGGCTCGCCGCGCAGCGCCGCGTGCGGCGCCAGCGCATCGGTCCCATCCTCGACCGCCTGGCCGAGCGGTACGGCTGGCCCACCTGGTCGGGCCCCCGCCTGGACCCGGTTGCCGAGCTCGTCCTGACCATCCTGGCCCAGAACACGGCGGACACGAACTCGCACCGCGCGTTCGTCGCCCTGCAGGCCGCCTACTCGAGTTGGGACGCGGTCCTCGCTGCCCCGACCGATGAGCTGGAGGACGTGATCCGCCCCGGGGGCCTGGCCCCCACCAAGTCCCGGCGCATCCAGCACGTCCTGGCCGAGGTCAGCGATGCGACGCACGGGACCTGGGACCTGGGGTTCCTGGCGGAGTGGCCGCTTGACCAGGCGCGGGACTGGCTGGTCGCGCTGCCGGGGATCGGACGGAAGACTGCCTCGATCGTCCTCCTGTTCGCGTTCGGCCGGCCCGCGCTGCCGGTGGACACCCACGTCTACCGCGTCGCCGAGCGGCTGGGCCTCATTCCCCGGCGGACCGATCTGACCCGTGCCCACGACCTGCTCGAGGAGGTCGTCCCGCCGGAATCCATGTACGCGGGCCACGTCCTGCTCATCCGCCACGGACGCGAGGTGTGCCGCGCCCCGCGGCCCATCTGCGGCGTGTGCCCGCTCACCGACCTGTGCCCCTACTTCGCCCTCGTCCAGCGGGGCCGGGCCAAGATGGCGCCCATCCCGAAGACCCTGGATCGCGGGCCGCGGTACCACGACGAGCTGCTCCACGGCTGGGCCGCGCCCACGGCCTGAGTCAGATCGGTCGCTCGAACACCACCCGATCGTCGCCCGGTCCGTCGTAGTCCGGCTGGAACGGGATCCCGTCCGCCTCGGCCGGGCCGGCGTGCGGGGTGAAGCCCATCGACCGATGGAACGCGATGGACGTGCGGTTGACTGGCGAAGTGAGGGCCATCACCCGCCGGACGCCGAGCGACCGGGCCTTCGTCGAAGAAGGATCTCGTACATGAGCCCGCCCAGCCCCTCGCGTCGATGATCGGGGTGGACGCCCACGAAGTGGATGTAGCCCAGGTCCGGGTCCGTCTGGGAGACGAAGCCGATCAGGAACGCGATGGGTCCCGCCTCGCCATCGCCGTCCACGACGAACGACAGCGGGGCGAAATGCTGGAAGAAGAGGCGCGGCAGGAGGTGGCGCATCTCGCGACCGCCCCACCAGTCATTGACCTGCCCGATCAGCGCGTCGTAGTCAGCCGGGGTGGGCGAGCGGAGGGCAGGCGCTTCATTGGTCATGCGATCCGAGGGTAACGGACCCATCTGGCGTGTGAAGGATCAGGCGGTAGAATCGCGCGGCGCCAGGCCGAAGTAGCTCAGGGGTAGAGCAACGGTTTCGTAAACCGTCGGTCGTGGGTTCGAATCCCACCTTCGGCTCCACCGTTCACGTTGAACCGAAAGGTCCGGGCGTACACTGCCGCGCGTGCCGAGCGAAGCGCTGCTCCTCGGGATCGCCCAGATTGCGGTCGTGATCGCCGGATTCACGGCGGTGACGTCCGCCCTGACGCCGCCAGGCGGCTCGTGGAGTCCAGACCACCGGATCCGGCAGCGGGCGATCGTCTCGACGAGCTTCAACGTGGTGTTCGAGAGCCTGCTACTCGTGATCGTGTTCGCGTGGCTCGACGACGCCCGCACCGCAATCGTCCTGTCGAGTGCTGCTGTTGCCCTGTATGCCACCACGGTGGTGGTCGTGCGGGCCCGTCAGCTCGTCAGGACCGATGCCTTTCGCTCGCGAAGCGGCCAGTTGCTGTTTGCCCTCGGCCCTATTGCCTGTCTGCTGTTCGCCGCGAACGCGATCGTATTCGTGTCGGTTGCCGCCTACGCGCTCGCGCTGTGCGTCCAACTCACCGTGGCAGTGATTAGCTTCTATAGCGTCGTGGCCGCAGCGACGAGCTGATCCACCCGTCTGGGCGTCGCCAGGTCAGCGCTGAGGCGACGTTGGGGGAGTCGGAGGACCCTGCGGGGGCGGCGGGGGGGCTGCCGGCGGAGGAACCTCCGGCGTCACGGTCGTGGCGTCGTCCGATCCCGTGCCATCGTCAGGTCCACCCAGATCGTCGGGTGGGGTTTCGCCTTCTTCGTCGCGGTTCATGTACCACAGCACGACGATGGCAGCACCCAGACCACCGGCGCCCAGCACCAGGATCCACGGCAGCAGCCCGCTGCCCTCGTCATCCGGTGAGGGTGGCTCCGAGGCCGTCGGGCTGGGCTCGATGGTTGGGCTCAGCGTTGGGGACGGGCTTGGTGTGGGTGTCGGCGTTGGCGTGGGTGTCGGAGTCGGCGCCGGCGTGGCCGTCGGAGCGGCGGTTGGCGTAGCTGCCTCGGGCGTCTCGGTCTCGGATTCCTGTGGCGTGGCCGTTGGCGCGGGCGTCGCGGTCGGTTCTGGTGTCGCGGTCGGGGGAATAGGTGTCGCCGTGGGCGCGGGGGTGGGCTCAAGGGTCGGCGTCGGCTCGATGGTTGCCGCCGCTGACGCGCTCGCGGATGCTCCCGGGCAGCCTTCCCCGATGACCCCGTTGACCAGGCCCGTGAATGCGGAAATCGCAACCGAAACGGCGCTGAGGCCGGTCAGTGCGAGGCTCACCTCGCCCTCGTCGCCCGCCGCGATGGCGGACCGCAGGGACGAGCTGGCGGAGGAGGTCGCATCGAGCACTCCCTGGAACGAGGCACGGACCGCGCCTCCCACGTCGTCATCGGATGCCGCGTCGAGCGCCGTCTGTGCCTCGGCAACGGTGGCGTCCAGCGTGTCCAGGGTGGCCAGCGCGGTCAGGTTGTCCGGGGTTCCGGCGGTGGCGACCTGCGCCGCATCGAGGCCGGAGAGGGTGTCGACATCGGTCTGGATGGTGTTCGCGTAGTCCACCAGGCCGCACGCGGACCCGCTCGGTGGCGCGCACGCCGTTGCGACGGCCAGCAGGCCCACGACGAGCAGGACGATGGGCAGTCGAAGACGACGCGAATCGGTCATGTGTCGGGACAGCCTAGCGGAGTCGCAGGAATCTGCCCGCCGGCCGGTCCGGCGGGACGATGCCGGCGTACCATCGCGACATGGATCGTCCCCCGCGAATCGTCGTCACCGTCCAGTCGCCGGAGCACGCGGCGAACGAGGAAGTGGCCTGGCAGAAGAACGACCGCTACTTCGAGGCGGTGGCTCGGCACGGCGGTGACGTGGTCGTGCTGGACGAGGACAGCAGCCCCGCGGACCGCGAGGCGGCCTTCGCCACGATGGACGGCCTGCTGCTGTCCGGCGGCGCGGATCTGGCGCCCGCGCTGTACGGCGAGGAGCCCGATCCGACGACCGTGGTGGAGCCCGGGCGCGACGCCCTGGAGCAGGCCGCCTTCGCCGCCGCCGAAGCGCAGGACGTCCCGATCTTCGGGGTGTGCCGCGGGATGCAGGCCATCAACGTGTTCCGTGGCGGAGCGCTGGTCCAGGACATCGAGGGCCACACCAGCCCGGCCTACCCCGCCCCGGAGGCCAAGGCCCACGACATGGAGATCGAGGCGGGAACGCGCCTGGCCGAGCTGCTGGGCGAGACGATCGCCTCGGTCAACACGTACCACCACCAGGCCGTTCGACCTGACCAGGTGGGGAACGGGCTGAACATCAGCGGCTACAGCGCGCATGCCGAGGGCGACCTGGTGGAGGCCATCGAGGACGCCAACCCGAACCGATGGGTGATGGGCATCCAGAGCCACCCCGAGCGCACCGAGTTCACCTCACCGGTGTTCGAGCGGCTGTGGGCATCGTTCGTGGAGGCGGCGCGCACCCACGCGGCCATCCGCCGCGCGGCTGCCGAGTAGGTCAGGCCCGGATCCGATCCCCCTTCGGGTCGAACAGCGGCTCGGCCCTGACCGATCCGCCCACCCACTCCCCGAAGATCTCGACCTCGACCCGCTGATCCACCTCGGTCTGCCCCACGGGCAGGTAGCCGAAGGCGATGCTGGCCCCGACGGTGTACCCGTACCCGCCAGACGTCACGCGCCCCACGATCTGCTCACCGATCCGGATCGGCTCGTTGCCCAGTGCCACGGCCAGCGGCTCGTCGAGGACCAGGCAGCACAGGCGCCGATCCGCCCCGCTCGCCCGGGCGGCTTCGAGCGCGTCGCGACCGATGAATGGCACTGACTTGCCCATCCGCACGGCGAACCCCAGCCCCGCCTGGTCGGGGGTGTCGTCGGGCGTGATGTCGCTCGACCACACCCGGTAGCCCTTCTCGAGGCGGAGTGCCTCGATGGCGCGGTAGCCACCGGCCACCATGCCGTGCGGCTTCCCGGCTGCCCACAGCGTGTCCCACAGGACGAGGCCGTATTCCATGGGAGCGTAGAGCTCCCAGCCCAGCTCCCCGACGTACGTGACCCGCAGCGCCAGCACGGGGACCGGGCCGACGCTGACCTGGCGGGCGCTCAGGTAGGGAAACGCGTCGTTCGTCCAGTCATCGGTGCTGGTCGCGGCCACGATGTCCCGCGCGCGCGGACCCCAGATCCCGAGGCACGCCCGCGCGGAGGTCAGATCGGTCACGGTCACGCTGCCGTCGTCGGGAGCGTGTGACCGGATCCAGCCGAGGTCGTGGTTGCCGAAGGCGGTGCCGGTCACGATGAAGAACCGATCCGCCTCGAGGCGGGTCACCGTGAAGTCGCACTCGATCCCACCCCGTCGGTTCAGCATCTGGGTGTACGTGATCCGACCGATGGGCCGATCCATGTCGTTCGCGCACAGGCGCTGCAGGAAGGCGAGCGCGCCCGGCCCGCTGATCTCGATCTTCGAGAAGCTCGTCTCGTCGAACAGGGCAGCCGTGGTGCGGGTGGCCATCGCTTCTGCCTCGATCGCGGGCGACCAGTGGTGGCCGGCCCATCCGCGGGGCCGCAGGGCCAGGTCGCCGGCCGGCGCGTTGCTCTCGAACCAGTTCGGTCGCTCCCAGCCGGACTTCTCCCCGAACGCGCATCCCAGTTCCGTCAGTCGCGCGTAGGTCGGGGAGAGGCGGAGCGGACGGGCGGACTGGCGCTCCTCGTTGGGGTAGTGGATGTCGTAGTACGTCGCGTAGTTCTCGGTGGCCCGCGCCTGGACCACCGCCCGTGATCGGTACTGCGCCCCGAAGCGGCGGATGTCCATCTTCCACAGGTCGTATTCCGGCTCGCCGTCCACGATCCAATGCGCGACCTGGCGACCCATCCCGCCGGCGCCGGCAATCCCGTGGGCGGAAAAGCCAGCGGCGACCCAGAAGCCGCGCACCTCGGTCTCGCCCAGGATGAACTCGTTGTCGGGCGTAAAGCCCTCGGGTCCGTTGATGAGCTGTCGCACCCCGGCGCTGGCCATGGCCGGCACACGGTGGACGGCGCCGCGGCTGATCTCCTCGAATCGCGGCCAGTCAGGCGGCAGGAGCTTGCCGTTGAAGTCCGGCGCGATGCCATCCAGTCCCCACGCGGCAGGATCGCGCTCGTAGCCGCCCATCACGAGGCCCGCCACCTCGGGCCGGAAGTAGACCAGGTGATCCGGGTCACGGAGCTGCGGGAGGTCCGGGGTCACGCCCTCGACGGGCTCCGTGACCAGGTACTGGTGCGCGAACGGAATGATCGGGACGGCCACCCCGGCCAGGCGGCCGACCTCCGGCGCGAACATGCCCGCCGCGTTGACGACGACCTCGGCCTGGATCGGTCCGGCATCGGTTTCCACGCCGTGGACGCGCCCATTCTCGACCGTGATGGCGGTCACCCGGGTCCGGGTCCGAATGTCCACGCCCCGCTGGCGCGCCCCCGCGGCGAGGGCCTGTGTCAGGCCCGAGGGATCGAGGTAGCCGTCGGTCGGCAGCCACGCCGCGCCGAGCACGCCCTCGGTGGACATGAGCGGAAAGCGGGCCTGCGCCTCGTCCGCCGACACCAGCGCCATCTCGAGTCCGTAGGCCTTCGCCCAGCCGGCCTGGCGGCGCAGCTCCTCCATCCGCTCAGGGCTGGATGCCAGGCGGAGCGAGCCCACCTCGCGCCAGCCGGGATCCACTTCGGTCTCGGCCTGGAGCTGGCGGTAGGTGTCCACCGAGTCGACCATCATCCGGGTCAGGGTCGGGCTGGCCCGCAGCTGGCCCACCAGGCCCGCGGAGTGGAAGGTGGATCCGCTCGTCAGCTCGGACCGTTCGAGGAGGACGACCTCGGTCCAGCCCAGGTGGGCGAGGTGGTAGGCAATGGCGGTCCCGCCCACGCCCCCGCCGATGATCACGACGCGCGTGGCGTCAGCCATGAGCCTCAGCCACCGGCGACCTCGCGCAGGGCATCCTCGAAGCGCGGATCCGCCGCATGCCGGAGCAACCGATCGAAATGCTCGTCCGCGTACGCCACGAAGTCCACGTCCAGGGTGCTGATCGCCTGCTGGAGCACGCCCCACATCGCCTCGCGGAAGTCGGACACGACGCGCATGAGCGTCAGGCGCGCGAGGCGCGCGGGATCGGGCGCATCGGTCCGGTCGTACGCGCACAGGAAGGTGACGTCCTGCTCGGGGCTCAGCTGGTGGTTGATGCTGAAGTTGCCCAGGTCGAAGAACAGGTCGCCCATCCCGGCGTACTCCCAGTCCACGATCCGGATCCGCTCGCCATCGTCGATAAAGTTCGCGTTCAGCAGGTCGTTGTGGCACGGGGCCAGGGGGAGCGGCGCATCCAGCAGGGCGCGCTCGATCCGCCGTCCCGTTGCCCGGGCCGCGTCCCAGCCGGCCGGCTCGGGCACGCCGCGGGCCGTCGCCAGGGCGTGGTACGCGTCGCAGATCCGCAGTGGGACGAACAGGCCGGGGATGGCCGGGCCGCCGTGGACGCGACGGATGGAGTCGGCCACGCGGGCCAGGGTGGCGGGATCGCGCACGGCGTCCTCGCTGACCGGCTGACCGGTGATGAACCGGGTGACGAGGTAGCCCTCGGGCTTGATGAAGGCGACCACCTCGGGGCCGACCCCCACCCCCGCGGCGGCCACGGTGGCGGCGTGCTCCACCTCGCGGCTGATGCCCAGCAGGAACGTGTCGTTGCCTGCCAGGCGGATGACGTACCGATCCGCCTCGCCGGCGAGGGTGATCAGGAAGTTCCGGTTCGTGATCCCGCCCGAGAGCGGCGGTGAAGGTCAGGTCGCGTCCGGCCGTCTCCGGGACGCGCTGGAGCGCGTCCGTCAGGTGCTCCGCCAGCTCGCCCTGGAGCGGTTCGTCATCGGGCTGAGCCGGCGCCGGCTGTGGAAGCGAATCGGTCAACGCGGATTCCTCGGAAGTGGCCGGAAAACGCGAGCGGCTCGAGCGCCGGAGCGCCGAGCCGCTCGCCTTGGGCGGGCTGGAGAGAGGCTATCCGATGACCGTTTCCCCCGTCGCCACATCGGACTCGATATCGTGCTTCGTGCCTCGGATCGCGATCACGTAGTACAGCGTGCCAATCACGAGCAGGGTTCCGACCATGGCCTCGTACAGGGGCCACGCGGGCAGCCCTGACAGGGGTTGGCCGTCCCACTGGAAAATCCCGCCGTTGATGAACGGGTTCCAGAGCGCCCTGGTTCCGGTCCCGAAATCGCCGAAGAGATTCGGGTCATTCCACAGGGCGATGTTGATGATCATGAAGCCGCCCCACAGGAGGGCAAGGATGTTGATCGGCATCCCCCAGCGGCCGAGGTTGAACCAGGCCTTCTTGTGCGGCCAGCCCTTGCGACGGGCGAGGGCCACGCCCAGGTTGCACAGGAAGTAGCTCAGGTAGATGAGCCCCGTCGCGGCGATCGACAGGTTGTAGCCGCCCAGCGGTCCGACCAGCAGGATCGGGATCGCGGCCAGGACGCCCACCGCGACGACGGCGTTGGCCGGGGTCTTGAACCGTCCGTTGACGTGGCCCCAGACCCGTCCACCGGGAAGGTGTCGGTCGCGGCTCATGGAGAACATCATTCGCGAGGCCGCGCCGTGGATGGCCAGGGTGCACACGAACACCGAGACGGTAATGACCGCCAGGTAGACCTCTCCCAGGGTGAGATCGCCCACGAGTGTTTGGTTCAGGTTGTCGAGAATGGTCGTCGCGATCGGGAACTCGGCGCCCGACAGTCCGCCGGCCATCCGCGCCGGGATGTCCTTGATCGAGAGGATGACCGCCAAGAGGAACACGACGCCCACGGCGCCGCTGATCCAGATCGACGACAGGACGCCCATCGGGGCCCTTCGGCTGGCGTCCACGGTTTCCTCGCCGAACGTTCCAGCGGTGTCGAAGCCGTACACGATGAACACGGACATGTAGAACCCGACCAGGAAGGTCGCGAACATGTTTCCGTTGTTCGCGTCCTCGGCGCCAAACGTCTGGAACAGGACGTCAGTGGACTGGTTGTTCGCGAAGAACAGGAGGATCAGCGCGAAGACCAGCATGCCCAGGATCTCGGTTGCGACCCCGATGTTGTTGAGGATCGACAGCAGCCGGACGCCGAACGCGTTGATCAGGGTGGTGATGACGAGGGCGACCAGCGCGATGAAGGTGAACATCGTCGTCAAACCGGTCGGGTCCGGCGATGCGAGGAACTCGTTCTCGCCGACCATCGGACTGCCGAGGAGGCCATCGACCGCGAAGGCCACGATGACCGCCACCGCAGTCACGGTCACGACCTGCGCCCAGAAGTAGAACCAGCCGGTGAACCAGCCCAGTGTCCGGTTCGAGAGTCGCTTCGACCACTGGTAGATTGACCCCGCCACCGGGAAGTGGCTGGCGAGCTCCGCGAAGACCAGGGCCACCAGTGTCTGACCGATGATGATCACGAACCAGGTCCAGAACATCATCGGACCGCCCATGCCGAAGCCGTATCCGAAGTTCCCGAACGACCCGGTGGAGACGCTGATGAAGCTGAATGCCAGGGCGAAGTTCGCGAAGAAGCCCAGTTTCCGGCTCAGCTGGGGTTTGATGCCCAGCGACTCCAGGTGGGCGTCATCGCGAGCGATCTGCTCGGTCTTGGACTGATCCACAGTCAAGGCGGGGCCTCCTCCATCGGTATTGGGCGAATCCCAGACGCGAGGGACACAGGATCAGCGACCCACGGACAGCAGCCCCGCGGGCGCGGTTCGGGCGCGAGTATGGGCGCCGCCTTTCGGCGCCGTCAACGAGTTTTTTTGGCCCGGAACTAGCGGTTGCGAACCAGCTCGGCGGGGGTGACCGCGGTCCGCTGCCCGCGGTTGCGGAGGGCCTTGGCCAGGGTCACCTCGTGGGCACGCGTCTCCGCCTCGTCGTCCAGGGGAGCGAGCTTCACCGGGTGGCCCATCCGTCGCTCGAGCGCGATCTTGATCAGCTGATCGGCCAGCCACGGGTTCTTGGGGAGCACCGGTCCGTGGAGATAGGTGGCGTACACGTGGTCGCGGACGGCGCCCTCCGTCCCGTCGCTGCCGTTGTTGCCCGCTCCGGCGACCATCGTCCCGAACGGCCGGGCGGCGGGACCGAGGATGGTCTGGCCCGAATGGTTCTCGAAGCCGACGACCGTGCCCGTCTCGCCGTTCAGGGTCACCTCGACGGCGGCGTGCTGCATGAAGCGCTCAGGTCCGCCGTGCGTCTCCAGGTCCAGGATGGCTGCGCCTTCGAGTGCCTCTCCGTTGGACGGGGTGTACCGGTTGCCCAGGAGCTGGAGCCCAGCGCACACCGCGAAGATCACCACCCCCTGGTCCGCAGCTTCACGGAGGGACGGCACCTTGAGCCCCAGGTCCGCAGCGACGACCTCCATCTCCACGTCCTGCCCGCCATGGAACAGGATCAGGTCGAAGGTCGTGAAGTCCGGCTTGTCGCCCTGCTCCACGTTGACGACCTCGGTGGGGATGCCGCGCCAGGCGCAGCGCTGGACGAGGGCCATCACGTTGCCGCCGTCGCCTGCCACGTTGAGCAGCGAGGGATAGAGGTGGGCGATCCGCAGCGTGGGGTACGCGGTGTCGGTCATGCGGCCCAGTATCGCCCAACCCAGCCGCGACGGCGCATCTCCTCGCGGAGCTCGATGGTGGGCGTGTAGCCGGCCAGGATGGTCAGGGTCCCGCCCGGTCCCGCCCGCTCCAGTGCCTCGTCCAGCGCCGGGACGCGATCTTCGATCACCGTGATCCGCGCCGGATCCAGGCCGGCGTACTTCAGCCGGTTGGCGAGCTCGTCCGCCCGGAGGCCGGACACCGTGGCGGCCTGGATATGCGGGACGGCGCTTTCGAACTCCACGTCCCATAGCCAGCCGAAGTCCTCGCCGTCCACCAGCGTGTTGCTGGCGGCGATCAACAGCTGTTCGGGCAGGCCCTCGGTGGCCAGGGCGCGCAGGGTGGTGTTGTACGAGGTGGGGTTCTTCGCGAAGCCCAACACGATCTGGCGGTCACCGGCCGTGATCCGCTCCAGCCGCCCGAAGGCGGGACCCACCACCGCCAGCGCCTCCGCCGCATGCTCCAGCGACACGCCCAGGCCGTATGCGAGGGCGATGGCCGCCGCCGCGTCGTACGCGACGTGGACGCCCGATTGGGGGACCGTCAGGTCCAGGACGCGGTCCGGGGTGCGGACGGTGAAGCGGGTCTCGGCCAGCCCGTGGACCTCGACCGCGGTCACCGCCACGTCCAGCTCGGGGCGGGTCAGGCCGCAGGCGTCGCAATGCCACGCGCCCATGTGCGAGAGGTAGACCTTGTCGTAGACGAGGTCCGCCCGACATGCCGGGCAGCGGATCGTGTCAGCGGCCCGGGTGATGGTGTCCGTGGACGCGGCGAGGTCCATCCCGAACGTAACGCGTCGTCCCAGACGTCCGGGAGCCAGCCCGGCCACGATCGGGTCATCGGCATTCACGACCAGCACGCTGTCCGCGGGCAGCCCGGCCGCGACCGATTCGAACAGGTCGGCGACCGCGTAGATCTCGCCGTACCGATCCAGCTGATCGCGGAACAGGTTGGTCACGAGGACCGCGCGGGGCCGGATCTCGGGCGCGACCAGCGGTAGCGCGCCTTCGTCGATCTCGCTGACCAGGACCACGGGCGGCATGTGGCCACGCAGGTCGGCCGTGGCCACCGCCAGGGAGGTCACTCCCTGGACGAGGTTGGCGCCGGCCTGGTTATGGGCGACCGGCAACCCGGCCGCGCGGAGCAGGGCCGCGGTGAAACGGGCGGTCGTCGTCTTTCCGTTCGAGCCGGTGATGGCAATGACGGGGATCCCGCGCTCGCCAACCAGGTCGGCCAGGATGGCCGGGTCCACCCGTCGGGCCACCATCCCCGGGAGGGAGGTTCCGCCACCCCGCCCAGCCAGCCGGGTGGCGCTGGCCGCGGCCTTGCCCGCCACGAGCGCGGCGAAGCGGCGTGCTGTGAGGGGAGCGGGCCGGACCTTGGGGAGCTGGAACGGAGGCGGAGTCAACGCTCAGGTCAGGTCGACGAAGACGTTCTTGACCTCGGTGAACAGGTCGAGCGCCCCCATCCCCAACTCCCGCCCGATCCCGCTCATCTTGTAGCCGCCGAACGGAGCCTCGGTGTGGACGCTGCTGTTGGAGTTCACCGAGAGCACACCGGCCTTGAGGCCCTTGGCGACCCGGATGGCCCTTCCGATGTCCCGGCTCCAGACCGATCCCGACAGCCCGTACGGCGTGTCGTTGGCCAGGCGCACGGCCTCGGCTTCGTCCGCGAAGGGGATGATGGCCACCACCGGGCCGAAGATCTCCTCGCGCACGATCCGCATGTCGGTCCGGCAGCCATCGAAGATGGTGGGCATCAGGTACGCGCCGCCGTCGAACGGATCGCCGGTTGGAGCATCCCCGCCGTACGCGAGCTCCGCGCCCTCGTCCCGCCCGACCTGGATGTAGTCCGCCACCCGCTCGCGCTGGCGCTGGCTGACCAGGCTCCCCATCTCGGTCTTGTCATCCGCCGGGTCGCCCACCTTTACGTTGCGGGTGGCCTCGGTGAAGGCGGCCACCACCTCGTCATGGACCGATGCCTCGACGAAGATCCGGCTCCGCGCGCAGCAGTCCTGGCCGGCGTTGTCGAACACCGCGTACGGGGACTCGCGGGCGAATCGGTCCAGGTCGGCGTCGGCGAAGACGATGTTCGGGCTCTTGCCGCCCAGCTCGAGGCTCACCTTCTTCACGTTCCCCGCCGCCAGGCGGAGGATCTCCTGGCCTGTCGTCGTCTCGCCCGTGAAGGCCACCTTGCCCACGCCCGGGTGGGCCGCGATGGCGGCTCCCGCCGTGCCGCCCGGACCCGTCACCACGTTCACGATCCCGGCCGGGAATCCGGCTTCTAGCGCCAGCTCGCCGAGGCGCAGCGCGGTCAGTGGCGTGTACGAGGCGGGCTTCAGGATGCAGGCATTCCCCGTGGCCAGGGCGGGGCCGAGCTTCCACGACGCCATGTTCATCGGGAAGTTCCACGGCACGATCAGGCCCACCACACCGATCGGCTCGCGGAGCGTGAAGTCCAGGCCCGGTCGGCTGGTGGGGATCGTCTCGCCGAAGTGCTTGTTGGCCGCCCCGGCGTAGTACTCGAACACGAGGCTGACCCCGAGTGCCTCCCCGCGGGCGCCGGAGATGGGCTTGCCCACGTTGCGGCTCTCCAGCTGGGCCAATTCCTCGAGGTGGTCCTTGACCAGGTTGCTCAGCTTCTGGAGGGCGCGGCCCCGCTTGGCGGCAGACCACGACGAGAAGCCCTTGGGGTCGTCGAGCGCCTTCTGGGCGGCGGCCACCGCCCGGTTGACGTCCTCGGGGCCGCCCATGGGGGCCGTGGCGATGACCGCTCCGGTGGCAGGGTTGATGACCTCGAAGGTCTGCCCGTCGGCGGCGTCCACGTGCTCGCCCCCGATGATCATCTGCATGGCGCCCACGCTCGGGGCAGCGTCAGCCGGTGTGGTCGTCTCGGTCGTCATCAGGGGCCCGAGTATATCCCCGACACCCGACGGCCCTCCCTCATCGCATCTGATGCGCGGGGTGCATGTATCGGACAACCAGGGGCTTTGCCATGGGGGCGCGAGGCGTCGAGACTGATCAGATTGGCCAATGCGTGACTGAATGAGTCGTGTGGAGACTCAGGCAGCCACGATGCCTCTCCATCTTGGCCGATACATGCGTGCCAGGACTCAGCTGCGACCGAGGTTCCGGCCTAGAAGTAGTTGACGCTGATTCCGCCGTCGATGACGAAGTGGGCGCCGTTCGTCCAGCGCGACTCATCGGACGCGAGGTATACGGCCACGTTCACGATCTCCTCGGGCTTTCCGAACCGCCCGGTCGGGTTGCGGGCCAGGCGCAGGTTCTTGGCTGCCTCGTCCTTGAGGAGCCAGTCCATGAGCAGCGGCGTCTCGATCGGCCCCGGGCAGATGGCGTTCGAACGGACGCCCTGCCCACCGAACTGGACGGCCAGCGACCGGGTGAGGCTCAGCACGGCGCCCTTCGAGGCTGTGTACGCATCCTGCGGAACCGAGCACCCCAGCAGGGCCACGAACGAGCTGATGTTGATGACCGATCCGGAGCCCTGCTCCAGCATGCGGGGGATGGCGTACTTGCAGCCCAGGAACACGCCCCGCACATTGACCGCCATGACGTGGTCCCAGACCGCGACCTCGGTGTCGATGACCGAGTGGTCCGGCTCGGGCATGACGCCGGCGTTGTTGTAGAGCACGTCCAGCCGCCCATACCGATCCATGGCGGCCGCCACCATGGCGGCCGCATCGGTCTCTGACGAGACATCGGTCCTCACGAACACGGCGTCTCCGCCCGCGGCCGTGACCTGCTCGACGGTCTCGTTGCCGGCCCGCTCGTCGAACTCGGCGACCACCACCTTGGCGCCCTCGGCGGCGAACATCAGGGCCGCGGTGCGGCCCATCCCGCTGCCGGCGCCGGTGATGACGGCGACCTTGTCGCTCAGTCGCATGGGTCAGCCCCGCTCCAGGAAGCGCTCGCGGTCCCATGGATGGACGATCGCGTCGTAGGTCTCCTGCTCGACACGCGCCGCGTTCAGGTAGTGGGCCACCACGTTGGGCCCGAAGATGTCGGCCGCTGCCTCGCTCGCCTCGAGCTCCCGGATGGCCTCGTGCAGCGCGCGCGGCATTCGGTCGCAGCCGGTGGCCACGTAGCCGTTGCCCACGTACTCCTCGGGCGGCTCGATCTCGCGCTCGATCCCCAGCAGTCCGGCCCCGATCACGGCCGCGTAGGTCAGGTACGGGTTCATGTCGCCGCCGGGGAAGCGGTTCTCGACGTGGAGCCCTGACTCGTCACCCACGATCCGGAAGCCGGTCGTCCGGTTGTCCCGGCCCCACACCACGTTGACCGGTGCCCAGGACGCCACCGCGTAGCGCTTGTACGAGTTCACGTTCCAGGCCCAGAAGATGGAGAGCTCGCGCGAGTACTTCATCATCCCGCCCAGGAAGTGGCGCATGGTCTTGGACATCCCGTACGGCTCTGCCTTGGGGTCGTAGAACAGGGCCTTCTTGCCGGTCTTGTCCCACAGGGACATGTGGAGGTGGCCGCTCGATCCGGTCCAGGTGTGATCGGGTTTGGCCATGAAGGTCAGGCCCATCCCGTTGAGGTATGCGATCTCCTTCGCCCCGTGCTTGAAGAGGACCGACCAGTCGGCCATCTCGAGCACATCGGTGTAGTGGATGTTCACCTCGTGCTGGCCGGGCGCCGCCTCGCCCTTGCTGAACTCGACCGGAATCCCAGCCTCGGTCATGAGGTTGCGGAGCTTGCCGTGGATGGGCTCGCCCTTGGTGGCCTGCAGGAGGTGGTAGTCCTCGTTGTAGTAGCCGAACCTCTCCAGCCCGACGTAGCCCTTGTCCCATGCCTGCTGGTAGGTATCGGCGAGGAGGTAGTACTCGTACTCCGAACCGGCCATGGTCCGGAATCCCATGTCGGCGGCCTTCTCGACGACGCGCTTGAGCATGGTTCGCGGGGAGACCGCGATCTCGTGCCCGTGGTGGTCCACCGTGTCCGACAGGACGATGGCCGTCTTCTCGAGCCACGGGACGACCCGATAGCTGTCCCACAGCGGGTCGGCGATCCAGTCGCCGTAGCCCGTCTCCCAGTTCATGAGCTGGAAGCCGTCGGGCGTGTTCATCTCCATGTCGGTGCCCAGCAGGTACGTACAGAAGTGCGCGCCATGGTCGATGGCGCCGCTCAGGAACGCCTGGCCCTGGACCCGCTTGCCCATGAGCCGGCCCTGCATGTCGGTCAGGGCCACGATGAGGGTGTCGATCTCCCCGTCCCGAATAGCCTGGGACAGCGCGGCCTTGTTCGGATGGTCCTTGGTCGTCGTCATCGCGATGTCCTCTCAGGCGGGAAGGGGTTCGGGAAGGGGGCGGGCCGGCCGGTTGTCCGGCCGGCCCGTCTGTGGATCAGGGTCGCATGGATCTCAGGTCGTGATGGCGGTCGCCGCCTCCTCGAACTCGCGTTCGATGGCTTCCAGCTCCGCTGCGGTCCCCTGCGGGACCGGGCCCTTGAACCGGGACCGGGCCCACACGAAGTAGTACACGAGCAGCAGCACCAGGAAGCCCGCGACCGTCGCGAGAGAGGCTGCGTTCAACTCGAAGGGATACAGGAACAACGGGGTGATGAGGATGATCCAGATCACCGAGATCCAGGCCAGCGGCTTGCTCCATCGGCCCAGGCTCCAGGTCTGGCGCTCGCGCCATGACTGATCGCCGATGAGGCCCAGCAGGATGCAGATCCCGTAGGCCCAATACAGCAGCACCGTGCTGACGCCCACGATGCCCGCGATCAGGAACAGCGGATCGGCGCCGGCCAGGGTGAAGATCAGGTAGACCAGCATGATCAGCAACCAGGAGAAGAGGCTGATCGCGATCACCGAATTGGCTGGGGTCCGGTAGCGGTGGCTGACCTTCTTCAGCCAGCGACTGCCGGGCACGCCATCGTCTCGACTGAAGGCGAACAGCATGCGACCGGCCGAGGCGATGGATGAGAAACCGCAGAACGTCATGGCGATGGCCACGGCGGCAGCGAGGAGGCCGCCCAGGCTGGTCAGGCCCGCACCGAGGTTCTGTTCGAGGATGTACTGGATGCCCAACCCCCCGCTGTTGGCCATGACGTCGGCCGGGGGCGGCATCTTCAGGTTCAGGGCCATCAGCACGATGTAGCCGGCGACGGCTGACACGGCTACCGAGAGGAACACACCCCAGGCCGACGCCCGGCGGGCGAAGACCGTCTCTTCCGCAACGTGGGCCGACGCGTCGTAGCCGGTGTACGTCCATTGCGACTGGAGCAGGCTCAGAGCGAACGCGCCCGCGATACCGAACGGAATGACCTGTTCCCACGGTGTTCCGTCGGACGAAGCGCCCGCCGGCGCAATCGTGAAGAGGAAGTTGATGTCATTGGTGGGCTGTGTCCCAAGGGTGATGAGCGCGATGGCGATCGCACCAACGAAGAAGATGTGCCACCACACCGACAGGTCGTTCATGAACGCCACGATCCGGGTTCCCGCGACGTTGAACACCACTTCGATTGCGATGAGGACTCCGGTCATCCAGATCGCGTTCTGGACTCCGAGTGTCTCGGCCGTGGGGTCAAAGGTTCCGCCGAGGAGGGGATTGATGATCGTGGCGGTCAGGAAGAACGCCGCCGAGTAGTTGATGCCGGCCACGATCGAGACCTGGCCGCCAAGGTTCAACCAGGCCGTCCACCAGCCCCAGTTCTTGTTCCGGAGCTTGCTGGCCCAGTAGTACAGGCCGCCGGCGGTGGGATAGGCCGATGCCAGTTCCGCCATGGTGGCGGCGATCATCAACGTGAAGAACGTCACGAGCGGCCAGCCGATCCCTACCGCGGCCGGCCCGGCCAGGTTGAGTCCGTAGTTGTAGAGGATGACCGCGCCGGTCAGGATCGAGATGATCGAGAAGGAGATCGCGAAGTTCGAAAAGCCGCCCATCGAGCGGAGCAGCTCCTGGGCATACCCCAGGCCGTGCAGGTCCTGGCGGTCCTGCGCGAGGACGTCTTCCGTGGTGGACATCTGCGACATCGGTACCTCACTGGTTCTGGTCTGAGGGGCGACACCCCGCGTGACGGCGGAGCGGACACAGGCAGTGCGTGGGCGGGGATGCCGGGCGGGGCGACTCCTTTCTGCTGCGCGGCGAGGACCTGCGGAGAGCGACGCGGATCGGTGCCGACGCGGGCGATACCGCGGGCGACTATATCCCCCTCCGATGCCCAAAACCAGCCCTTGTGACCGATTCCCCTCGCGTACGATCGAGGGGTGACTGACCCCTCGGTTGCCGCCTGGACGGGCGCCGCACGGGTGACCGTGCGCCACGTCCGATCACTCCTGATCGTGGCCATCGGAGTGGTCGTGGTGGGGACAGCGGGCTTCGCCCTGCTCGAGGGCTGGAGCGTCGAGGATGCCCTCTACCAGACGGTCACGACCCTGACCACCGTCGGTTTCCGCGAGGTCCACGAATTCGACACCGCCGGACGGGTGTGGGCCATGCTCCTATCGGTGGCCGGGGTGGCCATCATCTTCGGGTCCATCGGGATCATCAGCGAGTACGTCGTGGACGAGGTCGCGAGCGGCCGTCGGGAGGCGAGAAACATGGCACGGTCGGTCGATGCGGCGCGGGACCACATGATCCTGTGCGGGTACGGGCGCGTTGGGGCGGCGGTCGCCCGTGAGCTGAACCACGCCGGCCATCCGGTCGTGGTGATCGACACCGATGAGGCCTCGCGCGGGCGCGCGGCGGCCGATGGCCACATGGTCGTGCCCGGCGATGCCACGACCGACCACACACTGGAGGAGGCAGGCGTCACCCAGGCGCGCGGCCTGATTGCCTGCGTGGACACAGACTCGGAGAACGTGTTCATCGTCCTGTCCGCCCGCCAGCTCAACCCGAACCTGTTCATCGTGGCCCGCGCGAACGCGGTCGAGTCGGAGGCCAAGCTCATCCGGGCGGGGGCGAACCGGGTTGTCTCGCCGTATGGGACCGCCGGCCGGCGGATCGCGGAGCTGGCCGTGCGCCCGCGGGTCATCGACTTCATCGATGCCGCCCTGTCCCACGGGGAGCTGAACTTCTCGATCGAGGAGCTGCCGGTGACCGCGGGCAGCTGGCTCGAGGGTCGGACCGTGGGCGAGCTCCGCCAGCGCGGCATCTTCACCCTCGCCGTCTTCCAGGGCGAGGAGCGTCACGAGGCACATCCCGCGGATGAGCGATCCTTTGTCAGCGGCGAGTCCATCGTCGTGACCGGGCCGTCGGGGGAGCTGCGGGCCGTTTCCGCCCAACCCTGATCGGGGCAATGTGAACCCGAGCCCGCCGCTCGGGGTTCTGATAGGCAGGAGGTGAGGTGCTTCTCGGCTACGCGGTTCGCCGGTTGGCGTGGGTCATCCCCATCGTGCTGGGCGCCTCGATCGTCGCCTTCACGATCATGCATGTTGCCCCCGGCAGCCCGTGGAACCGCGAGGGGAGGCAGCTGAATCCTGAAGTCGTCGAGCGCCTCACCGAGGAACTCGGGCTCGACCAGCCACTTCCCGTCCAGTACGTCGCGTGGTTGACCCACATGCTCCAGGGGGACTTCGGGATCGGTACGTCGACCGAGCGTTACGAGGTGGCCGATGCGGTCGGGGCGGCCATCGGTCCCACGCTGTGGCTGTGCTTCCTGGCCTTCACGGTCGCGGTCGGAATCGGTGTTCCCCTCGGGCTCGTGGCCGCCCTGCGCCAACGACGGCCGGCCGGCTATGCCGCGAGCATCCTGGCCCTGGCCGGCATGGCGCTGCCCGCCTTCGCCCTGGCCGCCTTCCTTCAACTGACGCTGGGCGCCCCAGAGAACTTCGCCCGTGGCCCGGTGTTCCCCGGCTCCACGCCCCTGCCGCAGCTGGACGGCTTGTTCCCGCGCAGTGGCTGGGAAACCCCTCGCCACTGGATCCTGCCGACCCTCGCCCTGGCCGGTCTGCCCATGGCCCAGATCGCTCGACACACGAAGGCCGCGGTACTCGAGGTCCTGCACGCGGACTACATCCGGACCGCTCAATCCAAGGGAATACCCGAGAAGCAGGTCGTCCGGGTCCACCTGCTCCGGAACGCCGCGATCCCGATCGTGACCATTGCCGGATCCATCCTCGCCCTCCTGATCACCGGCTCCATCGTGGTCGAGCGCGTCTTCGATATTCCGGGGCTGGGCAACCTGTACTACTTCGCGATTCGCGGCCGCGACTACACCCTGCTGATGGCCATCACCTTCATCTACGCGATCGTGGTCGCGTTGCCAACGCGATCGTCGACATCGCCTACGGCGTCATCGACCCTCGGATCCGCGACGGTTCGATGGGCGCTCCAGAGGCAATCCCCGGTGGCTGACGCGCGAGCGGCCCGCGCCGGTGAGTTGTCCAGACCGATGGACCACAGTCGTGGCTTCTGGATGGACGCGCTCGCTCGACTGCTCAGCAGTCGAGCGGGTATCGCGGGCAGCGTCATCGTCGTGACCCTGGCGTTCATCGCGGTGTTCGTGCCGCCGCTCCTGCCCTGGACCTACGAGGATCAGGACCTCCCGGCGGTCGTGGAGAACCACGGCCCGCTCCCACCGCTGTCGCCGAACCACCCACTCGGCACCGATGCTCTGGGCCGGGACCTCCTGGCTCGTACGGTGGACGGGGCCCGGGTCTCGCTCACGGTGGCTCTCGTGGCCCAGCTGGTCGTGATCGCGATCGGCGTCCCCGTGGGGTTAACCGCCGGTTGGCGTGGCGGGAGGACGGAAACCGTGCTCATGCGCTTCACCGACATCATCGCCACGTTTCCCGACCTGCTGTTCATCATCATGATCTCGGCGGCGATCGTGGACACCCCGTTCTTCACGATCATGAACGGCTTACTCGCCACGCTCGTGGCCATCGGGCTGATCGCGTGGGTCGGCACCGCCCGCCTGGTCAGAGCCCAGACCCTGTCCCTCAAGCAGCGCGAGGACATCGAGGCGGCGCGTGCCATCGGCGTCCCAGGTGGGCGCATCGTTCGCAGCCACATCCTCCCGCAGGCAATGGGACCCATTGCCATTGCCATCAGCCTGGGGATCCCGATGGCCATCCTGGCCGAGTCAACGCTGTCGTTCCTCGGCCTGGGCGTGCAGATCCCGCGGGCGTCGTGGGGCAGCCTCATTGACCAGGGAATCGACCGCTTCGACCAGGCGCCGTGGCTCGTCTTTCCACCGATGATCGCGCTGGGGATCGCCCTGGTGGGGTTCACCCTCCTGGGTGACGGGATGCGCGACGCCTTCGACCCGCGCGCCAGGAAGCGCTGAGGGACGTGCTGAGCAGGAGTGGGCTGAGCTAGCCCTCGTCCTCGCTCGAACCGGGCTCGCCGCCCGTCTCGCCTTCGGCGCCCTCGGCACCAGCCTCGCCCTCGGCGCCCTCCTCGCCCTCGGCGACGACCGGGACCTCCTCCTCGACGCGCGGCGGCATGACCTTGGCGATCAGCTCCTCCGGGTCGTTCAGGATGTGGACCCGCTCCGGGTCCACCGCGATGTCACTGACGTGGATCGCGGCCTCGAGGTCCACCAGCGGCGACAGGTCGATCGAGATCTCGTGCGGCAGGTCGGCCGGCAGTGCCCGGACCTTGACGCTCGACAGGGACTGGAAGAGGGACCCACCGGTTTCCTCGATGGCGGGCGCCTCCCCGGTGAACACGATGGGAACGTCGACCTGCATCTCGACCTTGAGGTCGGGGAGGAAGAAGTCGACGTGGATGGCCCGCCCGCTGAGCGGATGGCGCTGGACCGACTTGATGATCGCGCTCGAGGGGCCCGCGCCGGTGACCGTCAGCTGAAAGATCGTCGTGCGGCCGGCGGCGTGGTACAGCGCCTCGAAGCGCTTGGCATCGACCTGGACCGGGATGGAGTCGGTGTTCTTCCCGAACACCACGCCCGGCACGGCACCGGTGCGGCGCAGACGCTTGGTCTGCTTGCCGAGCACGGCGCGCGGGTCGACGGCGAGTTCAAGGGTCATGGGGTCGCGAATGGTACAGGGGGACCGATTGGCGGGCAAACGCGGGCATCGGTCTAGAATCGGTCCCCGTGGCCGCCACCATCATGATTGTCGAGGACGAGCCGGCCGTTGCCCGCGGCGTCCAGGTGGCCCTCGAGCGCGAGGGCTACGGGGTCAGCGTGATCATGACCGGCGAAGAGGCCGTGGCCCGCTTCGCGGAGCTCGCCCCGGACCTGGTGCTCCTGGACGTCCGGCTGCCGGGTATCGACGGGTTCGAGGTCTGCCGCCAGCTGCGCCGCCAGACAAGGGCGCCCATCCTGTTCCTCACCGCGCGCACCGACGAGGTTGACAAGGTGGTGGGGCTCGAAATCGGGGCCGACGACTACCTCGTGAAGCCGTTCAGCGTCCGCGAGCTGACGAGCCGGGTGAAGGCGCTCCTGCGCCGCGCCTACGGGGAGCTGGCCGACGTACAGGCCTCGGACACCCTGCGCCGGGGCGACCTCGTGATCGACCTCGAGCGTCGCCGAGTGACCCGTGACGGGGAGCGGATCAGCCTGACGACCACCGAATTCGACCTGCTCCGTCACCTGGCCGCCCGTCCCGGGCGGGTCTTCACGCGCTCCCAGCTCCTCGAGCTGGTCCGCGACTACGACGCCGCGATCGAGCAGGACGAGCGGACGATCAACGTCCACATCAGCCACATCCGCGACAAGGTCGAGCCCGATCCCGCCCAGCCGCGCTACATCCGGACGATCCGGGGCGTGGGCTACGCATTCGCCGAGGACTGACCGATCCACCCTCGCCGATTCATCCGCCGCCTCGACGTTCGCCTGGTGGTCGCCCTTGCCAGTACGGCGCTCATCGCGCTGCTCATCAGTGGCGTGGCCCTGAACCAGATCCTGCCCGGCTACTTCGAGCAGCAGGGCCGGGCCCGGACCGAGGCGTCGGCCCAGGCCACCGCGCTCCTGGTCATCGACACCGTCAACCGCGCGGCGACGAGCGGGCTGGGTGAGTTCCTCACCGACCCCGAGCAGCGCCAGGCTCGGATCATGCAGCCGGCCGCGGAGGAAGCGGCCAACCGGCTGCTCGTGACGGTCGAGATCGTGAACACGGTGGACGGGTCACAGGCCGCGTTCGCGGAACCAACCGACGTCGAAGCCGCCGAAGCCCAGGGCCTGGCGCCCGACCCCCTCGCGCCCACCACCCGACTCCCGTTCTCGGTCGAGCTTCCGTTCGCGGAGCCGCTCGCCCCGGGTGGCACGCTCCAGCTCGAGGCAGTGGTATCGGTGCCATATACGGCGCGTGAGGCGACGCTGACCCAGGTCCGCGGCGCGCTGGTCGGCGCCGGCGCCCTCGCGCTCCTCGTGTCGCTGGGCGTCGGGGTGTGGGCCGCGCGGCGGCTCACCATTCCGCTGGACCGGTTGGGCAGCTTCTCGCGCCGGCTGGCCCACGGCCACCTCGACGCGCGGGTCCCGCCGGCCGGAGTGGAGGAGATCGACCAGCTGGGCGAGCAGTTCAACCTGATGGCCGACCGCCTGACCGAGTCCCTGCGCCTGCTCGAGGCAGACCGCGACCGGTTGCGCGAGTTCGTCGCCGACGTCAGCCACGAGCTGCGGACGCCGCTGGCCGCACTGCGGACCTACACCGAGCTCCAGCGGGACGGCGGCGTGGACGAGGAGACGCGGGCAGAGTTCCTGGATCGCTCCACCGAGCAGCTCACGCGGCTCGAATGGATGAGCGCCAACCTGCTCGACCTGTCGCGGATCGACGCGGGCATCTTCCCGTTGGACGTGAAGATCGGCGACCTGCGGGAGCCGGTCCGGGTGGCGGTTGGGGCCATCGCGGAGACCGCCGCCGGGCGCCAGATCAGCGTGACGTACGCGGCGCCATCCACCACGGTGGCCATCCGGTTCGACCGGGAGCGCATCGTCCAGCTCATCACCAACCTGGTGGGCAACGCCGTGAAGTTCACGGCCCCGGGCGGAACGGTGGCGGTCCAGGTCCGAGACGAGCCGGAGGCCGCGGTGATCGAGATCGCCGACACCGGCCCGGGGATTCCGCCGGCCGAGCTGCCGCGCATCTTCGATCGGTTCTATCGCGGCACCAACGTGGGCGAGGCGCGGGCCTCGGGCAGCGGGCTCGGGCTGGCCATCGCCCGCTCGATCGTGGAGATGCACGGCGGGTTCATCGAGGTCGCCAGCGTGCTCGGGGAAGGCACCGTGTTCCGGGTGGTGATGCCCCGCCAGGGGGCCGCCGCAGCCGGGGAGCTGGCCAATGCCGAGGTCGGCGCGCCCGCCACTTGATCAACGATTCTTCACCGGGGACGGGCAGCGCCCGCAACTTCGGTCCCGCACACTTGCATCGTGACTGATACCGATCCAACCGCCGACGTGCCGGGCGATTCCACGCCAGACGCTCCCAGTGAGCCCAGCCCGTCCGCCGATCCCACCCCCGAGACCGTCCCCGCCAACTTCGAAGCCGAGCCCCCGGCCGCGGTCGAGACCGACCGCTATGGCGCCAGCGGCGACACAGCGCCTATTCCGCCGTCGGACACCTGGTCTTCCGCGCCGGCCTGGTCCACGCGCCGGAGCCTTCCCCCCGAGCCCGCCGAAGCCGCACAGCCGCGCCGGCCGCGGCTCCTGGGATTCGTGGCCATCGCGCTGGCCGCCGGCATCGTGTCCGGGACCCTGTCCGGGCTGGCCGTCGTCAACCTGGTCGGGACGGGCACCACACCCACCACCCAGCCGCCGACCGGGGAGAACGTGTCGCAGGTCACCCTGGACGAGTCCTCGGCGGTCATCAACGCAGTCGACAGCGTGGGACCCGCGGTCGTCACCATCGAGGCCACCCTGTCCACCGGCGGGTCCGGTACCGGCTCGGGCTTCATCTTCGATCCCGACGGCTGGATCCTGACCAACAAGCACGTCGCCGGCGACGCGACGAGCCTCCAGGTTCGGCTGGCCGACTCGCGCGTCTTCGATGCGACCCTCATCGGTACGGACACCCTGACCGACCTGGCCATCATCAAGATCGACGCCTCGGACCTGCCCACCGCGCCCATCGGTTCATCGGCCGCGCTGGAGGTGGGTCAGCTGGCCATCGCCATCGGCAACCCGCTGGCGCAGTACAGCGATACGGTGACCACCGGCGTCGTGTCCGGCCTGGGTCGCCAGATTACCGCCGGCAACGGCACCAGCTCCGAGGACCTCAGCCACCTGATCCAGACCGATGCCGCCATCAACCCGGGCAATTCGGGTGGGCCGCTGGTCAACAGCGTGGGCCAGGTCATCGGGATCAACACCGCCGTCAACACGAGCGCACAGGGCATCGGTTTCGCCATCCCGATCGACTTCGCGAAGCCGATCATGGCCCTGGCCCTGAACGGCGATGAGCTGGCCCGGCCGTGGGTCGGCGTGCGCTACCGGATGATCGACAAGCAGCTCGCCGCCGACAACAACCTGGCCGTCGAGGAAGGCGCGCTCATTGCCGAGGGAAGCAGCGGAGAAGCGGCGGTCATCCCGGGCAGCCCGGGCGACGAGGCCGGCCTCCAGGTGGACGACATCATCACCGAGCTGGCCGGACGCAAGGTCGATGCCGACCATGACCTGGCGACCCTCCTGCTTCCCTATCGACCCGGCGACGTCGTGACCCTGACCGTGCTCCGCAATGGCGAGCAGCTGGCCATTGACGTCACCCTGGGGACGCTTCCCGCCCAGGTCTAGCCCTCAGCCGCGCAGGTCGCGCGGGAGCCGAATCCTGACCTCCACGGTGCCCACCGGGCCCGGCATGGGCGCCTGCAGCTTGCGGACCGCAACGTCCACCTCGGCGATGACCGGCCAACGGTCGAGGGCCGCGCGACCGATGTCGGCGGCGAGGGACTCGAGCAGCCGGAAGCTCTGACCCGCGACCCGTTCCATGACGAGCGTCTGGAGCGCGGCGTAGTCCACGGTCGCGGCCAGGTCGTCGGTGGCGGCCGCCCGCGCGACGTCGGCCCGGGCCGTGACGTCCACCTCGAAGGGCTGGACCGATGACCGCTCCTCCTCGCTGACCCCGTGGCGGCCGCTGGCCGCGATACCCGCCAGGCGGATCTCGCCGGGCAGCCGCGCCGTGACCCGTGGCGTGTCCGGGCGTCGGACGATGGCATCGGTCACGCGGACCGCGCGGACGACCGGGGCCACGTCATGGACCCGCACCACGTCCGCCCCATCGGCAATGGCCGCCACCACGCTGGCGATCGTTCCCTCCAGCCGCTCATCCGGCGGCGCGCCGTCGAGGATCTCGCCGATGAACCGCTTGCGGCTGGTCCCGACCAGGAGCGGAAGCCCCACGGCGTCTTTGAGCTCGCGCAGCCGATGGAGGACCTCGAGGCTGTGATCGGGGTTCTTGCCGAAACCGATGCCCGGGTCGACCAGGAGCCGGTCGGCCCGGACGCCCGCCGCCGCGGCATCCTCCGCAGCGGATCGAAGCCATTCGACGACCTCCGGCAGGACACCGTGGTCGTACTGGGCCACGTCCTTGTTGTGCATCACGACCAGGTAGGCGCCGGCCTCGGCCGCGGCCACGGCGGTGTCCGGGTCCCGACGAGCGGCCCACACGTCGTTGACCATGCCCGCCCCCGCAGCGAGGGCCGCGCGGGCGACCGCGCCCTTCGTCGTGTCGATGCTGATCAGGATCTGCGGGTCGAGGCTCGCGGCCAGCGCTTCGATGACCGGCAGAACGAGTGCCATCTCGGTCTCCGCATCCACCGTGTCATGCGCCCCGTACACGGCCACCGGGCGTGACGACTCGCCGCCCACGTCGAGGATGTCCGCCCCGGCGTGGACGAAGGCCAGGCCCTGGGCGACGGCCGCATCCACGACCTCCGATGGAGAGCGGCCGGCGGGTGCCAGCCCGTCGCCCGAGAACGAGTCGGGCGTCACGTTGAGCACGCCCATCACAAGCGTTCGGCTTCCCCAGGCGTGGTCGGGGATCGGTCGGCCAGGGGCACCGGTCATGGGTCGACCCGCTCCCCGGTCAGGTGGGCACGGACCGCGCCCACCAGGTACAGCGACCCGGCGACGACCACTGGACCCCGGGCAGGTGCGAGGTCGGCGGCGACGGCCAGGGCCGTGACCGGGTCCCCAGCCGTGAGTCCCGCGGCTGTCCCGCGCGTCCCGGGATGGATCCGCTGCCAGGCACGAAGCAGCTCTCCCGGGGAGTGGGCATGCGGATCACCAACGGCTGTGAAGACCGGTTGGGGGTCGAGCGGGGCGAGGGCGTGCAGGACGGCGCTCACCCGCTTGCCGCGCATCGCACCGAAGACGAGCGGGAACCGGCGCACCCCGAGCTCCGCCAGGGCCGCGGCCAGGGCCCGCGCGCCGGCAGGATTGTGAGCGCCATCGAGCAGGACGCCGCGCCCGCCGCAGGCATCGGCGAACCACTCCAGGCGCCCCGGCCACCGGGCGGCCGCCAGGCCGTCGCGCAGCTGGGACTCGGACACGGGAAGCGATCGGCCGCCGCGCAGCGCATCGGCCTGGATGGCATCGAGAACGGCAGCGGCCACGGCCGCATTCTGCCCCTGGTGGCGGCCCAGCAGCCCGACCCGGACGTTGCGCAGCCACCCGTCCGGCGTCCGGAGGTCGACCAGCACCCCATCCCAGCCGGAGTCGGTGACGCGCGCCTCCCAGGCCTGGCCCGGCCCGGCCCGATGGAGCGGCGCTTGGACGGCGTTCGCCCGGGCCACGACCGGCGCCAGCCCCCGACCCGTGGCACCGGTCACCGCCAGGTTCCCACGCTTGATGATGGCCGCCTTCTCCCCGCCGATGGCGGCCAGGGTCCGGCCCAGGTGCCGTTCGTGGTCGTGCTGGACGGTGGTGATGGCCGCGACGCCCAGGTCGGCGGCGTTGGTCGCGTCGAGGCGCCCACCGAGCCCCACCTCGATCACCGCGGCGTCCACCCCGGCATCGGCCAGCGCCATGAAGCCGGCCGCGGTCAGGACCTCGAACTCGGTGGGCGCACCGGCATCGGTCTGGATTCGGTCGACCGCGTCGAGGACCGTCCCGACCACGGCGGCGAATGCCGTCTCGCCGAGCAAGCTGCCGTCCAGCGTGATCCGCTCGCGGTAGGTCACCAGGTGCGGCTTGGGCATGGTCCCCACCCGGTGGCCCGCGGCGCCGAGGACGGCGGCCGTGAGCGCCACGACGCTGCCCTTCCCGTTGGTCCCCGCAATGAGCGCGCCGTGGAGGGACCGCTCGGGGTGATCCAGCTCGGCCAGGATGCGCTCGATCCGCTCGAGGCCAAGGCTCACCCCAAATCGGCCTCGGCTCCGGATGGCCGCGATCGTCGCGGAGTAGGTGAGCGCCGTGGTCAGTCCTGCTCGTCCTCGAAGAAGACGCAGTCGCGGTACTGGCCGGTCAGGCACAGGTCAGTGACATAGCCGCTGTCCAGGTGGACGCCGCCGCGGACCCGGCACCGGGACACCGTCCCTTCCTGCTTGGCCAGGGAGCGCAGGAGGTGTGGCGCGTCGACCGGGATCCGGCCGCCCGAACCGTGGGTCACGAAGAAGTTGGGACAGCTGTGGCGGCGTGGCCGGCTGAACCCCAGCGGCGCCCCGCGGCGACCAACGTGGACGGCCAACGGCTCGGCGACCGGCGCCCCGGCAAAGCGCTTCTCGGCGATGGAGCAGCGGCCCGGCTCGCAGTCGGTGTCGTTGTGGCAGCACGCCCGGGCGGGGCCCAGGCCCTCGACCGCCCACAGCTCCCAGCACGGACGGCGCAGGATGAAGGCCGGGCACCGATACCGGATGGCGAGGTCGCAGTTCTCGACCTCCCAGCACATCGTTCGCCGATCGCCCTGGCGGCGGTCGGACGGCGCAGGGGCTTCGGCCTCGCGGCGCTCGGGACCCGTCCGGCGTTCGGGCCGGATGACGATCTGGCGAGGGGGCTGCCGTCCCTCCATCGGCTCGTCGCCTACAGCCAGTTCCTGAGGCGCTCCTCGATGACCGGCTGGGGCATGTAGCCGACCAGGCGGGCAGCCTCGCGTCCGTCCTTGAACAGGATCAGGGTGGGGATGCTGAAGATGCTGTAGCGCATCGCCAGATCCTGGTTCTCATCGGTGTTGAGCTTGGCCACCGCGATCTTGTCGCCGTGTGACTCACCGATCGATTCGACCACCGGCGAGACGAGCCGGCAGGGGCCGCACCACGGGGCCCAGAAGTCCACAAGAACGGGCTTGGGGCTGTTCAGGACCTCGGTTTCGAACGTCGTGTCGTCAACGGCGACAGCGGACATGGGCGGGTTTCCTCGATGCTCGTGGGACGGAAGCGGCGGCCATCCTAGCACCGCCGACTGGATGGTTCGGTCGATCAGGGGGTGGGCGCCGGCGTGGGCGTTGGGGCTGGGGTCGGCGTGGGGGCCGGTGTCGGCGTGGGCTGCGGGGTGGGAGTCGGTCCGCTGGACAGGACGATGTCCACCTGCGAGCCGGTGGCGACCTCGGTCCCGGAGGCCGGATTGCTGCGGATGACCGTTCCCTCGGGCTGGTCGGACGTCTCGACCGACACAAGCCCCAGCTGGAGGTCCGCCGCGAGGAGCGTGTCCCGCGCTTCTTCCCGCGTTTGTCCGGCGAGGGTCGGCACCATGACCGTCTCCTCGCCCGCGCTGACCACGACGATGATCGTGTCGCCCTCGGCGACGTCCCTGCCCGACCGAGGATCAGTCGAAATCACGGTGTCCTTCTCGACATCGGTGCTCGCCTCGGGCTGCTCGTCGAGAATCAGGTTCAGGTCTTCGGCCTCGAGCCGGACGGCGGCAATCGGTTCGCCTACCCAGTCAGGCATCGCGAACACGTCCGCGCTGGGGCTCGGCTCGCTCCCGGGACCGAACGCGCCCAACAGCCGTGCGCCCAGGAAGCCCATCGCTCCCAGCATGATCACGGCCAGGAAGGCGAGGATCCAGATCCACCACGGCGTGCCCTTCTTGGGAGGTGGCAGGGGTACGGGAACCGGCGCCACGGGCTCGACCGGTGGTGGAACCACGGGGACGACCACCGGCGTGACCACGGTGGACTCGCCGTCTGCCCAGGTTCGGAGCGCGGTCGCAAACTCCGCCGCCGTGGCGTACCGCTGCGCCGGGTCGCGGGCCAGAGCGCGCATGACGACGTCCTCGAGCGCGGCGGGGATGGGCCGGATGCCGGTTGACAGGGGCGGCGGCGGCTCGTTCAGTCGCTTGAGAGCCACGCCGGCGGCCGAGTCACCCTCGAACGGGCGTCGCCCGGTGAGCATCTCGTACATGACGATGCCCAGGGCATAGATGTCCGACGGGGGGCCGAGCTCTTCCCCGGCGGCCTGCTCGGGGCTGAAGTAGTGGACCGAGCCGATGGTGGTGCCGGTCACCGTCGTCGAGGCATCGGTGATGGCTCGCGAGATGCCGAAGTCGGTGACCAGCGTCCGGCCGGAGGCGGTGATGAGGATGTTGGCCGGCTTCACGTCGCGATGAATAAGCCCGACCTGATGCGCCGCGGCGAGGGCATCGGCCACCGATGCCCCGATGGCCACCGCCTGGTCGACGGGGAGCGCGCCCTGCTCGCGGAGGACGGCGGACAGGTCCTTGCCGTCCACCAGCTGCATGACGATGTACTGGTCGCCGCCGTCCGCATCGGTCCCGAAGTCGTAGATCTGGACCACGTTCGGGTTGTTCAGCGAGCCGGCACTCCGGGCCTCGTTGCGGAAGCGGGCCGAGAATCCGGGGTCCGCGCCGAACTGGGGGCGGAGGATCTTGACCGCGACCTCGCGCTCGAGCTGCTCGTCCATGGCGCGCCACAGGGTGGCCATTCCGCCTTCGCCGATGGGGTTGATCAACCGATATCGGCCCGCGATCAGGCGGCCATTGGGGGTCTCGTTCACGCGGCTAGTCTCGCAGGTCGAGGCCGCGGAGGTATCCGCGGAACTCGTCCGCCAGGTCCGATTCGAGGGCCATCGCGACGTTGGCCTCGAGCCACCCGATGCGGGTCCCGGCGTCATGGCGATAGCCGGTGAACTCGTATCCGTACACCGGCTGATCCGCGATCAGGGCGCGGATCGCATCGGTCAGCTGGATCTCGCCGCCGGCGCCCTGCTGGGTGTGCTCAAGCTCGTCGAAGATGCGCGGGCTCAACACGTAGCGGCCCAGGACCGCGAGGTCTGACGGGGCCTCATCGACCGGGGGCTTCTCGACCACGTCGGCCAGCTCCCAGACCCGGCCCTCGCCGTGGCGGGTGGCGACGATGCCGTAGCGGCTGGCCTCCGAGCGGGCGACCTTGGTGATGGCGATGACCGAGCCGCGATGGGCCGCGTGGGCCTCGATCAGCTGGGCCAGGACCGGCGCCCCGCCGGGGTTCAGCATGATGTCGTCGGGGAGCAGGACGGCAAAGGGCTCGTCCCCGACCAGCTCCTTGGCCATGAGGACCGCGTGGCCCAGGCCCAGCGGCTCCTTCTGGCGGACGTAGGCGATGGCCGCGAACTCGGACTGCTTGCGCACGGCGCGGAGCAGCTCGATGTCGCCGCGGTCCTCCAGCCAGCGCTCAAGGGCGGGGTGGGAGTCGAAGTGCTCCTCGATGACGCTCGTCCCCGAGCCAACCACGATCACGATCTGCTCGATCCCCGACGCGACGGCTTCCTCGACCGCGTACTGGATCACGGGCCGGTCGACGAGCGGCAGGATCTCCTTGGGGATGGCCTTCGTGGCGGGCAGGAACCGGGTTCCGTAGCCGGCGGCCGGGATGACCGCCTTTCGAACGCGCGCGCTGATGCGAGGGTTCCTCCGGGTGCGTGGCTGTCAGAGGCGCTAGGCGGTCCAGCCGGGCGGGTGGACGAACGGCCTCACGCGGCGGCCAGTATACCGATGGGCCTCGGTGCCGCCCGGCAGCCGGCATCGGTACAATCCCGAACCGATGGTGCGGAGCCTGTGGCGGACGTTCATGGGTCCCAGTCGGGACTCCCGGATGCGGTACATCAGTCGCCCGCTGCCCCGCGACCTGCCCGATGACCAGGTGGTCCAGGCGCTGGACCTCGCCATGGCCGTCAACCCCGACCCCGCCTATCTGGTCGAGACCCTGCCCGCCGCCCTGCGCGAGGTGACCGGTCGGGACTTCGAGGTGATGGACCGATCCGTCAGCGACGTGACCGGGATCCACATGCGCCGGGCGGTGATGATTCGCGACGGCGACGTCGGTCACTGGCCGGGGTACGACTCGCGGCGATACTCGCTCCTGTCCGGTCCCAAGGAAGCCGCCGCGGCCCGCGCGGCGCTCGCCGAGCCCCCCGCCCGGATGTCCGGCTGGGAGCCGCCTGGACCTCCCGGGCCACCCGCGTCGCCCGCCGATACGGTCGACCCCGTCACCTCGGTGGCGGACGACGCTCCGCCCGAGCACCCGTAGCGTGGGACGGCAGTCGCTTCCCCGCGAACAGTGGCTGGCGATCGGCGCCGAGTGCCCGACCTGCGGGGAGCTGGTGAAGGAGTCGGACGTCTACACCTGGCGTCCGAGCAAGGACGACCCCAAGCTCCTCCTGCTCAACTGCCCCGAGTGCGGCGAGCGGCTCGAGATCCACCACATCTAGCAGCCGGGCGTGGATGGCGCCCCCAACCGGATTCGAACCGGTGATCTCCACCTTGAAAGGGTGGCGTCCTAGGCCTCTAGACGATGGGGGCGATTGCCCCAATGGTAGGCGGAAGGGCCGCCTGCCGACGGTCTAGAGGAAGAACAGGAGGACGATCCAGATCGCGCCGGAGATGGCGACCGCCGCAACGATGATCATGGCCCCGGCGGCGAATGCGATCCCGGCGGCTCGACCCTGCGACCCGCGGGCCGCCGCTCGCTGCGATCCCCGCCAGCCCTGGATGGCGGCGTAGATCCCGACGCCCGCCGCGACGACGGTCGCCGCCAGGGTGAGCGCCACGAACAGCCCCACGTTCTGGGTGAAGAGCGACATGGCGACCAGCGCTCCCGACACGGTCACCCCGACCAGGCAGATGACCGCGGTCTGCCACATGGGGGACAACCGCCGAACGCGGGCCGCGGTCGTCATCGGCTGGTCAGTCATCGGAATAGCGTTCCTCGCGCCATGGGTCGGCGTTGTTGTTGTAGCCGTTCCGCTCCCAGAATCCGGGCTGGTCCTCGACGCTGAACTCGATGCCGCGCAGCCACTTGGCGCTCTTCCAGAAGTAGCGCCCCGGCATCAACCCGCGCAGCGGATACCCGTGCTCGGGTTCGAGGGGCTTGCCATCGAAGTTCCAGGCGATCAGCGAGTCGGGCTGGAGCGCCACGTCCATGGGCACGTTGGTCGTGTAGCCGTACTCCGAGTGGAAGATCACGTGGCGTGCCTCGGGCTTGACTCCCGCCGCCTCGGCGATGTGGGTCATGGGCGCTCCCTCCCAGGTCGTGTCGAGCTTCGACCAGCGGGTCACGCAATGAATGTCGAGCGTGACCTCGCGCACAGGAAGCTGGCGGACCTCCGCCCAGCGCAGGGTGAAGGGCTGCTCTACCGCGCCCCACACCCGCAAGTCCCAGCTGGAGAGGTCCGGGTAGGACGGCACCTGGCCGAACTGGAGGACCGGGAACTTCACGGTCAGCACCTGGCCCGGGGGGAGCCGATGCGCCACCTCGGGCGTGACCGGGCTCTTCCATGACGTCGTCATCCGGGCGAAGCGTGGCCGGACCGATGGCGCCCGTCAAGCGGGCGCCTAGACTCGGAACTCCATGGCACCCCGGAGCTCCCCGTTCAGCGCCTTTGCCGCCACCGCCGATGCGGTGGCGGCGACTCGCTCCAAGATCGCCAAGCGCGACATCCTGGCGGCGTACCTGCGTGATCTTCCGGCGGCAGACCTGCCGCGAGCGGCCACGTTCCTGTCGGGCAAGCCGCTCCCCGGCGCCGCGGACCGTCTCGGCCTGGGATGGGTCCAACAGGCCGCCGCACTGGCCGCGGCGAGCGGGGCCGCTGAAGAAGCGATGTCCGCCGCGTGGCTTCGCCACTCGGACTTCGGGGACGCCGCCGCGGACCTGCTGGCGGCCCAGCGCCCCTCGGGACCGGCCCTGACCGTGGGTAACGTGGCCGACGGCTACCGGGCCATGGCCGATGCCCCGACCACCGAGGCCCGGGTCGCGGTCATGACCGAGCTCTTCCGCCGGGCCACGCCCGACGAGGCGCGGTACGTCGCCCGCATCGCGGCCCGCGAAACCCGGATCGGACTGCGGGAGGGCCTGCTCGAGGAGGCCATCGCAGCCGCGTTTGGGGCGCCGCAGGCATCGGTCCGCCGCGCGCTCATGCTCCTGGGCGAACCGGGTGAGGCGGCCACCCTGGCCCGCCAGGGGAAGCTGGACACGGCCGGCCTGCACCTGGGGCGTCCCATCAGACCCATGCTCGCCACCCCGGTCGGGGACGCGGCGGAGGTCATGCGCCGCGTCGGGGACGAGGCGTGGATCGAGGACAAGTACGACGGCATCCGGGCCCAGCTCCACCTCGCCAGCGGAACGCCACGCCTCTTCAGTCGCGACCTCAAGGAGATCACCGTCTCCTTTCCGGAGGTCGTCAACTCGGTCGCGGCGCTCGGACATGACCTCGTCCTGGACGGGGAGCTGGTCCCCTTCAAGGCCGGCGCCGTCCTCGACTTCGCCGCCCTCCAGCGGCGCCTGGGCCGGGTCAACCCCGACGCCGCCGTCCTCGACAAGGTACCGGTCGTGCTCGTGGCCTTCGACCTCCTCCACGTCGATGGGAGCGACCTGCTGGAGACGCCCCTACGGGAGCGGCGCACCGCGCTCGAGGCGCTCGACCTGCCGGGCGCGACCGACGGGAGGCTGCTGTATGCCCGACTCGATCGGGCGGGGAGCGCCGACGAGGTGGATGCCCTGTTCGACGCCGCTCGCGAGCGGCGCAACGAGGGTCTCATGGTCAAGGACCCGGCATCGGTCTATCAGCCGGGCCGTCGCGGGCTGGGCTGGCTGAAGCTCAAGAAGGCACTCGCCACCCTGGACTGCGTCGTGGTGGGCGTCGAGTGGGGCCATGGCAAGCGCCGGGGCGTCCTGTCGGACTACACCTTTGCCGTGCGCGAGACCGATGGGTCGGGTCTGTCCGTGGTCGGCAAGGCCTACACCGGCCTGACCGATGCCGAGATCGCCGCCTTCACCGAGCACTTCCAGAAGACCACGCTCCGTGACTTCGGCCGGTACCGGAGCGTGGCTCCCGAGGTCGTGGTCGAGATCGCGTTCGACCGGATCATGCGCAGCACGCGCCACGGGAGCGGCTTCGCCCTCCGGTTTCCCCGGATCGTCCGGGTCCGCGACGACAAGACGGTGGCCGACATCGACGACCTGGCGTCGGTGGAAACGTTGTTCGAGGCGCAGGCCAGCGGTCGGATCCTCTTGGCCACCGGGCAGGGCGGGCGCGACGCGCGGATCGCCACTCGCGGGTCATTGCCTCCGGAGTAGCTCGCCCGCAGCGAGTCCCCGGTCAGGCGCCGGCGGCGCGCAGCGACTCGTCGAGGGCGGTGATGATCAGCTCGGCCTGGGCGGTTGTCAGGACGAGTGGGGGACGGATCTTCAGGACGTTGCCCAGCCGCCCGGTGGTGCTGATCAGGACCCCGCGCTCCCGCATCTCGTTCATGACCCGGTGCGCCAGGTCCGACGCCGCCTCGCGCGTCTCGCGGTCGGTCATGAGGTCCACCCCGACCATCAGGCCGCGTCCCCGGACGTCACCGATGGCCGGGTGGTCGGCGGCCATGGCCTCGACGGCGGCCCGGAGAAGGCTTCCCACGGTCGCCGCGTTCTGGAGGAGGCCCTCGTCGTCGATCACGTCCAGGACCGCCAGCGCCGCGGCGCAGGCCACGGGGTTGCCGCCGAAGGTGCTGAAGTACTCGTGCTCCGCGGCGAACCGATCCACGATCTCCGAGCGGGCGACGACCGCCGCCACCGGGTGGCCGTTGCCCATCGGCTTGCCGAGCGTCACGAGGTCGGGCGAGACCCCTGATGCCGTGAAGCTCCACAGGTCGCCGGTTCGCCCGTGCCCGGCCTGGACCTCGTCGGCCACGTAGATCACGTTCGCTGCGGTCGCCTGGCGACGGAGCTCGGCCAGGTAGGCGGGCGTCGTGGGGAAGATGCCATCGGCGGTGAAGGTCCCATCCACGAAGACGGCCGCCGGCGTGACGCCCTGCTCCGCCAGCCGCGCGGCGGCCGCGCCCAGCTCCGCAGCACTGGCGGCGTCCACGTCGGGCTGGTCGTGGTGGGGACCGCGGAGAGGGTCGGGCGCCGGAATGGTCTCCACGGTGGGCGGGCGCCATCCGCCGGGCCACTCCGAGGACGACAGGTCCGCGATGGCCGCGGTCAGCCCGTGGTACGACCAGTTGGTGCAGATGCCGCCGGTCCCTCCGGTGGCCACCGTCGCCAGCCGCCAGGCCAGGTCGTTGGCCTCGCTCCCGGAGTTCACGAACATGACGGTGTCGAGTTCCGCGGGCATGCTGGCCGTCAGGCGCTCGGCGAGGAGCACGACGGATTCGTGCAGGTAGCGGGTGTTCGTGTTCAGTTCCGCCGCCTGGCGGGCGATGGCCTCCACGACCCGTGGGTGGGCGTGGCCCACGACCGGAACGTTGTTGTAGGCGTCCACGTATGCCCGACCCTCGGCGTCGTACAGCCACACGCCGTCGCCGCGGATGAGGTGCAGCGGCCGGTCGTAGGTCAAAGGCGACAGCGCCGAACCGAGCACCCGTTGGCGCCGCTCGCGCAGCTCCTCGGTCGCGATGGTGGTCCGCCGTGCGCCCGTCGCCCCAACGTCCGCGCCGCCCATCGCGGCCGCGGCCGCCAGGCGCCGACCCGCTTCGTCGTAGCCAATGGCCTCCATCGCATCGAGCAGCTCGTAGGCCGGCTCCAACCAGCCGCGGATGTACGCGTTGTCCGGGTACTGGGCCGTGCGCCACACCGAGATGAGCACGGTCTGGACCATCCGGGCCGCCAGCAGATCGGCCAGCAGGTCGCCCTCCTCGGCTTCCAGTGGAATGACCGATCCGTAGCCGCGAATGGCCGCCTCCGCCGCCTCCCACACGTCGGACCGACCCCGCAGGACGGACTGCAGCATGGCCGTCAGGTCCAGGACCAGGGCGGTGTGGGCCATGTCACCGAAGTCCACGATCCCCGACACGTGGCCGCCGTCGAGGAGCAGGTTGTCCAGTGTTGCGTCGTTGTGGATGACCTGGGCCCGCAGTCCGGGGAGGGCCGGCGCCACCCGCGTGTCGAACCGTTCCAGGGCTCGCTCCACGGTGGCTCGCCGCTCCGGGTCGGCCACCGCGTCCAGGTGCGGCCGCAGCTCGTTCAGGTGCTTGATGTCCCACAGGATCACGCGGCCGGCCGCGGGGTGGAAGAAGCCGCGCAGGGCGCGGCCCAGGCGCGCCGTCGTCCGGCCGATCTCGGTAATGGCATCGAGATCCAGGTCGGCCGCGTCCACGTGCGCGCCGGGCATGAAGGGCAGGAGGCGGACCAGGTGCGGCTCCCCGGTCGGGCCGGGGATGGGCACCACCAGGCGCCCGTCATCGGCCGGGACGGGGACCGCGACCGGCAGGTCGGGGTCCATCCGGGCGACGTGGCGCACGGCCTCGACCTCCATGTCCACCACTCCGGGGTCCTCGACCGCGTTCGCGATCTTCAAGACCCACGACGTCCCGTGGTCATCGGTCAGGCGGAAGTTCTGGTCTCGCTCGGACACGAGGGGGGTCGCCGTGCCACGCCGGCCCCACACCGCCGCCGCGATGTCCTGCGCCTGCTCGGCGCTGAACGTCGGGGCATCCGCGCCGAGCACGTTGGTGGACGACTCCATGCGCCGATCGTACACACCGCCGCGAGACCGATGCCGATCGGGTACCGTCCGGCCCGCATGGACGAACTGCCCGACCACGTTCGCCGCAACCGCGCCTGGTGGGACGTCTGCCGCCGAGGAGTACGTCGCGCCCGGGGAGCGGAGCTGGGCATCGGACGAGCCCCGGTGGGGGATCTGGGGCGTGCCCGAGTCCGAGCTCCATCTCCTGCCGGACGACCTGGCGGGCAAGGACGTCATCGAGCTGGGCTGCGGGACGGGCTACGTCTCCGCCTGGCTGGCCCGACGCGGGGCCCGGGTCACGGGCCTGGACAACTCACCCCGCCAGCTGGAGACCGCGCGCCGCCTCCAGGCGGAGCACGGGCTGGAGTTCCCGCTCATCCTGGGATTCGCCGAACAGGTGCCGCTTCCCGACGCGAGCTTCGACCTGGCCATCTCCGAGTACGGCGCCGCCATCTGGGCCGACCCGTACCAGTGGATTCCCGAAGCGGCGCGCCTCCTCCGACCCGGCGGCGAGCTCATCTTCCTCGGCAACAGCGTCCTGCTCATGCTGACCGTGCCCGACCTCGAGGTGGACGGCCCCGCCACCGACAGACTCATCCGTCCCCAGTTCGGCATGCATCGGTTCGAATGGGCCGATGAGGACAGCGTCGAGTTCCACCTCTCGCACGGCGACATGATCCGGCTGCTGGTGAGCAGCGGATTCGAGGTCACCGACCTGGTCGAGATCCGAGCGCCCGACGGCGCCGAGACCCGCTACACGAACATCTCCACCCCCGAATGGGCCCGAAACTGGCCGAGTGAGGAGGTCTGGAAGGCGCGCAAGCGGTAGCATCGGTCCGTGAGCAGCTGGGACAGCGGATCGCTCGGGCCTCCGACCCTCGAAGTCCAGGTCGAGCTCTACACGGTCGGCTTCCGCGTGTCGGGCACGATGTCCACCCGGTTCCGCAAGGCCACCGACATCCTCAACCTGTCCGGATCCGATCATCTGGCCGTGGGCCAGGCGACCGTGACCGAGTACGCCGACCCCACGGCCGCCCGTGGCGGCCAGCAGGTGCGGGTCGCGATCAGCGAGATCCTGTTCGGCATCAGCAGCGGCGCCCCCGAGGATGACAACGAGTTCCAGGTCCAGAAGCGCCCGGTGAAGATGCAGGTCGGGATGGCACCGTTCTGGCTGACCGGCATGTTCCACGTCCCCGAGGCGAGCCAGGCCATGGAGGGCCTGATGAACGTGTCCGACCGTTTCGTGCCCCTGACCGATGTCGCGGTCAGCTGCGCGCCCTACCCTGCCGTGGACGGGACCGCCGACGTCGTGGCCGTGCATCGTGCCCTGGCCCAGGTCTTTCTCGTGGCGGACGACCGCGAGAACGACAACCTCCTGGCCGACATCCTCCCCGAAGAGGAAGTCCGCGGCTGGATTCCGGCGCCAATGGAGGACAACCCGTAGGCGGGCTCAGCGTCCAGGCCCGGGTCGTGGACCCGGCAGGATCCCTGCGCACCGACGCCACGACCGGCTCGGGGTTCACGATCGTTCTCGATACGGCCGATGCCGCGCACCAGGTAGGGGCCTCGCCCCGCGAATCGGTTCTCGTCGGCCTGGCGGGCTGCACCGCGATGGACGTGGCCAGCATCCTGGCCAAGAAGCGCCAGGTCCCCGACCGCTACGAGATCGCCGTGCAGGCCGAGATGGCGCCGGCGCCGCCCCACGTCTTCACGACGATCGTGGTCGAGCACCAGGTGACCGGGGCCGTGGAACCGGCGGCCATCAGCCGCGCGGTCGAGCTGTCGGCGACCCGCTACTGCCCGGTGACGCGGATGCTCAGCCAGGCGGTGCGGATCGAGCACCGATATCGGCTCCACCGGCCGGGACTTCCCGACGAGCAGGCACTGGTGGTGGTCACCGGGCCGTCGTGACCAGCGGCCCCGCTTGGGGGGCTGGAAGACCGGGTGTATCCTCACCGACCCTATGGCACGCGCGATGTGGCGGGGCGCCATCCAGTTCGGATTGGTGACCATTCCCGTCAAGCTGTACCTGGCGACCGAGTCGAGCGGCATCGGTTTCAACATGCTGCATGCCAGCTGCCTGAACCGGATCCAGATGAAGATCTACTGCCCGTTCCACGACGAGGTCGTGCCGCGCTCGGAAACGGTGCGGGGCTACGAGTGGAGCAAGGGCCGTTACGTGGTCGTGACCGATGACGACCTGGAGGCCGTCCCGCTCAAGACGATCCGGGCCATCGAGATCGAGACGTTCGTGGACGCCGATGAGGAAGCCCACGGTGCCCAGTTCGTGAAGAGCGCCTACTACCTGGAGCCCGATCCGGTCGGCAAGAAGGCCTTCTTCCTCCTGCGCGAGGTCCTGGCCGATGCGAACAAGACCGCCATCTGCAAGGTGGTCATGAAGGACCGCGAGCAGCTGGCCGCGATCAATCCCTACTCGGAATCGATGCTCCTGACCACCCTCCACTGGCCCGACGAGGTGCGCCCCATCGAGGAGATCGCGGTGGACCGCGAGGGGATCGAGATCAAGGCCTCGGAGCGGAAGATGGCCGAGCAATTGATTGCGTCCATGACCGGGACGTTCGACGCGTCCGAGTACCGCGACGGGTACCGCGAGGCGCTGATGGGCGTCATCGAGGCCAAGGTGGCCGGCGAAGAGCCCACGCCCATGGCCCAGGCGGAGCCCACCCGGATCGGCGATCTGATGGCAGCCCTCGAGGCCAGCGTGGCCGCGGCCCGTGAGGCCCGGCGCGATGCGGCCGCCGGGGATGCGCCGGCGGAGGCCAAGCCCGCGGCCGCGCAAGTCCAAGCCCACGCCCGCGAAGCGCAGCCGCGCAGACAAGCCGGCGGAGGCCGACGAGACCCGTCAGACCCGGCGGCGCAAGACCGCCTGACGCGCCGCGTGCCGGCCGAACAGCTGCCCCTCCCGGCGGAACCGGACCTCGATCCCCGCCCGGCGCGCCTCCCCTCGCGAATCCCCCTCATGCAGCCGTCGGACGCGGCCGCGCCGTTCGACGATCCCGACTATCTCTTCGAGCCGTGGTGGCCCGGCGCGCGGGCGCTGGCGTTTGCCGAACGGGGCCGGGTCCGGCTCCAGGTGGCCGGGCTGGCCGATGCCGAGGCCGCGTTCCCCGAGCTGGCGGAGCTGCCCGCCCAGCTGAGCGAGGACGGGGTCGTCGTCGAGGGGACGCTGCTGGTGCTGGACGACGCCGGGCGGCCCGATCCGGACCTCCTGCGGGCCCGCCTGGAAGGCCGGCAGCCCCGACCCGGGCGGGCCGCGTACGTCGCCGCCGACCTGCTGTGGGCCGGCGGGGAATCGGTCATGCGCCGCTCGTTCTCCGTTCGCCGAGACTGGCTGGCCGCGATCCTAGCCCCGGGCGACCGGATCACGGTGGGTCACGGGTATCGCGGCGACGGGACGCTCGTGGCCGAGGCGCTGGCGCGGCTCGGGATCGACGGCCTGTCCGCGCGTCGCCTGTCGGCGCGCTACCGCTCCGGACCCGCCGGAACGGCGTGGTGGCGGGCACCGCTCACCCCGGCACCCCTGCCGGACCGACCGACCCTCGCGCTGATCCTCCGCCTCCCGCTCGACATGACCGGATCCCGCGTCCGATCAGCCGTAACGCGCAGCTGCTCCGCGGACCGCGGCCGACACCGCGTCGCGCAGGCTGGCCGGCTCGAGGACCTCGACCTGGTCGCCCCACGACAGGATCCATGGCCGGATCTCGACGATCCCGGCGACCTTGACCGTCATCTCGATTCGCCCATCGGGCAGATCGGTCAACACCTGGGACCGATGCCACACCGTCTCGCGGACGCGGCGCGCGACCGATTTCTCGAACCGCAGCCGGACGTCCTCGATGGGCGTGCCCTCCGCCGACCAGATGCCCCACGAGTGGGCGAAGAACTGGTCGGGGTCGAATGACTCGGGGATCTCGTATGGATCCAGCGTGAGGATGGCCTGCTTGATGCGCTCCACCTTGAACGTGCGCAGCGCGGCCACCGACTCGTCGAACGCGATGAGGTAGATGCTTCGTCCCTCGGCGTAGGGCTCCAGGGCGTAGGGCTGGACCCGGGTCTGGCGCGTCTCGCCGTTGGTGCCCTCGTACACGATGTCCAGCACCCGCCCCTCGGCCCAGCCCCGGGCCACGCTGTTGAAGATGGCCGTGAAACGCTCGTTCGCGCTTTGGGCGCCGACCGCCAGCATGGTCGCCGTCACGTGGCGGGCGATGGGCTGGGGCAGCTCGCTGGCGATCTTGGTGAAGGTCGAGATGACGACCTGGTCCGCCTCGTCGGACCAGCGCGCGATGAGGCGGGCGGCCAGGAACAGGACGATGGCCTCCGGCACGCTCAGGTGGAGCGGGGGCAGGAAGAACTTCTTCTCGATCCCGTACCGGCCTCGGCCGGCCTGGAAGATCGGGACCGACAGCTCGTCCTCGAGGGCGCGGAGGTCGCGGTATACGGTCCGCACGTTCATGCCGGTCAGGCGCGCGATCTCGGTGACCGGCACGCCCTGCTCGGTGCTGCCCTTGGCATACAGGATCGAGGCCACCGCGAGCAGGCGGGCCAGCCGGTCGCGCTTCCGGGCTGAGCTGGTCAGGTCCTCGTGGTCGTCCATCGGTCTGGACGACAGTCTAGGAGGGGCTGGGAAGGGCCGAGGGTTCGGGGCTGCCTGCGCCGGTCGAGCTGGGCTCCGGGCTGGGGCTCGGCGGGGCCTCGCCGGGCAGCAGGGCCAGCATGGCCTGGTTCTGGGCGTCGTCCACCCCGATCATCAGGAACACGTAGTGCCCGTCGGCCCAGGTGTAGACCGTCGTCCCGACCAGGGTCGCGCTGTCCGAGGGGCGGGTCCACGTCCAGTGGTCGCCGACGGCCTTCAGCTCCCACGGGTCGCGCTCGAGGCCCGCGATCCCCACGTAGCGGCCGGCGGTGGCGAGGTACGGCTCGAGGTCCTCGGTCTGGACGGGCGGGCCGTCGACCCGGATGGCGTACAGGCTCAGGCGGGGCTCGCGGACGAAGGCGATGACCAGCGACTGGAAGCGGAGGCCCAGCTCCCCGTAGGCCGCCTGACCGATGTCGCCGGGGGTGAGCCCGTATTCGGTGGGGTCCGGCTTGTCGACCGCCGCGGCCCCCACCGCATCGGGGATGAGTCCCGACAGCGTGGGGTCAGGCTCGTTCGTGAAGCGCGGCGTGGGCTCCGGTGTGGGAAGCGGGGTTGGGGTGGGTCCCGCCGAGGTGGACGGCCCCGCGCTGGGCGTGGGCGACGGCGATCCGCATCCCGCTGCGACCAGGGCCAGCACCACGGCGGCTACCACGAAGGGCAGGCGGAACCGGCGAGGCTGGCGCATGGAAGGGGCGAGGATAGCATCCGGTCGCCGTCGACCGGATGAGGCCGTCAGGCGGCCGTCGTCTTGGTGCGGGAGTCGCTGCGGCGACGGCGCTGCTCCACGGCCCGGCGCGGATCGCGCCCGGCGGCCGCCTTCGGGGCGCGGGCCTTTGGCTTCTCGCCGGGGATGACCACCCGGTCGCCACCGGCCTGCTTGCCGGTGTACAGCGCCGCGTCGGCCGCGCCGATGAGCGCGTCCTTCTCCGCCCCGTGATCGGGGAAGAGGGCCACGCCCACCGTGATCGTGACCGGGGCGGCGCCGCTCTCGATGGACACCGCGGCGACCATCCGTCGGGCACGCTCCGCGACCCGCTGGGCCTCGGGCAGGCCCACCCCTGCCAGCACGACGGTGAACTCGTCACCGCCATAGCGGTACACGCGGTCGTCGCTGCGCGTGGCGGCGTAGAGCGCCTCGCCCACCGCGTGCAGCAGCGCGTCGCCGGCCGGATGGCCGAATCGGTCGTTGTAGGACTTGAATCGGTCGAGGTCCATCATCAGGAGGCCCAGGTGCCCTTCCTTGGGCTCGGTGTTGCGGAGCGCCTCGATGGACTCGGCCAGGTCGCGCTGGAAGGCGCCGTGGTTGCCCAAACCGGTCAGGGCATCGGTCTCGGCCCGCAGGCTCATGGCGTGATGCTCGTCCGCGTTGCGGAGGGCCACTGACGCCTGGGCGGCGAACAGCTGAACCAGCTCGAAATCGGTCTCGCTGAAGTAGACGTCAGCGCCACCGTCGCGGCTCACGTTCATGGAGCCGGTGACCTGGCCGTCGCTGATCAGGGGGACGACGATCAGCGCCTCCTGGTCGGCCGGGGTGCCGGGGATCTGCAGCGCGCGGGGATCGGCCAGCGCGTCGTTGGCCAGCACGGCCTCGGCGTTCTGGACCACCCAGCCCATGAGGCCGCGCCCGAACGGGATGATGTAGCGCATCACCTCTTCGGCGTGCTGCTCGCGGGTCAGGACCGGGACAAGGACCTGCTTGACGTTGTCGGCGCGGTAGATGGACAGGTTGTCGTAGTGGACCACCGCCTTCAGCCCGTCGGCGACGGTCTCCAGGATGTCCTCCTGCTCGAGGGTGCCCATGACGTGCGCGCTCACGTCGAGGAGCTTGCGCTGCGACTCGAGCTGGCGGGCGAGCTGGCTGGACTGCTCCTCCAGCCGACGGTAGCTCCGCGCGTTGACGAGAGCCTGGGCCGCGTAGCCGGCGAAGATCATCATGGTCTGCAGGTCATCGGTCGAGAACTGGTTCACGCCCAGCTTGGACAGGGCGATGACGCCCACCGAGCGGCCCTCGTAGACCATGGGGACGACGAGCATCGACTCCTCGATCTCGTCGGTGCCCTCGATCGTGTGGCCGCGCGTGTCGTTCAGGGCGTCGTTGCTGAGGATGGGCTGCGCGTTGGCGGCCACCCAGCCGGTGAACGATCCCGGACCGATGTCGACCCGGAGCAGGTCGCGGAAGTCGCCGTCTCCCTCTCCCAGCAGGCGATCGGTGAATGCGATGGGCTCGCACGTCCCGCGCTCCCAGTCGACGGTGTAGATCCGGATGTCGTGGAAGGCGGCCAGGGTGCTGGCCTCGGCCACGATCGCGTCGGCGATGGCCTGGACGTCGGTCAGGCGGTTCAGTCGGGCCGACAGGTCGTGGATGGACCGCATCCGGGCGGCCTGCTCCGCGGTGGACCGATACAGACGGGCGTTGCTGATCGCGACCGCGGCCTGGTTGGCGAACGCCTGGGCCAGGCCCAGCTCGTCATCGGGCCATTCCCGGTCGCGGGAGTGGTACAGGCCGATGACGCCCACCGCCCGATCGTGGGAGACGAGCGGCACGAGGCACGCGGTCTTCACGCCTTCGGTGCGATACACCTCCTGGAGCGCGCCGACGGAAGGGTCGGTGTCGGCGTGGCGCGCCACGAACGTCCGCCGTTCGCGGACCGCCTGTGTTCCCAGGGAGGGGGAGTTCAGGGTGAGGGAGCCGACCATGGCCTGGAATGCCGGGCTGATGCCCCGTTCCGCGGCCAGGTCGAAGGGATGCTCGCGTTCCTCGGTCAACATCCAGAGGCCTACCCGGTCAGCGTCGAACAGGCCGCGGGTTCGGTCGGCGATGTCGCTCAGCACCGCGCCCAGCTCCAGCTGGCCGGTCAGCTCGCGGGTGACGCTGGCCAGGGCCCGGGCACGGGTCAGCTCGCGACGGGCGCGGGCGATGACCCGGGCATGGCGGAGTGCCACGCTGGCGGTGCCCGCGGCGGCCGACATGAAGCGGCGGCGGGACTTCAGGAATGCGCCGCCGGACTCATCGGTCGCGACCAGGAGGCCGATGCGCTCCTGCCCGATCGTCAACGGCAGGCGAATCGACCCGTCCGGCGCGAACTCGTCGGTGTCGCCAGGCCATGCCATGGTGGGCGGCGGCGGGGTGCTGTGCCCGGCGTGCGTCTCGAGGACCAGGCGGTCATCGCGGACGAGGTACACCGCCACACGGGCGATGGCCTCGATCGTGCGCAGCGACTCGACCGTCACCCGGCACACGGCAGCCACGCTGCCGGCGTCCACGGTCCCCTGTGAGATGCGGGTCAGGACCGCCGTTTCCATGTCTGAATCGGTCCCGCGCCCGGTTCCCGAACCGGCGTCGCCCGAACCGGCGGGATCACTCCCGGTGGCCGCGGCGCCTTCGGCCAGGAGCCGCTCGACGTCTGCCTTGCGGTAGCGCCGGTCGCCGCGTGGATTGATGCGCCAGGCGGCCAGGCGACCACTCTCGGTCCACGCTCGAACGGTGTTGGGATGGACTCCGAGCAGGGCAGCCGCCTGCGCCACGCTGATCAGCGCGTCGGTTCGCCCGCTCGAGGTCGTGGATGAGGCCATCGTTCACCGATTCGGACCGCCCGACCCCACTGGAGGATCTGGTAGGCGGCGTGTGGCCCATGCTAGAAACGGCAAGTCGCCGCCTCCATACCCCGTTCGTACCTCCCCCCGGTACCGCCGTCATCCCACGAGGGCGACGACCAGACCGATGAGGCCCAGGAACACGGCGACTCCGCCCAACGCCGAAACGGCATAGCCGCCGAGCATCCGCGGCCGGCGCGGACCCGCCAGGAGGCGCATGGCGACGTCGAGATCGACCGCCGACACGACGAAACCGCCATCGGGCGGGGTGAGCTGCAGCTGCCCGGCAGGGTCCCGGCGCGCGACGGCCAGCACGGTCAACTGGTCCACGAGGGTGATCTCCCGGGTCGTGGCCCGTGCCGCGGTCGGCGCGCCGATCTCGGCGGCCAGGCGTTCGATCGCCGGCTGATAGCTGGCCGGGAGCTCGTCTGGGAGTCCCGTCCCACACGTGCGGGATCGTGATCAGGGGTTCGCCCGCCGTGCCCAGGTCGAGCCGCACCGAGCTGGCACGCTCCCACAGGTCCACCGACCGCGCGTCGCGCAAGTGCTCGATCGTCCGCCAGCGTCCGTCGGGCAGCGCCACGTCCACGTCGCGGTGCAGGACGGCCAGGCGATCGCCTTCCGGGGTGTTGATCGGATTCGCGCAGCGCACCCGCCCCTCGATCCGGATCGGTTCGGCGGGGAGGGCGTTCGCGGCCGCGAGCTGGTGGAGCTCGGCGAGAGGAATCGTCCGGGCGGCGGCGAGGCGTCGCCCCAGGCCGGTGTGGGCCCCGCTCGTACGGATGAGCCATGCGCCGGCGACGACGGCGAGCCCGCCCGCGACGACGACGGCGAGGGGTGCGGCCAGCTCGGTCACGGCCGCGAGTATGCGGTACGTCCACGGTAAGCGACGCCGATCAGGCTGGCCCTCTCATCTGCTCGAGGACTCGTGCCGCCGCCCAGACCGCCGTTGATCTGCCTCCCCGTCTCACCACGTCGTCTCGGAGGTTTGCCGTGCTTCGAACCCGGAAGTTCCCCCTGCTCGTCCTCCCCTTTGCCATCAGTGCCCTGGCCCTGAGCGACTGCTCCGGACAGGCGCAGGCCGGGCCACCGCCCCCGGTCACCGTGCTGGACCCGGCGGCCGTTCGGGACAGCGGCCGGAGCCTGTTGCTGCCCATCCGCGAGGTGAGCGGCCTCGCCCTGGTGGAGCCGAGGCGCGGAGCCACCGCCTTCGCCGCACCGGTGGTTGCGGTCGCGCCGGATGGCCTTCGCGCCGCGTTCGCGGAGCAGCCGGGTGGCCAGGTCGCGCCACTGACCATCAGCCACGCCGACGGCTCGCAGGCGGACGTCGCGCTGCCCGGGGCCCGCGGAGCGGCGTTTGCCGGCGATGGATCGTGGCTGGTGGCGGTGGACGGCGCGGGCGCCCTGTGGCGGATCGACTCCGACAGCAACGTGGCCACCAGGCTCGCGATCGGGCCGTTCGGCTCGTCGCCCGCCGTCCTGCCCGATGGGCAGATCCTCGCCATCCGGTTGTCGTCGGTCGAGGCACCGACCTGGGCTCGGGCGGTGATCGTGGACGCCGAGCGTGGCGTCGAGACGCCGGTGACGGCCGACGATGGCGGCAGCTCCGTATTGACGTACCAGGCCCTGCCCCTGGAGGCGGGTGCTGCGGCCGTCGTCCGCCACCGGGACGAGGGCGGCATATCGGTCATCACCGCCGTGAACGGCCTGGCCCGCCCATCCATCCTGGACCTCGACCAGGTGGCCAGGGTCGACGTCTCGACCGACGGTGGGTGGGTCGCCTGGGCAGCCGCCGGCCGGATTCATCTGGCGCACGCCGGTCAGGCGACGTCAGGTCGCGACATCGGACCGGGCGACAGCGTCCGCTTCTCGCCCGACGGCACGCTGCTCCTCCTTTCGGCAGCCCAGGGCGGGACGATCCTCGACCTGTCCGGGGCGGTCGTGGGACCGGCCTCGCCGGCTGCGTGCTGGCTCGGCGATGGGCGGGGGTGCCGGCCATGAACCGCCTGCATCGGTCGCTCCTCGTATCGGTCCTCAGCCTGGCCGCCGTGCTGCTCACCGGCGGTCCGGTGGCCGCGGCGGACGACTTCACTCTCCCCTTCCTCAATCCGGGCTTCAGCCTGGGGTACGGGATGGACCGTGACTCACGGGTTGGCTACCAGCTCGACTGGACCGGACAGCTGTGGGCCGACACCGTGGCCCACGCCGGGCGTGTGTACGACCAGCACACCGGGCTGGACTACGCCATGCCGCTCCAGACGTTCGTCGCCGCGGCTCGCAGCGGAACGGTCGTGTCACTCGAGGAGGGATTCGGGACCAATCAGCACGGGGACTACGGCAACTTCGTACGCGTGCGTCACGCTGACGGGCGCGACACCCTCTACTACCACCTCGCCCAGCAGGGAGCCCTCGTCACGGTGGGCCAATCGGTGGCCGCGGGGCAGGTCATCGCGAAGTCCGGATGCAGCGGGATCTGCACCGGGCCGCACCTCCACTTCGAGCTCCTGCGGCCGGTGAGCGGCGGCTGGCAGTCGGTGGATCCCATGTCCGGGCGCCTGTGGACCACCTGGCCAGGCCGGGTCGCGTACCTGGCCGGCTACGTGGGGGAGAGCAACGGGTCGACCGAGGTCATCAAGCGCCTGACCACGATCACCCATTGGGTCGACTTCCGGAACACGGGCGGCCGCACCTGGCTGCGGGACGGATCCGGCGACCGCGTCCTGCTCGGGACCACGAACCCGGCTGGCCGAGCGAGCGGGTTCCGCGCCGCCGACTGGCCCTCGACGTGGATCGCCACCTACCTCGACCCGGCCTCGGTTCCGCCGGACGGCGTTGGACGGTTCACGTTTGGCCTGCGGGCCCCGGCCACCTCGGGGTCATACAGCGAGGCGTTCAACCTCGAGGCGTATCCCACGGTCTGGTTCGACTGGGGGCGCCTGGGCGGGTTCTACGTGCCCATCTTCGTGACCTCGGGCCAGGTGCAGTAACAGTGGGTGCCGCGGCGCTCAGGGAGCAGGCCGGTCCTCGGCCACGTCTGCGAGTTGGGCGCCACTCACCCGCCGAAGGTCTTCGGGCGCGATCGAGAACACGGCGTCGGGTCGCCCGGCCGCCGCCCAGACGACGTCGTGGTCGAGGAGATGGCGGTCCATGACCACCGTCACCGGGCGGACGTGGCCAAAGGGCGGCACGCCCCCGATGGCATAGCCGGTTGCCTCGCGCGCGGTGTCGCCATCGGCGCGGTCGACGTGCGTCGCGCCCAGCGCGGCACCGAGCCGACCGGTGTCCACCCGGTCCGCCCCGGAGACGAGGGCGAGCACCGCCTGTCCGTCGGCGAGGAACACCAGCGACTTGACGATCTGGGCCACCTCGCAGCCGACGGCGCGGGCCGCATCAACGGCCGTCCGGGTGCCCTCGGGAAAGCGTTTGACCTCGATCTCGAGTCCCGCGTCCCGGGCGGCCTGGGCGACCCGTTCGTCTGCCGTGCTCATCGGACCGATGGTACGGCGAGTGCTAGTCTGCCGGAGACAGGGAGCACGACAGGGGAGCGCCTCGGCGCTGAGAGTGCGGAGCCATCCGCAGACCCTCGAACCTGACCTGGGTTATGCCAGCGTAGGGAGTCGACGTGAAGGCAGTCATCGTGGCCGGGGGCGAGCACGACCAGGGGGATGAGCAGGCGCTGACCGGCGCCGACCTCGTCATCGCCGCCGACAGCGGTGCCAACTGGCTCGACGCGATTGGCGTCCGTCCGGATCGGCTCATCGGTGACCTCGACTCGGCGGACCCCGCCGTCGTGGATCGATTGCGGGCCGCGGGGGTGGCGATCGAGCAGCATCCGGTTGACAAGGACGCATCGGACCTGGAGCTGAGCCTGTCGTGGGCCCTCGCCCAGGGGGCCGACGAGATCGTGGTCGTCGGCTGGCGCGGTGGTGCGGTGGACCACCTGGCGGCCAACCTGCTCCTGCTGGCTACCCAACTCACGAGCGGGGCGACCCTTCGGCTCAGCGCGCGACACACGCAGGCCCGGGTGATCCATGGTCCCGGTCGCTTGTCCGTGGACGGAGGCCCCGGCGCTCGGGTGAGCCTCCTCCCCCTCGGTCCGGTCGACGGGGTCACGACCAGCGGGCTGCACTGGCCCCTGGAAGGCGCGCACCTCGGGCCCGGATCCACCCTGGGTCTGGCCAATCGGGTCGACAGCATCGGGGCCGGCGTGTGGGTGGAGTCGGGTCAACTGCTGGTGATCGAGATCAACGACGACGAAGGAGGCGCTTCCTGATGGGCTGGCGGACGGTGGACATCGTGGTCACGGCGGCCATCGGCGTGGCCTTTGGGGTCGTGTTCTGGGCCTGGGGGCTGCTGTTCAACGTGGTGGCGGCCCCGGCCTTCGCGCCACCGCTGTACATCCTGTCGGGGGTGTGGCTCATCCCGGCCGTCCTGGCGCCGCTCATCGTCCGCCTGCCGGGCGCCGGATTGCTGGCCGAGACGATGGCCGCCGCCGTGTCCGCGCTGCTCGGCTCGGCGTGGGGGATCGACACCCTGGCCTCGGGCCTCATGCAGGGGCTCGGGGCCGAGCTCGTGTTCGCCCTTGCGCTGTATCGGCAATGGACCCTGCCCATGACCCTCCTGGCAGCCGCGGGCGCCTCCATCGGTGAGTGGATCCACGACATGAGCTTCTATTTCGTGGGGGTGGACCTGTCCGTCCAGCTGGCGTACGGCGCCTGGATGCTGGTCAGCGGGGTCCTCTTCGCCGGCCTGGGATCGTGGTACCTCGTCCGCCTGCTGCGGCCGACCGGGGTGCTGGACGCCTTCCCCTCGGGTCGCACCAGCCGGGAGGCGGCCACCTGACCAACGGAGGCCCGTCCCGCGCTCCGGCCATCGAGGCCAACGGCTGGGGCTGGCGGCACCCCGGCCGCCAGGGCTGGGCGGTTCGACACCTCGACCTGACGATCGCAGCGGGCGAGCGCGTCCTGCTGCTGGGCGCGTCCGGATCGGGCAAGTCCACCCTTCTGGCCGGCCTCGCCGGGTTGCACGACGACCGCGGAGCGGGCGAGTCCGAGGGCACCCTGCGGGTGCAATGGAGGCGTCGCCCGCCGACGCCCGGGCGCACACCGGCCTCGTCCTCCAGGATCCGGAGTCCCAGATCATCATGAGCCGCGCCGGCGATGACGTGGCCTTTGGGTTGGAGAACCGCGGTGTCCCGACCGATGCCATCTGGCCCCGGGTCCGGGCCGCCCTCGATGCGGTGGGCTGGGCGTACGGGCCGAACCGCCCCACCGACCAGCTTTCCGGCGGCGAACAGCAGCGACTCGTGCTGGCCGGGGTGCTGGCCCTCGAGCCGGACGTGCTCCTGCTCGACGAACCCACGGCCAACCTCGACCCCGACGGGGCACGGCGGGTGCGCGAGACACTGGCCCGGGTGCTCGTGGAGCGGGAGGCGACCATGGTCCTGGTCGAGCACCGCGTGGCGGAGTGGCTGCCCCTGGTCAGCCGGGTCGTCGTCCTCGCCGCGGGGGGTGGCGTCCTCCTGGATGGCACGCCCTCCGAGGTCTTCGTGGGCAACGAAGAGGTCTGCACGCGCCACGGGATCTGGACGCCCGGCTACGAGGGACACCGGCCGCCGCGCCCGCTGATCGCCCCTCCGTCCGACGCACTGCTGGTGGCGGAGCAGCTGTCCGCCTCGCGGCCGGGTACGGGCGAGTCCCTCTTCACGCGGCTCGACCTGGCGGCCCGCGGAGGCGAGGTGCTGGCCGTGGTGGGGCCCAACGGGTCGGGCAAGTCCACCCTGGCCCGGCTTCTCGGCGGCCTGCTTCGGCCGGAATCGGGGCAGGTGACGGCCAGCGAAGCCCTCTCTCCCGGTCATGCGGGCGCCGTGGTCTGGCGCTGGCCGGCGCGGGAGCTCGTGACGCGCATCGGTTCGGTCTTCCAGGATCCCGAGCACCAGTTCCTCACCGGGCGGGTGGCCGACGAGCTGGCCCTGGGACCCACTCGATCGGGGCTCTCCGAGGTCGAGGCCGGGCGCCGCGCGACCGAGCTGGCCGAACGCCTGCGCCTCGACGCCGTCTGGGAGGCGAACCCGTTCACCCTGTCCGGCGGCGAACAGCGGCGGCTCTCGGTGGCGACCGCCCTCGCGACGGCGCCGCAGGTCGTGATCCTGGACGAGCCCACCTTCGGGCAAGACCGCGGGACGTGGGACGAGATGCTGACCCTGCTGGCCGGGCTGGCCGACTCGGGCCGAGCGGTCGTGACCGCGACCCACGACCAGGCGCTGGTGAGCGCCCTGGCCGACCGGACCCTGCGCCTGCCGGCGGAGGCCTGACCGATGCAGCTGCGCCGCGCCACCGTCGCCGACCCGACTGCCTTCCTGCCCACCGCCGATGCGGTGGCCAAGCTGGGAGCGGCCCTGATCGTGGCCGTCGTCGCGTTCCTGTCGCGGGACCCGGTGACGCCGGCCGTCCTGCTGGCGGGGATCGCCCTCGTCATTCCGGGGGCCGGCATGCGGCCGCGCGACCTGGCGCGCCTGCTCGGACCGCTGGTCGTGGCCGCCGTCCTGCTGGGCGTGCTCAACGCGTTGCTCGCTGGGACCGCTGCGGTGTCGCCGGGAGGCGACGCGACGAGCCGCGCCTGGGTGGGCCTGGCGCTGGGCCTGCGCATCGCGGCCATTGCCCTGGCCAGCACCCTGGCCCTGGCCACCACCGACCCCGCGGATCTCGCATCGGGCCTGATCGCCCACCTGCGATTCCCGCCCCGCCTGGCGGTGGGCGCCCTGGCTTCCCTCCGGCTGGCCCCCATCCTCGCCACCGAGTGGCGCACGATCGCCCTCGCCCGCCGCGCCCGGGGCGTGGATTCGGGACGGAATCCGCTGGTGGCCACCCGGCTGGCCCTGGGGGCCCTCGTGATCCTGCTCGTGTCGGCCATTCGGCGCGCGTCGCGGATGGCCTTGGCCATGGATGCCCGCGGATTCGCCAGTGGCATTCCGCGCACACTGGCCCGACCGCCGCACATGCGACGGCCCGACTGGCTGCTGCTGGCCGCCGCCCTGCTCCTGGGTGCCGGTGCGGTTGCGATCAGCGTGGCCCTGGGCACGTACGTGTTTCTTCTGGGCTGATCAGCGGGTGGCATGATCGGCCGGCATGGCCCGCCATCTGGAACAGTCGATCACCGCCGGGAGCGCGACGCTCGCCGGAACGCTGACCCTCCCGGACGAGCCGACCGGCCGGGTGCCCGCCGTCCTGCTCCTCGCCAGCCTGCTACCCCGCGACCGCGACGGCCGTTTCGACACGGTCCAGCATCCCGGCTGGTTCGCGCCGGGCTGACCCGACTGCCCCGGGCATCCTGGCCCGGCTGGCGGCCGCGCTGGCGGACGACGGCGTGGCCAGCCTGCGATACGACAAGCGTGGCTGCGGCCGATCGGACGGCTCGTGGGACGAGGCCGGCCTGTTCACCCTGATCGACGACGCGCGCGACGCCCTGGCCGTGCTCCGCGGGCACGACGCGGTGGACGCGTCCCGGATCGGCATGGTGGGTCATGGGGAGGGCGCGACGCTGGCCCTGAGCGTGGCGGCGGCTGATCCGGCAGTGGGCCCGCTGACCATGATCGGGGCCCCGGCGCGGGGGTGGCGCGACGTGCTCCGTCGGGGGGTCGCCGAGCGTGCGCGGCGCCGCCAGGGCGCCCGCGACGAGCCTGATCATCGGTTCGTCCGTGCCTGGGATCGTGGCCTGGAGGAGCTCATCGAACGCGCGGACCGCGGCGAGGCCCATATGCCCGTCCCCTGGCTGGCAGGTGAGCGGCCGACCCTGGGGCTCGCCCTGTGGGAGCAGCTCTTCCGGGTCCAGACCGGGGCCCTGGCCACGCTCCAGCAGCGATCGGTCACCGTCGTACACGGCGCGGATGACGCCTGGGTGGACCCGGCCGAGGCCGAGCTCCTCGCGGCCATTCTTCGAGACCGGGGCGCACCGGCCACGCTCCTGGTCCCCCGAGCCGGCCACGACCTCGACGAGGCACCACCGACGGTCTTCCGGGACCTCGCTTCCGACCTGCGCGCCCGCCTTCAGGCGCGACGCATGCCGACCGTTCTCCTCTCCCTGGAGAGCGCTCCGAGCGTCTCCGGCTGACCCGGCCACCCTGCGCTACGATGCCCAAGCCGTGACCTACCCCCTTGTGGGCGAGCCCGCGCCCGCCTTCACCCTGTCCGCCGATGACGGCTCCGTCGTGAGCTCCGAGGGCCTCAAGGGGACCCGCTACGTCCTGTACTTCTATCCGAAGGACGACACGGCCGGCTGCACGGCCCAGGCCTGCAGCCTGCGGGACTCATGGGACTGGGTCGAGAGCCTCGACGCCGAGATCTTCGGTATCTCCCCCGACAGCGTGGCCAGCCACGTGAAGTTCCGCGAGAAGTACGGCCTTCACCATCGCCTGCTGGCCGACGAGGGCCACGCGGTCGCCGATGCGTATGGAACCTGGGTCGACAAGACCTATCTGGGTCGCAACTACAAGGGTGTTGAGCGCACGACCTTCGTGATCGGTCCCGACGGTCGGGTCGAGCACGTCTTCCCCCGGGTCAAGCCCACCGAGCACGTGGCCAAGCTGATGGAGGTCCTGGCCTAGTGCGCGACCTCGCCGCCGGCCTGGCCGTGGCCGTGGTGGGGCTGGCGGTCATCGGCGTGGTGCTGGGACTCATGACCCTCGCCAACCCGTTTCCCGCCCCGTGATCTGGCTCGCCGTCGGCCTGGCCGTCACCGCCTGGTTCATTGGGCTGCTGCTGGAGATCGGTCCGATCGTCCACCTGTTCCTCGTGCTTGCCATTGGCCTGACCGTCTTCGCCGCTCGGCGCTCCCCGGACCACGCGGAGTCGTGAGCGCGACACGCGACCTGTCAGGGCGGCCGATGACCATGGCGGCCGAGCGATGAAGCTCCTCCTGTTCGCCGACCTGCATCTCGACGCCCCATTTACCTGGGCGAAGCCGGCGACGGCCGCGCTGCGCCGCCAGAACCGGCGCACCACCCTGACCCGGATCATCGACCTGGCCGAGGCCGAGCAGGTCGATGCCATCCTCAGTGGCGGGGACCTCTTCGAGCACGATCGGATCGCGCCGGACACCGTGGAGTTCCTGCGCGCCACCTTCGGTCGCACGGCCATCCCGGTCTACCTGGCGCCGGGCAACCACGACTGGTACTCCGATGCCAGTCCGTACGCCGTGACGGAGTGGTCCGCCAACGTCCACCTGTTCACCGAGGACCGGCTCACCCCGATGGCCCTGGGCGACGGCCTCACCCTGTGGGGGGCTGCCCACCGCGCACCGGCCAACACCGATGGCTTCTTCGCCGCCTTCCGGCCGGATCGCGGCGGTATCCATCTCGCCCTGGCCCACGCCTCGGAGCGCGGGTTCCTGGCCCAGCAGGGGAGCGGCAAGATGCCGCACGCCCCGTTCGAGGCCGCCGAGCTCGAGGCGGCGGGCATCACGCATGCGTTCCTCGGCCATTTCCACGCTCCGCGGGATGCCGAGCGCTACACCTACCCGGGCAACCCCGATCCGCTGGACTTCGGAGAGACCGGGGATCGCGGCGCCGTTCTTGCGGTCGTGGGTGCGGATGGGTCCGTGGCGCGCGAGCGGCGGATCGTGGCCACCTCGGTCGTGCACGACCTCGTCCTGCCCGTGGACGGCGCGCGCCATGGCGACGAGGTCCGCGCCCAGCTGGAGGCGGCGCTGGCGCCCCTGACCGGATGTGTGCGGGTGACGCTCACCGGGGAGCTGGCCGCCGAGGCGGAGGTCGGCCCCGCCACCTGGGCGGGGGTCGGCGCACACCTGGACGATCTCGTGGTCCGTGATGGCGGACTTGTCGTCGCGTATGACCTCGAGCGCCTGGCCACCGAGTCCACGGTCCGCGGCCAGTTCGTGCGACTGGCGACGGACGACATCGAGGACCCCGAGCTCCGCCGCCAGGTGGTGACCACCGGACTGCGCGCGCTGGACGGGCGCCGCGACCTGGAGGTGGTCTGACCGATGTGGGTCGAGCAGGTCAGCGCGCGCGCATTCGGGCTGCTGCGCGATGCCGTCCTGGACCTCGCGCCCGGGTTGACGGTCGTCGTGGGACCCAACGAGGCCGGCAAGTCCACCTGGCATGCGGCCACCCGGCTGGCCCTCACCGGACGACGCCGTGGAAAAGGCGGTCGGACGCTCGAGGACCGCGAGACCGAGCGATATCGGCCGTGGGACGACGTCGAGGGACCGTGGGAGGTCGGCGCCCGCCTGCACCTCGATGACGGTCGAGTCATCGAGCTGAGCCAGGACCTGGGCGGTCGGGTCGACTGCCGGGCCATGGACGTGGGCCTTGGGCGCGACGTGTCGGCCGAGATCATCGCCGACGGGAGCCCGGACGCCTCGCGCTGGCTCGGGCTCGACCGGCAGGCCTTCGCCGCTACCGTGTCGGTGGACCAGGCCAGGATCCTGTCCATCCTCGACTCGGCGGACGGCCTGCAGGACGACCTCCAGCGCGCGGCCGCCAGCGCGGGACGGGACGCCACAGCCGCCGAAGCCATCAGCCGCCTGACCGATTTCCGGAAGACCGCGGTGGGGGCCGACACTCGCGTCGCGGTAGGCCCCCTGCGGCAGGCTCGGCAGGCCGTCGCGGAATCCACCGCGGCGCTGGGGGACGCGCAGGCTCGGCATGACCGATACCTCGCGGGCGCCGTCGCGGCACAGGCAGCTGCCGCTCGTGCGATCCAGGCCCGCGGCGCCCTCGCGCACGCCGAGGCAGCGCACGCCCAGGCCCGCGCCGGCATGGCCATCGCGCGCGCCCAACGGGCCGCTCAGCTCGCCACGCGCCATCCAACCGCACCAGCCCCGCTGGCCATGGCCCAGGCCGAGCAGGCCCTGGTCGCCACGGCCCTCGCGGCGTGGCACAACCGCCCCGCGCTCGCCGTCCTGGACGGCCCGGGCAGCCAAGCCATCGCCCAACGTATCGCAGACCTTCCTGCCGTCCCCCGCGGCGACCTGACCCCCCACCCATCGGTCCAGGCCGCTCTCAGCGCGCTCGACCAGGCCGAAGGCGCCGCAGCCGAACTGGCCGGTGCCGCCCCGGACGTTCCCACCGCGACCGCGACCACGTGGGTCTGGCTCGGGGGCGGTGCCGCGCTCCTCGGCGTGGCGGCGCTGGCCGCATTCGTGGCCGGCGCGGCGCTGGTCGCGCTTGCGCTCGGGGTCGCGGCCCTGCTGCTGGGGGGCATGGCCCTGTCCCGCCGCTCATCGGGTTCCCGGCCCCCGGTGCAGACCGACCTGGACGCGCGTCGGCAGGATGCCGAGCGCCGCGTGGCCGAGGCATCCGACGCACTGCGGAACGCCATTGGCGCCCGGGATTCTGAGGCGGGCGGTGACCTGCGCCTGGCCGTGGCCGCCTACCAGGCGGCCTGCGAGGAACGGGCGCGGGGCGCAGCCGAGGCGGCCCGAGCCGAAGGGCTCCAGAGAGAGCTCGAGACGCGTCGGCAGCTCGAGGGCTCAGCGGCCGAAACGGCGGCCGCCATCGAACGGGCCGAGGCCGAGGTCCGGGCCGCCGCGCAGCGCGTCGGACAGCCAGCCAATGGGACGGATCTGCAGCACGTCGTCGCTGGACTGGAGTCGTGGCAGGAGGAACAGACGGCCGAGCTCGCCGCCTCCGAGCAGGCCATTGCCGAGTGGCAGGAGCTGGTCGACCTCCTGGATGGTCGAACTTTGGCCGAGGTCGAGGCAGAGGCCCGAGATGCGGCCGATCAACTGTCCCGGGCTGGCGTCGACCAGGTCGCACTCCCGGTTGGCGGTGACGGTCGGGCGGCGATTGCATCAGCCGAGCAGGCGCTGGTCGCGCGCCGGTCGGCGAGCCTCACGGCCGAGCAGGAGGCCTCGCGCCTGGGCGGCGAAGCGCATCAGCTTCGCGATGGGCTGCCCAGTGTCGCGGTCGCCGAGGAAGCGGTGGCCACGGCCACCGCGGAGCTGTCCCGCGTCGAATCGGTGGCTGTCGTGCTGGATCGCACCCTCGAGCTGCTCCGTCAGTCCGAGGAGCAGGTTCATCGCGATCTCGCACCCGTGCTGAAGAAGGCGGTCACGTCCGCGCTGCCGCGCATCACCAACGGCCGCTACACCGACGCGGCGGTCGACCCACGGGACCTGCGCGTCCAGGTCAAGGAGGCGACCACCGGCCAGTGGCGCGAGGCGGGACGCTTGTCCGAGGGGGCGCGTGAGCAGGTGTACCTCCTCCTCCGGGTGGCCCTCGCCGAGCACCTGGTCACCACCGGCGAGACGTCCCCACTGTTCCTGGACGAGGTCACGGCCCAGGCCGATGACGGTCGTCGGGACGCGCTGCTGGGCCTGCTTCACGACCTCAGTCGTGACCGCCAGGTGGTGCTCTTCACCCATGACACCCGGATCGGCGACTGGGCGGTCGAGCACCTGGATCCCACGCGGGACGTCCTGGTGAACCTCGATTCCCCGCGCCAAACCACAGAGCGCAGCTGATGGCCCGCGACCAGCTGCCCACCCCCGAGCGCCTGTTGGTCGTCGCCGCCCATCCTGACGACATCGAGTTCGGTGCCGGCGGCCTCGTTGCCCGCTGGGTCGTCGAAGGCACCGAGGCCGCGTACCTGGTGGTGACCCGCGGGGACAAGGGATCGGATGACCCGACCACCCAGCCGGAGGAGCTCGGTCGCCGTCGTGAGGCGGAGCAGCGGGCCGCCGCGGCCGAGATCGGCGTCCTCACGGTTGAATTCCTCGATGAGTCCGACGCGCGCGTGGAGCCCACCATCACACTGCGCGAGCAGGTCACGCGCGCCATCCGACGGCATCGACCCCAGGTGGTCATCACCCACGACCCCACCGTCCTGTTCGTGAACAACGCCTGGGTGAACCACGCCGACCATCGGGCCGTGGGCCAGGTGGTGGTGGACGCCGTCTTCCCCACCGCGCGGGATCCGCTGAACTTTCCGGAGCACCTCGCCGCGGGGCTTGAACCGTGGAAGGTGACCGACCTGTACATGTGGTCGACCAACGAAGCGAACCAGCTGGTGGACATCGGGGACACCCTCGACCGGAAGGTCGCGGCCCTCCGCCACCACGAGAGCCAGTTCCGGGACTTCGCCGAGACCGAGCGATGGCTGCGGCAGCGGGCCGAGGAGCTCGGGGAGCAGGCCGGCTATCCGGCCGCCGAGGGCTTTCGCCGGGTGACGCTGGCCCAGTGATCCGACCCGCGCGGCGGGCCATGGTCCTCGGACTCGCGCTCGCGTTCCTCGTCTCGACCCTGGCTGCCCCGGTCACGGCGTCTCGCGCCGCCGCGGCGGGCTGGACCTCGCAGGTTCAGCCCCGCGAGGCCGTGGAGCGCTTCCTCGTCCTGTGGCGCATCGGGGACTACCGCCGCATGCACGACGTCCTGGCCGCAGCCGACCGCGGTCACTTCACCGGCGCCGGCTTCACCGCCATCCACCAGAGCCTGGCCGAGGCCGTGGGCCTGACCGCGATCGACGTGGCCATCGGTTCACCCAGGCTGACCGTTCGACCGCCCGAAGCACGCTCTCCGGATGACCCCGCGCCCGCGCCGCCGGATCTGGCGACACCGGAACCGTCGGCCAGCCCCGCTCCGCCCATCGACCCGCAGGGCGTGGTGTTCGGCCCCGTCCTGGCCCGCGAGGTCCCGGTAATCGTGACCCTGCACACGAAGCTCATGGGGGACGTCGTCCTCGACCGCACGGTGCAGCTGACCATGGGTCCCACCGGCTGGGAGGTGCGCTGGACGCCCGAATTCCTGTTTCCCGAGCTGGGCCCCACCGCGGGCCGGTTCACGCTCGAGCGCGGCCCGCTGCCGGTCCGCGGTCGGATCCTGGCCGCCGACGGCACGGTTCTGGCCGAGACCCGGTCTGACGGAGTGCGCGTCTATCCCCAGGAGTCCCTCGCGGGCCAGACCGTTGGCTACGCAACACCCCTGACCGATGTCGAAGCCGCGGCCCGCCCGCCGGCCGATGGCTACGCGACCGGGCAGCTGGCAGGACGACGGGGCGTCGAGGCCGGCGCCGAGGCGCTGCTCCGCGGGAAGGCATCGGTCAGCCTCGTGGCCCAGCCGGCCAACGGGCCGGCGCAGCCGGTGGTGGTGAATCCCGAGGTCCCTGGCGCGGACGTGCTCCTCACCATCCAGCCCGATATCCAGCGCACGGCCGAGGCCGCGCTGGCCCCGTATGCCGAGGCGGCGACGGCGGTCGTCGACCCGCATTCGGGCGACATCTGGGCCCTGGCATCGGCTCCCTCCTTCAACCCCAACGCGATGACCCTGGGGACGACCTACGCCGGAGCTGCAATCGCGGCCCCCAGCGCGACACGGATGACGAACCACGCGACCGAGACCGGGTACCCCACCGGGTCGTCGTTCAAGCCGTTCACCCTGGCCGCCGCCCTCCAGCAGGGCGTCGCGACCCCCGCCACCCGGATGCCATGCCTGTCGACCTGGAACCTCCAGGGATTCACGTTCCACAACTACGAGGACCACCAACTGGGCTATTCGGTGGACCTGGCCCAGGCCATGGCCTTCAGCTGCAACACGACCTACATGCCCCTGTCCATGCTCGTCTACAACCACAACCGCACCGCCCTGACCGATCTCATCGCGAAATTCGGATTTGGTCAGCCCACGGGCATCGGCTGGATCGCGGAGACCGGCGGCATCCTGCCCGACCCGCTGTACTTCGAGGGCCATCGCCGTGGGGACGGCAGCTTTTCTCCGTTCGGGCCGTTCGACCAGGTCCAGCTGGCCATCGGCCAGGGCTCGTTCCTGGGCACGCCGCTCCAGCAGGGCCTGGCCTACGCCGCCTTTGCGAACCGGGGGACCTTGTGGGCCCCGCGCCTCGTCCAGAGCGCCACCCTGCCCGACGGCACCGTGGTGCTCGCCACCGAGCCAGAGGTCCGTCAGCAGATCCCCGTCGACCGAGCCGCCCTGGACTACCTGGTCACGACCCTCCAGGCGGTGACCACCTATTCGTATGGGACGGCCACCGCCGCGTTCTACGGGTTCGGCATCCCGGTCGCCGGCAAGAGCGGCACCGCGGAGAGCGGTGGACCGGACCCGCACGCCTGGTTCCCGGCCTTCGCCCCGGCCACGAACTCGGAGATCGTGGTCGCCACCGTCCTGGCCCGCATCCACCTGGGGACCGGCGGCTCGGACGCCGCGCCCCTCGTCAGGCGGGTCATGACCACCTATTTCAACCGGTAGGAAGGCGCTGGACCGTGGCCCCCTTCTTTGACACCGTGAGCGGGCGACGGGTAGCATCGAACTGCCGGTTTTCGCCTCGGAGAGCCGGTTCGCACCGGGATTCCGCCGCTGACTGCAGGGGGAGCCAAAGGGGACGCTGGATGAGATCCGAACGCCCGTGACCTCCCAGGACGCAGTTCCTCTTCGATTCCAGACCGCCGAGGTCGGCGTCGACTGGTTGCAGTGCAACATCGAATGCCAGGAAGGCTGCCCGGTCAACACGAACTGCCGCGGCTATCTCATGCTCGCCGCCGAGGGCCGGTTCGAGGAGGGCTACATCCTGGCCCGCGATCCGAACCCGGTCGCCGCGATCTGCGGCTACGTGTGCTCGGCGCCCTGCGAGAAGGCCTGCCGCCGGGCGGACATCGACAAGCCACTCGCCATCCGGGCCATGAAGCGGTTCCTGGTCGACTGGCACTACGCCAACAACATGCCGGACGACATCCAGGTCGCGCCGCCGACCGGGAAGAGCGTTGCGGTCATCGGTGCCGGGCCGGCGGGCCTCGCCGCCGCCAAGGAGCTTGGCTCGTGGGGCCATCAGGTCCACGTGTACGACGCGCTCCCCTCGGGCGGCGGCACGACCCTGATCGGGGTCCCGGCCTTCCGTCTCCCGCGTGACGTCATCGAGCTGGACGTGAACTGGGTCGCCAAGCACGGCGTCGAGTTCCACTACAACGTCGAGATCGGGCGGGACATCACGATGGACCAGCTGCGCGCCCAGCATGACGCGGTGGTGGTGGCCACCGGCTGCATGTACCCGGTCGCCATGAACGTCCCGGGCGAGGAGCTGGACGGGGTCATCTACGGGGTCGACTTCCTCAAGCGCGCCAACCTCGGCCAGGAGCAGTGGGTGGGCGAGCACGTCCTCGTCATCGGTGGCGGCTACACGGCCATGGACTCGAGCCGCACCGCCCTGCGCCTGGGGGCCAAGACCAGCGTCGTCGCTTATCGCCGTGGTCCCGAGGAGATGGTGGTGGACGAGGAGGAGCAGCACGAGACCCGGTTCGAGGGCGTGCGCTTCGAATACTTCGCGGCACCGGTCGAGATCCTGTCCGATGACCAGGGCCGGGTGAAGGGCGTCGTCTTCCAGCGGACCCAGCTCGGCCCGCCCGACGCGTCCGGTCGCCGAACCGCCGAGGCCATCCCGGGCAGCGACTTCGTCGTGCCGTGCGACATGGTCATCCCCTGCACCAGCCAGGCCCCGGACAACAACGTGCTGGGCGAGTACGGCGCCGCCCTGAACCGGCACATCGGCGTGACCGATACGCGCGAGGTCGTGGCCGGTGGCTCCATCACCTCGTGGGGCAGCCAGCCGATGAATGGCTCGACTCCCATCGGTCCCGACGGTCGCAAGCTGAACGCGCTCGAGTTCGAGATCCTGCGCGGCAAGGTCGTCACCGATCGCAACACGTTCGCCTCGAACGTGGACGGCATCTTCGCGGTGGGCGACTACGTCACCGGACCGGCCACGATCATCGAGGCCGCGGGCCTGGGCCGTCGCTGCGCGCGATCGGTCGACCGCTGGCTGGGCGGGGTTCGCGACGAGGAGCTGGCCGAGCTGCCGGTCATCAACCGGGCGACCATCACCCAGGCCCTCGACCACGACATGCCGCGCTTCTACGAGGCCATCCCGCGCCAGCACATCCCCATGGCCCCGCCTGAGATGCGGCGCGACTTCACCGGGCTGGTGGAGATCGGCTACGACACGCGCAGCGCGGTGGCCGAGGGGGCCCGCTGCCTCCAGTGCAACCACAACATCAACATCGACGGACCCCGCTGTATCCTGTGCGGGCTCTGCGCTGACGTCTGCCCCGAAGGCGTGATCTACATGGTCGACAAGGCGCAGGTAGGTGGCGATGACCCCGAGGTCGACCTCTTCCAGTCGTGGCCCCGGGGCATCGCGATGATCATCGATGAGGAGCGCTGCATCCGATGCAACCTGTGCGTCGAGCGGTGCCCCACCAACTGCATCACGATGGACCGGCTCGAGCTCGAGCGGTTCACCCCTGACGGCAAAGTGCTTCTGGAGAGCTACAAGGACAACGTGCTGGGGCAGGTTGGCCAACAGGCCGGGGTCGTGGTCGAGCGGTGACGCGTAAGCCGCCCGGGCAGGACTGGCTTCCCATTCGGCTCGTCAAGGAGTCCAACTTCTGGCGCTCGCTGATCCGTCAGCCATACCCCACCACCAGCCGAACCCGCGCGCTGGCGGTCATGAACAACGTGTTCCTGCACCTGCACCCTGTGCGGGTCAAGCGCCACGCGGTGCGCTACACGTACACGTTCTGCCTGGGCGGGGTGAGCTTCTTCCTGTTCCTGGTCCTGACCGTGACCGGGCTGTACCTGATGTTCTTCTACATCCCCTCGGTCGACCGCGCCTACCAGGACATCCTGTCCATCGAGAACAGCGTGGCCTTCGGCTCGCTCATCCGGAACATGCACCGATGGGGCGCCCACCTCATGGTGCTGACCGTGTTCCTGCACATGATGCGGGTCTTCTATCACGGGGCCTACAAGCCGCCCCGCGAGTGGAACTGGGCGGTCGGCGTGTTCCTGCTCTTTTGCACCCTCTGGCTGAGCTTCACCGGCTACCTGCTGCCGTGGGACCAGATCGCCTTCTGGGCCGTCACGGTGGGCACCCAGATGGCCGCCTACGCCCCGCTCGTCCCCGCGGAGTCGAACCTCATCCTGCTGGGCAGCATCGAGGTCGGCCAGGAGACGCTCATCCGGTTCTACGTCTTCCACGTCATCGCCTTCCCGCTGATCACCGCCACGTTCATGGTCATCCACTTCTGGCGGATCCGGAAGGACGGCGGGATCAGTGGTCCGGTATAGGGCTGGCTGACCGATGACCATCGAGAAGCGGCCGAACGCCACCGCCGACAAGAACGCGCCCACCCAGGCGCCGGCACCGACGGCGCCCCCTGCCGTTCCGGGCGCCGGGCCCAAGCTGCCGGGTCCTCCCGGCGCGCCGGGGACCGAGCGTTTCCGGCTGCTGGCCTACGTCCGGCAGGAATCGATGGTCCGGGTCGACAAGCGACCGGACGAGACGGTCCTGACCTGGCCGCACCTGCTCCGCGCGGAGTTCCTCATGGCCTGCCTGATCACGGGCATGCTGCTGGTGATGTCGTTCCTGGTCATGGCCCCCCTCGAGGAGCAGGCCACCGTGAACGTCACTCCGCACGTCGCCAAGGCGCCGTGGTACTTCCTCGGCCTCCAGGAGATCCTGGCCTACTTCAACCCCACCATCGCCGGCATCTTCATTCCACCGATCTACTTCATCGGTCTGGCGCTCATCGCGTACGTGGACAAGTCCCCGTTCCGTGCCGCCCGCGACCGGAAGATGGTGTGGATCTTCTTCCTGACCCTCATGTTCTTTGGCATCGGCGTCACCCTGATCGGCGCGTTCTTCCGCGGCCCCGGCTGGAACTGGGTCTGGCCGTGGGACGGCATCTTCTTCACGTTATGACGGCGCCCGCATGAGCAGCCAGCCGCCCGAGTGGGGCGAGCAGCCCGGCCCGCCGGTACGCGAGATCAGCCGTCGCGGGTTCCTGCGCCGCGCGGTTGGGGTCGGCGTCGGCCTGCTGACCCTCCAGTTCGTGGGCGGCACCGTCCTCTTCCTGTGGCCCAACCTCAAGGGTGGCCTGGGTGACCCGCACCTCGTGATCGGCTCCGCCGCGGACATCACGTCCCAGCAGCCGGAATGGGTGCGCGGGCTGCCGTTCATCTACAACAAGGCGCGATTGTTCATCGTGAACGTGCCCGCGGCCAAGGCGCGCGTTGACGGAACCGGCGACGAGTTCGACGACCCGGGGGACGACATCCTGGCCATGTACCGCAAGTGCCCGCACCTGGGCTGCAACATCCCCCAGCTGTGCGAAAAGAGCAACTGGTTCGAATGCCTGTGCCACGGCTCGAAGTACACCGTGCTGGGCGAGAAGCGCGCCGGCCCCGCGCCGCGGGGGATGGACCGCTTCGATCACTCCATCGAGGACGGGGTGTACGTCGTGAACACCTCGGTCAAGGTCAGCGGCCCGCCCATCGGGACCGATACGTTCGACAGCCGCAAGACCGAGGACATCCCGCATTGCGTCGGCTAGGAGCTCGCCAATGCGAATGAAGGCGCTCGGCGTGGCGCTGATGGTCGCCTTCGCCGCGTTCACCACGTTCTACTGGATCACCGACGCGCCCCGCCGCGGGGTATTCGAGACCGAGACGAACGACGACCAGCTCGCCTTCGGGCAGCAGGTCTTCCTGTTCGACGACACCTACACCGTGACGGTCAACGTGACCCCAGCCGGCTTCGAGCGGGCCGACCTGCCGGCTTTCCTCAACATGTCCATCAACCTGGCCAACCAGACCGGTGACGAGCTCACGGCCACGGGCACCGGGGCGACCCCCTTCGAGGTGACGATCCCCGACAAGGGGAGCGCCTCGGTCAAACTCGAACGCGAAGGCGACACGACGATCACCGCGACGGGCGTCGACGGATCACTGGTCGTCTCCGCCCACGGGCCGCAGCTGGTTCCCTATGGCGCCGGCTGCGCGCGGTGCCATGGCGTGGATGGCAAGGGCGGAGTCATCCCGGGCGACCCCGATGGAACGCGGGCGCCGGACCTCCACTCGCTGGCCCTGGCGAACAAGTGGCTCCAGACCGGCGGAGCGCAGGGCACGAACAACTACGTCTCGTGGGTCATCACCCTGGGCGGCGTGGTCCGCAGCGGCAACATCAACAGCAAGATGCCGGCCTGGGGCCAGGCGTTCGGCGGCTCGCTGACCCGCCAGCAGATCGAGGCGCTGACCATGATGATCGGGACCTGGGCCCAGGAGACGCTCGACAACCCGCCGCCCGAGGACGTGCCGAACACGGTCGAGGCCGGCGCCGAGGTGTACGTCAACGCGGGCTGTTCCGGGTGCCACGGTGACCAACCTCCAGGGCGGCATCGGTCCGAACCTCCAGACGATCGGCACCTCGCTCGTCGCCACCGCCGACCTGCCCTCGCCGCCAGCCGCACCTCGACCAGATGCAGCAGGACTACGACACCGACCCGCGGATGTTCCTCGAGAAGTGGATCCGCGACTCGGCCGGTAACTACAACGATGGCAACTCGACCGGGATGCCGCCGCACCCCGAGGACGCCCTGACCGATTCCCAGCTCCAGGCCCTCATCACGTTCCTGCTGAGCCACACCGAATGACCAGCTACGCGCTGCCGCGGCGTCGCGGCCTGTTTGCCCGGCTCATCGGTGAAGGCGACGACTTCGCGACCTGGCTGATCTTCGGCTCGGAGACCTGGCTGATCGCGGCCATGAAGGCCGTGCCCATGTTCCTATTCATCTACTGGCTGTTCACGTACGTCCCGAACTCGGTGTACTACGGCGTGACCCAGTACATCCCCTTCCTCCAGCTCTCGGCCGAGGTGGGCTTCATCATCGCGAACGGCGTGGCGTGGACCAATGTCGTGCTGGTCGTGATCCTGGGGATTGCGGTCCAGGCCTCGCGCGGGCGCCAGGGACCCGGCTGGCTGCTGCTCCGCCTGTTCGTGCTGGCCAACTACGTCCTCGTCGTCCTCGTGCTCATCCCGTACTTCGTGTTCAACGTGGCCGGCGGGCATTTCATCCCGCCCAGCTTCCCGCTCATCGCCCTGCTCCTGGGCGCGATGGTCGCCGGCATGGGCGCGGTGGGTCTGGCCTACCTCTATTACGAGTTCCGGCGCATCGCCCGGCGGCAGGCGCAGGCCGCCGCCGAGGCATCGGTCCAGGCAGCCGGCTGACGCCGGCCCACCTCCGCTGGATCGCCTTCGCCTCGTCCACCTCGGCTGGTCGGCCGTCGTCCTGGTCACGGCCGGGCTGGTCACGGTCGCCGCCCGTGGCGCCCCCTGCCAACCGAACGCGTTCCTCGCCTTCGACTGCGGCACCGTGCACGACCTCGTCCTGGCGCTCATCCCGCTGGCCGCGATCCTGTACGTCGCCCTGCTGACCGCCGTGGTGTGGTGGGCCTCCCGGCTGGCCGCCCGACCGAACGCAGACCCGCACGGAGGCCGCGACTGGTACGTCGTGGCCGCGCTCGTGGGCCTCGTGATCGCGCCGCTGCTGGCCTTCACCATCCTCGCCGGACTGGGGTGGCTGGGCTAGGATCGGCGCCATGAGCGCGGGCGCACGCTATGACCTGGGGGCGGTCCTCGGCTCCGTCGCCACCGTCAACGCGGACCGCCTGGCGATTCATGACCCGGACGCGTTCCGTGGCCCCCTGACCGACGCCCTCGTCCGCGACGCCGTCTTCCACGCGGACCCCGGTGCGCGCGCCGCAGCCCGTTGGGCGATCTGGTCCGCCAGCCAGGCCCTGGACTGCCCCTCGGCGTCCATTGCCCCGCTCTACGCCGCACGCGGCCGCGGCGAGTTCGACCCCACCGCATTCACGGTCCCTGCCATCAACATCCGGGCCGCCTCGTACCTCACCGCGCGCACCGTCTTCGCGGTCGCCCGCGACCGCCGGGTCGGGGCGGTCGTGGTCGAGATCGCCAAGAGCGAGATGGCCTATACGGACCAACGCCCCGACGAGTACGCCGCCGTGATCCTGGCCGCCGCGCTCCGCGAGGGGTGGCGGGGCCCGGTGTTCCTCCAGGGCGACCACTTCCAGTTCGGCGCCGCCAACTGGGCCGCGGATCCGCAGGCCGAGATGCGCGCGCTGCACAACCTGGTCGAGGAAGCCCTGGCTGCCGGCTTCCTGAACGTCGACATCGACAGCAGCACGCTGGTCGACCTGGAGCAGCCGACCATCGAGGAGGAGCAGCGGGTCAACGCCATGAACAGCGCCGCTCTGACCGATGCCGTCCGCGCCCTGGAGCCACCAGGCGTCACCGTGTCGGTGGGCGGCGAGATCGGGGAGGTGGGGAAGGCCAACTCCACCGAGCACGAGCTGCGCGCCTACCTGGCCGAATACGCCGCCGCCCGGGACGGCGGAACTCCCGGCCTGTCCAAGATCAGCGTCCAGACCGGCACCTCGCACGGGGGCGTCGCCTTGCCCGACGGCTCCATCGCCCCGGTCGCGCTCGACTTTGCGACGCTTACCCGCCTGTCCACCGTCGCCCGCGAGGAATTTGGGCTGGCCGGCTGCGTCCAGCACGGCGCCAGCACCCTCCCCGAGGAGGCGTTCGGCCACTTCCCGAGCAGCGGTTGCGCGGAGATCCACCTGGCCACCGGGTTCCAGAACATCCTGTACGACGACGGTGGACTGCCGCCCGACCTGCGCGCCGAGATGATGGCCTGGTGTGTCGCGAACTGCGCGGACGAGCGCAAACCGGGCGAGACCGACGAGCAGTTCCTGTACAAGACCCGCAAGAAGGCGCTCGGCCCGTTCAAGGAAGCCCTGTGGGCCATCGGTCCGGATGCGGAGGCCCAGATCGGCTCGAACCTCGCCCGTCGACTGGCCGTACTCTTCGATCGGCTCGGCGTGGACGGGACGCGCGACCTGGTGGATCGGTTCGTCCAGCCCGTGCCCGTGGATCGACCGATGCCGCCGGAGATCTGGCCGCTCCCCGGATAGGAAACGACCCCGGTGGCGGGACCGGGGTCGTCAGGGAGTAAGCGAGATTGGGGTTCCTAGTGGCAGCCCCCGGCCTTGGCGGGCGATCCATCGGTGTTGAACGATGAACCGCAGGCGCAGCTGCTCACGGCGTTGGGGTTGTTGATCGCGAAGCCCGAGCCCATGAGCGAGTCGACGTAGTCGATCTCGGCCCCGTCCACGTACTGGGCGCTGTAGGCATCGATGATGATCGGCACCTCGCCGTGGAGCTCGACCCGGTCGTCATCGGCCGGTTGTCGTCGAAGGCCAGACCGTAGCTGAACCCGGAGCATCCTCCGCTCTTCACGAAGAGTCGCAGGGCGGCCTCCGCCTTGCCCTCGCGGGCGCGGAGCTCCATGACCTTGGCGGCAGCCGCATCGGTCAGGTTGACGAGCGGTTCGACGGCAGTGGTCGTCTCGGAAAGCGTCATGGGTGATGGGTACTCCAAGCGCGGGATGGAATTCGCTTCGGAAAGTATAGCAAGCGCGACCAGCCCCGCGGCAATGGCCCGATTGGGGGGCCGGCGCGACTGGCCGGAGGTTCGACCGGGTCAGCCAGGAGTCGGCGCGGTCGGTGCATCCGCAGGTGCCCGACTGGCGAACTCGCGGACGACGTACGAGCGAAATGGCTCGTCGAACGACCTCTCGTTCTCTGACCAGAAGCGGACGTATCCCCGCTTCGTTGCCACCAGGTTCCCGTAGTAATCCTCTGCGCCGGCCCAATACTCAGAAGGGATCGCATCGTCGCGATGCTGGTAGTACAGGTACTCCCACGCGTTGAACTGCATGAACATGTAGACACTGCACCTGGTCCAGTCGTCCCGGCTCAACGCCTCGGGCGTCTCCCAGCCGACGTTCATCACGCTGGTGAAACCCTCGTTCTGGATCAGGACCTCCCGGGCCCGCTGTGAGAGCGACAACGCGTTGAAATGCGCCTGGCTGCGCAGCAGTTTGGTGTTCTCGCGGATCGAGAGCTGCTGCGTCCCCAGCTGGCGGTAGATGGCCAGGAAGGTAATGGCCAGCGCGATGAACTGGAGCGCAATCCAGAACCACTCCGATCCCGGCCCGATGAGGGCCAGCCCGTCGGTGTTGATGAGCTGCACCATTCACTCCCTCCGTCCTGCCACCCCACTGCGCGGACAATAGGGAGCACCGGGTCGGCGGACAAGGGGCGGACGCCAATCACGGGCTCCATCGGTACACTCATCTCCCACCTGACGCACCGAGGCACTGACCATGAAGCTCGCCAGCCGCATGGAGCGGATCGGGACCGAGACCGCCTTCGAGGCGGCGGCCCGGGCCCGCGCCCTGGAGGCTACCGGCCGCAGCGTCATCCACCTCGAGATCGGCGAGCCGGACTTCGACACGCCGCAGCACATCAAGGACGCGGCGGCGCGCGGGCTGCTGGACCAGGGGATGACCCACTACACCGCGGCCGAGGGCATTGCGCCCCTGCGCGAGGCGATCGCCGCCGACGTGCTGCGCTGGAAGGGGATCACGGCCGAGCCGTCCCAGGTGATCGTCACCCCGGGTGCCAAGCCGATCATGTTCTTCGCGATGCTGGCCCTGATCAACGAGGGCGACGAGGTCATCTACCCCAACCCCGGCTTCCCGATCTACGAGAGCATGGCCGAGTACGTCGGTGGGGTCGCCGTGGCTGCTCCGCTCCGCGAAGAGAACGACTTCCGGATGGATACCGATGAGGTCGCCCGCCTCGTCACCCCGCGCACCCGGATGCTGGTCATCAACAGCCCGCACAACCCCACCGGCTCGATCCTGACCGCCGACGACATCCGCGCCATTGCGGACATCGCGGTCGAGCACGACCTGGTCGTGCTGGCCGACGAGATCTACGGCCGCCTCCAGTACGAGGGGGAGCCGCTGTCCATCGCCACCCTGCCCGGCATGGCCGAGCGCACGATCACGCTCGACGGGTTCTCGAAGACCTTCGCCATGACCGGCTGGCGACTCGGCTACGGCATCGTCCCCACCTGGCTGCAGCCGACCTACAGCCGCCTGGTCATCAACTCGGTGAGCTGCACGAACGCGTTCGCGCAGGCCGGGGCCGTTGCCGCCCTCACCGGGCCGCAGGACGAGCCCGCCGCGTTCCGGACCGAGTTCATCGCCCGTCGCGAGCTCATCGTGGACGGCTTGAACGCGATTCCCGGCGTGACCTGCGTCATGCCCCATGGGGCGTTCTACGTGTTCCCCAACGTGAGCTCCTTTGGGCGGTCGAGCACCGAGATCGCCACGCACCTGCTGTATGACGGGGGGGTGTGCGGGCTGGCGGGCACCGCCTTCGGGCGCTTTGGCGAGGGGTACCTGCGCTTCAGCTATGCGAACTCCCGCGAGAACATCACGGCCGCGGTGGAGCGGATCGGGGAGTCGCTGGGCCGGCTGGAGCGCTCCGGTGAGCTGGTGACGGCCGCCGCCGGATGACTGCCGTCCAGCCCGCCTCCACCGACCGCCTGCTGGCCGACGCGGAGTCCCAGTTCGCGCACTGGGACCTCGTCCGCGAGGTCGTGGACGAGGTCATCGACCTGGCCCTGAACTATCGCCAGAGCGGCCATCCCGGCGGCTCGCGGTCCAAGGTCCACCTGCTTCTGTCCCTGATGCTGTCGGGGGCCATGCACTGGGACATCCGACGCCCGTGGCGCCCGTTCGCGGACCGATTCGTCCTCTCGGCCGGCCACACGGTGCCGCTCGTGTACGCCACCCTGGCCGTCCTGAACGAGACGCTCCGCGCCCGCTCCGAGCGGGACCCGGACCCGGCGTTCCAGCTCCCCGACGATGGGCGCTGGGCCCTTGGCTGGCAGGACCTGCTCCTCCTCCGTCGCCGCGGTGGCCTGGCGGGCCACGCCGAGATGGAAGGCAAGACCCTGTTCCTGAAGTGGAACACCGGCCCATCCGGGCACGGGATGCCGCCCTCCGCCGGGGAAGCGGTGGCCCTCAAGCTGGCGGGCTGCGAGGACGTGAAGGTCTTCGTGGTGGAGGGCGAGGGCGGGCTGACGCCCGGTGCCAGTCACGAGACGCGCAACTCGGCCTGGGGCCTGGGCCTGTCGAACCTCGTGTTCCTCGTCGACTGGAACGACTACGGGATCGACGACCCGGCCATTTCCTCGGTCGTGCCCGGCACTCCGCAGAGCTGGTTCGAGGCCTACGACTGGCGGGTGAACGGCACCATGGAGGGCTCGGAGTGGGGCCCGGTCACCGCGGCCGTGCTCGAGGCGGCCCGCGGCGACAACCCCGAATCGGTGCCGTCCATGGCGTGGTTCCGGACCCGCAAGGGTCGCGGGTACGGGAAGTACGACAACAAGTCCCACGGCACGCCGTGGCCCATGAACGCGCCCGAGTTCTGGGCCGTGCGTCACGAGTTCATGGCCAGGCACGGCGTGACCTACGCCGGGGTGGACCAGCCGGCGCCGGCCGACGCCGCGGAGCGCACCGAGCAGGCCCGACACAACCTGGAAGTGGCCATCAACGTGCTGCGGGCCAACACCGAGGTCGTGGACGCCATCAGCGATCGACTGGTGGAGGTGGCGGGCCTCGTCCCGGATCGGCCCGCCGGGTTCAACCTCGGTGGCCGCGGGGCCGAGATCTTCAGCGATCCCCGCTTCACGGACGTGGCGTCGTATCCGGCGGCCATGTGGAAGGCGCCCGGCGAGAAGGTCGCCAACCGCGCGGCGTTTGCGTCGTGGGGGTCGTGGGTCAATGCCACCGCCCGGGCGGACTACGGGAGGCCGCTGTTCATCGTGTGCTCGGCCGACCTGGCCGAGTCGACGAACATCGCCGGCTTCGCAAAGGACTGGGAGGACCTGCCCGGCTGGGGTTGGTACCAGCGCGACTCGAACCCGCGCGGCGCGCTGCTGCCCCAGCAGATCACCGAGTTCACGAACGCCGGGGTCACGGTCGGGCTGGCATCGGTCAATCTGGCGGACGACCCCATGACCGCGTTCAACGGCTTCTGGGGCGCGTGCTCGACCTACGGCTCGTTCTCGTACCTCAAGTACGGACCGATGCGCCTGTTCTCGCAGCTCGCCCAGGACTGCCAGCTGCAGGTGGGCAAGGTCATCTGGGTGGCCGCCCACAGTGGGCCCGAGACGGCCGAGGACTCGCGAACCCACTTTGGGATCTACGAGACCGGCGTCACCCAGCTCTTCCCGGAAGGCCACGTGATCGACCTCCACCCGTGGGAGCACAACGAGGTGCCCGTGGTCCTGGCTGCGGCGCTGGCCCTGCCGGTGCCCATCGTGGCCCTCCACCTGACTCGGCCCGCGGTCGAGATCCCGGACCGCGCGGCGCTGGGGATGGCGTCGCACTTCGAGGCCGCGCGCGGGGCATACCTCATCCGCGACGTGGACCCAGACCGCCCGTCGGGTGGCACGGTCTACGTCCAGGGCACGGCGACCACGGCGAACGTGGTCTCGATCCTGCCCCGGTTGGACGAGATGGGCCTGAACGTGCGGATCGTGGCCTGCATCAGCCCCCAGCTGTTCCGGCGCCAGGACCAGGCATACCGCGACCTGATCTGCTCCGAGGCGGATCGCTTGGACGGCATGGCGGTCACCAACCGCGCGTACAAGCTCATGACCGACTTCGTGACCGGACCGATTGGCGAGACGTACTCGCTCTCATCGGACTGGGATCACCGATGGCGAACCGGTGGCACGGTCGACGAGGTCATCGACGAGGCACATCTCGGGCCGCAGCACATCGTGGACGCGATCAGCCGCTATGTTGGGGAGCGCGAGGAGCGCCATGCGCGACTGCGCCGACTGACCGGAGGCGACTGACCGATGCCGGACCTGAAGCCGAACGCCTACGAGCACCAGCCGCCCAAGCGGCCGCTCCACCTGCCTCGACGGCTGTCGCCGCCGCCGGACCACCCCGCGCCTCCCAACCTGAAGGTCTTCGCGTGGGTGGGCCTGGGATTGGGCGTGATCGTCCTGATCCTGGCCCTGCCCTATCTGGTGACCTACTTCATGGCCCTCGCCGGCCTGTAGGCCGTCAGGCCGCGCTCTCGACGGCAGGTCGCAGGGGCGCGAGGAGGGCCGCCACCTCCTCGAGGAACAGCGCATCGGCCTGCCCGAAGGCGGCCGGGTCGGAGCCGTCGATGTCGATCTCGCCCAGGACCACGCCCTCGACCACGATGGGGACCACGATCTCCGACCGGGTGGTCGTGAAGCAGGCCAGGTAGCGCGGGTCGGCGTTCACGTCGTCCACGATCTCCGTTTCTCCTGACGCCGCGGCGGCGCCGCAGATGCCGGTACCGATCGGGATCCGGGTGTGCTCCGTGGCCTCGGGACCGCGCCACGACCCCAGGTCGAGCATGGTGCCGCTCGGGTCGACCCAGTAGATCCCCACCCAGTCGTAGTGGGGGAACCGTTCGTGGAGGATGTCCACGACGCGCTGGGTGGCGTGCTCGGCGCTGCCGTCAGCGATCGTGTCGCGGACGAGGGCCAGGGCATCGACGTGCTCGCCGGGCGCCGTGTCGGCGACCGGATGGCTCACCCGGCTGTGCTCAGGAGGCGGTCGCCCATCGGTCCGCCCAGCGGTCGATGGGGGCCAGGGCCTCGTGGAGCTCGCGCCCCTTGGGCGTCAGGGAGTACTCGACCCAGGGTGGGACGTTGGACACGACGCGGCGCGCGATCAGGCCCTCGTCCTCGAGGAGCTTCAGCCGCTGCGAGAGGGTGGCCGAGTTCGCGCCGCCCAGGGCGTCCTGCAGCTCACAGAACCGCTGGGTGCGCTCGCCCAGGGCGTGGATGATGCGGAGCACCCACTTCTGTCCCAATACGGTCATGGCCGCGGTGGCGGCACCCTCGGCATTGCTTGCCTGGGCCCGCCGCTCTGCGCGGCCGTGGGGTGTGGGCTGGGCCTGAAGGCCGGCGTCCATGAGGCGGCGAACGGTAGCACCGGCCCCCGGGAGGGTCAAACCTCGGCGGGCTACTCGACCGTGATGACCAGGTGCATGGAGGTGTGGATCCGGCACGTCACGTCGTACACGCCTGCCGTGTCGAACACGATGGGATCGCTGTCGGTGCCGGCTGGGACCTCCATGTCGAACAGCGGATCCTCGACCGCCACGCCAGCGGTCCCGTTGGTGACCGTGTGGGTGAAGCCATCGGCGTTGTGGAACACGACGGTCGTTCCGACCGGGACGGTGATGTCGTCGCCGAACGAGCGGCCCTGGATGGTGACCGTGGTCACGTCACCGCCGCCGGACGGCGAGGCCGAGTTGCTGCAGGCCGCGAGCGACACCACCATCAGCAGGGTCAGGGCGACGGCCATAACGGGCCGGAATCGGGGAGCGGAAGCGATGGTGGACATGCTGATTTGATCTCCTGTGGCGACGCCCGGGACCGCGAAGCGGGGTATTTGACGCATTGTGGGGCAGGTCGCACACTCATGCCACCCGCCCCTCCGTGCATTGGACGAGGCATGCCCCCGACCACCATTCACGTCCGCCCGACGGGGGTCCCCGATGAGACCACGCCGGCGGCCGAGACCCGAGACCTGGCCCGCCTGTTCCGCCGCAGCCCGGCTCTCGCCGGCGTCACGCTGCGCGTCCAGCCGGGTCGCGCGATCGCGGTGTTGGGGCCCAATGGAGCGGGCAAGACCACCCTGCTCCGCGTCCTGGCCACGTCGCTCCGACCCTCCTTCGGGTCCGCCTTCGTGGACGGCATCGACGTGGCGCAGCGTCCTGATGAGGTGCGTCGCCGGGTCGCCGTCCTGCCCCACGCCACTGGCCTGTACGACGACCTGACCGCGACCGAGAACCTGCGTTTTGCCGCGGACCTGGGTGGCGTCCCGCGTCCCGATCGCGAGGACCGGATTGCGGCTGCGCTCGAGCGGGTTGGGCTGGCGTCCGAGCGCGATGCCCGGGTCGGGCGTTTCTCGGCGGGCATGCGCCGCCGGCTCGCGTTGGGACGGCTCCTGCTCGGCCATCCGCGGCTGGTGCTCCTCGACGAGCCGTATTCTGCCCTGGACGCCGATGGGATGGGCATCGTTGACGGGCTGCTTGACCAGTGGCGCACGGGTGGCGCCACGATCCTGGTGGCCACCCACGCCGACGAGCGCCTCTCCGCGTGGGCCGATGGCTGGATGCGCCTGGAAGACGGTCTCCTGGCCGAGGTGGGCGGCAGCGGGGTGGAGGGCCTCGTCGTGGGCGCCGCGCCGCAACCGCGGGTCGGGGCGGCGGTACCGGCGGCCGGCCGATGAGCACCGTGGCCCTGCATTGGTCGGTGGCGCGCACGATCGCGGCCAAGGACCTGCGCGCCGAGCTGCGCGGCCGCCAGGCGGTGACCTCCACCTTGTTCCTGGCCGCCTTGACGCTCCTCATCTTCGGCTTCGCCCTGGGCCCGGACCAGGCCCGGCTGGCGACCGCCGCGCCCGGGCTCCTGTGGCTGGCGGTCGTGCTGAGCGGCGTCCTCGCCCTGGGCCGGATTCACCACCTCGAGACGGACGACGGAGCCTTCGAGCTCCTGGCCCTGTATCCCGTCCCGCGCTCGGCCATCTACCTGGGCAAGGCCCTGGGCGGTTTCGCGGCCATGGTCGCCCTGGGAGCACTGGTCCTGCCCCTGACGGTCATCCTCTACGCCCTCGACCCGGCGGGTTCGCTGCCGGGACTGGTCGTGGTCATCGTCCTGGGCGCCGCGGGCTTCGCGGCGGTGGGCACCCTGTACGCGGGGCTCACCATTCGCCTGCGCGCCCGCGAGGTGCTCCTGCCCCTCCTGCTCCTGCCGGTCATCGCCCCGCTCCTGCTGGCCGCGGTGAGCGCCACCGTCGGGCTCATCGCCGGCGACCCGTTCGGCGAGGTCAGCGCGTGGCTGCAGCTTTTGATCGGCTACGACCTGGTCATGCTCCTGGCCGGCGGGCTGGCCTACGGGCTGGCCCTCGAGGAGTAGAAGACCGATGGCCATGCGGGTGCTCGCCGTCAGCGCGGTCGTCGCCGTCATCGGTGCGGTCGTGTTCGCGCTGTTCGTCGTGCCGGCGGACCTCAACCAGGGCGACGCACAGCGCACGATGTACATCCACGTGGCCAGTGCCTGGCTGGCGTATTTCTCCTTCGGGATCACGGCCCTGGCGTCTATCTGGTGGCTCGTCCGGCGCGACCCGCGAGCCGATGCGGTGGCGCTTGGCCGGCGCGGAGGTCGGCGTCCTCTTCACGGCGGCCGCGATCTGGGCTGGGATGATGTGGGGCAAGCCGGTGTGGGGGACGTTCTGGCAGTGGGAGGACCCGCGCCTGTCCACAACGGCGCTCCTGCTGGCCCTGTACGTGGGCTACCTGCTCATCCGCCGCCTGACCGATGAGCCCGAGCGCCGAGCGACGCGGGGGGCCGTGGTCGGGATCATCGCCGCGATCGACATCCCGGTCGTCCACTTCAGCGTGGTGTGGTGGCGCGGGCTGCACCAGGGACCGACCTTCGGGTCGCCCGACAAGATCATCAATCCCGCGGCGCCCGGCCAGTTCGTGGCCGCGCTGCTCCTCATGCTCGGTGCGTTCATGCTCGTGTGGCTGTGGATGATGGTCACCCGCTACCGGCTGGCGCGCCTCGAGTGGGACGCCGAGGAAGCGGCCCGTCGCGGGGCCCTCCCCGGGCTTGCCGTGTCCGCCCCGGAGCCGCGGGGTGAGCCGATGCCAGAGCCGATGCGGGAGCCGATGCCGTGAGTGACGTGCCCGATCTCGCCTTCGTGGCGGCTGCCTACGGCGTGATCCTGACCGCGGTCGCGGTGTACTCGATCAGCCTGGCTCGTCGTCTGCGCGCGGCCCGCGCCGCGGCCGCGCCGCCCGCGGCACCGAATGCCCCCGAATCGGGAGACGACCGGAGCGCATGACCGTCGCGACCCCGGTCCCGCCCCCCGCCCGACGGCGCAGCTGGGGGCCCTGGTTGGTGGGATTCGCGATCCTCGCCGTCATCGGTTGGCTGGCGTTCAGCGGGGTCGGGAACGCGCTGGTCTACTACCTGACCCCTACCGAGCTCGCCGCCCGGGGTGACGCCGCAGTCGGCCAATCGGTCCGCCTCGGCGGTCTCGTGGCCGCGGGCAGCATCTCGGGGACCGCCACGGACCTGACCTTCGTCCTGACCGACGGCCACACCGAGATCACCGTCCACTCGTCGGTCGCGCCGGCCAGCTCGTTCCGCGAGGGTGCCGGGGCCGTTGTCGAGGGAACGCTGGGGGCGAACGGGGTATTCGAGGCGGAGGAGGTGCTCGTCAAGCACGACGAGAACTACGTGGCGCCCACTGAAGGCGCGCTGCCATCGCCCCTCGTCTACCCAGCCGACTGAGCGCGTCCTGATGCTCGCCACCCTGGGGCACGCGGCGGTCGTCGCCGGGCTGGCCCTGAGCCTGTTCGGGATGGTGGCATCGGTCCTGGCCGGTCGGAGCGGCGACATCGGTCTGGCCGCCGCAGGCCGACGCGCCGTGTACGCCGCCTGCGCCGTGTCCGGCGCCGCGTGCGCCTGGATGATCGTGGCCCTCCTCGGCCACGACTTCTCGATCCTGTACGTGGCGCGCAACAACGCGACCACCACGCCCCCGTTCTACTCGTTCATCTCCCTGTGGGCCGCGCTGCAGGGCTCCATCCTGTTCTGGACCTTCCTGCTGACCGGCTGGTCCAGCCTCCTGCTGTACCGATACCGATCGGCCTACCCCGAGCTCATGCCGTGGGCGGCCGCCACCCTGGCCGCGGTGGCAGCCTTCTTCTTCGCGGTCATGACCTGGCCCGGCGATCCGTTCGTATCGGTCACGCCAGTCTCGCTGGAAGGCAACGGGCCGAACGCGCTCCTCCAGAACCACCCGTTCATGGGCCTCCACCCACCCCTCCTGTACCTGGGCTATACCGGGCTCGCCGTGCCGTTCGCGCTGACGGTGGCGGCGCTCGTGACCCGGCGCCTGGACGCCGGCTGGCTGGGTCTCATCCGGCGCTGGACGCTCGTGCCGTGGATCTTCCTGACCGCGGGCATCGTGGCCGGGGCGTGGTGGAGCTACGAGGTCCTGGGCTGGGGCGGCTACTGGGCCTGGGACCCGGTCGAGAACGCCGCGCTGCCTCCCGTGGCTGACGGCGACCGCGTTCATCCACTCGGCGATCGTGGCCGAGCGGGGACGGTCCCTCCGCACGTGGACCGCGATCCTGGTCACGACCACCTTCGTCCTGACCCTGCTGGGCACGTTCCTCACCCGCTCGGGGGTCATCGAGTCGGTCCACTCGTTCACCGAGTCGGCGATCGGGGCCTGGTTCCTGGCCGCGGTGCTGATCGCGATCGTGGTCGGGGCGGGCCTGATCGTGTGGCGGCTGCCCGACCTGGCTCGGGCTCGGGGCCCGCACCGGCCCTGGTGAGCCGCGAATCGGCGTTCCTGCTGAACAACCTGCTGTTCTCGGGGCTGGCGTTTGCCGTGCTGTTCGGGACGCTCTACCCGCTCGTGGCCGAGGCCGTGAGTGGCACACGGCTCAGCGTGGGCGCGCCCTGGTTCGACCGGGTCAGCGCCCCGTTCTTCGCGGCCCTCCTGTTCCTGCTGGGCGTGGGGCCGGCCTTGCCCTGGGGGGCCACGAGCTGGGCTGCGATCCGTGACCGCTTCGTCATTCCCGCGGGCGTGGGGGTGGGGCTTGCAGCGCTCGCCGCGGTGGGCGGCGTGCGCGGCTGGGGACCGCTGCTGACCCTGGGACTGGCGGGCTTCTCGGGCACGGTGCTCATCGCGGAGGTGGTCCGTGCGGCACGGGGACGCGGCCACGCCACCGGGGAGGGCTGGGCGCGGTCTACCTGGGGCGTGGCGACGCGCAATCGTCGGCGATATGGCGGGTACCTGGCCCACATGGGGGTCCTGGTGGCGGCGATCGCGGTGGCGGTGAGCAGCACCGAGACGATCCAGACCACGGCAGTGCTCACGCCGGGCCAGTCCGCGCACCTGTCCAGCTACACGGTGACCCACCAGCAGCTCATCCAGGAGCCGCTCCCCGCCGATCCGCGCGTGTTCGAGACCCGGGCCGAGGTGTACGGTGACCGGCCCGCAGACGGGCACGGTCAGCCCCGCCCTGCGCGACTACCCGAACTCGGTCGCGGCCATCGCCACGCCGGTCGTGATGACCTCCGCCGGCGAGGACTTCTACGTCACCCTGCTCGCCTTCGATCCCCAGACGAGCGCGGTGACCCTGCGCCTGTTCATCAACCCGCTCGTGACGTGGATCTGGGTGGGCGGCGCGATCATCGTCATTGGTGCGGCCTTCGCCATCTGGCCCTCGCGGCGGGTGGCCTGAGCCCATGCGTCGCGCCCGGTGGCTCCTCGTCCCGCTGCTGGCCATCCCGATCGGGTGGGTCCTGTTCATCGGTCTGGGCCGCGACCCCTCGGAGATCCCGTCGCCGCTGATCGGTCAACCCATGCCGTCGTTCACCCTCACGACGCTGGACGGCGACACCCTGTCGTCCGCGCACCTGGCCGGGAAACCGATGGTGATCAACTTCTGGGCCAGCTGGTGCAAGCCGGCCTGCGTGGAGGAGCACCCGGTCCTCCTGGACGCCCAGGACCGCTATGGGGACCAGGTCCAGATCGTGGGCGTGCTGTATGACGACAATCCGGCTGACGCGCTCGAGTTCCTGGTGACCTACGGCGACGGGGGATGGCCGCAGACCGATGACGCCGATGGCGCCGTGGCCCTGGCGTACGGCGTGCTCGGCCCCCCGGAGACCTTCTTCGTGGATGCGGACGGGATCGTGCAGGCCAAGCACTACGGGCCCCTGACCGATGCGACGCTGAGCGACTACCTGGCCCAGATCGGGGTGGTCGAATGACCGGTCGATGGTGGGCGTTCGGGGCGGTGATCGCGGTGGTGGCCGTGATCGGGCTCGTCGCCATCCTGTCCCGGCCCCCGTCCACGCCCACCGCCGAGGAACAGGTGCGCGCCGTGGCCTCGGAGCTGCGCTGCCCCGACTGCGCGGGGCTCTCCGCGGCCGACTCGCCCACCCAGGCCGCCGCCGAGGTGCGGCGCGAGGTGGCCGAACAGCTGGCCGCCGGACGGACCGAGGCGCAGATCATCGACTCGTTCGTGGCCCGCTACGGCGACTGGATCCGGCTCACCCCGCCGGGACCGGTTCCGTGGCTCATCCCGCTGCTGGCGACCGCGGTCGGCGCCGTCATCCTGGGCTGGTGGCTGCTCGGCCGCCGATCGCCCACGGGCGTGGAGCCCGAGCTGGCGCACGAACCGGGCGACGGGACCTCCGGCTCGGCGACTCCGCCCGCTCCCGGGATGTCCTCGTCGCGCGCCCGCCGCCTCGCGACCGGGGCGGCCGTCGTCCTCGCGGTCGCCGTGGCGGTTGGCTACTTCATGCCCGAGCCGGTCAGCCTGGCCGGCCAGACGGTCGTCAACGAACCGCTCGCCCAGGCCCAGGCCGACGAAGCCGCCCGTCAGGACACGATCCAGGCCCTCCTGACCCAGCTCCAGGCCAATCCGGTCGATCAAGTGGCCCTGTCCGACCTGGCCGACGCCTACCTGGCCGGTTCGAGCGGCGAGGACCTGCAGAAGGCCGCGGTGGTGCTCATCGCGCTCATCGGTCTCAATCCGGACGATCCCGACCCGTATCCAAAGCTGATCAGCGCCTACGTGCGTGCGGAGGACTGGACCGATGCCGCCGCGACCACCGATGCCCTGGCCACCATCGCCCCTGACTCGCCGGACGTCCCGTTCTTCGAGGGGCTCATCGCGTGGCGCGGGGATGGCGACGCCGAGACGGCGGTGGACGCGTTTGATCGGTTCCTGGAGATCGCCCCCGACGACGGCCGGGTGCCGATGATCCGGGCCCTCCGTCAGGAGGCGGCCGGCTCCGAGTAGGGTTCGTCACCGGTCACGGGGACGTCGATCCAGAAGGTCGATCCCACGCCCTCTTCGCTCTCGAAGCCCACCGACCCGTCGTGCGCCTCGGCGATGTGCCGCACGATGGCCAGCCCCAGTCCGGCGCTCACCCCACCCACGTCGTCGCCGCGGTCGCCCGCTCCGCCCCGCGCCCGGGCACGGTCGACCTTGTAGAAGCGCTCGAAGACCCGCTCGCGGTGGGCGAGGGGAATGCCGACCCCGTCGTCGGCGACCCAGAACCGGACGACGCCCCGGTGCGGGTCCCAGCCCAGACGCACCTCCGAGTCTGGGTTGCTGAACTTCACCGCATTGTGGGCGAGGTTGAGGAGCGCCTGCGAAAGGCGAGATGGGTCAGCCCCGACGCGAACCTCTTGGGCATCCGCCCCGGTGGGTTCGACGACCCGGATACCGATCTCTCGTCGAGCTGCGATCGGACCGATCCGGTCGGCAACCCCGTTGATGACTTCCGATGGGTCGGCAGGTCCGATGGCTAGAACGGTTTCCCCCGACTCGATCATGGACAGGTCCAGGAGCTCATCCACCAGCTGGGCGAGATGGTCCACCTCGCGCTGGATGTGGACCGCGAATTCGCGACCCGTCGCTTCATCCGCGACCGCCCCGTCGGCCAGGGTTTCGGCCAGCAGCTTGATCGAGGCCAGGGGCGTTCGCAGCTCGTGGCTGATGTTGGCCACGAAGTCGCGTCGCGCCTGCCCCGCCCGCCGGGCCGCCGTGACGTCGTGGAGCCACAGCACCAGGCCCGCGCCTCCCATCGAGACGACGATGGCCTCGAACTCGCGGCGTCCGATGCGCACCGGGGTTGGATCGCGTGGCCACGGTCCACCCGACAGCGCCGACCGTGCGGCCTCGTCGAGGGCGGCCGACCCAAAGGCGGCAATCAGGCTCATCCCGCCCAGCTCCGGGATCGAACGGTCTGCCAGGTCCGCGGCCTCGGTCGAGGCGCGCACGATGCGGAGGTCGGGATCCACCACCACCAGCGCGTCGTCGCCGGCGCGGCCGAAGAGCGCAGCCAGGACGTCCGAATCGGTCACGGTCGAGGGCGAAATGCGTAGCCGACGCCGCGCACCGTCCGGAAGTAGTCGTGCCCATCCATCCGGCGCAGCTTCGTCCGCAGCCAGCTCACATGGACGTCCACCGTGCGATCGGTTCCGTCGTAGTCGAATCCCCAGATCCGCGAGAGGAGCTGGTGGCGGGTGAAGATCTGACCCGGGTGCGCCGCGAACAGCGCGAGCAGGTCGAACTCCTTGGTGGTCAGCGACAAGGGGGTGCCCTGCATCGTGACCTCCCGTCGGGCCACGTCGATTTCGATCGATCCAGAGGCGACCATCTCCCGTCCCTCGGATTGCTCGGCAACGCTCCGACCGTCGCGCCTCAGGACCGCCTCGACCCGCGCCAGCAGCTCGGGCCGGCTGAACGGCTTGGGGACGTAGTCATCGGCCCCGACCTTGAGGCCCACCACCTTGTCAACCTCGTCGCCCTTGGCGGACAGGATGATGACCGGGGTATCGACCCCCTCTCGGCGCAGGACCCGGAGGACTTCGAGGCCGCTCATGCCGGGGAGCATGAGGTCGAGCAGGATCAGATCCGCTCTCCGGTCGCGGCCGGCCGCGAGCGCCTGCTCCCCATCGACCGCGCTCGAAACGTCGTATCCCTCGCGGGTCAGGTTGAAGGTCAGCGCCTGGCGGAGCGTTCGGTCGTCCTCGACGACCAGGATCCGTCGCTTCAGTTCAGGTCCTCGATCTGGCCGGTGGCGAGGTACACCACGTCCTCGCCGATGTTCGTGACCCGATCTCCCAGCCGCTCGAGGTGGTGCGCGATGAAGATCAGGTGGGTGGCCTGCGGGACGCGGGTTGGATCGGCCTGCATGAACTCCATGGCCCCGCGATAGACCGCGTCGTACAGCCGATCCAGCTCGTCGTCGTTCGCGCACACCGCCCGGGCATCGGCCTCGCTGACATCAACGAGGGCCCGCATGGCGGCCCGCAACTGCGAGCGGCACAGGCGTTCCATGAGCGGGATCTGCCCGAACATCGGGATCTCCGGCTCCGAGGCCAGCTGTTGGGCCAGCTTGGCGATATTCACGGCGTAATCGCCCATGCGCTCCAATTCCGCGGCTGCGTGGTAGAGCGCCAGCAACTCCCGCAGATCGCGCGCCATGGGCTGCTGGGTGGCAAGGGTGACGGCGATCTCGTTGCTCACCCGTCGTTGCAGGTCGTTGACCTCCGCGTCATCCCAGCGAACGCGGTCAGCCAGCTCGGCGTCGCGCTCGACGACCGCGCGGCCGGCGCGTTCCAGGGCAACCTCGACGAGCGCTCCCAGGCGCAACACGTCGTCCTTGACTGCCCGCAGGTCGCTGTCGAGGGCCGCCCGGGGGGACGCCACCTCCTCGTCCGACGTCTGCGCGCCGTTCGCTCCCATGACGGGCTCGGTGAGCCTGGTCCCTTCGTCGTCACTCGGACCGTTGGCCGATGGCTGCTCGGTGGTGGTTGGGTCGTCGTACTCGCTCATCCAAATCGCCCCGTGATGTACTGCTCGGTCAGCTCGTTCTCAGGTCGCGTGAACAGCTGCTCGGTTGGCGCCATCTCGACCTTGTAGCCGGCGCGGTCGTCCCCCATCGTCAGGAAGACGGTGGTGTCGGATGCCCGTGCCGCCTGCTGCATGTTGTGGGTCACGATCACGATCGTGTAGTTCTCGCGCAGTTCGCGCATGAGCTCCTCGATCTTCAGCGTGGCGATGGGGTCCAGCGCCGAGCATGGCTCGTCCATGAGGATCACGTCCGGTTCCACCGCGATGGCCCGCGCGATGCACAGCCGCTGCTGCTGGCCGCCCGAGAGTGCCGTCCCCGGTTCCTTCAGCTTGTCCTTCACCTCGTCCCACAACGCGGCACGGCGAAGCGACTGCTCCACCAGCGCCTTGAGATCGCCCTTGTAGCCGGCGACGCGGGGACCGAAGGCCACGTTGTCGTAGATCGACTTCGGGAACGGGTTCGGTTTCTGGAACACCATCCCGATCCGGCGACGAACCTCCACGGGGTCCACCCCGTCCGCGTAGAGATCCACGCCGTGGTACAGGATCTTGCCGTCCACGCGCGCCGACGGAACGAGGTCGTTCATCCGGTTGAAGCTCCGCAGGAGGGTGCTCTTCCCGCATCCCGAGGGACCGATGATGGCCGTGATCCGGTTGCGTTCGATGGAGAGGCTGATCTCGCGGACGGCGCGGAAGTCCCCGTAGTAGCACGAGAAGTTCTCCAGCTCGAAGACGACCTCGGCCGGAACCGATTGGGCATCCGCGACTGGGGCCGGTTCGGCCGATGGCCGGAGATGAACCACTGGCTGGGTGCCAGCGGGTTCTACTGCCATGGGCTCGGTCATCGGCTGACTCTCCGTCTCGGGGTTCGTCCCGGACCTGGGGGTGAGCTTGACGGACATCGCGTTACCACCGCCTATCGTATCGATTGCGCAAGAGAATGGCCGCTGCGTTGACGGCCAGGATGACGACGAGCAGGACGATGATGGCCGCGGCGGTCAGCGCCCGGAACTCGTCCTGCGGCTGCTTTGCCCAGCTGAACACCAGGGTTGGGAGGGCTGTGAACGGTCCCTGCAGCCGATCCAGAATCGATTCCTGTGGTGGGGATCTGAACACGCCTGTGATCGCGCCGACCATGATCAGCGGCGCCGTCTCCCCAAACGCTCGCGCCAGGGTGAGGACGACGCCGGTCAGAATGCCCGGCATGGCATAGGGGAGCACGTGACCGGTTACGACCTCTGAGCGTGTCGCGCCGACTCCGAAGGCCGCCTCACGAATGGTCAACGGCACCGCCCGCAGTGCTTCGGCAGTGGTGATCACCACGATGGGCAATACGAGGATGGCGAGCGTCATGCCCCCTGCGATCAGGCTGCGGCCGGCGCCCACGGCCGTGACGAACACGGCCAGACCGAGCAGCCCGTAGACGATCGCCGGCACCCCGGCCAAGTTTCGGATGTTCGTGTTGATGAGGCGGGAGAAGCGGCTGTCACCCGCGTACTCCTCGAGGTAGACCGCGGCCGTGATTCCGATCGGGAGGGCGATGACGATCACGAACATCGTGAGCACGATCGACCCGACGATGGCCTGTCCGACACCGGCGATCTCCGGGTTCGAGCTGTTCGGGCCCGTGAGGAAATCGAGGCCCCGCGTGCTGAGGACCGGCAGCGCGCGAGTCACGACATCAGCCAGGAGAACGAACAGGATCGCGAGCGAAATGATCAGCGTCAGGAGGAGGATGAATCCGGCCAGCAGGCCTACCCAGTCGCGACGCCCGCTGTGCAGTCCAGCCTCGACCGCCGCCCGAGCGGCGCTTGGCCGTGTCGACGCCGTCTCCGCAGTCATCAGTACCGCTCCCGCACTCTGCGCACGAATGCGTCGCTGATGAAGTTCAGGACCAGCGTCATGGCGAACAACAGTAGGCCCACGAAGAACAGGCTCGGAAATGCAAGGGTTGCTCCGCGAACCTGGTCCGAACCCGTCGCCAGGGCCGTCATCGCGGCGGTCATCGTGATCCCCGGGTCGAACGGGTTGATCGTGAACAGCGAGCCACCGGTCGCCCCCGCGGCGATGGCCACGATCATTGTCTCGCCGATGGCGCGTGAGATACCGAGGATCAGGGCAGCCACGATGCCGGAGATGGCCGCCGGCACGACCACCCGCAGACTGGTCGCCAGCCGCCGAGCACCGAGGCCGTAGGAGGCTTCGCGCAACGCGTTGGGAACGGCATGGAGCGCGTCCTCGGCGACCGACGCGATCAGGGGTGTGATGAGGATGCCCACCGCAATGCCGGCGGCCGCCATGCTGAACACTGGCGTCCCCGGATGAATGGTGGACACCACGTTCGGGCTGATCACCGTGATGGCGAAGTACCCCAGCACGACCGAGGGGACCGCCGCGAGAACTTCAAGGACGGGCTTGAGTGTCTTTCGAGCGCGATCCGAGGCGTATTCCGACAGGTAGATGGCGGCCCCGATTCCCAAGGGGGTGGCGATGAGCATGCCGACGGCGCTGATGACAAGGGTCCCGGCCAGGATGGTGGGGATGGAGAACAAGTCGCGGCGCGGGAACCAGCCCTCGGCCACGAGCTGGGTCGGATCCACCGCGGTGATGAAGGCGATCGCATTGCCGATCAGTGAAAGCACGATCAGGGTGCTGATCAGGATTGACGCTGTGGCTGAAATCGTGATCGCCACGCGGATGAATGCCTCGCGAATCCTCCTTCGGGGACTGATCCGGAGGTCATCGACGCGAAGCTGGCGTGAGGCTGACTGGGAGACGGCGGTCATGGTCCGGAAATCACTCTACGGATGACGAGCGTGGAAGGAAAGGGCCGGGCGCCCTGAGGCGCCCGGCCCCCGAGGAGGGAGGAGATGGAACGCTGCTCAGCGTCCCTCCCAGGCCGAGCGAGTGGCCGCCAGGTCTGCGTCTGCAAGCGGCACATAGTCGGCCGCCGCAACATTCGCGATCCCCTCGTCCGAGAGGTAGTAATCGACAAATGCCTGCACGGCTGGCTTGTCGGCAACACTCGCGAGGTTGGGGTAGATGTACAGGTAGCGGCTCAGGGGGTACGACGCCGAGGCGATCGTGTCCTCCGTCGCGGGCGTGCACCCGTCGCCCTTGTCGACGGGGATCAGCTTGACCTTGTCGGTGTTCTCGGTGGCATAGGCGAAGCCAACCCATCCGAGCGTATCCGGGGCATCGGCCGTCCCTGCGACGCCTTCGATGATCACGTTGTCGTCACCAGATGCCTGGTAGTCCGGTCGCGTGGTCGCGTCCTGGCTTCGCGCCGCCGCGATCTTGGCCAGGGCGAGCTCGATGAAGCTGTCGAACGTCCCGGACTCCTCGCCTGGTGCGGTGACGGTCAATGTCGCGTCCGGATACGGCGCGTGCGACTCGCCGTAGTCACCACCCAGCTCGGTGGCCAGTTGGGCCGCGAGGTCGTTGGCGTCGGACCAGTTCGTGAACCCTTCCGACTCGGGCCCAAGCAGGGCGTACAGGTCGAGGAAGCTGAGGCAGTCGATTGAGGTGTTCTCTGCGGAGGTGATCACGGCGATGCCGTCGATCCCAACCTTCAACTCCACGTACTCGATGCCCGCATCGGCGCACGTCGTGGCTTCTTCGTCCTTGATCGTGCGGGAGGCGTCGCTGATATCGGTCTCGCCGTTGCAGAACAGCGCAAAGCCATCGCCGGTGCCTGGACCGTCCACGAAGCCGGTCACGCCCGGATGGAGGGCGGTGAATGCCTCGAAGACCCGGCTACTGATCGGCAGGACCGTCGACGATCCAGAGATCTGGATGTCGCCAGCAAGGGTGTCCTCGCTGGCGGCGGAGGTTGCAGCCGCCTGGCTCTCTGACGGCGACGAGCTCGCGGAGGACTGACATGCCGAGAGCGCGAGCAGTCCGACAAACAGCAGCGCAGCAGGGCGCAACGTGGATTTCACTGTGGGAACTCCTTCAGGCATGGGCAAATTGCGCCGTCATGTTCCAGAACCCTGCTCAAGCGATCGTCAGCCGTTCATCAACGGACGATTAAGGCCCCAAGGGCTCTACCATCGGCCTCTCTGACGTAGCTGGAGGTCCGCGGTGCAGCTCCTCGTGGGTGGCCTCATCGGTCTCGTGGGCGGCGTGCTCTCGGGCCTGTTCGGTATCGGTGGGGGGTTGGTGATCGTCCCCAGCCTCATCCTGTTCCTGGGGATGGAGACCAAGCGCGCGGCAGGCACCTCGCTGGCGGCGCTGCTGCTGCCGGTGGGCATCCTGGGCGCGATGGAGTACTGGCGTGCCGGCCTCATCGACGTGGGCCTGGCCGTAGTCCTCGCGCTCGGCATCCTGGTTGGGGCGTACTTCGGGGCACGCCTGGCGGTGACCCTGCCGAACGATGTCATCCAGCGGATGTTCGGTGTGCTGCTGGTGGTGGTTGGCGTTCGTCTCGCGGTGTTCGTCGGCTCGTAGGCGGTTGCGCACCGCGCGGAACCCCTCCGTGGCGGTGCGCTTAGGCACCGGCCGGCGAGATTCGCCAGAAATCGCGTGGCCGACGGCGCACCATAGGCCACCCATCCGGGGGTCTGGTATTTCGCCACTGAGATGTGACAGGAGGCGTGCCCCATGACTCCGGCTATCGGGCGGTCCCGACGCTCCACGCGAGCTGTTCTGGCTGCCCTCGTCCTGGTCATAGCCCTGCCGGCTTCGGCGCTTGGCTGGGCTCCCCCGCCAACCTCATTAGTCGTCAGCTCGGGACTGATCCCGGGCGTCACGTTCACCCCGCTCATCAACTCCGGGGATGTCGCGTTCGGCGACACGTTCGAAGGCATCCCGGACGGCATCGGCGTCGTCCCAGGCAAGAAGCATTGGCCGACCGGCCTGCCAGTCCTGGGCCACCCCGACTGGATCGACCTCTACGTCAACCACGAGCAGTCTCACGTCCCGTTCGGCGGATTTGCCGACTTCCAGGATTCATCGGTTACTCGCGTGCGGGTTGATCCCGTCAGTCACGCCGTGATCGACATGGAGGTCGTTCTGCCGTCCGGTGCGGGCTTCATCCGCTTCTGCTCCGCCACCATGGCCGGCCCGCGTGAAGGCTTCCCGATCTACACGCTCTTCCTCAACGAGGAGTCCAACGACCAGCTTCCTGTCCCGGCTGGCGCCGTCTACGGACCGGATGCTGCCTCGCTCGGCGCGAACCGCCAGGCCGGCTACTCGGTCTGGTTGAACACGCTGACCGGGAAATACGGCGTCATGGCTGGCGCGGGACGCTTCAACCATGAGAACACCGCGTTCATCCCGGGTGCTTGGTGGGGGAAGACGATCGCCCTGTCTGGGGACGACACGTTCACGACCCCATCGACCGAGGCGCGCCCCAACTTCAGCCAGCTCTACCTGGACATGGGCCGGAGCTTCCTGGACTTCACCCGGGACAAGCAGACGCTCTGGGCGTTCCGGGTCACCGCGACCCAGAACGGTGCGGTGAACCCTGCCGATCCGTTCAACGACGCCAACGACTTCCTGGAGATCGCTCCGGGTCAGACCTGGAAGGGGGAGTTCATCCCGGTGCCGGACGCGATCGCGCGCGGCACGACGGCTGACCTTCCGCAGGACGCGCTCGAGGACTGGTCGAACGCGAACAACGTGTTCCAGTTCGTGCGGGTCGAAGACATCGACTACGACCCGGACAACCCGCGCGTCGTCTATTTCGCCGACACCGGCAACAGCCGGCTGGTGGAAAGCGCAACCACCGGGCGCCTGTGGCGTCCGGCATCGGGCGGGGTCACCTCCCTCGGGCGAATCTTCAAGATCGTCTTCAATAAGACCGATCCGACGAAGGTCGACGAGTTCTCCGTCGTCCTGGACGCTGCCAGCGTTGGCATGCGCAACCCCGACAACGTCGATGCCGGGTCGAACAGCCTGATGGTCCAGGAGGACGTGGGCAACGCCAAGATCTGGCGGTTCGACTACGGGACGACCTGGACGCACGTTGCGACCGTCGACCAGGACAACAACCCGGCGACCTCGGATCCGGGCGAGTCGAGCGGCATCTTGGATGTCTCGAGATGGTTCGGAGCTGGGTGGTGGGCACTCGATGTGCAGTCGCACACCAACCAGTCGGTGGACGCGAATGTGCTGACGTGGAGCGGACCTCCCGGTCCGGCCCCGGGCACTACGTACCAGCAACGCCGCGAGAATGGTCAGCTCCTCCTGATGTACGTGCCCGGGAGCTGATCGCCGCTGGCTTAGCCGTTGGAAGGGCCGCTCGCGAGAGCGGCCCTTCCGTCACCGTGCTGGAGTGGAGGGCCGTGTGGGATTCGAACCCACGACACGAGGATTAAAAGTCCCCTGCTCTGCCGCTGAGCTAACGGCCCGCCGTCATCGTACGGCCAGTGTCAGGCCGATGGGGTGGGGCTGGGTTCGGTCTCGGACTCGGGCGCCGGAACGCCGCCCGGCGTGACGCTGCCGGCCGCACCGGGCGCCGGCCGGTCGCGATGCGAGCGATCCGCGCCGAGGAGGGCACGCTCGATGCCGCCGAATGATCGGAGGACGGCGGCACGGACCGGGCGGCCGATCCCATCCAGCTCGCCGGCCTCGGTGCTGAGCGGGCGGGGCAGCACGGCGAATCGTCTCGGTCGTTCGTAGGCCGCGAATTCGGCCGTGAGCCGCTCCACCTCGGCGCGCAGCCGGGCTTGAACCTGCGGTCGGGAGACGAAATCGGCATCGGCTTCGCCATCGGTCCCATCGACGACCTCCCGCAGCGCCGCCAGGTTCGGAACGAGCAGGGCGCCGGTCTGGTCCCGGTCGTCGCCAACGAGAACCGCCTGCGCGATGAAGGGTGAGGTCTCGATCGCCCGCTCGATGGGCGCCGGCGCGACGTTCTTGCCCGTGGCCAGCACGAGGAGGTTCTTCCTCCGCCCCACGATCCGCAGGCGTCCGGTCGCATCGAATGCGCCGATGTCGCCGGTGTGCAGCCACCCATCGGTGTCAATGGCCCGCGCTGTTTCGACCGGTCGGTCGAGGTAGCCGACCATGATCTGCGGACCCCGGGCCAGGATCTCGCCATTCACCGGGTCGAGTCGCAGCTCCGTCCCGGCCACCGGCGTGCCAACCGAGCCATACCGATACGACCGGGGTTGGTTCGCCGTCAGGATGGGGGCGGTCTCGGTCAGCCCATAGCCCTCCAGGACCGGGATCCCGATCGACTCGAAAAAGAGCCCGGTGGACTCGGGCAGGGCGGCCCCGCCGGTCATGAGGTACTCCAGCCTTCCACCAAATCCGTTGCGGATGGGTCTCATGACGGTCCGCAGGGCCACGAAGCGGCGTGCGCGGAGCCACCACCCGTCACGACGCCCGGCTGCGTGGTTCGCGTAGTGGCGATGCCCGAGGCCGGTGGCCCACCCGAACAGGGCACGCCGCCAGGCGGGGCCATCGGCCACCGCCATGGTCACGCGCTGCTCCACCCGCTCGAGGAAAAGCGGGATCGTGGCCATCGCCGTGGGACGGACCTCGATCATGTCCCCTCGCCAGCGATCGATCTGGCGGTCGGCAAACGAGACGGTTGCGCCCACACCGAGCGGGACGAGGATGCCCGCTCCCCGCTCGAACATGTGGCTCATGGGCAGGACGCTGAGGACTCGCGCCTCGGAGGACGGGGAGATGGCCTGGACGATGGCTTCGTACGAGTGGAGCAGGTTCCCATGGGCGATGACGACCCCCAGGGCGTCGCCATCCTCCGCGACGGTGTGGCTGATCGTGGCCACCTGGTCACGGGTCACCGCAGACCACGCCGCGTGCCACGCAACGCGGTCGTCCGGCGTGAGCCTGGCTTCAAGGAGCTCTGATGCGGCGGTGACCCCCGAGAGGTCGACCGCGTCCGGTTCGAGTCCGACGACGGCGAACCCGTCACCAGCCGTTCCCGCCGCTCCCCCGCCCCGGCCGCCCGCAGTCCGGTCAGAAGCTTCCCGTCCTCGACCACCACCAGTCGTGCGTTCACGCGGCGGATGGTCTCGGCCATCCTTGTCGCCGGGTCCCCCGGATAGATTGGGCAGACGACCGCACCCAGGCCCAACGAGGCGAGGTCGAAGACAACCCACTCGGGCCGCGACCGGCTCAGGATGACGACCCGGTCGCCGGTCCCGACGCCCAGGCGTCGCAGGCCGATCGCCGCCGCCGCCACACGGTCCCACAGCTCGCCATACGTCCAGGACGACCAACCACCCTCGTTCTTCCACCTGAGCGCCACCCGTTCCGGTGAACGGGCCACGGTCCGGTGCACGAGCTCGGGGATCGAACGGGCTTGGGCGTCGACCGGCACCGCCAGCGGCTCGCCGGCCACGATTCGCGGGGCGGCCGGGCTCATCACCGGACGCTCACGAGGGCAATTCCACCCGTTCGGGCGTCCCGGCTGGCTCGGCCTGGGCAACGGAATTCGACGTCGATCTGGGCCGGAACCGCCCGCCCAGCGTTGCGGTGGCCACGTCGAGCGCGACACACAGAAGCACGGTCACGCTGCCCGCCACCAGGACGATGAGGCCGTATTTCGCCCACAGGCCCAGCGACAGGGGCACGACCATGGCGGCCACGACCACCGTGATCGGGTGGTGGAGGACGTAGAAGGGGAGGACCATGGAGCTCGCCCAGCCGAGGAACCGGGGCCGCGCGGTGAGATACGTCGCGGCGGCGCCCACGAAGACCAGGGTCATGACCCAGGCCAGGACCGATCGCCAGGCGACGTACGCCAGACCGATGAGCGTGTATCCCGGCGCGTGCTCCAGGTCGAGCGCTGAGGTGAGCAGGAAGAAGGGCAGGTAGCCCAGCGCCACCAAGGGGGCCGACCAGAGCGTGACGCGGCGTCGGCGAAGGATGGCCGGCATGACCCGATCGTCGGCCATGGCCCCGATTCCGATCACGAAGTACGACAGCCAGAGGGCGAAGTCAGCCCAGTCGCGGTAGTCGGGGAATGCGGGCCGCAGGACCAGCTGGATGACGACGATCGGCGCCAGGAGCAGCAGCAGGCCACCGGGCCGGCTGGCCACCCCACCGATGACGAGGTCCTTTCCGGCGGCCCGCCGAGCTCGCAGCCAACCAAGCAGCGGCGCGGTCACCAGCACGTACAGGAACAGGAAGGCCAGGAACCACAGGTGGTGGCCGTAGTCCCCGAACCAGCGCGGATTGAGGTACAGCTGGATGCCCGACAGGTACTCGCCCAGGAACTCGATCGGACCGGCCTGACCGCCGGCGGCGACGTAGGCCACCCAGGCCTGGGGCGGCCCGAGGATCACCAGTCCCAGCACGAGGGGGATGAGCAGGCGCTGCAGCCGCAGGCCGGTATGGCCGCCGATCCCACGCCGCTCGACCGCCAGCCACGTGGCCGCGCCGGCCAGCAGGAACATGAGCGGCATCCCGAAGAGGTAGCCGAATCCCGAGAGCAGGCTCAGGAGCAGGCTCTTGTCGGTGTCGTTGACGAGCCACTCGGTGTACACGAACGGCTGGGCGGCATGGAACAGGAACGCCCCGACGACGACGACCACCTTGAGCCAGTCGATCCAGTTCAGCCGCTCGCGCACGAGCCCCAGTCTGCCAGACGGCCGCGCGAGAAACGACCTTCGGCCCTTCCCAATTCCGGGTCGCCGATCGTAGGATCAGGACGATGGAGGAGACCATCACCACTGCTGCGCGCGTCCGCTGGCGGTCCTCTGAGGCCACGACCACCGCCTGGTTGAATCGCCTCGCCCCGGTGCTGTTCGTGCTGGCCGTGGCCACTCTGCTCACCATTCCCGCGGTCATGTCGGACATGGGATTCATGTTCCTGGCCTGGGACAGCCACGCCTACTGGGAAGCGCTGCACAGTCCCGAGCCGTACGCCGGGGCCGCGGTGGGGGTGATCGGTTCGTTCCTGTACCCGCCCCCCTTCCTCCAGATCCTGGCCCCGCTGGGCCAGCTGCCGTGGCCCGTGTTCATGTTCGGCTGGACGGCTGCCCTGACGGCTGTCGCAGTGGCCATGATCCACCGCGTCCCGCGCCAGTACCGCGCTTGGTGGCCCTTCCTGTACCTCCTGGCCGGGACCGATATCTATGCCGGCAACATCAACCTCTTCATTGCCTACGGGGTAGTGCTGGGGCTGACCATCCCCGTGGCATGGGCTGGGATCGCCCTGACCAAGGTCACACCCGGCCTCGGCGCCCTGTGGCTCGCGTTCCGTGGCCGGTGGGCCGAGTTCGGGATCGCGCTGCTGGCCACCATCGTCATCGCCGTCCTCTCCTTCTCGGCCGACACCGCTCTGTGGGGAGACTGGCTGTCGGTGGTATTCAACGAGAACCCGGTGGGCGGCTACGCCTTCACCATCCCGGTCCCGCTGTTCGTGCGGCTTCCCGCGGCGATCGTGGTCCTGTGGTGGGCCGCCCGGTCCGATCGACCGTGGCTCGTGCCCGCGGCGTGCATCCTGGCCCTGCCCGTGATCTGGCTGAACGGCCTGTCGCTGCTCATCGGCTCGGTCGCCATCTGGGGTGAGCAGCAGCGCCGCGTGCTCGCGGAGGCCGCGAGCCGGTAGGCTAGACGAACAACATTCCCCGTTCGGGACCGATGGCGCGCCGCAGCCGCGGCGCGCCCGTCATACCCGGACAACCACGATGACCGGAGGATCGCGATGCGCGTGCTGCTGATCGGGGTTGGGACGGTGGGCGAGTCCATCGCCCGCCTGGCCGCGACTCACGCGTGGTGCGAGCAGCTCGTCCTGGCCGACTACGACACGGCCCGCGCGGAGACGCTCCAGGCGGCCCTGGGCGGTGACTCGGAGCGGTTCCCGGTCGAGCACATCGACGCGCGCGACCGGGCGGCCATCGCCGCGCTGGCGCGGCGCCATCGGTCTGACCTGGTCATGAACGCGGTCGACCCGCAGTTCGTGATGTCGATCTTCGACGGGGCGCTGGAGGCGGGCACGAACTACATGGACATGGCCTGCAGCCTGTCGGTCCCGCACCCGAGCGACCCGTTCCACACCCCGGGGCTCAAGCTCGGGGACGAGCAGTTCGCCCGCCACGACGACTGGGTGCGCGACGGCCGCCTGGCGGTGCTCGGGATGGGCATGGATCCGGGCCTGGCCGACCTGTTCGCCCGCTACGCCGCGGACCACCTGTTCGACGAGGTTCACGAGGTCCACGTCCGCGACGGTGGCGACCTGGCGATTCCCGGCTACGCCTTTGCTCCGGTGTTCAGTATCTGGACCACGATCGAGGAATGCCTGAACCCGCCCATCGAGTGGAACGGTGAGCAGAACGGGTGGATCACGACCGAGCCCTTCAGCGCGCCCGAGTCCTTCCCCTTCCCCGAAGGCATTGGACCGATGGAGTGCGTGAACGTGGAGCACGAGGAGGTGCTCCTCGTGCCGCGCCAGCTTCCCGGGTTGCGGCGCGTCACCTTCAAGTACGCCCTGGGCGAGGACTTCATCGACAAGCTCAAGACCATCCACGCCCTGGGCATGCATCGCACCGACAAGGTCTCGGTCAAGGGCGTGGAGGTGTCCCCGCGGGACGTGCTGGCGGCCATCACCCCCGACCCCATCACCCTGGGGGACCGGATGGTCGGGCGAGCCATGGTCGGGACGTGGGTCATCGGTCGCAAGGACGGCCGGCCGCGCGAGGTGTTCCTGTACCAGAACGCGGACGCCGCCGACACCTGGCGCCGGTACGGGGTCCAGGTGGTCGGGTGGCAGACCGGGTTCAATCCGGTGGTCGCCATGGAGCTCCTTGCCACCGGTGCGTGGTCCGGGACCGGGGTCCTCGGACCGGAGGCATTTGACGCGGACCCGTACCTCGCCATCATGGACCGGGACGGAATCCACTGGGCCATGGTCGACATGGAGCCGGGGGCGCACCGCCCGACCTGAGGCTAGCCGGTCGCGAAGAGGCGGATGATCACGACCAGCGCGATCAGCGAAGCGACCACCGTCGCGGCGGCACGACGGCGCGGCTGCCACGTTGCGGACACGGATGCCGCGACGGGCAGCGCGCCGAAGGCGAGCACCGCGTAGACGAAATGGAGCAACTCTGCGGGGCGTGCTCCACCGACCAGCATGCCCAGGCCGGCCGCAGCGCTCAGGCCCACGATCAGGAGCACCAGGCCCTCGAGCCACGAGGCCGCCGTACCCGGAGCGACGTCGCGGATAGCGCGCCACAGGTAGCCTCGAGGCCGGCGACGGCCACGACCATCGCGGCGCCGAACGCCAGCAGGCTGTGCAGTTGCGCGGCTATCGGTGCACTCCTGTCCTCGGCCGCTCGATTGCCTGGATCAGCCGGCGGCGGTGATCTGGTTGACGATGAGTCCCACCGATCATCACGACCCAGAAGGCGCCCATCGCCACGAAGGCCCAACCCCGCTTGCGCCAGTTGAAGGCGGCAGCCCAGCTGTCCGGCTCCCGGTCCCCTCGGTCGACGAACGGAACGACGACGAGGACGAGGAGCATGATGCCCATCCCGAGCATCGCTCCCCAGATGTCCGGATCGATCCCCAGGTTGGCAGCGACGATATTCATGCCGCGCGTCCAGCTGATCGGGAAGGTCGGCTTGAATCCAAGTCCGCCGGGATCGTCATCCACGCCATAGAACGGCGAGGACGGAAGAAGCTGGGGCGCCGTTCCGGCCTCGCGGGGAACGAAGATCGCCAGGAGGAGGACAACGCCGAGGATGACCGCGCTGAGAATGATCCAGCCGCGGACGTGCTCGAGAAAGCCGGCCTTCCGGCCACTCGCCCGAAGCCAGAATGGGGTGGAGATGCCCTTGAACCGAATCAGCAGGTAATGCCAGCCGACGAGGACACCGAGCGCGATCGGAACGATCGAGATGTGGAGGACGTAGATCTGCGTCAGCTTCTCGGTGGCGGTCGGGATGGCCAGCAGCGCGTCGGTCGTGTACCCGAAGAACGCGGCGAGACCCACGGCGTCGAGTACCTCGGAGACATTCCAGGGAACGCCAAAGCCAACCTCGTCCCAATGAAGCGCCTCGCCGGTGAGCGAGATGACGAAGGTGACGGCGGCCAGACCGACGCCGATCAGCCACAGGCCCGTCTTGCCACGCCGATAGCTGCCCGTGATGAAGACCCGCACCATGTGGATCATCACGAGCCCGAAGATCACGAACGAGTTGTAGAAGTGGAAGTTGAGGACGATGGACCAACCGCCGGTGGTGATGAGATGTTGGGTAATGCCAAACGCCTGCCCGGCATCCGGGACGTAGACCAGCGACAGGAGAACGCCCGTGCCGATCTCAACCGCGAGCGCGATGCCCAGCACCCCCCCGAGCAGGTACCAGAAGTTGTTCGACTCGATGGGGATCAGGTAGTCGCTGATCATCTGGTGGAAGCCGAACTGGTCTGAGAGCGATCCCAACAGACCTCTGGGAGCCGTCTTGGCCTCCGATGCCGTGACCGGATCGCTTGACGTCATCACCTTCTCCAACGGACGTGCGGGCCTCGAGGCCCGTTTGACCGGAAGACTCGGCTCAGGAGCAGGTACCCAACCAGTGCCGAAAGGCACGATTTCCAGACGCGCCTAGACTGGTCTCATCCGCATGAAGGAGAAAACCGATGAACGTGGACGAAATGCTCCAGGGTGCCCGCGACGCCATCGCGGTGTCGCGCGTGTACGGAGAGCCAATCGAACGGAACGGACTGACACTCATTCCGGCTGCCGCGGTGATGGGCGGTGGGGGTGGTGGGAGCGACCAGTCGGGTGATGCAGGCGGGGGATTTGGGGTCAGTGCCCGCCCCGTTGGAACGTGGATCATCCGCGGGGACGAGGTGGAATGGGAGCCCGCGGTGGACGCCACCCAGATCGCCCTGCGGGGCATGCTGGTGGCGATCGTCGCCCTCCTGGTCCTGCGCTCGATGACCAAGACGCTCGCCCACCGCTAGTTGACCGCCGGCCCAAGCGCCGGTACCGTAGGTGGTCGCGGGGTGGAGCAGCGGTAGCTCGTCGGGCTCATAACCCGAAGGTCGGCAGTTCGAATCTGTCCCCCGCAACCAACGTTTACTCCCACGAACCCCGGGTCCGACCGCCCGGGGTTCGTCTATTCCAGGGCGTCGGCCGGAAGCCGCTCGGCAAAGACCGATGCCTCCCGTGGCAGCCGGGCCAGGCCGGGCGCCGACTTGGGCTGCAGCGCGGCATCGGTCGGATGCCCCAGGGCCATCACGGTCCGGACCATCACGCTTTCGGGGAGCTCGAGGATCTCGCGCACCGTGGGCAGGACGTCCTGGCGGATCCACGCGATGCCGGCCGCCACGCCCAGCATGCCGGCGGCGATCAGCATCCGCTCCGCCGCCCGACCGTCGTCGTAGGCGAGGGAGGTGACGCGCCGCGGATCGTCCGGCAGGACGATGGCCACGGCCGCGGTCGCCGTCTTCAGGGCACGGGTCTGCGGGAGGCCTACGGCCTCGAGGCGGCGGATGGTCGCCGCATGGCGAATGGTCAGGAACCGCCATGGCTGGGTGTTGCGGCTGCTCCCCGTCCAGCGGGCCACGTCGGTGATCGCGTCGAGCTCCGCATCGGTCAGAGGAGTGTCCGTGAACTCACGGACCTGGCGCGCCCGGAGGAGCGGGCGCACGATCGAGCGAGACGATGCGCCATCGGTCATACGGCGATTGTGACCGCTACAATGCGGCCGGGTCGCTGGGCGCGGCCCGCGGTGCGGAACCGACTCACACGGGATTCCCATTCAGGAGGCCCCGCGCGCTCGGATGACCAGCGGAAACCTCAAGAAGCTGCGTCCCTACGACAAGCCGCCGAAGTCGAGCCGATCGCTCTTTCCGTCCGGTCCGGACGCTGCCGCCAAGGGCTTCTTCGGGTTCGGGGCGCTGTGGTTCCTGACCGCCACCGGCATCGGCACCCTCGCCGCCCTCCAGCTGGTGATGTCCAGCTTCACGTTCATCATCGAGCTGCCGTTCGGCCTGTCGGTCGAGTTCACCGCTGACACGGTGGCGGCCGGCTTCCGGCACACCTTCGCGTGGGGCTGGCTCACCAATGCGGCCCTGGGCGCCATCTTCTTCGCGACTCCCCGCCTGACCGGGCGGCCGATCACCGGCCAGCGGACCGCGGTGCTGGGGATGATCATCTGGAACGTGGGCTTTGCGGCGGGCCTGGCACTGCTCTACATCCCCCAGTTGGTGGACGAGGGGACCGTCACGGGCTTCCCGTTCGTCGTGAACCTCATCCTGGTGCTGGGCCTGCTGCTGACCAGCCTCTCGTTCTGGCGGAGCGTCTTTGGTGCCGAGCACGCGTTCATCAGTCTGGCCTGGTTCGGCGTGGGCATGCTGACCCTGCTGGGCCTCGTGATCGAGGCGTCGGTCGTGAGCCTCCTCAACCTCGACCCCACGACCGACGCGCTGGCCGAGGCGATGTGGATCCGGGCCTGGACCCTCCTGTTCGCGATCGGCGTGACGATCGGTGGCCTGCACTACCTTGTCCCGCGGCTCAGCGGACAGCCGCTGGCTTCCGGGGCGCTGGCCTGGTTCGGCCTGTGGACCTGGGCGGTGCTGGGCGTGATCGCGATCTTCGGGGCGGCCGTCCACCCCTCCATCCCATACGCGCTGGTCAGCGCCGGCAACGCGGCCACCATGATGCTGCTGCTCCCCGTCCTGGCGGTGGTGGCCAACCTGGCCATGACCCTCCGTGGTCGGTGGGCGCTGGTCCTATCGCCCGGCCCCCTGGCGATGGCCGTTTCCTCCCTGGTCTTCCTCGGTGGCAGCGTGGTCCTGGCCGGGATCGGGTCGCTGCGCGAGGTTCAGGCCGCGGTGGCCCACACCGAGTGGCCCATCGGCGTGGTCGCGTTCGCCCTGGGCGGGGCGGCCAGCATCGGGCTGATGGCAGTGGGGGAGCACGCGTGGCCCCGGATGCTGCATCGCTCCCATCAGGGCGGCCTCGTCGCCTACGCGGTCACCTGGTCGGCGCTCGTCGGCGCGGCCGTGATGGGTGCAGCGCTCATCGCGGGGGGACTGTTCCACGTGGGCCTCGTGGCCGACGGCACGGCCCCGGACGAGATCCTGACCAGCCTCCTGCCCATCCACCTGATCGCGTGGGCCGGGCTGGGCCTGCTCGGCCTGGCGGCCGCCGGGCATGCGGTCGAGGCCTACCTCCTGGCGGCGCACGGGCGTCCGGTCCACACCGCGGTCGCAGGCACGGCCCCGGCTGCCGCGCCGGCGAGCCATTGAACCGATGACCGGGCCTCCGCCGGTCGAGACCGGTACCGAGCGCATCCCGCGCTGGATCGTGGGCGTGGGCGCGGCCGTGGTGATCCTGGGCGTCGTGTCGCTGACCTTCAACCTGGAGGGAACGAATCCCGACCTGGTTGGTCCGCCGCCAAGCGGTCAGCCCAACCCGAGTGGGGGCGGCACCGCGGACGCGATGACCCTGATCGAGCATGCCGGCTGCCAGTCGTGTCATGGCGACGACCTGACCGGCCTGGTGGGCCCGAGCCTGCATGGCATCTCGGCCGGCCCCAAGAGCGACAACCTCCAGCAGCTGGGCACCGATCACCCTGACGACTGGCCCAACCTGTGGATCGATGGCAGCGGGCCGGAGGTGGCGGGCCTGGACCGCGGCGGGATGCCGGTCTTCGGCGGCCCCGGCGGGCAGCTGTCGACCGAGGACATCGCGACCATCGTCGAGTACCTCTACACGCTCGAATGACCGATCCGGGCGGGGCCTCGCCCACGAGCGCCGCGCCGGGACCCGAAGGGCGGACGCGCTCGGTGCTCATCGGTGCGGCCGAGATGGCCAAGATCGACGAAGCGGCCAAGGCGCTGGGCCTGACCGAGGACGCCCTCATGGAGAGCGCCGGGGCCGCCGTGGCCGAGGTGGCCTTCACCGAGCTGGCCCGCCTCGCGGAGCCCGTTGTGGGACCGGGTGGGCCGCTGGCCGAGCGCCTGATGAGCGTGGTCCTGTGCGGGACGGGCAACAACGGCGGGGACGGGTTCGTCGTCGCGCGCCGGCTGGCGGCCGGGGGCCAGCGGGTCATTGCCGTCCTGGTGGGGAACGCAGGTGGGATCAGCGGTCACGCGGCAGCCCACAACTGGGGCGTGCTCCAGGCGATGGCCGCCGGTGGCTCGCTGGAGCTGTTCATCGCCCCGAGTGCCGACCTGCTCACCAGCCTGCGCGCGCGGCTGTCCCCGGCCTCGCTTCTGGTGGATGCGCTCCTGGGCAGTGGTGCCTCGGGCCCGCTCCGCGAGCCGATCTCGACCGCGGTCGACCTCCTGAACGCCATCCGGACCCACGCCGCGGCCGCCGGACGCCCGTGCCGGATCCTGGCCGTAGACACGCCCACGCTCATTGGTCTGACCGGCGGGGAGCAGTCCGATCCGGTGGTCGCGGCCGACATCACGGTCACCTTCCACCGGGCCAAGGCCGGGTTCGTCCTGGATCCGGATGCGCGCCGCCTGGCTGGGCGCTACCTCGTCGCCCCGATCGGGATCCCGGTGGAGGCCGAGGCGGGCATCGTCCCCGCCGACGGAGAGTTTCCCCCGGCGCGCCTGACCGAGGTCACGTGGCAGGAGCCGGTGATCGGCTAGGCGCTGCTCCCCGGGGTCTCGAGGGGAACGTCAGCGGTACACAGGGGGCAGGCGTCGGCAGCCCAGGAACCGATCTCGATTCGATCGAGCGCATGGACCGGCAGCCCAAGGTCCAGCGCCTCCGTCGAGCGGTCCACGATGACGGCCACCGCGCGCGGCGTGCCCCCCGCCGCGCGCACCGCGTCGAGCGTCTCGCGCACCGACTGGCCGGTGGTCAGGATGTCGTCAACGATGACCACCCGCTCGTCGGGACCCATTGCGAACCCGCGCCGCAGCGCCCGTCCACCGTCCACCGCTTCCGCGAAGATGCCCCGCACCTGGCGGCCCAGTCGTGACTCGAGATGCCGCGCGGTTTCGAACGCCAGCAGCACGCCGCCGGTGGTCGGCCCGACGACCACGTCCGGCTGCTCGTCGGCCAGCGCGTGCGCAAGGCGACGGCACAGCTCCGAAGCGACGGCTGGGTACTGGAGCACGGCGAATTTCTCGAGATACCGATCCGAGTGGCGCCCGCTCTTCAGCCGAAAGTGCCCGGTCCGCAGCGCCCCAGCGGACTCGAACAGCTCGCGGACCGACGCCGCGGCCAGCGCACCGTCGGCCGTCGCGGGTCCCATCGGTCAGTCGTAGACCGCGCTGAAGTCGACCGCCGGGTAGCGCTCGGTCAGCGACTCGGTCACCCACTGGAGCACGTCGGCCGGGTCGTAGAACTCGGCCACCGTCCGGGCATCGGTCACGGTCAGGCCCTGTCGATGGGCCTCCATGGACTCCACCCCCCGGGGCGGGAGATCGGCCAGGTTCAAGGTCGTCTCGAACCGCCCATCGGAGCGCAGGACGAGCACGTCATCGGCCTCGTCGAGCAGGACGAGGTCACCGGTCCGCTGGAGGGCGTCCTCCGCGTTGCCCACGAACTCGCGCAGGAGGCTGGCCTGCTGCTCCTGGAGCTGCGCGCGGTACGCATCGGCCAGCTGCCACAGCCGCTGGGCGGCGATCGTCTCCTGCTGCTCGGCGGGGAGCACCGCCTGCCAGTCCTCGTCATGCTCGGGCGGCACAGCCGTCTCATCGGTCAGCTCGTCCGCCGCTGCCAGGTGGTCAATGGGGTTCCGCGCCGCCTCGATCAGCCACGACAGGATGTCGGCCGGGTTGTACAGCTCCACCAGCTCGGAGATGGAGTCCACCTCCTGCTCCTGGTCGTACCACTCGCCGTCGGCGGGGTCCTGGTAGGTCAGGCGGGTGACCCAGGTCTCGTCCGCGGGGTGGTAGCGCAGGAAGTCCTGTTCGTCGTCGACCAGCGTGAACTGACCGATTTCGCGCAGCCGCTCGCGGTTGGCCTCGAGGAAGCGCCGAAGCTGCTCGGTGGCTTCCGCGACGTAGTCCCGCCGCTCGAGCTCGGCCTCCTCCGCCAGCTCGCGCAGGGCGACGAGCCGCGGCGAGGTCAAGGCTTGTACACCAGGTCGGGTCCCATCCGCTCCCGCAGGAACATGACGTGCTTGGTGCTCATGATCCCCTCGGCCACGTTGTGGCCCAGCTTGCGAGTCGCCGGGTCCACGTACAGCTCGTCGAGGACGCTGTAGTTGGGCAGGTCGAAGATGATCACGTTGTTCCACTCCGACCCCTCGGTCACGTTGAACCAGCCGACAAACCGGATCCCGTACCGCTCCTCGTACTGGCGGGCGCGCTTCGGGAAGAAGTGGCGCATGCCGCGCTTGAAGGCCGTGTCGCGCAGGACGCCCTGGCGGACGTTGAAGAAGGTGACCATCAGGGGCATGGGCGGCTACTCCTCGCTGTCGGGGGCGGGTTCGACGTCTGTTGTGGGCTGCTCAGTATCCGATGCCGACGTATCGACGGCCAGCGGCGGGTTCGTGGCTCCGTAGGTCCGGCCGCGCCCCGTGCGCCGACCGGCGAAGAAGACGCGGAGCAGGAAGACCGAGGTCATGCTGATGAAGAAGAGCAGGAAGATCGCGATCACCAGCAGCACGGTGAGGAACCAGACCGGCCAGCCCAGGCTGAAGACCCCGATCGGGATCAGCAGCAGGATGACCGCGAACAGGATGGCCTGAACCGTGAAGCAGCCCAGGCCGGGCCCTTCGTTGGGGTCGAGCTCCTCGTTCATGCGGATGGCCATGCGGCCCCGCATCGTGCCATACGCGGACCGAGCTCACCCCGGCCGACCTCACCCCGGACCGATCAGGCCAGCGTCATACGTGATCCGCCCGGAGGCGACGGTGAGATGGACGAGCCCAGGCAGCTCCCGGCCCAGGAGGGGCGTGTTCGTTGATCCGCTGGCGAGGGTCTCGCGGCTCACCGTCCAGGTCGCCCCGGGGTCGAAGACCACCAGGTCGGCCGTTTCCCCCACGGCGAGGGATCGCGACTCCCCGATGAGCCCGGCGGGACGCGTGGAGAGCGCGCCGAGGAGCGTCAACAGCTCCAGCCGGCCGGCGGCGACGGCGGCCAGACCGATGCCCAGGGCGGTCTCGAGACCGATCATCCCCGGCGCCGACTCTGCGAACGGCACCGCTTTTCGTTCATGGGGGTGCGGCGCGTGGTCGGTGGCGATGGCATCGATGGTCCCGTCGGCCAGCGCGGCCAGCAGCGCGCGCGCGTCGCTCGTGCCGGGCAGCGGCGGGTTGACCCGGCACGCCCCGTCGTAGGCGAGGGTCGGGTCCAGGTCGGACCACTCGTCCGCGTTGCCGTCCTCCCAGGCGAAATGGCGATCTCCGGCCACCCACCGGTCGGTGAGGGCCAGGTGGTGTGGCGTCACGTCACAGGTCACCCGCGTCCCGGCGGCCCTGGCCCGCCGAATCGGGTCGAGCGACGCGGCCGTGGAGAGGTGCGTGAAGTGGACCCAGCCCCCGGTCTCCGCGGCGAGGGCCAGGTCCCGCTCGACGATGGTCGCTTCCGCGCTGGCCGGCCACGCCCCGAGCCCCAGGCGGGTGGCGGTAGGGCCGCCGCGCATGACCGATCCGCCCGCCAGGCCGGCGTCCTCGGCATGCTCGACCAGGGCCACGCCCAGCGGAGCGAGGTACGCGAGCGTCCGGCGCGTGACGGCCGCCGACGCGATGGCCGCTCCATCGTCGCTCACCGCGACCGCTCCCGCGTCCACGAGGGCGCGGTGGTCGGTCAGGTCGGTCCCCTCGCGGCCCCGAGTTGCGGCAGCAATGATCCGGACACGGGCGCTGGCCCCTGCGGCCCGCGCGAGGAGGCCCTCGACCCGGAGCGGCTCATCGAGCGCGGGATCGGTGTTCGGCATGGCGCACACCGTCGTGAATCCCCCGTGCGCCGCGGCTCGCGTGCCCGACCCGATCGTCTCCGCGCCCTCGCCTCCGGGCGTACGGAGATGCACATGGAGGTCGCAGAAGCCGGGGGCCACGACCAGCCCGGCGCCGGGGATGCGCGGCACGCCGGGATCGGCGTTCGCGCGGACCACGCCGTCCACCACGGCCAGGTCGCCGACCACGTCGGTCCCGGCCGCTGGATCGATGATCCGAACATCGGTCAGGACGAAACTCGCCGGCACATCGGTCAGTGAGCCAAAGCGCACGCCGTCGCGCCCGGACAGGTCGAATCGGTCCATCAACCGCCCAGCTCCACGACGCGCGACAGGACGGCCATCCGGATGGGCACCCCGTTCTCGACCTGGCGCCCGATCAGGCTCCGCTCGGCGGTCGACAGGTCCGCGCTGATCTCCACGCCTTCGTTGGCGGGCCCCGGATGCATGAGCCACGCGGCGGGGCACGCCTGGTCCAGACGCTGGGCGGTCAGCCCCCAGCCCGCGACGAACTCGGCCAGGGACGGGACGCCGCTGCCGGCGGCTCGCTCGAGCTGAACGCGCAGGGCCATCACGGCGTCCGCGCCGCTCAGTGCCGTGCCCAGGTCAGGCTCCACGGTGACGCCCGGCCAGCCGGCGAACGGCTGGACCCAGGCGGGCGGCCCGGTGAGGACCACCGACGCGCCCAGCGTCGTCAGCGAGTGGAGGTTCGAGTGCGCAACCCGCGAATGCACCGCATCGCCCACGATCACGACCCGCGCCCCGTCCAGCGAGCCCAGCGTGTCCCGCAGGGTCAGCGCATCGAGCAGCGCCTGGGTGGGATGGGCATGGGTGCCATCTCCCGGCGTTCACGACCGCGGCATGCTCCAGGGCCCGCGCGGCGAGGTACGGCGCACCGCTGGCCGCATGGCGCAGCACGATGACCCGGATCCCGGTCCGTTCCAGGGTCCGCACCGTGTCGATGAGCGACTCCCCCTTGGCGACGCTGCTCCCGGCCACTGACAGGTCGGTGACCGTGGCTCCCAGCTCGCGCGCGGCCAATTCGAAGGACACCCGGGTCCGGGTCGAGTTCTCGTAGAACGCGAGGCCCACGGTCACGCCGCGCAGCGGGTCCGGCAGGTCGCCCGAGGTCCGGCGGGTGCGCATCTCGACCGCCAGGTCGAGCATCTCCTCGAGCTCGGCGCGACTCCACCCGTCGACGTCGAGCAGGTGCCGCCGGGCCGTGGTCGAGGCGCCGGCCAGGGTCATGCGGGAACCGGATCGGTTCGGGTGATCACTACCTCATCGGTCCCGTCCGTCTCTGCCAGGCGGACGTGCACGACCTCGTCGGAGCTGGTGGGCAGGTTCTTGCCAACGTAGTCAGGGCGGATGGGGAGCTCGCGGTGGCCGCGGTCAACCACCACCGCCAGGCGGACCGCGCTGGGGCGACCGTGGTCGGTCAGCGCATCGAGCGCCGCGCGGATCGTGCGGCCGGTATACAGCACGTCATCCACGAGCACGACGGTCTGATCAGTGATCTCCGGTCCGAGGTCGGAGCGCTTGACGATGGGCGCGTGCGCCAGGCGGGTCAGGTCGTCGCGGTAGAACGTGATGTCCAGCGAGCCGACCGGGACGGTGGCGTGCTCGTGCTCGGCGATCAGCGCCGCCAGCCGCTCCGCGAGGGGGAAGCCGCGTGTGCGCAGACCGATGAGGACCAGGTCATCGGTCCCGCCATGGCTCTCGACGATCTCGTGGGCCATCCGAACAAGTGCTCGGCGGAGGTCGTCGGCATCGAAGATGCGGCGCTCGGTGGTCATGCTCGGGCTCCTTGGCGGCCTCACGGGACCGCGTTAAAGGGGCGCTGGGTGGAACCTCCCGAGTATAGGCCGTCCCGCCTACGGGGCAAACACCGCCGGCCCGGTCCACGGCGGGTTGTCGCCGCTTGCACCGATGACGGACTGGCCGCCCCCGGCCACGGGGAGCCGAAGCAACTGGCTGGAGGGTGGATCCCCAATGCCGGCCGAGGGGATGCCCATGGTCAGCAGCAGGTCGGCTCCATCGGAGGAGAAGACCACATCCACGATCCAGGCACCCACTGTGGGCAGGGCAATCGCGATGGGAGTGCCCGGACTCCCGTCGTCGGCTTGCTGCGCGGTGCTCACCAGGATCGCGTTCACGGTGGCGGACCACGAGGCAAATGTCTTCCCGTCCGGGCTCCACGCCACGTGCCACTCGGTGAGCGAGCTTCCGGCGAAGCCGGGCGAGATGGCGGGCGTTCCCTGCGTCGGAGGGTTCGTCCCCGAGCCGGGGCCTACCAACGGGACGCCGCCGCCCTGAAGATTCCACCGGCCATCGACTTCGTTCACAAGCAGCGGCACGTACCAGAGGACGTCGTCGGTCCCGAACGATGGCATGAAGACGTCAGCCCACGGCGCAGCGGGTTCGACCGGGTCGCTCGAGAGCTTCCACAGGTCGGTCCACGGCTCGTCTGCTGCGTGGCTGACGAGGAGCGCGGTCGGGTCGCTGTTCAATTCGGAGACGAAGGCGGCGGCGTACGCATCGCCGCTGTCGGTCAGGCGCCGCGCCGAGGCGGAATCGGTCTCGAAGAGCCAGACGTCGGTCGAACCGGCCGTGGTTTCCAGCGCATTGCACCCAACCGCCGGTCCAAGGTCGATGGCCGCCAGGGTGTAGGCGAGCACGGAACTGTCCGGCGACCACACCAGGCGTTCGGTGAACGGGAACTGGGCGCTGCAGCCAAGGCGGAATAGTCCGCCGGTCGAGAGGTTGAGGGCCCACACCTCGTTCGCCCCGGACTCGCCCTTCTGTGCGATGTAGGCGAGCCACTGCCCGTCTGGTGAGAGCGAGGCCGCGAGGATCGGGCCTGACGACGCGGGAATCCCAGTCTCGTCCCCCGTCCGGTCGTTGTGGAAGACGAGCTGCTGGTACCCGACGTCGCCGCTGAGGATGAAGTACCCCAGGTCGCCGGGGGCCAGGAAGGCCGCGGGAATCGTTGGCTCCGGGGTCGGCTCCACCACCGACGGCGAAGCGACCGCGCTCGCCGAGGGTGCCGCGGATGGGGAGCTGCCGGCCTCGTTGGGCAGGCGTCCGATCAGGGCCACGACAGCGATGGCGGCCACGACCGTCGCGACCGATGCGGCCAGGCCGACGAACCACCCCCGACGCGAGCCGGGCTGCTCGATGCCGGCCCGCACCCGGGCCTCGAGGTCCCGCGGCGCCGGAGGGGTCCGCATGGAGCCCAGCGCCTGGCGATCGGCGGCAAAGGCGTCCAGCTCATCCCGGCAGCGCGCACATTCGGCCAGGTGGCGGTCGAGCCGCGTCTGCTCCTCGGGGCTGAGGTCGCCGGAGACCGAGGCACTCAGCAGCTCGTCGGGGTGGTCGGAGCCTCGGAACGTCATCGGGTCATCCCTTCAGCCGCCAGCAGGCGGCGCATCTCGGCGCGAGAACGGGACAACAGGGTCCGCACCGCACCGGGTGTGAGGTCCATGACGACGCCGATCTCCGACGCGGTCATGCCCTCGAGATCGGACAGGAGCAGGCATTGGCGCTGTGGAGCCTTCAGCCGAAGCAGCGCGATCTGGAGCCGGTGGTCGAGCGTTCCGGCCATGACCTGGGCCTCGGGCCCCGGTCCGGGATCGGGTCGTTGCTCGTAGCGGGCGGCATCGGACCCGAAGGGCCGCGTCCAGCGACGGCGTCGCATCTCGTCAAGGGCCGTGTTGGACGCGATCCGGAACAGCCACGCGCGGGCAGCGCCCGCATCGGTCAGGGTGCCCAGGTTGTGGTGGGCCTTGATGAACGTGTCCTGCGCAATGTCCGCGGCGCGGTCCGGGTCCCCGACCAGCCGCAGGGCATACCGGAAGATCCCATCGGCGTACTCCTCGAACAGCCGATCGAAGTCGCCCTGCTCTCGAGTCATCGGTCGAGCCGATCCCCGGGCCGGAAGCGTGCTGCTGGCGTGGAGGAGGACCATCGCCTATTCAGACGCATGGCCGGATCGTGTCGTTACGGCGCGCCCGACTGGAGGTGGGTGCGCAGGACCTCCGCCGCGTACTCGGGAGCCGCCGGGTTGACCGCCAGGGCGGTGGCGCTCTCCAGGCCGGCGGTGACCCGCAGGCGTGGGTGCACCTCCCAGTGCCAGTGGAACGTCTGGTCCAGCCGCTCCCCGGCCGGGGCGGTGTGGAGGTGGAGGTTGTACGGCGGGTCCCCCAGGACGCCCAGCGCGCCGAGCGCGCGCTGAAGGGTGGCCCGACAGGCACCGATGGTCTCGTCGTCGACCGAGGTGAAGTCCGAGGCATGCTCGCGCGGGATGACCCACAGCTCGAACGGTGAGCGACTGGCGGCGGGCGCGAGGACCACGAACCGTTCGTCCGAGAGCACCAACCGCGTCCCCTCCGCCTCCTCGACGGCCGCCATGCCGCACCACACGCAGCTCTGGCGGCTGATCATGTGGCGCGCGGCCCCGCCGATCTCCTCCGCGACCCGGTGCGGGACCTGGGGAATGGCGTACATCTCGAAGTTCAGGTGCTGGGTCCGCGAGCCCGCCTGGCGGCCGTGGGTCTGGAGCACCTGGACGTAGACGGGGTGATCGGGTGGCTGCGCTCCGGCGCCGAGCACCCGCATGTCGTCCCGCACCGTGCGGAGCAGCCGTTCGGCGAGCTGTGGGCGGGCATCGGCGAATCGCTCGTGGTGGTTCTTCGGGCCGACCACGATCTCCCACGACCCCCGGCGGTCCGGCGCCTCGTCAGCCATGAGCGGCAGCTGCACGGCCCACTCCCGTCCCGGCGGGACGACCTCGAAGAGGTCGCCCCGTAGCGTCACCCGTCGGACGCTGTCGTCATCACCGTCCGGCGCCTCGTCGCAGTGGCGGCAGTGGGTGCCTTCGACCGGCGCCGCCTCCACGGTGAACGAGGCCTGCTCGAAGGCCCGGTCGGTGACGATCGCGGACCACCACCCTGTCACCGGATCGCGGCGGAGCTCGAACATCGCGCCGCCAGCCTTCCGAGCCCGGTCAGCCGAGCTCGTTCAGCTCCCAGCTGCGCTTCCGCGACTGCGCCAGCCACTCGTCGCGGAGGAGGGACATCATCAGGACGTCCTCGAAGCGCCCTTCGGCGAAGTGCTTGTGGCGGACCGTGCCCTCGAGCACAAAGCCTGCCTTTTCGTACGAGCGTCGCGCGCGCGCGTTCCCGGCGTATACCCGCAGCTCGATCCGCTCGAAGCGCAGCTCGCCAAAGCCGAAGTCACACAGGACGTGGAGCGCATCGGTCCCATAGCCTTTGTTCCACTCGCCCTTCTCGCCCAGGCTGATCCCGAACTCGGCGTTGCCATTCACGAAATCGAGGTCGTGCAGTCCGGCGGTCCCGATGGGCTCGCCGTCGGACAGCCGGCAGACCACGAAGTGGTAGACCGATTTGCCCTGGTTGGCCGTGATCTCGGCGAACCACTGCTCCTCCGCGGCCAGGCTGAACGGCGCTCGGAGCATCAGCCCGCGGGTGGTCTCGGCGTCCGAGAACCAGCGGACGAAGCGCGGCAGGTCCTCTCGTTCCGCCGGGCGCAGGTACACGTGCTCACCGCGCAGCAGGGGGAGGTGCGGGGGTTTGGGACTGGCCTGGGACTCGGTCATGGTTCCTTCGCTGCGTTAGGCTTGCCGGCGGGCATAGGCTTGCCTTCCACAATACAAGGAGGGTCCATACCGATGAGCACCGTCCGCCACGCCACCGCCACCTGGCAGGGCGATCTCGCATCGGGGAGCGGCACCGTCAGCGGGTACTCGAGCGGCGTCTTCAGCGACCTGCCCGTGAGTTGGGCGTCTCGCACCGAGGCGCCCGAGGGGCGGACGTCGCCCGAAGAGCTGCTGGCTGCCGCCCACGCCGCCTGCTACTGCATGGCCCTCTCCGGCAAGCTGGCGACCGCCGGCTTCCCGCCCGACCACCTGCACGTGGAGGCCGAGGTCGCCTTCGACAAGCTCGAGGGCGGCTGGACGGTAACCACGTCCGCGCTATCGGTCATTGGCAACGTGCCCGGAATTACCCATCCGGACTTCGAGCGCCTGGCCGTCGAGGCCAAGGATGGCTGCCCCATCAGCCGGGCCCTGGCCGGAAACGTGGAGCTGACCGTGGACGCCTCCCTGGAGATGCCCGAGGACCACGAGTAGTCGGCAGATGACCCGGATCGCGGAGGGCGCAGCGGTGGCCGCGGGCCGATCGCCTCTGGCGGCAGTAGGCCGCGTCCTCGGCGAGATGGGCGGGTCTGGCTTCGAGTTGCAGCCCGTCTTCGACCGGATCTCCGAGGAAGCCGCCAGCCTGTGCCGGGCCGATCAGGCGTTCCTGTTCCTCCGGGACGGCGACCTGTTCCACTTTGCGGCCGCCTGGGGCGGACGGCCGGAGCACTGGGCTCACGAGCGTGAGCACCCCAACCCCATTGACCGTGAGTCCATCGTCGGGCGGGTAGCCCTGGCGGACGGTCCGGTCCAGATCGAAGACGTTCCGGCCGACCCCGACTACACGTCGAGCGCCCACACAGTCGGCGGAGTTCGCACCCTGCTGGGTGTCCCCATCCGGACCGATGAGGGGGTGGTGGGCGCCTTTGGCCTGGGTCGCAGCCGGGTCGAGCCCTTCAGCGCCGACGAGATCGACCTGGTGTCGCTCTTCGCCGATCAGGCCTCCATCGCCATCCGCCTGGCCCGGTTGCTCGGCGAGGCACGGGAGGCCGCCGAACGGGAGGCGGCCGTCGCATCGGTTCTGGAGACACTGGCCCGATCGAGCTTCGACCTCGAGGCGGTGCTCCAGTCGATCATCGACAGCACCGTGCGACTGATTGGTGCCGACGAAGGAAACATCGTCAAGGAGGAGGACGGGGCGTTCCAGCAGGCCGTGTTCACGGCCGGTGTCCCACCCTCCTTTCGCGAGATCATCGGCGGGCGGAGCTTCAAGGCCGAGCGTGGGTCGGTCATGGGTCGGTCGCTGATGGAACTCGGCCCGGTGCAGATCGTGGACGTGCTGGCCGATGCGGAATACGAGCTGCAGGAAGCCCAGAAGGAGGCCGGGTTTCGAAGCATCATCGGGATTCCGCTCATGACCGAGGGAGCGCCGGTGGGGGTCATGTCGGTGTGGCGGACCCGCGTGGAGGCCTTCACCGAGGCCGAGATCCGATTGCTCGTGACCTTCGCCGAACAAGCTGCCGTGGCCCTCCGGCTGGCGCGCGTCCTCGAGGAAACCCATGAGGCACTCGAGCGCGAAACGGCGATCGCACACGTTCTCGCCTCGATCGCCCGATCCAGTTTCGACCTCCAACGCGTCCTCGACACAGTCACCGAGAGCGCCGCGCGTCTGACGCATGCCAACTCGGGCAACCTCGCCCTCGTCCAAGAGGGCGAGTACCGCATCGCAGCTGGCTACGGCGAACGATCCCGCGAGCTGGCCCGCGCTTTCGAGACGGCGCGCATCACCCTCGACCGCGGCTCCATGGCGGGCCGGGTCACGCTCGCCCAGGGTCCCGTCCAGATTCCGGACGTTCTTTCCGACCCCGAATACCGGATGCTGGACATGCAAGAAGTCGCCGGCTTTCGGACCCTGCTGGGCGTCCCGCTCATGCGCGACGGGGAGGTGCGCGGCGTGCTCATGATGCAGCGAACTGAGGTTCGGCCCTTTACCGACCAGGAGGTCGCCGTCATCACGACCTTTGCCGACCAGGCGGCGCTGGCCATCGCCAACGTCGAACTGTACGAAACGGTCGAGCGGCAGCGTGCTGCCCTTGCCGGCTTTGCGCCGCACGTCGCCGGACCTGCTTTCATCGCCGGAGGGAGAGACGCTGCTCGCCGGGCATCGGCGCGAGATCTCGGCCCTGTTCTGCGACATGCGCGGGTTCACCGCCTTCGCCGAGACGGCCGAGCCCGAGGAGCTGTTCAGCGTCCTTCGCGAATACCACGCCGAGGTCGGCCGCATCGCCCTGGGCAACGGCGGCACGGTGGAGCATTTCGCCGGGGACGGGTTCATGATCTTCTTCAACGACCCGACCCCCGTGGCCGATCACCCCACTGGCCGCCACGCGCGCCGCCCTGGCCATGCACGAGCGGTTCGCGCGAGCTCGCGGAAGGCTGGCGTAGGCGGGGCTACGACCTGGGTCTCGGGATCGGTGTGTCGGTTGGGTACGCAACCCTGGGACGGATTGGCTTCGAGGGGCGGTACGACTACGCGGGTGTCGGGGCGGTGACCAACATGGCCGCCCGGCTCAGTTCAGCCGCGGCGGCCGGCGAGACGCTGCTGAGTCAACGCGCCTACGCGGCGGTCGAGGGCCGTGTGGACGCCGAGCCGACCGATGAGCTCAATCTCAAGGGCTTCAGTCACGCCGTCATCGCGTTCCGCGTGACGGGAATCCGCGGGGACGTCTCGAGCTAGGAGACGGCAGCCAGGATCTCGGGACGGAGGCCCGGGTAGGACGCCAGGAACGCGGCCCGCTCACGCTTCAGTCGTTCCACGATTCGAGCGTACTCGTCGGACCGCCCGGTGCGCTCGTACAGGAGTCGTGGCTGGAGGAGCTCCAGGTCATCGATTCCCGGGACCGCGCTGGCGACGTCGTACCCGAAGTCGGGGTCCGCGATCCAGGTGATCGCCTCCTCGGCAATCGCCTTCACGATGGCACCCGAGTGCTCGATCTGCAGCTTCTTGGAGTTCGGGTCACCGTCCGGCCCGCCCACGCGCCCGGTGTTCACCAGGTACACGTCAAACGGGTGGGTGCCCATCAGCTCCCAGAACCGATTGGCCTGCTCCTCGTCGCGATGTGGGTAGAAGGGGTTCGTTCCCGGCACCCGCAGCGCCTTGCCCTCCTCGGCGGCTCCGCCGGCCGAGGTTCCCTGCGTCTCGCCGAGCATGAAAAACGCGGCTGCCTGCTCGCGAGACAGCCGCGCCACGCCAGGGATCAGGTTGTCGTTACGGTTGAGGATGAGGAGCTCGTTCACCGGTCCCACCTGTCTCGGGTCCCGCCAGATGCCGAGCGCAGCCATCGGGAAGGTCGCGCGGCCGTTCTTCGTGTAGGACTCGTCGAAGAAGTCCACCGGCCCATCGGCCTCCTGCTGGGAGACGTTCTCGAGGTAGGCATCGGGCTTGATGACCGCGCCATGGATGGCCGGCTCGTGTCGGGCGTCCAGGCCGAACGTCTTAGCGAAGCATCCGTTCTCGGTGCCCACCACCTTGCCGCCCGGGAACAGACCGATGAAGTCGTCCTGGACCGGCTGCGACCCGTTCTGGCTGTTGAAGGTGGTCGTCGTCTTTCCGGTCCCCGACAGACCGATGATCAGCATCGTCCGCTCCCCGGCATCGGTGGGGATGACCTTGCAGCCGGCATGCATGGCCAAGCCTCCGGCGGCCATGACCTTCGCGTTCCACATCCGCAGCCCGCCCTTCTTCGACTCCCCAAAGTAGTCGGAGTTGAAGACGCGGGTGATGCCGGACTCGACGTCGACCGCGATCAGTCGATCGTCGGGGTAGCCGGGCATCGGCAGATTGGGGGTGTAGATCATGACCAGCTCCGGCTGCCAGTCCGCCGAGAGCCGGTCGGGCGGGAAGTACAGCTGCTCCTGCATGCCCGCGATGTTCGCGTTGGCCGTCTCGATGTAGAGCCGCGCGCGGGACCGATATTCGGGATCGTTCCCGATGAACCCATCCACGACCACCATCGCGTGCTCCGCGACGTACGCGTCCTGGAGCGCCGCGACCCGCGCGCCTTCTGCGCGAGAGATGGATTGACCCGTCGTAATGGACGGGTCATCGGTGACGAGGTAGGTGGAAGCCTTCGAACGGCTCACGACCCGGGTCTGGACGTTGTAGTTGCCAAACGACGTGCGCCGCGCCTGCGGCATGCGGGAGGTCAGCTCCTGCAGCTCCGCGGGGGTAGGGTCGTATGTGACGGATCGAGCGGCGGGGAGGCGTGTGCCCTGGGGCCCCGCGGGGGCGTGTGCCGGGTCGGCGACCACGTTCATGCGGTCTGGCTGCTCCTGTGTGGGTTCCACCGCGGGGCGCCGATGGGCGACTCGTTCCCGCCGATTGCGTACGTCTGCATATCGTAGCAAGACCGGGAGGGTGAAACCTTTTTGGCGCTCGGTGCCCCTTCAAGTGTGGGCCAATCACATCGGTCCAGATCACGCGAACGTATCGAGGCACCCCATGAATAGCACCCCAACTCGCGCCCTGGTCATCGCACTGGGAGTTCTGCTCCTGGCCTCGGGCGCCGTTTTCGCCAATCTCCGCACGGACGATCGGTCCACCCCGGGTGGGCCCGGCGTCAACACCGAGCAGTCGAGTGCGACAGAGGTTCCCGAGGCGAGTGAATCACCTGACCCGTCCGATATGGAGGACGAAGCGGGTGATGACGCCGCCGAGTCGCCGGACGAGGCTTCCGGAAGCGAGGCCGAGACCGAGGACGACAACAGCGACGACGCGAACGAATCGCCCGACGCCGCCGAGTCGCCCGAGGCAGAGGAGTCACCTGAAGCCGACGACTGACACCACACCCTATGGCGGAGGCGGCATGGCACGATGCCGGCGTGGATGACCGGGAAATGGTTGATGCCGTCCTGAATGGAGATCGCGACGCGTTTCGTCTCATTGTCGAGCAGTCCCAGGGTCCGGTCTTTCGCGTCTGCCTGCGCGTTCTCGGGTCGGTGGCCGACGCGGAAGACGCCGCACAGGAGAGTTTCGTGACGGCATTTCGCTCCTTGGGAACCTACCGCGGGGACGGCCCGCTCGTGGCCTGGATCGCCCGCATCGCGACCCGGGCGGCCTTGCGCCGTCGTGCCCAGCGGCCCGCGACCAGCGACCTGGCGGCGGCCCGTGAAGTCCCGACAGCAGGGCCGGACCCGCTTCTCTCGACTATCGCCCGCGAGCGCCACGCCGCCGTCCGAACCGCAGTCGCTGCGCTTGACGAGCCGTATCGCGAGGTCGTCATCCTCCGCTATTTCGGCGAGCTCTCATTGGAGGAGGTGGCCCAGGCCACCGGGCGCAATGTGAACACGATCAAGACCCAGCTACGCCGAGGGCTCGAGCGCCTGTCAGCCGACCTCGGATCGGAGAAGCCGGCGTGACGGATCCCGCGCAGGGAGGCCCCGACCGGTCGCTCATCGACTACGTTGAGGAGACCCAGGACTCGCCGTCTCCCGGGTTCGCGGAATGGGTCCAGCGCTCGGTTGCCCATGAGCCGATTCCGCGACGCGGTCCGTTGGCCCTCCTGACTTTGTTGCTGACGGCGTCGGGCCTACGCCGGTTGGCAGCCCAGGCGGTCGTGGTGGCCGCCGTCGTGGTCATCGGTATCGGTTCGGCGATGGCGATCGGTCACTTCACCGGCCGGCCGCCCGGCGGCCCGGTCGACAGCTCGCCATCCTTGACGCCGGTCGTCGAACCCGACCGTAGCCCGCGACCCGAGCCAACTCCGACCGAGGTCGCGCCGTCGCCCACGCCCACCGAGGCCGAGTCTCCATCCGCCTCGGACGAACCGCGTCCCTCCGAGTCCGACGCGGGGGAGGAAGAGGCGGAGACGCCCGAGCCATCCGAGTCTTCGTAGCGGCCTCGGTTGGCCTGAAACCTTTGGCGCTCCGGGCGCCTCTTTCTTCACGTGAGGCTGGCCCCACTGTGCTCCGCGCGAGGCGCACAGGTCAGCCCCGACGCCCCACGGGTTGATGCCCAGCGCCGCGGTCGCCACCGGGCAAGTGGTGGCCGTGGCGCGCGGGGCGCCTCGTTCCCAGCGCTTCCCTGGAGCTCGGTCAGCCCCCGGCTGGCAGGGCGGCGCCACCGCGGACGATGCCGTGCTCGGTGGCGTAGTGGGTCAGGGCTGGACGCCCCTTGAGCTGGAGCTTGGCTCCCAGGTTCGCCAGGTGGCGCTGGACGGTGTTGGTCGAGATGCCAAGTGATCGTCCGATAGCTCGAGCGCTCAGCCCGGCGGCGTAGAGACTCAGCACCTCGCGTTCGCGCGCCGTCAGGTCGGACCCGGTCCGCACCCAGTGGACCGAATCGCTGATGACCGCGTCGGTCACGCTGCTGTGGAGGTAGCGATCTCCGCGTGCCACTGCCCGAACCGAGGCAACGAGCTCGCTCGCGAACGCACCCTTGATGAGGTATCCGGCTGCGCCACCCATCAGGGCCTGGCGGACGGTCTCCGGATCGCGGTGCATGGACAGGACCAGGACCGCTGTCTCCGGGGCGACAGCGCGCAGGGCAGGAATGAGCGGGATGCCGTCGCTGTCGCCCAGCGTGATGTCGAGGATGACGATGTCCGGCAGATGATCCCGGACCAACGTCAGGGCCTCCTCGCGGGTCCCGGCCTCCCCAACGACCTCGACATCCCCCTGTTCCGAGAGCAGGAGGCGGAGCCCTTCACGGACGAGGTGGTGATCGTCGACAAGCCCGACCGTAACGCGATGGAACGGTGCAGCAACGCTCATGCTCCCTCCGAATGGTGCTCGCGGTGTGGTGGCGCCGTGGGTGTGCCCGCAGCGGGCAATCCCGCCAGCGGAACCCGGACGACGATCGTTGTCCCAGCCCCCGGCGCCGAAGAAATGTCCACGTTCCCGTGGGCCATCGCGGCTCGCTCACGGATTCCCGCGAGCCCAAGACCCTTCCCTTCAACGTCGTTGACGTCGAACCCGCATCCGTCGTCCTTCACGGAAACGAAGAACTCGGCACCCTCAATCGACATGTCGACCACGACCGCGGTCGCTTTCGCATGTCGGGCCACATTCGCGAGCGCCTCCTGGACGACGCGGTAGATCCCGACCGCGACGTCGGGTTCCACGATCTGGATGGCCGTCACGGCGTTGCCACGCACCTCGACGGGCAGCCCGGTGCCGCGGGCAAGCTCGCCAATGGCCGCAGCGAGCCCGACTCGTTCGATCCGCGGCGGGCGGAGCCGCAGAGCGACGTTCCGCGTCTCATCGGTCGCAACGGCTGCGAGGCGCCGCGCTCGCTCAAGCGCAGCCCGATCGGCATCGGTCCCTGGCCGCGACTGGGCGGCGACCTCGAGCGTCATGGCCAGCGCGGACAGGATCTGGCCCACCCCGTCATGGAGGTCCAGTGACAGGCGGCTGCGCTCAGCCTCCTGGGCAGTGAGCAGCCGATCCTGCGCGAGGCGGTAGAGCTGGGCGTACCGCTGCGATGTGGTCCGAACCCGATCTGCCATGACCGCGACCACGAGGGCGATCACGAACATCAGGGGCCATTCGATCAGGTCTAGCTCAGTGGCCAACACCCCGAGCCGGTTGAACACCGCATAACCGATGAGGGCGGCCGTGGCCAGGCCGATCCGAACGAGAGTCGAGCGGAGACCGAAGACAAAGGCGTGCAACGCGAGAAACACCCAGACGATGTGGAACATCACGTCGGGATGCCCCAGCTGCAGGTAGCCCCCCGCGATGACCACGATCATCGCCAGGTCGAGGCCGGCCTGGAGGACGCGCGGAGACCGCAGGCCAAGCTGGCTCGGCCAACGAGGGCGGAGCAGGATGCGCTGCGCGGGAGCGCCTACGGCGGGGGACAGCCAATTGGTTTTCACGGTGCCTCCAACTCGCTCGGGCAGTACCGAGTCGGATGGCTGTGGACAAATGATGTAGAGAAATGAGCCTGGGTGACCACAAAGTCACCAAGAAGACCCCTCTACGCTAGTACCAATAGCGGCCCGCGCCCAGCCCCCAAATCAGATTTCGGTGCGGCCCAGCACCGGGGCCGACCTGAGTCCGAGCCCCGCTGTGAGCACGCCGAGGGCCCGAGGCCCTGCTCCGGAACTCACATGGTCATCGGTTCGCAGCCACGTGGTCCCCCCCATCATCGGGATTGGTGCGTTCTTGGTGATAGAGCCTGTGGACGGTTCGTGGACATGATGCCGCTCCCCGCGGGGGCGACGATGGGCGGTTTGGACCAGGTCACCTGCGACCGCCCGGAGCCAATGGTGAGACCGACCGAGGGACGGAGGGCCGGTATTGCCCAACCGGGGCCCACGGTTTGCGAGTCTCGCAATCGCGTTGACGGTTGTCGTCGGCAGCGCGCTGTCGCCGATCGCGACGCTGGCTGCGCCTGCCCGGCCGCCGGCCAACCAGGCTGAACCGCCTGATGCGGCGGTCACCTCGGCCCTGACCCTGAGCGTCCTCAGCGCGCGCACGAATACGAGCTTCTACGACCCGGTCGGCACGGTCGACTACAACGACCCGGTCTCGGAATACAAGTGGCTGATCGTCAAGGACGACGCCGGGAATCCGGCCCAAGCCATTGCCAGCTGTTTCCCCAGCGGCGCCGTCGGCCTGAATGGGGTCGTCGGTACGAACCCGACCTATCCGGCCGGCTGTGACTGGCCCTCGATCCATGCGACCCGCGGCGGCACGGCGGCCGTGGACGAGATCGTCACCCAGGGCGACCAGGATGACTGGGGCACCACCTCACTGACGTTGCCCGCGGGCAAGTACGTCGTTTCCGTGCTCGCGGACGGGTTCAAGATCGACGGCGCGCACTTCACCGTGCCGATGACCGTTCCGGGGGTCGTGACCGTTCACGCGCAGCCCTTCCCGCTCCCGCTGTCGACGATTCGGGTCAAGGTCTTCTCCGATACCGGCGGCGTGAACGGGCAGTGGGACGAGCAGCAGGAGGATGGCCTCCCCGGGTTCGTCGGCCATATCGCTGACGTTCTGGGCGAAGTGACGACCGACTGGTTTGGCAACCCCCTTTGCAGCCGCTATGTCGACTCGGACAGCGACGGGCATCCAGATCTCGACGGCGATGGACTTCCCACGCTCATCCCGGGGAGTGGTGGCCACTGCGTCAGCGATGCGAACGGCGACATCGTGATTCCCAACCTCGGGCCGAATCGGTACTCCGTGACCGTCGTCCCTCCCAATGGTCAGCAGTGGAGCCAGACGACCACCCTCGAGGGTGCGCATGACTGGGACACGTGGGTCCAGGAGGGCGACACCGGATTCGACCAGGAGGTCCTGGTCGGGGGTGAGCCGACGCCGGCGATCCCGTTCGGCTTCGTTCCGCCCATCTCCTTGCCATCGGGTCCGACCGGCGAAGTCAAGGGCGTCGGGGTTGGCCTGGTCGCCTACGTCCCGCCAGCTGGCGGTCTGACCTTTGGAGGCGAGGCGGGTAACCGGCTCGGTGCACCGATCGACCGTCCTTGGGTGGCACTCACCGGCATGCAGCTCGGCGACGTGGCGGTGTACGCGGGCCGCGGCAACCCGGATGGGTCGTTCGACATCCACAACGTGCCCAACGGCGACTACGAGCTGACGATCTGGGACCAGGACCAGGATTACCTCGTCGAGACGAACCAGGTGACGGTGGCCAACGGCCAAGTGACCGATATGGGGGTCGTCTACCTCGCTCACTGGTTCGGGATCATCACCGGCACCGTTTTCAATGACACCAACTCAGATGGCAATCGCGATCCGGGCGAGGCCGGGATGCCGAACATCGCGATCACGCTCCGGAGTCGGGACAATTCGCTGCAGGACCAGGGCTCGGCCGCTACCGTCACCGATGCGCAGGGCAACTACATCTTCCGCGAGGCGTACCCGTTGGGCCAGTTCGTCGTCGAGGAGGTGTTCGACACCCGCTACTACACGACGGGCATTACCTTCCAGACCGATAACCAGCCCTCAGAGACGACGATCCAGACCGCGAGCGTGGACTTCAACATGCTCCAGCAGGTCGGGCTGTCGACCCGGGTGGACTGGGGGGTCCGCGCCTACGATCCGGGCACCAACGGCGGCATCGTCGGCACGGTGTTCTATGACACGACCCGAAACGAGCTCGACGCCCGCCTGGCCGCGGTCGAGGACTACGAGGCCGGCATCTCCGGCCTGAACGTCGACCTCTTCGCGCCCATCCCGTGCGGCGTCTCCACCCGATGCGACGCGGCCGGGAAGTACCAGCTGAACGTCGACGGCTCGTATGCCCACGGGCCGCTGCTCAACCAATACGTGACGGAGACGTGGGCTCGGCCGACAGGCTGCGTGGCGCGCGACGTCAATGGCACCGCCCAGACGTTCCCGTGGACGCCGCCAGGTCCCGATGCCGAGTGCATGGAAACCTTCGCGATGGCTGCCCAGGGCGACGCCAGCGACCAGGCCCTGGTCAACGGTAACTATGGGTTCGGCGACGCCTGCTTCGGCGCCGGCGGGTTCAATGTGGATACCGGGGAGTGCATCACCGGCGACTTCGGGAGCCTGCCCCAGGGCGACTACCTCGTTGCGGTGGAAGTACCCAACGATCTCGTCATCGGCAATCCGATGTACCAGGTCCGCGCCGAGGAAGACGTCAACGTCTTCACCGGGGACGAGTTCATTCCGCAGATCCCGCCGCCGCCCTGCGCGGGAGCCCTGCACACCGTGGACGTCGCCGACTCGGGAACCGACGGCTACCCGGTGAACCCGCTGTCGAACGGCGTGACGGTTCCCGCCTCCACTCCCTACGTGAACCCCGGATTCGTGGATGCAGGCGGCAGCGAGTTCGAAGGCCAGGTCATGCCGTACTGCGATGTGAAGCTCATTACGCTGGAGGACCGGCACTCGACGGCGCCAACGTTCAACTTCTTCACGCCAGTCCCGGTTCCCGGCCGCTTCAAGGGCATCGTGACCGATGACCTGAACCTGTCGACGGTTCCCGCCGAATTGATGTATGGCGAGAAGGCGGGCATCCCGAACCTGCCCATCGGTCTGTATGACTTCACCGGCCGCCTGGACCAGACCATCCAGACCGATCCGAACGGCTCGTTCGAGGTCATCATGCCCTCGGTCTCGAGCTACAACTGCCCGCTCCCCGCCGGACCCTGCCCAAACGTCTACCGCTTCGTGGCCAATGACCCAGGGACGCCGACGGCGCCCAACCCGAACTACAACCCGCAATACCGAACGATCGCCACTCCCTTCCAGCTGTGGCCGAATCTGACCCTGCCCGCCGACCTTGCTCCGTGGACGATCGCCGTGGCGGTCGAGGGCCCGGGGACGCAGGGCGCACACCCCGCCGACTGCACCCCGACCGCTGGAACCCCGCAGCTGTTCCGGGCATCCCGGCCATTCATCCGGACGACGGACGCCGGCGCAGCACGCCAGATCACGCTCACGGGACTCGATTTCGGCGCGACCCAGGCCGGCGGCTCGGTCACGCTCGGTTCGACAGCCATGACGATCAACTCGTGGACCGATCGGCAGATCGTGTTTACCGTCCCGGCGAGCGTCGCCACCACCGGTGCGTACCAGCTCAATATTCGGCGCGGTTCGACTGGTTCCAGCACGCTGAATGCCCTGACGTTCCACGTGGTTGGCAATGCGGCGACGACGACCGCCGGGACGACGCAGGTTGGCATGCCCGCGAATCCGCGGCTCATCACGGTCGATCAGGCTCAGCCGATCAGCTCGCCGGCGCTGAACACCGCCGGTTTGGCGCTGGCAGCCAACTTCCACACGATCCAGGCCGCGCTCGAGTACGCAGCCACCGGTTCATCGCTGCGGCGCGACCTCATCGTCGTGTATCCCAACACGCCAGCCGGGTTCAACCCGCTCGGGGCGTACTACGAGAACGTCATCCTCCATTCGCCCGACAAGCTGCAGGGCGTGGGCCCTGGTGGAACCTATCCGGAGGCGACGTCCGTCCCGGGCTCGGTCATCGACGGCATCGGCTTCAACACCATCACGTACCCCGACGGCACCACCTACGCCGACAACTGGCGCGCCCTCGCAGCCGGGATTGCCTTCGACGGCCCGGTCGACCAGGTCTACGAGAACGCGGTGATCACCATCCTCTCGCAGAACTCCCAATGGACGAATTCCCGGACGAGCGCGTTCATGCCGGCCATCGACGGCTTCACGATCCAGGGCGGCGACCAGATGGACTTCCCGGGCAACCTGTTCGACAACGGCGGCGGCCCGGTCCCGAACCCGGTTGGTGACCCGACTCTCGAAGTCGCCGTCGTCCAGGGCGGCGGAATCTTTGCCAACGCCTTCGCGCGCAATCTCCAGATCACGAACAACCAGCTGCGGAGCAACGGCGGTACGTACGGCGGGGCGATCCGGGTTGGCACGCCGTACGTCGGCGACGCCCAGAACGACCACGTCCGGATCCTGCGCAACCGGATCACGGCCAACGGTGGGACCAACTTTGCTGGAGCCGTTGCGCTCTTCAATGGAACCGAGGACTACCGGATCGCGCAGAACCAGTTCTGCGGAAACTTCTCGGCCGAGTACGGCGGCGCGATCAGCCACTTCGGGTTCAGCCCGAACAGCAACATCGTCGGCAACCAAATCTACTTCAACGGCTCGTACGACGAGGGCGCCGGGATCATGGTCGCCGGCGAGCTCCCGCTCAACCCGGCCGGCGAACTGCCGCAGGGCTCCGGCCCGGTCAACATCGACCAGAACCTGATCCAGGCCAACCTCGCCAACGATGATGGCGGTGGCCTCCGGTTCCTGATCGCGGGCAATCACGTCATCAACGTCCGCAACAACTTCATCGTCGACAACATCTCGACCGATCAGGGCGGCGGAATCGCCCTCGACGACTCGACCAACGTTCGGATCGTCAACAACACGGTCATGAGCAACCTCACGACGGCAACGTCGATGGCCAGCACCGGTGCGCCCATGCCGGCGGGCCTGTCAGACCTGAAAACGAGCGCGCTGCTGCAGGCAAGTCTCCCGGCGCCCGGGCACGCGATCTTCAGCGACCCGCTGCTGTTCAACAACATCTTCTGGGACAACCGGGCGGGGGCATGGGACTTCAACTCGGGGACGGTCGGTGGCATCGGCCTGCCCGGTGACCCGAGCCCGATCAACTACTGGGATCTGGGGGTCGCGAACGGCAGTGGGTTGCTATCGCCGACGTTCTCGCTGCTCCAGTTCGGTTCCACCGCGGCGCACCCGTTCAACAACCCGGTTGCCGCAATGAACAAGATTGGTGTCGATCCCAACGTCGTTGACCCGCGGCCGGTCACGATTGGCGCCTTCCCGTGGCGCGGCGACCCGCATTTCATCGGGACCATCACGATCGTTCTCGATCCCAACGGGAACCCGAATGCGACGTTGTTGGGCGACTACCACCTCGGCGTCTCGTTCGCCGGCGCCCTCGACAACGGCACGCCGAGCCAGCCGTACTACGGGACACCGGTCTCGGCTCCGACCGTCGACATCGACAACCAGGGTCGTCCGCAGGGGACAGGCTTCGACATGGGTGCCGACGAGCGGCTTGGATTCCAGACGGCGGCTGCCACCTTCACCGCCCTCACCCCGGCCCGCCTGCTCGACACCCGGGTCGCCAACGGGCTGAATGGTCCGTTCAGCAGCGGCATCGCCCGCACCTTCCAGGTCAGTGGGCGGGGTGGGGTCCCGAACGGGGCGGTGGCGGTCACCGGCAACCTGACCGTGACCGAGCAGACCGCGGCCGGGTTCGTGTTCCTGGGCCCGACCCCGACCAACAGCCCGACCAGCTCGACCCTGAACTTCCCGACCGGCGACAACCGGGCCAACGGGGTGACCGTGGCCCTCGGTGCGGGAGGCACTCTGAGCGCGACCTACATCACCAGCGGAGCCGGTCAGAGCACCCAGCTCCTCTTCGATGTGACCGGCTACTTCGTGTCCGGCCCGTCGGGGGCCTCCTATGTCCCGCTCACCCCGGCCCGCCTGCTCGACACCCGGGTCGCCAACGGGCTGAATGGTCCGTTCAGCAGCGGCATCGCCCGCACCTTCCAGGTCAGTGGGCGGGGTGGGGTCCCGAACGGGGCGGTGGCGGTCACCGGCAACCTGACCGTGACCGAGCAGACCGCGGCCGGGTTCGTGTTCCTGGGCCCGACCCCGACCAACAGCCCGACCAGCTCGACCCTGAACTTCCCGACCGGCGACAACCGGGCCAACGGGGTGACCGTGGCCCTCGGTGCGGGAGGCACTCTGAGCGCGACCTACATCACCAGCGGAGCCGGTCAGAGCACCCAGCTCCTCTTCGATGTGACCGGCTACTTCGTGTCCGGCCCGTCGGGGGCCTCCTATGTCCCGCTCACCCCGGCCCGCCTGCTCGACACCCGGGTCGCCAACGGGCTGAATGGTCCGTTCAGCAGCGGCATCGCCCGCACCTTCCAGGTCAGTGGGCGGGGTGGGGTCCCGAACGGGGCGGTGGCGGTCACCGGCAACCTGACCGTGACCGAGCAGACCGCGGCCGGGTTCGTGTTCCTGGGCCCGACCCCGACCAACAGCCCGACCAGCTCGACCCTGAACTTCCCGACCGGCGACAACCGGGCCAACGGGGTGACCGTGGCCCTCGGTGCGGGAGGCACTCTGAGCGCGACCTACATCACCAGCGGAGCCGGTCAGAGCACCCAGCTCCTCTTCGATGTGACCGGCTACTTCGTGATCGTGCCATGACCAGCAACTGGTACCGGCGACCGCTGAGCCGTCGCGCGTTCCTCCGGGTCGGTGGCGGCGCCCTGGCCGCCACGGCCGGCGCCTCCCTGATCCGCACGTTCGGCGGGGGTCTGCTCGGAGCGCCCTCGGCCCAGGGCGCGGCTGAGCTGAATCTGCACCTCGCCGCCAGCGATGGATGGATCTCGCTTCCCGGCTCGGTGCCTCTGATCCATCCCGATCCCCTGGCCCCGCCCGGACTGTCCACCTGGGTGCTTGGATTCCATGACGTCACCGGTCTGAGCCAGACGGACGTGGACCGGCAGCGGATGCACGTGCAGAACCCGGCGCCGCTCCTGTGGGCCGACGAGCACACCGATGCCGACCCCCATCGGGTGAACATCACGCTCAGCAACATCGGGCTCCAGATTCGGCCCGACCTCACCGACTCGCACACGATCCACTGGCACGGCTTCCGGAATGCGATCCCACTCTTCGACGGTGTCCCCGAGCTTTCGATCGCCGTTCCCATCGGTCGCGACTTCACCTACACGTACGAGCCGCGACTGCCCGGGACCTACATGTATCACTGCCACTTCGAGGACGTCGAGCACGTGTCGATGGGGATGACCGGGATCATCTTCGTCCGACCAAAGCAGAACCGAGCTCCGCTGACCCCGAATGCGAAGTACGTCTACAACGACGCCGAATTCGGCATGCCGGGGGTAACGCGCTATGACCGCGAATACCCGATCTTCCTCTCGGAGATGTGGGCCCAGGAGCATTACGACGGCGCCCACATCCAGGAGCACGACTGGAGCGAATACGAGCCTGACTTCTGGCTCATGAACGGCCGGTCCTACCCGGAGACGATCGCCCCGGCCGGGAGCCAGGCGGCGAACGGTGACCTCATTGCGCCTCCGGGCTTCCCGAACCTCCAGTACCAGCCGTATTCGTCCCTCATCACAGGATCGGTCGGCGAGCGGATCCTCCTCCGCATGGTCAACCTAGGCTTCCAGCAGGCCTCGATGACCCTGGAAGGCATGCCGATGACGGTCGTGGGCAAGGATGCGTCGCTCCTTGCCGGCCGTGCGGCCCCTGGCGCCAGCGCGGATATCACCTACCAGACCGACACCGTCCACATCGGCCCGGGCGAAAGCTACGACGTGATCATCCAGGCCACCAACCCGGGTACCTACCTGTTCTACAACCGGCAGCTGGCGCACCTGCGCAATCCCGGGCCGGCCTGGCTCGGCAAGCGTGGCGGCCAGATGACGGAGATCCGCATCACATGACGTTCTCCGTCGACACTCGACCCCTGTCCACGATGACGCTGGAGCGCTCCGCGCCGTTGGCTGGCGATTCGCGGCGCGTGGCGGTCGCAGTGACCCTGTTGCTGCTCCTCAGCAGCCTCGTCCTGCGCGGATTCAGCGCGGCGGCAACCCCTCCTGCCTCCGGCATTGTGTGCACGCAGAACGCGTCCCAGAGCTTCTCGCTGACCACGCACAGCGGATTCGTCAGCGTCCCGGACGGCAACAGCATCTTCATGTGGAGCTTCTCATCCGGCAACGGCGCATTCCAGCTTCCGGGTCCGACGCTGTGCGTGCCGGAGGACACCACGGTCACGATCGTGCTCCACAACACCCTACCGGAGCCGGTCTCGCTCATCTTTCCGGGCCAAATCGGAGTCCTCGCCAATGGGGCGCCCTCTGGGCCGCAATTCGACGGCGGCGGCAACCTGACGTCGCTCGCCCCGCCGGCTGCCGCCACCAACGGGACGATGACCTATTCGTTCATTGCGTCCGAGCCGGGGACGTACCTGTATCAGAGCGGTACCGACATGGCCAAGCAGGTCCAGATGGGCCTGTTCGGCGCGCTCATCGTGCGACCCAATGGGCATGCAAACCCCGCCACCCATTCCGACTGGGCCTACGGGCGCGCGGACTCGGCATTCAACACCAACGCCGAATACGTGATGCTCATGTCCGAGGTCGATCCAGCTCTCCACCAGGCCGTAGAGCGGCACCAGGCGTTCGACTGGACGACCTACCACCCGCGGTACTGGATGCTCAATGGCCGGAGCTTCCCGGACACCATCGCGCCCAACAGCGCTCCGTGGCTGCCATCCCAGCCGTACAGCTCCTTTGTCCACATCCAGCCCTACAACGCAGCCACCAACCCGTATCCGGCGCTGGCCCGCTACATCAACGTCGGGACGCGGAATCATCCATTCCATCCCCACGGGAATGACGGCCGGGTCATTGCCCGGGACGGACGGCCCCTCGAGACAGCACCGGGCGGTGCCGACGCGTCGTGGAGCACGTTCCTGGTCCTGGTCGGATCGGGCCAGACGTGGGACGCGCTGTATGACTGGCGCGCGGAAAAGGCGCTCGGCGGCCAGGGCTGGAATCCCGGCACGTATCCCGTCCCGGGGCTCCCCCAACTCCAGAACCTGACGTTCAAGGGCGACGCCACCTGGTACGGCGGCAGTCCGTACCTGGGGCTCCAGGATGAGCTCCCGGTCGGGACCACGACCCAGAACCAATGCGGCGAGTACTACCACATGTGGCACAGCCACGCGCTCAACGAAGCGGCCAACTTCGACGCCGGATTTGGCGGGATGACCACGCTCGAACGCGTCGACCCGCCGGGTGGCTGTCCATGATCCGTCAACGACGGCCGATCCTCGCGCTCATCGTCGCGCTCTTCGCGCTCGCCCTGATCAGCGTGTCGACCGCGGGTGCGGCCGCGCCGGGGGCTGCGCATTCGACGGCGCCTGCGCTTTCAGCGCGCGCGACGTCTCCTGGCACGGCCGTTCAGGGCTCGGTGCCCGTGACGGCGATTGCGGACGGGGGGGCGTGCGTCGGGGCCGGCACTGGGACGGTCACTTGTGACCTGTGGGCCACGACGGGGACGATCGCCCTCCCGAACGCTTCGAGCGTCCCGATCTGGGGCTACGGGCTGTCCTCCGGGGCGGCGCAGCTCCCTGGCCCAGCCATCGTGGTCAAGCAAGGCGACGACGTCACCATCACGCTGCATAACGACCTGCCTGGACCACAGCGCACCTCGCTGGCGCTCCGCGGGCAGCGCACGCTGGGCGGTGGGGCAGTCGTGCCGGACACGAGTGGGGTCGCCGACGCGTCGAGCGGCGCATACGTCTTTGACGCAGCCACCCCCGGCACCTTCATCTACGAGGCCGGACTGACCGAAGCCGGACCGGTGCAGGTGGCCATGGGCCTGGCGGGTGCCCTGGTCGTTCGCCCGACTTCCTGCGCGACCTGCGCGTACGGGCCCGGGCCCAACTCCGCGTTCAACGACGAGGCCCTTGTCGTGCTCTCCGAGCTCGACCCCGCGCTGAACCAGGCGGCGGATCCGCTGGTCTATGACCTGGACGGCTGGAGCCCGACCTACTGGCTGATCAACGGACGAGCCTACCCGAGCACGCTGCCAATCTCGGTGACGGCCAACAGCGCCATGCTCCTCCGCTACGCGAACATCGGTCTTCAGGACCACGCGATGAGCCTGTTGGGGCTGCGCCAGCGGGTCGTCGGGATCGATGGCAAGCCGGCGCGGTACCCCTCAACGGTCGTCGACCAGCTCCTCCCGCCCGGCTCGACCGCAGACGCGATCACCAACATCCCAGCCGGTGCGCCGGCCGGTTCCCGCTTTGCCCTGTTCAACGCGGCAAGTCACACCGATAACGCCGGGCACGACTCGGGCGGCGGAACCGTGGGCTGGAATGAATCCGTCGGCTTCGGCGGCATGCTCACGTTCCTTGAGATCGGGGGCATCGGCACCGATCCCGGTGGCCCGCTGACAACCAACGCCGCCGCCAGCCCGAATCCGGCGAACGGAAGCGGAAACGTGACGGTCACGGCAAGCGTGAGCGACGTGACGACCGGCGGCCAGGCGATTGCCGCTGCCGAATTCTTCGTCGACGGTGTAGGCGCCAACGGGACCGGCACGCCCATGCTGGCGCAGGACGGAACGTTCAACACCGCTACCGAGGGCGTGACGGGAACGCTCTCGACCGCGACCATGGCCGTGCTCCTGTCGGGCGATCACGACCTGTTCGTGCATGGCCGGGACAGCGCCAACAACTGGGGTCCGGTTGACTCGGTCACCCTGAACCTCGACAAGGCTGGGCCTGCGGTCGTCGGTGCGGCCTTGGGGCCGAATCCGACCCAGGGACGGACCAACGTGACCATCGCCGCGACGGGCACCGATGCGGTCACCGGAAACCAAGACATCACCAACGCCGAATTCTTTATCGATGTGGCGGGAGCCAATGGCACCGGCACCGCGATGACGACTGGCGGCTCTCCCGCATCCGTGCGCATGCTCACCGGAACCTACGCCGGGAGCGTGCCGTCGCCGCAGCCCGAGGGCAACCGCAACGTCCTGATCCACGCTCGCGACGCGCTGGGCAACTGGGGTCCGCTCACCTCCGTGCATCTGATCGTGGATCGGACCGGACCGGCGGCGGCCGCCGTGGCCATCCTGCCGGCTGGGCCGAACAACGGGACCTTGACGTGGGACATCAACAAGTTCGAGATCAAGGTCACGGCCAGCGTCTCCGATCCGCTCAGCGGCAGTCCGGCGGTGCAGACTCGAATCACGGCCGCGGAAGGCTTCATTGACGTCGTGGGTGCTCCCGGCAGCGGCATCGCCTTCCTGCCTTCCGACGGTGCCTGGACGACCGCCACCGAGGCTGTCTCGCAGACCTTCCCGCTCACCGGGATCCAGGCCCTGAGCCAGGGACCCCACCTCATCTACGTCCGCGGACAGGATGCGGCCGGCAACTGGGGTCCGGCCAGCTCGGCCACCCTCATCATCGACAAGACCGGCCCAACGGTGGGCGGCGTCGCGGTGAGCCCGAACCCGACGAATGGGGCCGCCTTCGTGGCGCTCATCGGGTCCGCCACGGACCCGGTCAATGGCGCCGCGCCGGCCTCCAACATCGCCGCAGCCGAGTGGTTCGAGGGAGCCGACCCCGGTGCCGGGAATGGCACCTCGATGAGTGCGACCAGCCCGCCGTTCAACAGCACGACCGAGGGGATCTCCGCGACGATCAACGTCAGCTCCTGGAGCAATGGGTCGCACACCATTCGTGTGCGGGCCCGTGACGTTGCCGGCAACTGGGGCACGACGACCTCAGTGGTGCTGGTCGTCAGTCCACCGGCGACCTTCACGGCGCTCACCCCGGCTCGCCTGCTCGATACCCGGGTCAACAACGGGCTGAACGGGGCGTTCAGCGTCGGGGTCCCGCGCACCTTCCAGGTCAGCGGCCGGGGCGGGGTCCCCGCCGGCGCGGTGGCGGTCACCGGCAACCTGACCGTCACCGAGCAGACCGCGGCCGGCTACATCTTCCTGGGCCCGACCCCGATCGCGGCACCGACCAGCTCGACCCTGAACTTCCCGCTCAATGACAACCGGGCCAACGGGGTGACCGTGGCCCTCGGGGCGGGCGGCACCCTGTCGGCCACCTACGTCGCCCCGGCGGGCAACACGACCGCCCTCATCTTCGATGTGACCGGCTACTTCGTGTCGGGCAGCAGTGGGGCCTCGTATGTCCCCCTCACCCCGGCTCGCCTGCTCGATACCCGGGTCAACAACGGGCTGAACGGGGCGTTCAGCGTCGGGGTCCCGCGCACCTTCCAGGTCAGCGGCCGGGGCGGGGTCCCCGCCGGCGCGGTGGCGGTCACCGGCAACCTGACCGTCACCGAGCAGACCGCGGCCGGCTACATCTTCCTGGGCCCGACCCCGATCGCGGCACCGACCAGCTCGACCCTGAACTTCCCGCTCAATGACAACCGGGCCAACGGGGTGACCGTGGCCCTCGGGGCGGGCGGCACCCTGTCGGCCACCTACGTCGCCCCGGCGGGCAACACGACCGCCCTCATCTTCGATGTGACCGGCTACTTCGTGTCGGGCAGCAGTGGGGCCTCGTATGTCCCCCTCACCCCGGCTCGCCTGCTCGATACCCGGGTCAACAACGGGCTGAACGGGGCGTTCAGCGTCGGGGTCCCGCGCACCTTCCAGGTCAGCGGCCGGGGCGGGGTCCCCGCCGGCGCGGTGGCGGTCACCGGCAACCTGACCGTCACCGAGCAGACCGCGGCCGGCTACATCTTCCTGGGCCCGACCCCGATCGCGGCACCGACCAGCTCGACCCTGAACTTCCCGCTCAATGACAACCGGGCCAACGGGGTGACCGTGGCCCTCGGGGCGGGCGGCACCCTGTCGGCCACCTACGTCGCCCCGGCGGGCAACACGACCGCCCTCATCTTCGACGTGACCGGCTACTTCCGGGCTCCATGAGCGCCCTGCCAGCCGCCACTGCCACCCTCCCTCGGCGTACCGCGCGTCGCGATGGAAGGCCTCGGGTAGATCGCAGGCTGGTGGCAAGCATCGTTCGCCGTCGGTCTGGTGGCTGCCGGGTGGCGGCTGTTCCTTGCGCCCGGGCCCGCGACAGCGGTCGACATGGCAGTTGTCGAACAGGAGTGGGGGATCCGAGTCACCATGATTGGAGTCACCGCGGACGGCGGGCTGCTCGACATGCGATTCCAGGTGACCGACGCCGACCTGGCCGCAGCCTTCCTTGATGATGCCGCTAATTTGCCCTTGATCGTTGACGAGGACTCCGGAGCGATCGTACGGTCCGCTGCACTGATGGCCAACAAGCACGACCTCCAGGCAGGGCGAACCTACTTCGTGCTGTACCGCAACGCGAGCGGGGCGATTCAGCGCGGCAGCTCGGTCAGTCTCGTCTTCGGCGAGTTGAGACTCGAGCACCTGATCGCGCAATAGGCGCGGGCGGGGACCGATGGCCCTGCCATTTCCCCCGCACCACCGCGTGCGGGGACTTGCGATCGTCGCGGCCTTGTTGGTCCTGCTGGCGTTCGGCGCCGGCCAGCTGGCCGCCCATGCCGTGCTGGTGTCGAGTGATCCTCCGGACGGCGCCTCGCTCGCAGACCCACCCCGGCTCGTCACCCTGACCTTCAGCGAGGACGTGTCACCGGAGCTGAGTTCCGCTTCGGTCACCGATCAACAGAGCCACGATATCGCGGTCTCGGTGAACGTCGATCCGGATGCGCCAGCCACGCTCGTCGTAGAGCTGCCCGACATCGGGTCAGGAACCTATCGGGTCACGTGGACCGCCGTCTCGGCGGTTGATCTGCATGTCGTGTCCGGTTGGACCGTGTTCGCGGTCGGTGCGCCGGCCGCCGACCTTGCACCCGGCCAGTCGACCTCCGCCGTGGCGTGGCTTGACGGGTTCGCGGCGTGGGTCCTGTTCGCTTCCGTAGCGGTCGCGACCGGGATGCTGGTGATGGTCCTCTACCTCCTGCCGGGCACGGCGTATCCATCGCCGGCCTCCCTCCGGCCGCGCCTTCGGCAGATCGGGCTGGTTTTCCTGGTTGGAGCCCTTGTTGCGGGCGCCGGCGGCGCGGCGCTGGCCACACGGGAGATCGCGGTGGCCATGCCCCAGGTGAACCCGATCTCAGCGTTCTTCGAGACGCCGTCAGGCGCCCGCTGGTTGGCACAGGAAGGCCTGCTCCTTGTTGCCCTTGCGGGCGTGCTCGCCTGGCGACCGACCGTCAGTCGGTCGCGCCCGGCGCTGGTGGCCAGTGCCCTGGCCCTGCTCGCGGTTCTCGGAGTTCGCGCGCTCGGAGCGCACCAAGCTGCTGCACCCGGTTCGACCCTGATCGACACGGTCGCCTGGACCGCGCACAGTGTCGCCGCCGCGATCTGGGTCGGGACGCTGGTCGTGATCGGCCTGACCCTCGTCATGGGCCGCCACGACGACTCCACCGAGTCGCCCCGCTACCGGGTTCTCCGGCGCTTCAGCCCGCTGGCGGCCGTGTCGGTGGCCGTGCTGGCGATCACGGGCCTGTATGCGGCGGGCCGCCTGGTGGCTTCGGTCGACGCGTTGCTCTTCACCGACTACGGTCACCTGCTCATCGCGAAGGTCGCGCTCGGCACCGCGGTGGCTCTGCTCGGCTTCCGCCATGCCCTTCGTCTGCATGGCTGGATCCGACACGTGGCATCCAGGGTCTCAGGCAGCCTCGGTCGGCGCGCAGCCGCGATGGTGGCCTGGGGCGGGACCTGGCGCATGAGCTTGCGACTCGAGGCACTCGGCGGATTGGGCGTCATCCTGGTCGCCGCCCTCCTCAGCGCCGCACCGCCTGCCGACGGACCGGAATTCCGTCCACTTGCCACGCGCCCGGCCCAGGACTTCGTCGCGACCGTCGACGATCTGCTTGTCACCGCCACGGTCAGCCCCGGCCGCGCCGGGGCGAATTTCGTGAACCTCGGCGTGTTCGACACCAGGCGCCCCGCACTCGAGCCTATCGAGCGGGTCGACGTCACCCTTCGGAGGCTCGACGGGTCCAGCCCACCGATCGCGTTGGTTGGCGAGCCCGTGGGTGACGGCCGGTACGAGACGCCTGCCGGGATGATTCCCATGGCGGGCGGTTGGGAGCTGTCGGTCAACGTCGTGCGACCAGGACTGCCCACCGCGGTCTTCCGAACGCCCGTTGACGTGGGCGCGGCCCAGGTGCCCGTGCGCGCCGTCGTGGTGAGCAACGCCCCGCTGGAATCAACGCTGACGCCTGATCGCCGTCGTGCTTGGCCTTGGGCTTGGTCTCGCCCTTGCCGATGTGGCTCGTCGGACCAGGGTGCGACGGCGCGCGGCGTCCGACGCAGACCTCCCGGTGGGGAGCAGACCGGTGCGTCCACGACCGACGTGCTGACCCGGCTCACGCGCGCCGCCCTGACTGGCGGTCCTCGGGCTGGCCGTGAGTGTCGGGCCGGGCGCGCCGATCGTCGCGGCTGGCGCACCGATCGATCCGGTCCTCCTCGACGCCATGCAGGGCTCGCAGCCGATCGCCGTCATCGTCGTCCTGCGAGATCAGGTCGATCCGACCTCGTTCTCCCACCATCCCAATGGGCGCCGGGACATGGTTGCGGAGATGCGGTCGGTGGCCACCACGAGCCAGGCCCCGCTTGCTTCGCTCCTCAGTCAGGGACTTCGCAACGGCACCGCTCGCGCCGTCCGGTCGCTGTGGATCACGAATGCCATCGCGCTGAGCGCGACCCCCGCCCTCATCCGGCAGCTGGCTCGCTCGCCGGCGATCGCCAGCATTCAGCCCGATATCGAGTTCACCGCGCCCACCGCACCACTGGTCGCCGCGCCTACGGCAGACAACATTGCCCAGATCGGTGCCGATGCTTTCTGGCAGCTCGGGTTCCGCGGTCAGGGGACCGTCGTTGCCAGTCTCGACTCCGGCGTGGACATGAGCAATCCCGACCTCGCTTTGCGGTGGCGCGGCGGGTCGAACAGCTGGTTCGACCCCTACGGGCAACACGCTACACCGGCCGACGTGAGTGGTCACGGCACCTCGATCATGAGCGTCATGGTCGGGGGCGCGGACAGCGGCGAGGCGATTGGCGTGGCGCCTGACGCCACCTGGATCTCGGCCCGGGTCTTCAACGACAGCGGCGTCGGCCAGACCAGCGCGGTCCACCTGGCATTTCAGTGGCTGCTCGATCCCGATGGGAACGCGGCGACCGATGACGCACCAGATGTCGTCAACAGCTCGTGGACCTTTGGCGGCGTCGGCTGTGCGCTCGCATTCGAACCCGACATCGCCGCCCTCGCGACGGCGGGAATCGCCGCGGTGTTTGCCGCAGGAAACTACGGGCCGTCAGGGAATACCAGCGCCAGTCCGGCAAACAATCCGGGGGCCTTCGCGGTTGGCGCCGTGGACGGCACCGATGCGATCGCCTCGTTCAGCAGTCGTGGGCCGACCAGCTGCGGACGATCGTCGGCCGAAACGTTCCCCAGCCTGGTGGCCCCGGGGGTCATGATCCCGACGGCCGCCGATTCGGGGCAATACACCCTCTCCAGCGGAACGTCGGTGTCCGCGCCCCATGTCAGCGGGGCGATTGCCCTCCTCGAATCGGCGTATCCCGGCATGACGGCGTCGGAGGCCGAGAACGCCCTGACGGCTTCTGCGCTTGACCTTGGCGTTGCGGGGGACGACAACCTGTACGGTGCCGGTCGGGTGGACCTTGATGCCGCGATGGCGCTGTTGGGGGCGCCTGGCCCCTACGGTGCCACCTTCACGGCGCTCACCCCGGCTCGCCTGCTCGATACCCGGGTCAACAACGGGCTGAACGGGGCGTTCAGCGTCGGGGTCCCGCGCACCTTCCAGGTCAGCGGCCGGGGCGGGGTCCCCGCCGGCGCGGTGGCGGTCACCGGCAACCTGACCGTCACCGAGCAGACCGCGGCCGGCTACATCTTCCTGGGCCCGACCCCGATCGCGGCACCGACCAGCTCGACCCTGAACTTCCCGCTCAATGACAACCGGGCCAACGGGGTGACCGTGGCCCTCGGGGCGGGCGGCACCCTGTCGGCCACCTACGTCGCCCCGGCGGGCAACACGACCGCCCTCATCTTCGATGTGACCGGCTACTTCGTGTCGGGCAGCAGTGGGGCCTCGTATGTCCCCCTCACCCCGGCTCGCCTGCTCGATACCCGGGTCAACAACGGGCTGAACGGGGCGTTCAGCGTCGGGGTCCCGCGCACCTTCCAGGTCAGCGGCCGGGGCGGGGTCCCCGCCGGCGCGGTGGCGGTCACCGGCAACCTGACCGTCACCGAGCAGACCGCGGCCGGCTACATCTTCCTGGGCCCGACCCCGATCGCGGCACCGACCAGCTCGACCCTGAACTTCCCGCTCAATGACAACCGGGCCAACGGGGTGACCGTGGCCCTCGGGGCGGGCGGCACCCTGTCGGCCACCTACGTCGCCCCGGCGGGCAACACGACCGCCCTCATCTTCGATGTGACCGGCTACTTCGTGTCGGGCAGCAGTGGGGCCTCGTATGTCCCCCTCACCCCGGCTCGCCTGCTCGATACCCGGGTCAACAACGGGCTGAACGGGGCGTTCAGCGTCGGGGTCCCGCGCACCTTCCAGGTCAGCGGCCGGGGCGGGGTCCCCGCCGGCGCGGTGGCGGTCACCGGCAACCTGACCGTCACCGAGCAGACCGCGGCCGGCTACATCTTCCTGGGCCCGACCCCGATCGCGGCACCGACCAGCTCGACCCTGAACTTCCCGCTCAATGACAACCGGGCCAACGGGGTGACCGTGGCCCTCGGGGCGGGCGGCACCCTGTCGGCCACCTACGTCGCCCCGGCGGGCAACACGACCGCCCTCATCTTCGATGTGACCGGCTACTTCGTGATCGTGCCTTGACCGGCAGCCGGAACTGGCGACCGCTCAGCCGTTGCGGAGTGGCCTAGCCGTTCCCGTAGAGCGGGATCTTTGCCCCGTTGATTGCTGCGGCTTCGTCGCCCAGGAGGTGCCCGATCTCGACCGAGATCTCCTCGGGCGTCGTCCACCACGCGTTCTTGGGGCTCGGATTCGCATCGCGCTCGTGGTTCACGTCGATCTGGCGGACGAGGACCATGTTGACCGTCACGCCCGTGCCCGAGACCTCGCGCGCCAGGGACGAGAGGAGCGCTTCCTGGGCCGCCTTGCCAATGGCATACGGGGAGACGCCCTTGCCCGGGGCGCTGGCCTGGGGCGACGAGACGGCCACGACGCGCCCCCACCCGGCAGCCGTCATCCGGGGCACGACCGCGCGGACCATGTTCAAGGTCGTCCACAGGTGCTGGCCCAGCATGGCCCCGACTTCCGCGTCGCGGACATCGACCACCGACTCCCCGCCGTGGAAGCCGCCGATCAGGTGGACCAGCGCGTCAAGGGACCCGAACCGGTCGGCGATCGCATCCACCGCCGCGCTGGCGGCGGCCGCATCGCGCAGGTCCGCACCTTCGGCGGTCCACTGGTCCGCTCCGAGACCGAGCCCTGCCGCGAGGGCGTCGAGCGGAGCCTTGCGTGACCCGACCAACGCCAACCGCCAGCCCGCCGCCGCGAGGTCCCTGGTCACGACCCGCCCGGTTCCGCCCGCGGCGCCGGTGATGATCGCCACCCGGCCCCCGGACTCAGGCAGCGCCGTCCTCCGTCTCGTCCTCGGCCTCGATCTCGGCGATGACCCGCGGATCCATGCCACGGACGATGGGCCGGTCGAGCTGTTCCACGACGTGCTCGTAGCCGGCCAGGTCGATGAAGTGGCCGGCCTTGCGGGCCTTGGTGGAGAGGTAGAACGCGTTGTGCTCGTTGGGCGGCACGACGAGCGGGATGCGGCCGCTGACGGTCACTCCGTGCTTCTCGAGCCCCGCGATCTTGCGCGGATTGTTGGTCATGAGCCGGATGGAGCGGACGCGCAGCAGCGACAGCATGTGGGCCGCGACGCCGTAGTCCCGCTCGTCATCCCGGAAGCCGAGGGCCTGGTTGGCCTCGACCGTGTCCAGTCCCTTGTCCTGGAGGCCATAGGCCCGGATCTTGTTCACGAGCCCGATCCCGCGGCCCTCCTGGCGGAGGTACAGAACGATCCCGTGCTCCTGCTCCCCGATGAACCGCAACGCGGCCTCGAGCTGGTCGCGGCAGTCGCAGCGCAGTGAACCGGCAACGTCGCCGGTGAGGCACTCGGAGTGGAGCCGGACCGGCACGTCCTCGTGCTCCCATGGCGTGCCCCGGACCAGCGCCGCGTCCTCCTTGCCGTCGCGGTCGTTCCAGAAGGCCACCACCTGGAAGTCGCCGAACCGGGTGGGGAGGTTGGCGACGGCCTCCATCGTCACGCACACCTGGTCAGGCTTCAGGTCCGTGCAGCAGTGGCCCTGGTTGGCCTGGAGGATGTCCTCCAGGGTCATGGCTTGGGCGTCCACCCGATGACCATACCCGCAACCTCGCTGGGACGCATTTTGCGGTCCTGGTCTAGGCTTCAGCGATGCAGGCCTTCAGTGACATCGCGCTCGACACCGACCTGACCCTCATCGGTTCGGGACACTTCTTCCGGGTTGGCGAGGCGCAGTTCGGGGTGCGTGGGCTGATCGCCATCGAGAGCGTGGGTCCGTGGTCATCGGTCCAGCACATGGGGCCCATGCTCATGATCCACGACGCCTTCTTCGAGCCCGGCTTCGGGATTGGCCACCACCCCCATCGGACCAACGAGCGGCTGTTCTACATCCTCAACGGTCGGGTGGAGCACGACGACTCCCTGAATCACATCCGCGGGACGATGAACGAGGGCGACCTGGGGCGGCTGACCGAGGGCGTGCGGGGGATGCTCCACCAGGAATGGAACGGTGCGGACGGCCAGGTCACCCGGGCCTTCATCCTCGTCTATCACCCCGATACCGACCCACCCATCCCGGTTGCCGAGTTCGCGGTCCTGCGCGCCGATGACCGGGTGCCAATCGCCGAGAGACCCGGCGTCGAGACGCTGGAGCTCATTGGACCGATGTCGCGGTTCCGGGTCAACCACTCGGGCCTGCACCGATACACGGACACGACGCTCGCCGCGGGCGCACGCCTGGAGATCGCCCTCCCGCCCGACAGCGGCCTCCTCCTGTACCCCGTCGAGGGAACGGCGACCGTGACCCGCGCATCCGGTGACCTCGTGGTCCTCGGAGCCGATGGCTCGGTCCATCCGGAGGGACCGGCCGGGATGGCCATCGCGTGGAGTACCGATGCCGAACGCCGGTTGATCGTGACGACTGACGATGGCGGTGCGCGCCTGCTCCAGGTGGAGTTCGCGCGCGGGGCGCAGGACCTGATCATCGGTTCCGGCTACCTGGGCTGAGGGCCGCAATCTCCTCGACATCGGTCCACGGCTAGGCCGATACTGCAGACCGATGGACGCGTTCAAGAAGGGGCTCGAGCAGGCGCAGCAGGCCGCGGCCCAGGCCGCGGCCCAGGCGACCGCGCAGGCCAAGGCCACCGGCGACAGGGTCAACCAGAAGATGTCGGACCCCGCCACCCAGGCCCAGGCCCGGGTGCAGATGGCGAAAGCCGGTGTGGAGGCCCGCCGGGTCGCCGGAAAGGCCAAACGGGGCATCACCACCGTCGTCGAGAAGATCGACCCTGGGCTATTGGCCGATGTCGTGATCAAAGCGACCGCGCTCCAGGAGAAGGCCAACGCGTCGTTGCGCGAAAAGCGCTCTCCCTACCGGATCGCCGAGGTCGTCATCTCGGCGGCCATCCCGCCCCAGGTCAGTTTCTCGATCGCTCGGATCGTGGACCAGGAGGAAACGATCACCGGCGCCATTCGCGACTCGGAAGAGCTGGTCGAGGCGGGCGCTACTGCGGAAGGCGAAGTCCTGGCCCTGGATGGCTCGGGACCGCCGGTTGACCTCGAGGACGAGGGGCCAACGGAAGAGGATTAGCAGCGCTGGGGCATAATCCGCCCCGTGACCGTCGAAGCCGGTGCCCAGCAACGACGCGCCGAGGAGTCATGGCGTGCCCTGCGGAATCGCGTGCGCGCCATCCCGCCCCAATCGGTGGGTCGGGGCATCATCGGTCTCTCGGTCGGCGCACTCGCCCTGTGGGTCGCCGCCGCCTCGTGGCCGGCCCTCTCGCCATACCTGGTGGGCGGGCTGATCGCCTACACCGCCGTACCGTTGGTAAACACCTTCGATCGGGTACTGCCCCGGACTCTGGCGGCCATCCTCGCCCTGCTGGTCGTGCTGGGCCTGGTGGGCCTTTTCATCTACGTCGTCGTGCCGCCGCTCCTCGGCGGTCTGGGCAAGCTTGCGGAGCTGATTCCCACCCCGGATCAGACCACCGGATCGGTCGGCGACATTGAGTCCTGGTTGTCATCGCTTCCACCCCAGGTCGCCGCGGTGGCGCTCGAGATCTTCCACGGCGTGCTCGCCGGCCTTGGATCGGCGCTCGAAGGAGTCGCGTCGGGCGTGACCACCTTCATCGTCAACCAGACCCTGGGCATCCTGAGCACGGTCAACTTCGTGTTCGGCCTGTTCGTGCTGCCGGTTTGGATGACCACCTTCCTCGCCACCGAGCGGGCGGCGGACAAGGCCTTCAGCTTCCTGCCCTCCAGCGCGCAACCGGATGCGCGCGCGGTCGTCCGCATCGTTGATCGATCGGCAGCGACCTTCCTGCGCGCCCGGGCACTGCTCGCGCTGCTCACCGGCGTCTTCATCTACGCCGGACTGGAAGTTGCCTCACGACTCGGGGTCGAGGTCGCGCCGAACGCGCAGGTGGCCATCGCCGCACTCCTCGGCGTGCTCCAGCTCATCCCCGACCTGGGCCTGCTGATCGGCTTCCTGCCCGTCCTCCTCGCCGCGGCGATTGCCGGGCTGGGTCCCGGCGTGGTTCTCGGTGGTGTCTACCTGGGCTCGGAAATGGTCGCCACCAGGATCGCCGAGACGCGAGTCAAGGGCGGGCTGCGCGAAATGTCCCCGCTCCTGCTCATTCCGGCCATCGTGGCCATGAGCAACTTCGGCCTGCTCTGGCTGTTCCTCGCGGCGCCGGTGGTGGGCATCGTGGCTGACCTGGCGCGCTACGGGTACCGGCGCCTGGGCAACCCGCCGGTCCCGGCCGGCGTCATCCCGGGAGACCCGATCACGATCACCGCCGCGACCGCGCCCCCGATTCCCAGTGCGTATCGATCCATCGCCGCCAAGGAGGGTGTGACCAGTGCCTGAGGAAACCCCGGTCGCGGTTGAACCCGCGGCCACCGAGGCGTCGCCCGCCCCGACCCCGGTGTACGTCCAGCTCGTTTCGACCTGGGAATCCAGCGAGAACCAGGCAGCCGCCTCCCTGGTCACGCCCGATGCCAACGGTCGCCTGCCGGCCATCGTTCGCGTGGGCGGCCCGAGCCTCGTCCGCTGGGAGCCCCTGGTTGGCGCTGGCGCCCTGGTCGTCATCGCGCTCGTTTTCAGCCCTCCGCTGGCCTTCTGGGCCTTGCTCCTGGCCGGGGCGGTCCTCCTCGTGGTGTTCTCGCTCCTCGGCCGGTTGTTCATCAAGGTGCCCGAAGGCGCGTGGGGCCTGGTGTCACGCCGAAACCGGCACGAGAAGACCCTCCTTCCCGGCGCATACGTGGTGCCCCCGTACCTGACGCTCACCCATTTCGTGACCCGTCGGGAGCTCGTGTTCGACGCACCGGTGGCCGCCGCGCCGTCCAAGGACGGGGTGCGCGTGGACGTCGACGTGCTGGTGACGTTCCGGATCGTCGACCCGGCCCGGTTCGTGTACCAGATCTCGATCGGTGACTTCGACCAGTTCGCCCAGGCCGCCATCCAGGACACGGTCCGCGGCCTCGTCCGCAACATGCTGTCGCTCGACACCCTGGACCTGGGCCCCGGCGAGGCGACCAAGCTGAAGGCGGCCCTGGGCAAGCTGACCGGGCCCTTCGGGGTCGAGGTGGCCGCGGCCACCTTCACCAGCGTCGTGCTTCCCCCCGAGATGACCGCGTCGCTCGAGGCCCAGCGCCTGGCCTCGATGCAGCTGGCCGAGCAGGCCAGCCGGTTCGCCCTGGAGCAGAAGAAGATGACCAACCAGGCGGCCCTGGAAAGTCTCGAGGAATCCGGGAGACAGGGATCAGTCGAGCACGAGGCCACGGTCGAGGACCTCCGCCTGAAGTTCCTGGAGGAGCGGCTGGCGGCCCACCCGAACGCGGCCCGCTACGACCTCGAGCTCCAGCGTCTCAAGGTGGCCAAGGCCCTGGCCAGGAACACGCGGGCCGTGGTGGGCCTGGGCACCAGTTCGGCGTTGCCCCCGTTCCTCGAGGCCGAGATTCTGGCTCCGGCCAACGGCGACGAACCGGCGCAGCCCGCCAAGCCGGCGCCCCGAGCGAGCAGCACCCGCAAGACCGGCTAGCCGGTCAGGGGCGGGACGGGCCCCGGTAGTGGCGATCCAGCTCGGAGTGATACGTGCGGCCCAGTTGCCCCGCTGACGCGCGCACCCATTCGCTCAGCGCGATGGTGCCGGCCGGTGGTTCGCCCGACACGAGCAGGCTGGCCATGAGCTCGGTCACCTCGTCGGCGGTGAGGACCACGTCACGGACCAGCAGACCGATGACCTGGCTGCCCAGCCGGGACAGCCGGGGCGGAACGTCGATTCGGACCGCGCGACTGCCCACCGCCTCGGCCAGCAGAGCCACGAAATCGTCGAAGGCGAACGTCTCCGGTCCTGCGGCGTCGACGACGCGGGACTCATCGCCACGTCCCGCCGCCGCCGCGATGGCCGCCACGTCGTCGACGTGGACGGGCTGGAGCCGATACTGCCCGTCGCCCGGGATGGCGAACACGGGAAAGCGCCGCAGGACCCAGGACAGGTTGTTCACGAGGATGTCGCCCGGTCCAAACGTCAGCGTGGGGCGGACGATGACCCACGACAGGCCACTGGCCCGAACGTCGTTCTCGAGTCGCGCTTTTGCGCGGAAGTACTCGGTTGGCGCCTCGGGACTGGCGTTGACGACGCTCACGTGGACCAGGCGCCGGACGCCGGCCTCGCGCGCGACGCCCATCAGCAGGCGGCTGTCGTCGATCGACCGCTCGTAGGTGCGCTCGCCCCGCTCGAACCGGATCCAGAGCGTGTTGTAGAGGGTGTCGACGCCCGTCAGCGACGCCACCAGCGCGGCGCGATCGGTGGTGGGAAACGGGATGGGTCGAATCCGGGGGTCGGCGTCCGGTGGTGCGGGCCGACGGACCAGGGTGACGACCTCGCGACCATCGGTCAGCAGGCGGCGGGCGATGGCACGGCCCGTGAAGCTGTAGGCGCCGGTCACCGCGTCGGGCATCGGTCAGATCGTAGCCCGCGCAGACGGCGCGGGCCTAGACTGGTGGTCCACGCTCGGAGGTTGCCCTACCCATGTCCCATCACGAGAAGCCCGCCGGCACGAAAGACGACCCGTGGGTCCTGAAGACCCCGCCAGGGACGTCGGACTACCAGATGTGGCGCGACGAGGCCGCCGATCCCCCGGTGCTCGTCTGCCAGGTCGGCTCGACCCAGCTGAAGTACGACCTGCGTTGTATCGAGGACCTGCACGCCATGCTGAAGGCCCACGGCGACTGGATGCCGCTGGGCGCGGCCGATGAGCAGAAGGACGCGGCGTCGGGGACGGTCGAGGCCTGGGGTCGCTCAGCCGACAATCCGGTCGGCGGGTGGTACGGCCTGCGGAAGGGCTACCGGGGCCGGTTCGGGATGTACCTGCCCCCGCTCCTCGAGGCCCTCGGCATGGCCGAATTGACCCACGAGGCGCGCAACAACCAGATGCGGGCGAAGTAGCCCGGTCTAGACCCCGCGCTCCGCGACGATTCGGCCCGACGCCTCGGCCGCGGCCAGGGCCGCGTGGTCCTGGATCGTCTGGTCGGCGTACCGGACCGCGAAGTTCTCGATGGCGCGATCGAACACGTCGGTTCGACCGAGGTAACCGGCAATGGCTGACGAGCTACCCGATCGCGCGTGCGCCCGCGCCAGCGTGCTGCCGCAGATCGCCGCGTAGCGCGCCAGGGCGAGCCCATCCAAGTCGGCGACCTCGATCGAGGCCTTGCCGTCGAGGAGCTGGCGGACGTAGAAGTCCAATCCACGCGGGCCGGTCCCGCGGAACCACCCGAGGAACGGGTCGCTGGCTGCCTGCATCAGGCGCTGGCCGACCACCACCCGTTCACCCTGGTGATCGTGGATTCCTGGCTCCGTGTAGCGCTCCAAGACCGACTCGCTGGCCTCCTTCAGCTGCAGGAACAGCGGGTCGTAGTCGCGGTCGCCGAGGAACAGGAGCATGAACGCCTCGGTTCCCACCGATCCGACACCAACGACCTTGCGGGCGCCGTCGGCGAACGAGTAATGCTCCAGCAGAGGCGCGTACTCCTTTGGCAGAGATGCCACGTAGTCCTTCAGCGCCTGGTTGAGCACCTTCCGCGCGACCCGCGTGCGGGGGAGGTGGACGATCAGTGGCGGCTCCTCGCGGATGTGCCACTTCCCGTTCTCCAGTTCGGCGTACTTCGCCAGGGCGCCCAGGTGATTGCGGGTGGAGGCCTTGTTCATCAGGGCGGCAACACGCCGACCCTTGCCCGCCGTGCGACGGGCTCTGCGGTATAGGTCCTTGACCTCGGTCCTCGTGTACCAGACGTCGAGGAACGGCATGTCGGCCATGGCCAGCATCTGGCTCCGGTACGCGCGAACGGCGTTCCGGGCAGCCGCCCGTCCCTCTCGTTCGGACAGTCCGTTGTCGCGGCTCGCGACCACCACGCTCGCGGCCAGTCGCCGGACGTCCCACTCGAACGGCGCCGGGTACGTCTCGTCGAAGTCGTTGATGTCGAACAGGAGGCGCCTCTCGGGACTCATGAAGATGCCGAAGTTCGACAGGTGCGCGTCGCCGCAGGACTGGACGAACAGGCCGCTCGTCGGGATCCGGGCGAAGTCGGCGGCCATGACGAGCGCCGCGCCGCGGAGGAAGGTGAACGGTGACGCCAGCATCCGTCCATAGCGGATCGGGACGAGGTCCGGAACACGCCGTGCCCCCTGCTCTTCCAGGAGGGCAACCGGGTCCGGCCGGTCCTCGGCCGGGGTCCACTCGCCGAGCGTGGTCCGGGGCACCTCAGTGCGGAGCCCGCGGCCCCAGGCGCGATGTTCGGCGGCGGTCACGCCTTCGGGCTTTCGCCTCTTGACGTGCGGGGCGTTGGGGTCTGCTTCGGCGCCCTGGTGGCTGACCTCCGCGGCTGCAACCTCGATCGCCGCGACCGCCTGGGCCACTTCGGGCTCTGGTGCACCGCTTGAGTCGCCGCCGGCCGGGGGCGCGTCGGCCTCGACGGCCTCGGTTCGCGCGGGCTCCTCGGCCGCTGCGTCGGTCTCAGGCGCGTCGTCCTGAGTCGTATCGGCGGATTCGGCGTCGCGGCTGTCCGGATCGGTGTTCATCAGGTCTCCTTCCGCGCCCACGTGTCTGGATGGTAGCGGTCGTGCGGCGCGGGGAATAGCCCCACGATTTGGCGGCGCGGAACGGTCAGGAGGCCGTCGCGAAGACGGCGTACTCCCCGTTGTAGCGGACCCCGAGCAGGTTGTTGAACAGGTTCAGCATGTTGATGAATCCGATCAGGAACGACAGCTCCACCAGCTCCGGGTCGGAGAACGCAGCGTGCAGCGCGGCCATGAGCGGCTCGGGCACGTGGTTCGAGTCATGCATGGCAGCACGGGTGTATTCGATCGCCAGGCGCTCGCGCGGCACGAGCTCGGCGGGGTCGGCGACCACGCTCAGGGGCTCGATGATGATGTCGGTGATCCGGACCAGGTCACAGTGCGAGTTCTCGCAGAACTGGCACTCGTTGGTCTGCGAGGCGGTGATGATCACCAGCTCCTTCACGCGGCGCTCCAGCATCCCGCCGGGATAGACACACCCTCCGGAGCCCGCGAAGAACCGCAGGATCTCGGGACGCAGGCACATGGCCTGAATCATCTCGACCGGCGGGCGTCCCTGCTCCCACAGCGCCCGGCTCTCGTCGAACGCGGAATCGTCCTTGACTGCCTCGAAGGCGGATCGGATCTGCTCCGGCGATACGGTCACGCGCATCGGTCAATCTCCTCCTGCTGAGGGCGGCGGTGCATACGCCCACCGAGGCGACGGGGAGCGCACGCACGGCGGACCCCGGACATTCTGCTCGCGGGCGAGGCGCGGCGTGACGGCGCCTGCGTCTTACATGAGCGACGCTTCGTAAACCCGGACGCTCGTGCTGAACGGACAACCCTCGAGAAGGGCTGTCGCCTCTTGGAGACTCCCCGCCGAGACGATGGCGTAGCCGGTCGCGGCCCCGTCGGCGGGCGCGAGCTCGCGGGAGCCCGAAGGCGTCACCTCGAGGCCGCCGCCGAACGGATTGCCGCTGTCAACGAAGCGGTCGCCGACCGCGGCAAACCAGGCTTGCCAGGCAGCCATGATCTCGGGCTTCGGCTCCCAGCGATCGTGGAACAGAATCAAGAACTTATTCATGGGGTCTCCTTCTCGGGTGGTGGATCGGTGACCAGGTATCGCTCGTAGTTTTCGAGGCTCGCCTTGTCGGCGCCCCAGTAGGCGTGGAATTCACCGAGCCACGCCTGCAGGCGCACGATCGGTGCCCGGTGGAGCACCAGGTACGTCGTCCGGCCCGACTTGCGGCGCTGAACGAGGCCCGCCTCGAAGAGCACGCGGACGTGCTTGTTCATGGCGGGCAGTGAGAGGCCGCGCAGGTACGCGAGCCGGCTGATGGAGTGGGGGTTGAGGGCGAGCATCCGGACGATCTCGCGCCGATGACGGTTGGCGAGGGCCGCGAGGAGGCGATCCAGGTCATCCGGAACCTCAGCCACCTCCGATCTCCACGATAGTTCACCTATTGGTGAACTTTATGGGATCTACGGAGTCGCGTCAATCAGCATGGTCGGCCGAGGGCGGCCGGACGCCGCGTCAGGGGAGGATGGGGAGGAGGTGCGACCGTTACGGAGGGAGGGGACGTCCGAGCCAGAGGTGGGTGGAGCGGGAGACGGGGTTCGAACCCGCGACATCCTGCTTGGGAAGCAGACACTCTACCGACTGAGTTACTCCCGCCCGTCGGCGCGCCGGGGCGCGCCCGAATCCTACCTAGTGGACCGAGACGGTGTCGAGCGTGCGAACCCGCTTGGCCAGGGTCTCGAGGACGCGGACCTTGAGGTCGGGGAACTCGTCCATCAGGCTGTGGAAGTCGCGATGTCCCAGGACCAGCAGCCGGCTGGCCGACAGGCAGGTCGCGGTCGCCGTTCGCTCGCCCTCGGCGACAAGTGCGATCTCGCCGAAGAACTCGCCGGGCCCGCGCACGGCCAGGACCGAACCGTTGCGTTCGACTCGGACCTCGCCGCTGACCACGACGAACAGCTCCTGGGCGGAGTCGCCCTGGTTGAACAGGACCCGACCGGCAGGCAGGTCCACCTCTTCGGTGAGCATCCCGAGCCGCTCGATCTCGCGCGCGCTGCAGGCCGCGAACAACGGCACGGTCTTGAGGAGCTCGAGCTTTTCATCGGCCATGTGCGCAGCATAACAACCGCACGCACGGATTCGAACCACCCCCACACCCGGCCCGTATCGTTCAACAGATGGACCGATCCGCCCGCCGCCGCCGTTCGACCTGGCGCTCTGCCCTGCTGGCGGGGCTGCTCCTGGTTTCGGCCTGCCAGACCGATTCGCCCTCCCCACAGGCGACGGAGTCCGGCGGCCCATCCCCGTCGGCATCTCCTGGCAGCGCGGCCGACCTGGCCGTCAGCGAGGAGTTGCGCAACTGGGTGACACCAGCCGCGATCCACGACCGGCTCGACGACCTGTACGAGATCGCCCAGGCCAACGACGGGATCCGGGCCGCCGGGACGGCCGGCCACACCGCGTCAGTCGCGTACGTCCAGGACGTGCTGGAGACCGCTGGCTACTCGGTCAGCCTGGACGAGTTCACCTTCCCGTTCTTCTTCCAGACCAGCCCGGCCACGATCGCGATCGTCGGCGGCCAGACGTTCACGCGGCGACGAGCACCTTCGCTCCCTGATCTTCTCGCGCTCGGGCGACGTCACCGCTCCGGTGGTGGCGGTCGCGGTCGAGGCCGACGGCAGCATCGTTGGCTCTGGTGGCTGCCAGCGCTCAGATTGGGTGGATTTCCCGGCGGGAGCCATTGCGATCGCCGGTCCGGGCCAGTGCTTCCGGAGGGACATGGTGGAGCAGGCCCAGGGTGCGGGAGCAGCGGCGCTGGTCATCAGCTCCCCTGCGTACGAGCCCGGGGCAGTGCGCCGTCCCACGCTCCTCGATCCGGACGGGATCGAGATCCCGGCCATGTACGCCTCGAACGAGGTTGGCGAGGCGCTCCGCCAGGCGGCGGCCGCGGGCGGATCGGTCCACCTCACCGTGCAGACCCTGAACGAGGAGCGGGAGACGGCCAACGTCATCGGCGAACGCCTCGGATCCGGGCCGGGAGCCACGCCCGACCAGGTGATCATGATCGGCGGACACCTGGACTCGGTCATCGACGGGCCGGGCATCAACGACAACGGGTCGGGCACGATGACCATCCTCGAGCTCGCGGAGCGGCTGGCGGACCTCGGGCCCACGCCGCGCACCGTCCGCTTCGCGTTCTGGACCGGCGAGGAGCTGGGGCTCTTCGGCTCCGAGCACTGGGTCCAGCAGCAGAACGAGGACTCGCTCCATGCCATCGTCGCGTACCTGAACTTCGACATGGTCGCGTCGTCCAACTACAGCCGCCTCGTGTACGACTCCTCGAGCGCGGTCGCGGACTCGCGGCCCATCACCGTGGCCTTCGAGGAGTACTTCGACGCGGTCGGCCTGTCCTATGAAGCGCTGGATCTCGGTGCCAGCTCCGACCACTACCCGTTCGACCAGGCGCTGGTCCCGAGCGGCGGCCTGTTCAGCGGGGCGTCAGAGGTCAAGACCGATGAGGAAGAGCAGCTCTTCGGCGGCACGGCCGGTGCAGCCCATGGATCCGTGCTATCACCTGGCCTGCGACGCCCCCGACCAGATCAACGACATCGCCCTGGACGAGTTCTCCGATGCCGCCGCCCACGTCCTGATGCTCCTCCTCCAGGGCGAGGGCGGCTGAGACTCAGAGGGCGGCGAGGGCCTCCTCGATGCGAGCGGTCGCCTCGGCGGGTGTGGTGTCCGAGGCGAACCACATGGGCTCACCGAACACGATCTCCACTTCCCCGCGCGGGGCCGCGTGCGTGCCGTTCCCGTTCCGCTCGCCGCCGGGCCAGTACGCGTCGAGCCATGACATCTGGATGATCCGCAGCTTGGTGGGCACGACCGCGGTCGCGCCCTCGACCGCCACGAGGCCCGTGCCGGCCAGGAAGGGCTGCATCGGTCCGCCCACGGTCAGCTTGCCCTCCGGATAGATGAGGATGCTGAACCGTCGGTCCAGGCGGGCACCGAGCAGCTCGAGACTGCGCCTCACGCCGCCCTCTCGGGCAATGGGGAAGGCATTGGCGAGCAGGCCGCCGGCCAGGGCCATGGTCGGGTTGCTCCACACCCGTTCGGCCGAGGCGGCCACCGACAGGTGCCAGCGCCAGTAGAACGGGAGCGAGGACATCACGATCTGGTTGTCGGTGTGGAGGCAGTGGTTGGACGCGAAGATGACCGGCGCTTCCAGACCGATGAGGTGCTCCTCGCCCCGGATCCCGATCCGGTAGGCCAAATTCAGGATCGGCGAGGTGACCAGCTCCTGGACGGTCATCCCCAGGGCCCGCGGCAAGGGGTTCAGTGGCCAGCCCAGGATGCCCGTGTCGTGCGCGGCCCCTCGCGCCGCGTCGATCATTGCCGCCAGCGACGCGACCGTCGTCTCCGGATCAAGCGCGGAGTCGTCGACGAAGACCCCCATCTCCTCCTCGACCACGCCCAGCAGCTCGACCCGCTGGAGCGAGTCCATGTTCAGGTCCGATGACAGGCGTGCGGCGGGCGGGACGCTCTCGACGGGAAGCTCGGCGATCGAGGCCACGAGTGCGGTGAGTGCGCCAAGGGTCCCCTCCGCGGCCGGCGCGGTCGCGCCGGCCGCCATCGGTCTGGCCTCGTCGCCGTTGGCGTGCGCCGTCCCCGCAGCCGCGGCCATTGCCTCGGCCGCGGCATCGGTCTCCAGGCGGGCGATGACCTCGCGTTTCTTGACCTTCAGCGTGTGGGTCCGCGGGAAGTCCTCGTCGGCCCAGAACGAATGCGCCCGGATCTGCTGGTGTGCCCCGAGCTGCGCGTTCGCGTCGCGGATCACGTCCTCGGCCAGGGACGGATCGTCCATGACGAGGACGGCATGGATCTTCAGGTTCGGACCGATCGGAAAGCCGACCACCGTGGACTCGCGGAGCCGGTGGTCCTTCTCGAGCACGGCCTCGATGTCCTCGGGGTAGACCTTGGTGCCGTCGGGCATGGCGAGCATGTCCTTCTTCCGGCCGCGCAGGGTCAGGTAGCCCTCGGGGCTCAGCTCCCCGATGTCCCCGGTGTGGTACCAGCCGTCGGGACCGAGGACCTCGGCCGTCTTCTCCGGCTCTTCCCAGTAGCCGGCGAACACGTTCGGTCCCTTGACCATGACCTCGCCGTCTTCCGCGATCCGGATGGACACGCCGGGGATCGCCTCGCCCACCGTCCCGATCTTGTTGTGCTCCTTGCGGGTGAAGGACACGAGCGGCCCCAGCTCGGTCGCGCCGTACCCCTGGAGCAGGTCCAGGCCCATGTGGGACCAGCGCCGAGCGAGATCAGGGTCCATGGCCGCGCCACCGATCCCAATCGTGTGGAGCCGGCCGCCGAACGATCGCAGCACGGTCCGGAACAGGAGGCGCTGGATGAACCGGGGGGCGTGCTCCGCCCATCGGTGCAGCTTCTCGAACGTCTCTCGCTTGCCGCTCTGGTCCACCCGCCGCTCGATCGCGTTGTCGAGGAGCTTGAGGCCCTGCGGGACGATGAGCAGGATGCTCACCTTGAAGTCGCGGAAGGTCCGCATGAGGACCGCCGGCTGGCGACTGACCGGGTAGACGATGCTCGCCCCGGCCGCGAGCGGGGCCAGGAACCCGGGCGACTGCTCGAACATGTGCGACAGGGGCAGGACGGACAGCATCCGCTCGTTCGGGGCGAGCGGGAACACCTGGAGCAGGGTCCGCGCATTGGTCGAGATGTTGCGGTGGGTGAGCATCGCGCCCTTCGGCTCGCCGGTCGTGCCCGAGGTGAAGACCACTTCCACCAGGTCGTCCGGGCCGATGTCGGCGGGGGACATGGGCTCGGCGCGCCGGGCGAGGTCGGGGACGCTCTCGATCAGGATGATGGGCAGGCCGAGGGACGCGGCGAGGACGGCGGTCTGCTGCGACGCGAGGACGGCGCTGGCCCGGGTCTTGGCCGCGACCTTGGCTGCGAAGTCCGGCGCGCTGCGGACGTCGAGCGGGACGAGGACGATCCCGGCATGGACCGCGCCCAGGAAGGCGATGCCCCATTCCGGTCGGTTGACGGCCCAGATGATGACCCGGTCACCGCGCTTCAGGCCCCGGTCGGTGAGGACGCGCGCCACGCGGGGAACGAGCCTTCCCAGGTCGCGGTAGCGGGTGATGCGCGTCCGGAACCCCGGCCGGATGAGGAGGAATGGACGGCGATCGAAGCGCTCGACGGATTCGCGGACGAGATCGAGGACGGTGTCTTCCATCGGTCAGGCCACCGGCCCGGCCGGGACCTTGCGGGCCAGGGCCGCGAGCGCCGCCGAAGCCCCCTCCCGCAGCGGCTGGTAATGGCTGAAGGCGATGATGTCCACGTCCAGATCGGCCAGACGACGGACCGATGCGCGGGCCTGCGCGTGGTCGTGACTGAAGAAGGCGCTCGCGAACAAGAGCTTCCCGAAGCGCATCTGGAGCACGTCCCCCGTGAACAGGATGCGCGGCCCCCGCGCGTACAGGCACACGCTGCCCGGGGTGTGGCCGGGGGTGTGGACCACTTCGAGGCCTCCGAGGACCGGCAGCACGTCTCCGTCCTCGATGGGAGTGGCGGCGCCCGGATGGGGCGTCATGGACTGGAGGACGTGGCCACGACGCGTTCCGCCCTGCGGAGCGGCCAGCGCCTCGCGGATGGTGAGGCTCACGCCGGCCAGGTCGGCGGGGTGGATGAGGACCTCGATGTCTCGCCCCTCGGCATGCGCAGCGTCGACCAGCTCGCGGACACCGCCAGCGTGGTCCAGGTGGCCGTGCGTGCAGATGATCCGCGCGATCTCGTCCTCGGAGCGGCCCAACTCGGCCAGGGCGCGGAGGAGCAGCGGGCGGGAGCCGGCGAGGCCCGCGTCGATGAGCGTGAGGCGTTCCTCGGCAATGACGAACGCGTTCGCGCTCCGCAGCGGGACACGGTGAACGCCGGGCGCGATTTCCATCGGTCCGCCGATTGTACGGGCGCGACCCCTGCGGTCCGACTGCGGGACGGCCTTACGCCTGCTCCACGAGTCGCCTGTATGAATCGAGACGCGCGGCACTCACCGCTCCACGCGCGGCGGCCGCCGTGATCGCGCATCCCGGCTCGGGTCCGTGAGCGCAGTCCGCGAAGCGGCACTCGCCCAGGAATGGACGGAGATCGGGATAGCACCATGCGAGGTCCGCCGCCGGGATCTCCCACAGCCCGACTTGGCGCAAACCGGGGGAGTCGGCCACGTGCCCGCCCCTCGGTCCATCCACGGGAAGCAGCTCGGACGAGGTCGTGGTGTGCTTTCCCTTGTGCAGCACCTCGCTTACCGGACCGGTCGCGAGGTTGAGCCCAGGCTGAATGGCGTTGAGCAGCGTGCTCTTGCCCACACCGGAGGGACCAGCGACCAGGCTGATCCGGCCCGCCAGTCGATCGCGGAGCTCGTCGACGCCCTGTCCGGTCTTGGCGCTGGCGTACAGGACCTCGTAGCCGATCTGCTCATACGCGCCGAACAGCGCCCTGGCCGCGTCGGGGTCCCTGAGGTCGAGCTTGTTGGCCACGATCAGGGTAGGGACCTCGTTGTGCTCGGCGATCACCAGGAAGCGGTCGATCATCCGGACGTGTGGGACCGGATCGGCGCAGGCGAATACCGCCACCAGCTGGTCGAGGTTGGCGACCATGAGGTCCTCCTTCCACGACCCGCGGTTGCCGGGCTGGCGGCGCGAGAACCGGCTGCGGCGGGGCGCGACCTCCTCGATCACGCCTTCGGTATCGGTCAGCGGGGTGAGCGTGACCTCGTCGCCGATCACGACCAGGTCCTCCGACTGCCGCTCGCGCTTGAGGCGCCCGCGGAGCTGGCACTCGTAGGTGCCGGATTCGGTTGTCACGGTGTAGAACCCGCTGCGCGCGCGCAGCACGGTCCCGGTCAGGCTGGAAACAGGCAAGGGTGCAACTCCATCAGGTGTGGGAGAAGGTCCACGAGGAGCGCGCCCGCGAGCGGGGGGAGCGGCCAGCGGCCGGATCAGGCCGGGAATGGAGCTCCGGGCAGGCGCGAGCGCGACCGGTCGAGGACAACGGGTGTCGTCATTGGTGCGTCTCCTTTCGCCTGCGAGTGGGTGATCGCAACGGACGGTATCAGGTTTGACCGATCATGGGCCAGGGAGGATGATGCTTCCATCCCGACTGAACCAGTCGGATTAGCGAATGTCCGGGAGACCCATGGCCCTTCCCATCACCCCCAATCCTGCGCTCAGCCAGGTCCCTGCCGGCTACAAGTACGGCTGGCACGACGACGCGAAGCCCCTGCACATCTTCAAGAAGGGCCTGAGCGCGGAGATCGTCGCCGAGATCAGCGCGATCAAGAACGAGCCGGCGTGGATGCTCGAGCGACGCCTGAAGGCGTATCGCCACTTCGAGTCGCGACCGATGCCCACCTGGGGCGGCGACATGAGCCAGATCGACTTCCAGGACATCTACTACTACGTGACCGGCACCGACAAGGCGGTCCAGAACTGGGACGACGTGCCGGACTACATCCGCAAGACGTACGACCGGCTGGGAATCCCCGAGGCGGAGAAGAAGTACCTCGCCGGCGTGGGCGGCCAGTACGACTCCGAGGTCGTGTACCACAACATCCGGGCTGATCTCGAGAAGCAGGGCGTGATCTTCCTCGGCACCGACCAGGCCCTGGTCGAGCACGAGGACATCTTCCGCGAGTACTTCGGGACGATCATCCCGGCCAATGACAACAAGCTTGCGGCGCTCAACACCGCCGTCTGGTCAGGCGGCTCGTTCATCTACGTGCCGCCCGGCGTGCACGTGGAACTGCCGCTCCAGGCCTACTTCCGGATCAACACCGAGAACATGGGCCAGTTCGAGCGGACGCTGATCATTGCGGACGAGGGGAGCAGCGTGCACTACGTCGAGGGCTGCACCGCCCCGTCGTACTCGACCGCCAGCCTGCACAGCGCGGTGGTCGAGATCGTCGTCAAGAAGGGCGCCCGGGTCCGGTACACGACCATCCAGAACTGGTCGCACAACGTCTACAACCTGGTCACCAAGCGCGCGGTTGCCCACGAGGACGCGGTGATGGAGTGGGTGGACGGCAACCTCGGGTCGCACCTGACCATGAAGTACCCGAGCATCTACCTCGTTGGCGAGCGAGCCCACGGCGAGGTCCTGAGCATCGCTTTCGCGGGCGACGGCCAACACCAGGATGCGGGCGGCAAGGTGATCCATGCCGCGCCGAACACGACCAGCCTGATCACCTCCAAGTCGATCAGCAAGGGAACGGGCCGCACCTCGTACCGCGGTCTGATCAAGGTCTACCCCGGTGCCAAGCACAGCAAGTCAACGGTTCGCTGTGACGCGCTCATCCTGTCCGACGAGGCACGCTCGGACACGTATCCGTACATGGAGATCGACGAGGAGGACGTGACCATCGGTCACGAGGCCACCGTCTCGAAGGTCGGATCGGAGCAGCTCTTCTACCTGATGAGCCGCGGTCTGAACGAAGCCGAGGCGGCCGCCATGATCGTGAACGGCTTCATCGAGCCCATCGTCAAGGAGCTGCCCATGGAGTACGCGGTCGAGATGAACCGTCTCATCCAGCTCCAGATGGAGGGTGCGGTCGGCTAGACGGCTTGACCGATGCCGATGCCCGCCCCGAGCCGATGACGGTCAACATCCGCCCCTCTGACGCCGCGCCATTGAGCGCCACTGCGCAGGATCCGATGGCGGTCGCCTCGTGGTCTGCGGAGCGCGGCGATGCGGACTGGTTGCAGGCCGAACGCCGGTCGCGAACGGAACGGTACGCCGCAACTCCGTGGCCCACCGGCTCCGAGGAGGAGTGGCGTCGCACGTCCCTGGCCGACCTGCCCAGGGAGGCGCCGCTCGACGAGACGATCCAGACCGAGGTCTCGGGCCTCGACGAGGACGCCGCTGCCCGCGGCGTGGTGTTCGCTCCCCTGGCCGAGGCGGTCGTCAGCCACCCGGATCTCGTCCAGCCGCACTTGGGCGATCTGACGCCCGGACCAGCGACACACGCCGCGTTCTGGGAGCTGGCCCGCGCGAGGTGGACGGCAGGGTCCTTCCTGTACGTCCCCAAGGACGTCACGCTTGATCTCGTCCTGCGCGCCCGCACGGTCCAGACCCGGGCGGACACCGCCGCCTTTCCGGTCACGCTGGTGGTCGTGGGGGAGGGGGCATCGGTCACGCTCCTCGAGGAGTTCTCCTCGCCGGACGGCGGGGCCGGGCTGGTTCGGCGGGACGGTGGACGTGCGGGCGGGCCGCGGATCACGCGTCCGCTACGCCAGCCTCCAGCTCCTGGGCGACGCCGCGTGGCGGGTATCCGCCCAGCGAGTCGTCGTCGAAGCCGACGCCCAGGTCACGTCCTTGAACGCGGAGATCGGTTCCGCCGTCACCAAGTTGGCGCTGGACGTCCAGATGGCCGGCCCAGGCGGAACGTCGCGCCTGTTGGGGTTGCTCGCCGCCGGCGACGACCAGAAGATCGACATCAACTCCGTACAGGACCTCCAGGCCAGCCACACGACCTCGGACCTGCTGTACCTGTCGGCCCTCTACGACCAGGCCCACGCCGCCTTTTACGGCCTGACCCGCGTCCGGCCCGAGGCCAAGCAGACGAGCTCGTACCAGGAATGCCGCAACCTGCTCCTGTCCCCTGGGGCAGGCGCGGAGCCCATCCCGGTCCTGGAGATCGAGACGAACGACATCCTGCGCTGCGGCCACGGGGCCACGGCCGGTGCGATCGACCCCACCCAGATGTTCTACGCGCAGACCCGCGGACTCACGCCGGACGAGGCTGAGCGGATGATCGTGCGCGGCTTCTTCGAGCGGGCCGTGGCTGACATCGGCTCCGAGCCCATCCGGGCGCGTGTGCTGGCGGCTCTCGCCAGCCGCATCGGTCAGGAGGCGGCATGACCACGAACGCGACCCGCGGCTTTGCCACCGGGCTGCACGCCGAGGACGTGGCGCCCGGGACCGTGGTGACCGTGACCGTGGCCGGCGTGCCGCTGTGCATCGGCCAGACGACCGAGGGGCGGTGGGGAGCGATTGACGACGTGTGCACCCACGACGGGGGCGACCTCGGTGACGGCGAGCTGGACGGCGAGGCGGTCGAATGCCCGCGTCACGGCGGCCGATTCGACCTGTTCAGTGGCCGTGTCCTGGCGCTGCCGCCCGTGATCCCGGTCCGGGCGTACGCTGTGCGCGTCGACGGGGACGAGGTCGTGGTGGAGTTCCCATGAAGATCAGCACCCGCTCCGAGTACGGGATCCGCGTCCTGCTCGCGCTCGCCCGCGCGGAAGGGGCGGAGCCGGTGTCGCTGGCCAGCATCGCCAAGAGCGAGCGCCTGCCCCATGCGTACATCGAGCAGCTCGTGGCAGACCTGCGCCGCGCCGACCTGGTGACCGCGACCCGCGGCCAAGCGGGCGGCTACCGCCTCGCCCGTGCCCCGGAGCAGATCAGCCTGGCCACCGCCATCCGGGTGCTCGACGGCCCGCTGCTCGAGATGCCGTGCGCCGGGGTGGAGAGTGCCGAGATCTGCGCCCGACCCGAGCCGTGCTCGGTCCACGAGGCCTACGAGCGGCTCTTCGCCTCCATTGATTCGACGCTGGGCTCCACGACCCTGGCCGAGCTCGTCGCGCGAGCCGACTCGGCCGGTGGCCCGCCGTACTCCCCGGACGTTCGACGCAAGATCCGTGCCGCCGCCGAGGCGGTGGCCACCACCCACACCCTGAACGGAGCCTCATGACCGACCAGCTGATCATTTCGGACCTCGAAGTCAGTGCCGGGACGCGGAAGATCCTGCGCGGCGTCTCGCTGACCGTTTCGCAGGGCGAAGTCCATGCCCTGATGGGCCCCAACGGCTCGGGCAAGACGAGCCTGGCCTATGCCCTCCTGGGCCATCCCGACTACAAGGTGGACGCGGGCGACATCACCTGGCAGGGGGTGAGCCTGCTCAAGATGCCCCCCGACAAGCGGGCCCGGGCCGGCATGTTCCTGGCCTTCCAGTACCCCAGCGCCATTCCCGGCGTGACGGTGGCGAGCTTCCTGCGCAACATCTACAACGCGGTCCACCACCCGCGCCAGCCCGACGCGGATGGCGACGGGGCGGCGGCCATCAAGTACACGGGCATCCCGCTGGCCAAGTTCCGCAAGCTGCTCGAGGAGAAGATGCAGCTCCTGAACATGGATCCGGCCTTCGCAACCCGGTACGTGAACGACGGCTTCTCCGGCGGCGAGAAGAAGCGGCTCGAGATGCTCCAGCTGGCCATCCAGTCACCGAAGATGGCCATCCTGGACGAGACCGATTCCGGGCTCGACATCGACGCGCTGCGGAACGTGGCCGAGGGGATCAACGCCACCCTGTCCCCCGACATGGGCGTATTGATGATCACCCACTACCAGCGCATGCTGAACTACGTGAAGCCACAGTTCGTCCACGTGCTGCTCGACGGCCGAATCGTGATGTCCGGCGGCGAGGAGCTGTCGCGCCAGCTCGAGGCCAACGGCTACGACTGGGTTCGCGACCAGGTGGGACTGCCCACCGACACGACCGATGAAGCGGCCCCCGAGCCGGTAGCCGAGGGAGCGCACTAACCGATGAGCGTGGGCGCCGAACCGGCGGTCATTCCCGGCGCATTCAGCGGCACGGAGCGACGGGCCGACTTCCCGGTCTTCGAGCGGCCGACCGGCGCCGGTAACCGCCTCGTGTACCTCGATGCGGCCGCCTCCGCGCCCAAGCCGCGGGTCGTCATCGACGCCATGTCTGACGCCTACGCCCATCACTACGCCAACGTCCACCGCGGCATCTACGAGCTGAGCGAGGACGCCACCCAGCGCTTCGAGGCCGCGCGCCGCAAGGTCACCGCCTTCCTCGGCGCGCCGTCGGAAAAGGAGATCGTCTTCGTCCGCAACGCGACCGAGGCCATCAACCTGGTGGCCTACTCGTGGGGTCGTTCCAACCTCGCCGCGGGCGACGTGATGGTCACCACCCAGCTCGAGCACCACGCCAACATCGTCCCGTGGCAGCAGCTGACCCGCGAGGTTGGCGCCGAGCTGCGCTACGTCCTGATCACCGATGACGGTCTCCTCGACCTGGACGACCTGGATCGCCATCTCGCGGCCAAGCCCAAGCTGGTGGCCGTGTCGGCGGTGAGCAACGCGCTGGGGACCATCAACCCCATCGCCGAGATCACGCGCCGCGCGCACGCGGCCGGCGCCCTGGTCCTGATCGACGCGGCCCAGGCGGCCCCGCACATGCCCATCGACATCGGTGCCATCGGCTGTGACTTCCTCGTCGTCAGCGGGCACAAGATGCTTGGTCCATCCGGCATCGGTGCCCTGTGGGCGCGCCGAGAGCTGCTGGAGGCCATGCCCCCGTTCATGACCGGCGGCAACATGATCATCAAGGTCACCATGGACGGCGCCGAGTGGAACGAGGTGCCGCAGAAGTTCGAGGCCGGCACCCCGGCCATCGTGGAGGCCATTGGCCTGGGGGCGGCGGTCGACTACCTGACCGGCCTGGGCATGGCCAACGTCCGTGAGCACGAGCGCTACCTGTTCGAGCACGCGTGGGCCGCGCTGGGGGAGATTCCCGGCGTTCGCCGCCTGGGGCCGGACGATCCGGACATTCACGCCGGGGTGATCAGCTTCGTGCTCGACGCGGTCCATCCGCACGACATGGCCACCATCCTCGACCACCACGGGGTCGCGGTTCGGGCCGGCCATCACTGCGCACAGCCGGTCATGCAGCGGTACGACATCCCGGCCACGACCCGGGCCAGCTTCTACGTCTACAACGACCTCGACGACGTCGCCGCCCTGGCCGACGCCGTGCGGGCCGCGGTCACCCTCTTCAGCTGACGCAGGCCCATGGATAACCTGTACCGCGACTTCATCCTGGAGCACTACAAGAACCCCCATAACCAGGGGGTTCTCGATCCCCACGACCTGCACTACGCCGACTCGAACCCGACCTGTGGTGATGAGCTGTCCATGACCCTCCTCCTGGACGAAGGGCACGCCGCCATCGCCGACGTTGCCTTCGAGGGGCGCGGATGCGCGATCAGCCAGGCCTCGGCCTCGATCCTGACCGACACCCTGCGCGGCATGACCCTGGACGCCGTTCGGGCGATCGATCCCAAGGACGTGCTCGAGGAGCTGGGCGTGCCCATCGGTCCGGCGCGTCTCAAGTGCGCGCTGCTGGGGTACAAGGTGCTCCAGGGTGCGGTGGTGGGCGGCCCGGTCGACTGGCCCGCCGAGGCGGAGGGGGTCTGATGCCCGAGCCGGGCACCTTCCGCGACGTATCGGTGGCCGATGCCATCCTGATTGCCGCCGAGCGGCGGATCATCGACGTGCGAGAGCTGTCCGAATGGAACGAGGGCCATATCCCGACCGCCACGCTCGTGCCCCTGGCCGATGTCCCGACCACCTTCGAGACGGTGGTCCCCGACAAGTCGACCCCGCTCCTGATCCACTGCGCGGTGGGCGGGCGCTCCGGCCGCGCCTCGCAGTACCTGGCCCAGATCGGTTACACCGATGTCGTCAACCTCGCCGGCCGGATCGCCGAATGGCGCGGGCTGGGCGGTGCCTGGGAGGTCCCGACCCAGCTCCTGACCGATGCCGAGCGCGCGCGGTACTCACGCCAGCTCCTCATCCCGGAGATCGGCCAGGAGGGCCAGCGCAGGCTGCTCGACAGCCGCGTCCTGCTGATCGGGGCCGGTGGGCTGGGCTCGCCGTCGGGCCTGTACCTGGCCGCGGCCGGGGTCGGGACCCTGGGCATCGTGGACGACGACGTGGTGGACGAGTCGAACCTCCAGCGCCAGGTCCTCCATGCCGCCGACCGGGTGGGAATGGCCAAGACCCAGAGTGCGGAGATGACCCTGACCGCGCTCAACCCGGGCGTGACGGTGATCCAGCACCGGGTTCGGCTGGACGAGAGCAACGTCGGAGAGCTGGTCGCCGCGTACGACGTGATCGTGGACGGGACCGACAACTTCGAGACGCGGTACCTGCTCAACGACGTGGCGGTCGCGCACCGCAAGCCGGTGGTCCATGGCTCCATCTACCGCTGGGACGGGCAGGTCACGACCTTCGTCCCGTACAAGGGGCCGTGCTATCGGTGCCTGTATCCCAGCCAACCCCCGGACGAGCTGGCACCCGCCTGCTCGGTCGCCGGCGTGCTGGGCGTGCTGCCCGGGATCATCGGCCTGCTGCAGGCCAACGAGGTCATCAAGCTCGTGCTGGGCGTCGGGGAGACCCTCGCCGGTCGGATGCTCCTGTTCGACGCCATGTCCACCTCATTCGACGAGATTCGCCTCTGGCGTGACCCGGCCTGCCCTGCCTGCGGCGACGGAGTGGCTCAGTCGCAACCGATGGCAGCCGCGGTCTCGTGAGCCAGGTCCGGATCCCCCCGGTCCTCCGTGAGGAAGTGGGCGGGGAACGCAACCTGGATGCGACCGGCGACACGGTTGGTGAGGTCCTGTCGGACGTTTTCCTGCGTTTCCCGAGCCTCCGTGACCGGGTGACGGTCGATGGGCTCCTGTCGCCGTTCGTGAACGTGTACGTGAATGGCCGGGACGTCCGGTACGGCGACGGCCTCGAGACCGCGGTTGGACCGACCGACCAGGTCATCCTGCTGCCGGCGATGGCCGGCGGAGGGTTGGACTGACCCCGTGATCCGCGGCGACCTGGTCGCCGCCATCGGTCAGACGCCGATGGTCGAGCTGGGGCGGCTGTCGCCCCGCCCCGGTGTGCGCCTCTTCGCCAAGATCGAAGGGGCGAACCCCACCGGATCGGTCAAGGACCGGATCGCGCGGTCGATGCTGGTCGAGGCCACGGCCTCCGGGTCGCTCCGCCCGGGCCAGACGATCCTCGAGCCGTCGAGCGGCAACACCGGGATCAGCCTGGCCATGGTGGGCGGGCGGATGGGCCACCCGGTGCGGATCGTGATGCCGGACAACACGACGCCCGAGCGTGAGCAGCTCCTGCGCCTGTACGGCGCGGAGATCGTGTTCTCGCCGGGGGCCGAGGGCTCGAACGGCGCCATCCGGATGGCGGAGGCGATGGCCGCCGCGGACCCGGAGGTCTTCATGCCGTTCCAGTACGCCAACGAGGCGAACCCGCGCGCCCACGAGGAAGGCACGGGGCCCGAGATCCTGGCTGCCGTGCCGCAGGTGGACGTGTTCGTCGCGGGTTTGGGGACCGGGGGGACGCTGACCGGAGTCGGGCGCGCGCTCAAGGCGGCGAGGCCAGCCGTGCGGGTTGTGGCCGCGGAGCCACTCCCCGGGGAGCAGGTCCAGGGCCTGCGCTCCCTCGATGAGGGCTACGTGCCGCCGGTCCTGGACGCCTCCGTGCTCGACGATCGGTACCTGGTCAGCAACCGCGAGGCCGTCGTTGGCGTTCGTCGCCTGATGGCCCAGGGCATCTTCGCGGGCCTGTCGTCCGGCGCCGCGCTCACCGTGGCGCTGCGGGTGGCGGCCGAGATGGATGGCGGGTCGGTGGTCGTCCTCCTCGCCGACAGCGGGTGGAAGTACCTCTCCGCGGGGCTGTGGGACCGCGACCTCGACGAGCTCGAGGACGACATGGAGCGCCAGGTGCTGTGGTGAACGGCCTCACCCTCAGCCCGGCCCTCGCCGACGAACTCCTCGCCCATGCCCGTGCCGAGGTTCCGAACGAGGCATGCGGGATCCTCTCCGGTCGCGCCGCCGACGGTCTGGCCACGACCTACCACCCGGCCCGCAACGCGGACGCGTCTCCGTATGTCTACACCGTCCATCCCGAGGACCTGGTCCGGATCGTGATGGGCATCGAGGACGCCGGCCAGGACCTGGTGGCCATCTTCCATTCCCACACCCACACGCCTGCCGAGCCGTCCCCCACGGACCGTCGCCAGGCCATGTACCCCGACGCCATCTACCTCCTGGCCACGCTCATGGACGCCGGATGCCGAACCGCTGCAGGCGCTCCGCGCGTGGCGCATCCATGACGGCGAGGCCACCGAGGTTCCTCCTGCACATCGGACCAACCGATGGGTCCGCTACATTTGGCCCCGATGCAGCCATTTCCTGAATCGGTCCATCGCGCGCGACTCGAAGCCGCCGCCGTCCGAAGCGGCGAGCCGGGACGTGGACGCGGTGCTCGTCACCCCGTCATCGGACTACCTGTACCTGCTCGGGTACAACGCCCCTCCGCTCGAGCGCCTGACCTGCCTCATCGTCCGTCCCGGCGTGCAGCCGACCCTGGTCCTGCCCCATCTCGAGGTTCCGTTGGCCCGCCACGAGCTGGGCGCCCTGGCTGACGGGATCGAGCTCCGCCCGTGGGAGGAGACCGATGATCCCTTCGCGGTGGTCGGCGAGCTCCTCGGCCGGGGTCGCCGCCTCGCGGTCCAGGACCAGATGTGGGCCCGGTTCGTGCTCCGGCTGCGAGCGGCCATGGACGGAGCCGACCTGGTCGAGGCGGGACCGATGCTCAACGCTCTGCGCCGGACCAAGAGCCCCGAGGAATTCGAGCGGCTCCGGGCCGCGGCCCATGCGGCGGATGAGGCCATGGATGCAATCACCGCAGGCCACCTGAGCGGCCGGACGGAGACCGATGTCGCGGCCCAGGTCCGCGAGCTCCTGCGGAGCACCGGACACGACTCGGCCGACTGGGCGATCGTGGCCTCGGGTCCCAACGCGGCCAGCCCCCATCACACCCCCGGGGAGCGGGTCATCCTCGATGGCGACTCCATCGTGCTGGACATCGGGGGCACGGCCAACGGGTACGCCAGCGACACGACCCGGACCGCATTCGTCGGCCTTCCGCCGGAGGAGTTCCAGGACCTGTACGCCGTGCTCCAGCAGGCCCAGGCCGCAGCCTGCGACGCCATTCGACCCGGCATCCTGGCCCGCGACGTGGACCGCATCGCGCGCGAGATGATCACCGATGCCGGCTACGGCCCCTTGTTCACCCATCGGACCGGGCATGGCATCGGTCTGGAGACCCACGAGGAGCCGTACCTGGTCGAATCCAACCCCGACCCGCTTCGCGAGGGCGATGCATTCAGCATCGAGCCGGGGATCTACGTCGAGGGCCGCTGGGGGGCGCGGATCGAGGACATCGTGATCTGCACCGCCGACGGCGGGCGAGCGCCTCAACCGCTCGAGTCGCGACCTCCGAATCGTCGCCTAGACCGGCTGGCTACTGCTCCGAGCCGCGCGCCGACCCGCTCACAGCGGACTCCTCGGCGTTGTGGAGCAGGCATGCCACCCGGCGGTCACCTCCGGCCCATGTCCCCTCGTTTGGCCCGATCGGGGTCCCGTACCAAACCGAGTCCTCGAACGCCAATCCCACGTACGCCTCGAATGCCGGCAGGCAGTTGTCGTTCGCGAAGGTCGAGACTGCCGCGTCTCCGGGGAACGCGCCGTCGGGCATGTCGCCCACGAAGAACACCTCGTAGACGTGCTCGGACGCGCAGGGAAGGGCCCGAACGATGTCGACGCTCGGGGTCTGCGGATCGACGAGCTCGAAGCAGTCACCTTCCCGCAGCGAGTTGAAGTTCATCAGGACCGGCTGTTCGATCTGACCGTCCGGTCCGCGGGCGAGATCGTCCGCCACGTTGCCGAAGATCCCCTGGACGACGGGGCCCAGGAAGATCAGCGCCACGATGCTTCCGATCGCCAGGATCGGCAGCAGGCATCCGCAACCGATGGCGCCGATCATCAACACCTTGCGGCCGGCGGTCAGAGGTACGTCCGGCCTGCGGATGACGACCGTCCCGGCAATGAGGTCGTGCCAGCCGCGCTTCCGTGAGTCGAACGCCACCCAGATCAAACCGATGAACAGGACGACGGTCGAGATCACGATGCCCACGTATCGCAGGAGCGCCTTGCCCCAGGTGATGGGGCCACCGTCCACGTCGCGAACGACCTGCAGCCCGAGCAGGCTCATGCCCGGCGTGCTCCCGCCCTTCACCCAGAACCACGAGAAGTACCCGATCCCGATCAGGAAGCTGAGCAGGTACAGGACGCCCGAGGCGGTGCCCGTTGGTGACCCCGAGATACCGATCACCAGGGCGAACGCGATGGCCAGGATGATCCCGATCACGCCCAGGATCAGCCCATCGATGACGTATGCCGCGAACCGGATCCAGAAGCCGCCGAAGCTGATACCGGGTGTCGGACCGGGTTGGGCAGGCTGGGGTGCCCACGGCTCGGGGGGCGCGTTCTCCGCCGCTGCATCGCTCGCCACTGCCTCACCTGCTGCCACGTCGCCAGCCGCCGCCGCGGCCGTAGCGTCAGGCGCCGATGCACCCTCAGCGGTAGTGGGCGCCAGCTCTTCGGGGGCCGGCTGGTTCGGTTCCTGATCCTCGGATTCGGCGTCAGGCGGGGGCGGAGGCGAGTTGGGCGGCTCGTTCATCGGCGCACCATACCCCGCGAATCGCGATCCGCCGAGTGGTTTCCCGGTCAGTCGCCCCGCATCTCGTCAGCGGTCATCCGGCCCATCTCGTCCCACATGTGGACGATGCAGTCCAGCCCACCGCGGTAGTTGGCCATGGGCATCCACTCGTTGGGGGCGTGGAAGTTCCCGTTCGGCGAGGCCCAGCCGACCATCACGCTCTTGATGCCGGTGTGGTGCTCGAGAGCCGGCAAGTACGGGATGCTCCCCCCGGACCGATGGAAGACCGGTGCCTTGCCGAACGCCGTCTCGGAGGCGCGGGCCACGGCGGCCACGGCTGGATGATCGAGCGGAGTCATGGCTGGTGCTCCGTTCGACAGGCTGCGTACGCTGACTCGCGCGCTGGGTGGCGCCAGCGATTCGAGGTGATCGATCATCAGCTGCTCGATCTCGCGCGGATCCTGGTCGGGGACCAGTCGCGTGCTGATCTTCGCGGTCGCGTGGCCCGGGATGATCGTCTTCGGACCCTCGCCCTGGAACCCGCCCCAGATCCCGTCAATGTCGAACGTCGGCCGCGCTGACAGTCGCTCCTGGAGTGTCCAGCCACGTTCACCGGCCATCGGTTCGGTCACGCCGGTGGCCGCCATGAAGGCGTCCATGTCGAACGGGACCGCGGCATAGGCCGCGCGCTCGGCATCGGTCAGGTCGCGCACCTTGTCGTAGAAGCCGGGCACCGTGATCCGGCCCTCGCCATCGATCAGGGAGGCGAGGATCTTGACCAGGACGTTGGCCGGGTTGTCGACGCCGCCCCCGTACGAGCCGGAATGGACGTCCTGGAACGGGCCGTCGACCCGGATCTCCCAGTAGGCGATGCCGCGCAGACCGTAGGTGATGGCCGGCGTTCCGTGGTCGTCGTGCATGTCGGAGTCGGACACGATGCAGATGTCGGCCCGGAGCAGCTCCGGGTGGGCCTCGATGAACTCCTCGACAGGCTCGCTGAGGTGCTCCTCGTCGCCCTCGAAGACGACCCGCAGGTTGACGGGCAGGTGGCCGACGCCCTTCAGCCAGGCCTCTGCCGCACGCAGGTGCATGTACAGCTGGCCCTTGTCGTCGCCGGATCCGCGCGCGTACAGGATGTCGTTCTCGTAGCGCGGCTCGAAGGGTGGCCGGACCCACTCCTCAAGCGGATCCACCGGCTGGACGTCGTAGTGGCAGTAGACCAGGACGGTGGGCTTGTCCGGCCCGGCATGGAGCCAGTCGGCAGTGACCACCGGGTGGCTGCGGGTGTCGGTCAGGCGGGCGTGTTCGAAACCGATGGCGGTGAACGCATCGGCGATCCATTGGGCGGTGCGCCGAACGTCGTCGCGCCGGTCTGGATCGGCACTGACCGATTCCATGCGGAGGAACTCGTCCAGGCCGCGCAGGTGCTCCTCAGCGTGCTCACGGAGGTACGCGAGTGCGCGCTGGGCATCAGGGCTGGCGTCGGACATGTCCGCGCATGATAGGGGTGTGGCCTCAGCCGAGGGCGCCGAACACGAAGAGCAGGAACAGGCCCAGGGCCACTGCCGGCACGAAGGCGCCGACCTTGAGGAGCGGTGGCCAGCCGGGCCCGCCGACCAGGGCATAGGCCGGGATCGAGACCGGGAAGACGAGGACCGCCCCCGACCAGCCCATCCGCGCCCGCGGGCTGAGGTCCGGCCGGTCCTGCACGTCGAGCCAGTAGGCCACGATCATCACGAACCCGGCCACGACCGCCAGCACCATGAGCGCCCAGGCGAACGGCAGCATGGACCGATGCTAGCCCGACTCACTCCCGTCGGTCTGCTCGAGCTCGGCCATGTACGCGCGGCGCATCGTGACCTCGCGGGGACCGTTGAACACGTCGCTCAGGAACTGCCCCGCGGGACGGCGGCGCGGGTAGACCGGCTCCTCGACGGGCAGGAGGGCGAGCATGGCGGCCCGGACCTGCCCAGCGAGGGCGTCGCGCGCTTCACGGTCATCGGTCTTGCTCACCATGATCGGGTCGCCGAAGCGAACGGTGAGGCGCTTCCGGAACCAGATGGTGGAGCTGCCAATCACCGCGCAGGGCAGCACGGGGACGCCGGAAACGGCCGCGAACAGGGTCGCGCCGTCCTGGAGGGGGAGCAGCTCGGTCTCCCGGAAGCCCAGCGTCCCTTCGGGCGTGATGGCCAGCACCCCACCCTCGTCGAAAACGTACTGCACCGCCCGCAGGGCGGAGCGCAGGTTCGTCTTGCGGGGGTGGAACGGGATGGCCCCGCCGAAGAAGCCAATGACCCGGTTCTTCGTTCCCTTCGTGAAGTCCACCTCCTTGGGACCGAACCACGTGATCCGCGGCCGGAGCGGGCTGATGGAGCCGATGAACATGGGATCCCAGCCTGAATGGTGGTTGGACACCAGCTGGAACGGGGCGGCAGGCCACTTCTCGAGTCCTTCGCCGCGCACGTTGAACAGCGTGTGGACGATCGAGGCGGACCAGCAGCCACTGCACCCGGTAGCGCCACGTGACGGTGACGCCGAGGAGGTGCAGGTCGATGGGTACCCCCTTCTCGGCGCGCGGCTCGGTCACGCGGCGACAGGCTCTGCTACGACCCGCTCGTTCAGGTCGCGTCGGCGCGCATCGACCTGGCGCAGGGCCAGCGCCGACAGACTCACGAATCCGACTCCCACGAACATCACCGCCCGCATGCTGGCTGCATCTCCGACCGACGTGGCAATCACGTAGCTCGTCAGCGAGCCCACGGCGAGGAAGACCGGACTGGCGAGGGCCGTTCCGGCGTTCAGGATCCCCATGTAGCGCGCTGACGTGTGCTTGGGAATCACATCGGTCATCAACGCCCAGTCCACCGACAGGAACAGGCCGATGCCGATGCCACCCGACAGGAATACCGCCAGCGCCAGTTCGGGGGTCGGTGCCAAGGCCATGCCGAGCAGGCCAACGGCCAGGAGTGCCATGCCGGCGTAGATGACCGGTTTTCGGCCGTACCGATCGGACAGGCGCGCACCGGGGATGGATGCGAGGCCGGACAAGCTCGCCACGATCACGGTCGCGAGGAAGTTGAACTGGAGGGCCTCATCCCTGCTCAGGCCGTGCGCCCGCTGGAAGTAGAAGACGCCCAGCGACGTGACGGCTGCCGTGGCACCAAGGAACAGGAGGCGGACGAGGAGCAGCCACAGCACGCTCTTCTCGCGCAGGATGTCCGTCCCCCATGCCGACAACGCGACCCGCGGCCACGACATCGTCCGCTTCGGTCCGGTCGTCCCTTCGTGGACGCGGGTCACCACGATGACCATGGCCACGATCTCCACCGCGCCCAATGCCAGCGTCGCGGCGAAGAGCGAATTGCCCTCCTTCCCACCCAGGGCAGCGATGCCCGCACCGGCGACAGTGCCCAGGACGATCATCAGGCCCATCAGCCCGCTCGCCATGCCCACCTGGCGGGCGGGAACGAGGTCGGGCACGTAGCCCTGGAACGGGCCCTGGGCGAAGTTCGAGGAGACCTGGATCAGGAAGTAGAAGGCCACCAGCGCGAGGAAGGTGTTCGAAGAGGCAATGCCGTACAGGAAGAGCATGTCGAACACCCCGCCGATCAGGATGTATGGCTTTCGGCGTCCCCAGCGGGTGATGGTGTAGTCGCTGATCACGCCGACGGTGGGCTGGACAAGGATTGACGCGATGACCGCCACTCCGCTGATGACGGCCAACCCGATGGCGGACATTTGTGTCCCGACCATGTCCTCGACCATCGGCTGAAGGACCACCCCGAGGCCGTACTGCAGGGTCAGGATCCCGAGCCAGTAGGTCGACAGCGTGACCAGCTGCGAGAGCGGCAGGGCGGGTCGCTCCGTCGTCGTCATCCAGAATTCACCTTACTCGTCGCGGATTCGTGCGCATAGGGTCGCGCCCGCTGACTGCGGAAGGACTGCGGGTAGAATCCGCGGGCCGTGTTCATCAATCCGATCGCGTTCCAGATCGGCCCCATCAGCATCCACTGGTATGGGGTGCTCTTCGCCGTCGCCGCAGTCGCGGCGGCGTGGTTGGCCACGCGCGAGGCCCGGCGGCGGGGCGAGGACGCGGAGCAGGTGTGGTCCATGCTCCTGGTGGCCGCGATTGGCGGGTTGATTGGCGCACGGCTGTACCACGTCATCCATCAATGGGACTTCTATTCGCAGAACCCCGCGCTGATCCCGCAGGTCTGGAACGGCGGCCTGGGCATCCCCGGTGGCGTGGCCGGCGGGATGCTCGCGCTGTATCTCTACACCCGATACAGCCATCTCAAATTCTGGCGCTGGATCGACATTGCTGCGCCGGCCCTACTGCTGGCCCAGGCCATCGGTCGCTTCGGAAACTTCGTCAACCAGGAGCTGTACGGGCCGCCCACGACCCTGCCGTGGGGCATTCCCATCGACGCCGACCATCGTGTTCCGCCTTGGACCGATCTCGCCCAGTACCCGGTCGACTCGACGTTCTTCCACCCCCTCTTCCTGTACGAATCGATCCTCAACGTGATTGGGGTGGTGGTCCTGCTGTTCATCGCACGGCGGTACGCCCGGCGCCTCTACGACGGCGACGTGGGGATGATGTACTTCATCTGGTATGGACTGGTTCGGTCGGTGCTCGAGACGTTCCGGACGGGGAACTGGGAGATTGGGGGCGTTCCGGTGGCCATCCTGCTGGGGGTTGGGGTCGCGGTCACCGGCTTCGTGGTGATCGCCGTGCGGCACGCCAACGGCTGGGGTGTCCCGGGCGCGTTTCTGATCGAGATGGAGGAGCGCGAGGCTGCGAAAGCGGCCGAAGAGGCCGCCGCGGATAAGCCGGCCCCGCCGGACGAGCCGGCCCCGCCGGACGAGCCGGCCCCGCCCGACGAGCCGGCCCCGGAGCCGAACGCTGGCTGAGCGGCCGGGCGTCCTGCCCGACATCACGGCCGCGGTGGGGAACACCCCGCTGGTCGCACTCGATCGCCTGTCCGCCGGACTGAAACCGCGCCTCGTCGCCAAGCTCGAGTCATCGAATCCCGGAGGATCGGTCAAGGACCGGATCGCGATGCCGATGATCGAGGCCGCCGAGCGAGCCGGGCTCCTCACGCCCGGCGGCGTGATCGTGGAGCCCACCAGCGGCAACACGGGCGTGGGGCTGGCCATGGCGGCCGCGGTGAAGGGGTATCGGTGCATCTTCGTCATGGCGGACAAGCAGTCGCCGGAGAAGCAGGCGCTGCTCCGTGCCTACGGCGCGGAGGTGGTCCTCTGCCCCACCGACGTCGACCCCGAGGACGACCGGTCGTACTACAAGGTCAGCGACCGCATCGCGAGCGAGACGCCCGGTGGCTGGAAGCCGAACCAGTACACGAACCCGGCCAACCCCGAGGCGCACTACCTGACCACCGGCCCCGAGATCTGGGAGGGGACCGAGGGGCGGATCACGCACCTCGTGGTTGCCCTGGGCACGGGCGGCACCGTGTCCGGCGCCGGGCGGTACCTGCACGAACAACGACCTGAGGTCGTGATCGTGGGCGCCGACCCCGACGGGTCGGTGTACTCCGGCGGCACGGTGCATCCCTACCTGACCGAGGGCATCGGCGAGGACTTCTGGCCGGAGACCTATGACACCGATGTCTGCGACGTGATCGTGCGCGTGACCGATCGGGATTCGTTCCTGACCGCCCGGGCGGCGACGGCTGCCGAAGGGATCCTGGTGGGGGAGTCGGGCGGGACGGCCCTGTGGGCGGCGCTCCAGGTTGCCCGGGAGGTGGACGACCCCGGTGCCCTGTTCGTCGTCCTGCTGCCCGACTCAGGCCGCAACTACATCGGCAAGCTGTACAACGACGATTGGCTGCACGAAGCGGGTCTCATCGGTCCGAATGAGGCCGTCGCGGACTACGACTGGCGGGCCACGCATCCCGAGGTCGTCGTCCGCCGCGGGTAGCGTGGCCTTGGCAGCGGGTCGTCGCCGATGATGCGGCACGCGCATGTATCGGCCAAGGTAGGGACCGTCTCGGGCTCCAGCTTGGCCGTTTGAGGCGCCACAAGCCTGAAATCGCCTGCAAAGGGCGCTCATACGGGCCAGGTCGCTGGTCCGGGCGCCGTAATTGGCCAATACATGCGCCACGCGCATACCGAGGCTGGCCACGTGGCGGCGCCTCGAAGTACCCTACCCGTGTGACCACGACCGCCCAGCCACCGAGTACGGAATCGGCCGGCCGGACCGATCTGCCGGTGGTGAACCACTGGATCGGTGGGAAGCGGGTGGCCGGCACCAGCGGACGGCGCGGACCGGTCTACAACCCCGCGACTGGGGAGGTTGCGCGCGAGGTCGACTTCGCATCGGTCGAGGAAGTCGATGCCGCCGTTGCCGCCGCCAAGGCGGCGTTCCCCGGCTGGCGGGCCACGTCCCTCAGCCGGCGGACCGAGATCATGTTCCGCATCCGGAACCTGGTGGACCAGCACCGGACCGAGATCGCGGGCCACCTCACCGCGGAGCACGGCAAGGTCCACACGGATGCCATGGGCGAGGTGGCCCGGGGCGTCGAGAACCTCGAGTTCGCGACCGGCATCCCGCACCTGCTGAAGGGCTCGTTCAGCGAGCAGGTGAGCGGCGGGATCGACGTCTACCAGATCCGCCAGCCGCTGGGCGTGGCGGCCGGCATCACCCCGTTCAACTTCCCGGCCATGGTCCCCATGTGGATGTTCGCCAACGCCATCGCGTGCGGGAACACCTTCATCCTCAAGCCGTCCGAGAAGGATCCGTCCGCCTCGCTGTACGTGGCCGAGCTCCTGGCCGAGGCCGGGCTGCCGGATGGGGTCTTCAACGTGATCAACGGGGACCGGATCGCGGTGGATCGGATCTTGGAGCACCCGGACATCGCATCGGTCAGCTTCGTGGGGTCCACCCCGGTCGCGCGCCACATCTACGAGACCGGCACCCGCAACGGCAAGCGGGTCCAGGCCCTGGGCGGGGCCAAGAACCACATGGTCGTCCTACCCGACGCCGACATCGAGATGGCCGCCGATGCCGCCGTGTCCGCCGCCTACGGCTCGGCCGGCGAGCGGTGCATGGCTATCAGCGTGGTCGTGGCGGTGGGGGACGTCGCGGATCCGCTGATCGCGGCCATCAAGGAGCGCCTCCCCAAGATCACGGTCGGCCCCGGCGAGGAGCCCAACTCCGAAATGGGCCCGCTCATCACCCGGGAGCATCGCGACAAGGTGGCGTCCTACCTCGACAGCGGCCCGGCCCAGGGCGCTGAGCTGGTCGTGGACGGCCGTAAGCACCCCCTGTACGCCGATGGCGGCGGGTTCTTCCTGGGCGTCTCCCTGCTGGACAAGGTCCGCCCCGACATGGACTGCTACCAGAACGAGATCTTCGGTCCGGTGATGGAGGTCGTTCGCGCCGACTCCTACACCGATGCGGTCGGCTTGATCAACGACAACCCGTACGCCAACGGGACGGCCATCTTCACCCGGGACGGCGGGGCGGCCCGCCAGTTCCAGTTCGACATCAACGTCGGGATGGTGGGCATCAACGTCCCGATCCCGGTCCCGGTGGCCTACTACTCGTTCGGCGGGTGGAAGAACTCGCTGTTCGGCGACCTCCACATGTACGGTCCCGAGGGCATCCAGTTCTTCACTCGCGGCAAGGTCGTCACCGCCCGCTGGCCCGACCCGGGCAGCAGCCAGGTCGACCTGGGCTTCCCTCGCACCCGCTAGTGGACGACCCCGGGGAGAGGCGCTTCGAGACGCTGACGGTCCACACCGGGCACGAGCCGGATGCGCTGACCGGGGCCGTCGTTCCGGCCATCCAGCCCGCCGTCACGTTCCAGCAGGACGCCGTGGGCGACCCGCGCAACGGCTTCGAGTACGCGCGGACCGGCAACCCGACCCGAAACGCGCTCGAGCAGGCCATCGCCGAGCTCGAGAGCGCACGCCATGGTGTGGCGTTCGCCTCCGGCCTGGCCGCGACCCAGGCTCTCTTCTACCGCCTCGGACCCGGGGATCGGCTCCTCCTGGGCGATGACGTATACGGCGGGACGTGGCGCCTGGCCGACAAGGTCATGACCCGCTACGGCGTGCTGGTGGACATCGTGGACCTCCGCGACCTCGACGCGCTGGCCTTTGCCATGACCGCCGACACGAAGATGATCTGGGTCGAGAGCCCCACCAACCCGCTCCTCAAGGTGGTGGACATCAGCAAGGTGGCACGCCTGGCCGCCACCGCGGGCGCGCTCACGGTCGTGGACAACACGTTCGCCACGCCCTACCTCCAGCGACCGCTGGAGCTCGGGGCAGACGTGGTCCTCCATTCGGCCACGAAATACCTGGGCGGCCACTCCGACGCCGTGGGCGGGTTGATCGCCACCCGATCGGCCGAGATCGCCGAGCAGCTCCACTTCCACCAGAACGCGGCGGGGGCGGTACCGAGCCCATTCGACTGCTGGCTCGTCCTGCGCGGCCTGCGCACGCTGGCCGTCCGGATGGACCGCGCCTGCGCCAACGCCGCGATCATCGCGGAGTGGCTGACCCATCGGCCCGAGGTCAGCGCCGTTCACTACCCCGGCCTGGCGGACCACCCCCAGCAGGAGCTGGTCGAGCGCCAGATGCGCCAGCCGGGGGCCATGCTCTCGTTCCAGCTCACCGGCGGGGAAGCGGAGGCTCGACGAGTCGCCGGCGCGACGAAGGTCTTCACCCTGGCCGAGTCGCTGGGTGCCGTCGAGTCGCTGATCGAGGTCCCGGCGGTCATGACCCACGCATCGGTGGCCGACTCCAAGTTGGCGGTGCCCCACGACCTCGTCCGCCTCTCGGTCGGGATCGAGGCCGCGGAGGACCTGGTCGCGGACCTCGAGCAGGCCCTGACCGGCGGTTGAGCCCCGGCCGGCAGACCGATTTCAGACCGATACCGATGCGCACCGATCCCGATCCCCAGCCCAACCCCGACGGCCCCACCGAGGTGGTGGAGACCGATTCGGGCGAGCTGGTGGAGCGCCTGTCCGGTGGGACGGCCACGCTCCTCCTGATCTGGCTGCTCATCGTCGGGGCGGGGAGCGCGTTGCTCGCCGCCTGGTTCGTGGCGATCGCGGTCCTGGACCAGCGCCTTGGCCCGGGAGCGCTGTTCAGCGACTTCGGTTTCTACGTGGCCCTGTATGGCGCGACCGGCCCCACGGTCCTGTGGCTGTCGGGGCGGGCCCAGAGCCACACGGCGCGCTGGTTCATCTGGACCGCGATTCGGATCGGTCTGTTCATGTCCGTGCTGACGATCGTGTTCGGCAGCATGGTCACCGTCGTGCTGGGGGCCGGCATCTCGACCGGCCACCTGATCCTGGCCGCCGCCGTCCTCGTCGCCACGCTGGCCATGAGCGTGCTGTGGGGCCTCGCCGTATGGGCCGCCGACCGCTGGATCGCCGAGGCCCGGGTCAGCGCCTAGCGAAGGCGGGCGGCCGGAGCCGCCCGCCCGAGAGAACCGGAGATCGGTTCAGGCGTGCGATGGACCGTGCACGGGTGCTGTGAACACCCGGTACGCGAGGGCGATGGCCCACATCGCCGCGATGTCGATCCCGAGCCAGACCACGGTCCACGAGGCCGCGGTGATCAGGCCGATCGCCAGCAGCGCCGCGGCCGCGGTGCCCAGGACGGACTGCAGCCCGGTGTAGGGGTTGGACCCCACGAAACCGGAAGCGCCGCCCACGATGCACATGCCGAGCCCGGCAGCACCGAGCACGACCAGGGCACCTCGGGTCTCGTTGATCACCGCGAGATCGGTTCCCACCGTGTACAGGTAGGTCACCAGGCCCACGATCACCAGGAGTCCCGTTGTCACCGCATCTCGCCATGTCAGGCGTGTCATTTCGTTTGCCTCCTTCACGAGGCAAGCGTCGCGTGGAGGCGGGCGGGGCGCCAGTGCCGGACGACACCGGGACGCGGGCCCGATCGGCCCAATCAAGCCGTGGAGGCGATCAGACCTCCCAGGCGCGCAGGCTCTCGGCCAGCTCCACCGGACCTTCGAACGTCGTGGCGGCCTGGGTCAGCGCCCACGAGCCGCCGTCTGAATTCACCGGGAGGTGGGTGAGGACCATCCGCACCACGCCGCTTCGCTGGGCAACTTCGCCCGCTTCTTCAGGCACAAGGTGCCCGCGCCGCTCGGGCGGTGGCGCGTCATCGGTCACCTTCCGCAGGGCGGCCTCGCAGATGAACAGATCGGCTCGTTCGGCCAGCACGTCCAGGTTGGGCGTGGGGGACGAGTCGGCGGAGTAGGCAATCGTTCCAGCTCCGTCCCCCGAAGCAGGCCGCGCTGTGACCCGGAAGCCCCAGGTGGGCACGAAATGGACGGTGGGCGTGGGCTCCAGCCGCAGGTCCCCGATCTCGAGGGCGGAGCTCCCGTCGTGCTCGATGAACGAGAAGCTCCGCGCGAAGTAGTCCGGGATGCCCGCGCCCATGGCCACGTGCTCCATCTGGGCCGTGGCGCCCGGTGGCAGGAACACGCGGAGCTTGGGGTTGATCTCGTCCTTCCAGGGGAAGGAGTAGCGGAGGGTGACCAGGTCCAGGAAGTGATCGGTGTGCATGTGGCTGATCACGATCGCGTCCAGCTCGCTCGGGTTGCACAGGCGCAGCAGCTGGGCGACGGTCCCCGGACCGATGTCCACCATGACCCGGGTCGACCCGCCATGGACCAGGTATCCCGCGCAGGCTTCGCCCGGGTTCGGGACTGCGGGCGAGCGCCCAAGGACGGTGAAGCGCACGGTGGGCGGACGCGGGCCGGGTGCTACCGGGACTCGATCGGCACGTAGTCGCGCGCGGGCACGCCGGTGTACAGCTGGCGCGGGCGGGCGATCTTGGTCTCCGGGTCCTCGATCATCTCCTTCCACTGGGCAATCCAGCCGGGGAGGCGACCCATGGCGAAGAGCGCGGTGAACATGTTCTTCGGGAAGCCGACGGCGCGGTAGATGAGGCCTGAGTAGAAGTCCACGTTCGGGTAGAGCTTGCGCTCGATGAAGTAGTCGTCACTGAGCGCGACCTCCTCCAGGCGCTTGGCGATGTCGAACAGCTCCCCGTCGGCGCCCAGCGCGGTGAGGACCCGATCGGCGGTGGCCTTGATGAGCTTGGCCCGCGGGTCGAAGTTGCGGTACACCGGGTGCCCGAAGCCGGGCAGCTTGAAGCGGTCCTCGGGGTCCTTGGCCTTGGCCACCCACTTCTCGACGTTGCCGCCATCGGCGGCGATCTTCTCGAGGGTCTTGATGACCGATTCGTTCGCCCCGCCGTGGAGCGGCCCCCACAGGGCACTCATCCCGGCGCTGATGCAGGCGTACAGGTTGCCCTGGCCGCTTCCCACGTTGCGGACCGTGGAGGTGGACAGGTTCTGCTCGTGGTCCGCATGCATGATCAGCAGCTGCTCCAGGGCGGCGGCCACGACCGAGCTGACCTGGTACGGCTCGGCGGGGACGGCGAACATCATGTGCAGGAAGTTCGGCGCGTAGTCCAGGTCGTTGCGCGGGTAGACGTACGGCTGACCGATGGACTTCTTGTAGGCCCACGCCGCCAGGGTGGGCACCTTGGCGATCAGCCGCCGGATGGTGAGCTCCACCGCATCGCGGTCGAACGGGTCGTGGCTGTCCTGGTAGAACGTGGACAGGCCCACCGTCCCGCTGGCGAGGACCGCCATGGGATGGGCGTCATACGGAAACGAGTCGAAGAAGCGGCGCATCTCCTCGTGGATCAGGGTGTGGTGGACGATGTCGTCCAGCCAGTTGCCGTACTCCGCCTCGGTAGGCAGCTCCCCGTAGATCAGCAGGTACGCCGTCTCGAGGAACGAGGAGCGGGCCGCCACCTGCTCGATCGGGTAGCCGCGGTAGCGGAGCACCCCGGCCTCGCCGTCGAGGAAGGTGATGGCCGAAGTAGAAGACGCCGTGTTCTTGTAGCCCGGATCGAGCGTGATGAGCCCGGTCTCACTCCGCAACTGACCGATGTCGATGGCATCGTCGCCGTCATGGCCGCGGACGACGGGCAGCTCGGCCTGCTTGTCACCCGCCGTGACGCTGACCGAGTCGGGGGGCGCGATGGTATCGGTCAGGCCGTTGGTGCTCATGGTGTCGGTCATGCTGCGCCTGCCGCTGCCTCGGTCGCAAGGGTCGTGACCGCGTCCCGCTCCTCGACCAGCTCGGCCAAGGTGGCGGCGATCTGACCCTGGGCCCACTCGTCGTGGGCAATGCCCTGCACGATCTCGACCTCGCCCGGCGCGCCACCGCGCATCGGGTAGCCAAAGACGATGCCCTCCGGCACCCCGTACCCAGCCTCCGGACCGGGCGACGGAACCGCGGTCGAGAAGATCTGACCGGTGGGAGCAGCGACGTTGCGCACGGTCTCGACCACCGCGTTCGCGGCGGAGGCCGCAGACGACATGCCGCGCGCCGCGATGATCGCCGCGCCGCGCTGCTGGACGGTGGTGATGAACTCGCCGCGCAGCCAGGCGTCGTCGTTGATGACCTCGGCCGCCGCGCGTCCGCCGATCGTGGCGTGGAACGCGTCGGGGAACTGGGTCGACGAGTGGTTACCCCAGATCACGAGGTCACGTACCTCGGCCACCGTGGCGCCGGCGCGACGGGCCAAGAGTGCTCTCCCGCGCGTCTCGTCGAGCATGGTCATGGCAAAGAACCGGTCGCGCGGGATGTCCGGCGCCGCACCGGACGCGATCAGGCAATTCGTGTTGCACGGGTTGCCCACGACCAGCACCCGCACGTCGTCCGCGGCGTTGGCCGCGATGGAACGACCCTGCGCCCCGAAGATCCCGGCGTTGATACCCAGCAGGTCCTTGCGCTCCATGCCCGCCTTGCGCGGCACGGCGCCCACGAGCAGGGACCAGTTCGCGCCCCGGAACGCCTCATCGGCGCTCGAGGTGGTCACCACGCCACGCAGGAGCGGGAACGCGCAGTCCTCAAGCTCCATGGCCACGCCCTCCAGGGAGGGGAGGGCCGCCTCGAGCTCCAGCAACCGGAGCTCCACGCTGGTCTGGGGTCCGAACATCTGGCCCGACGCGATCCGGAACACGAGCGCGTAGCCAATCTGGCCTGCCGCGCCGGTCACGGCCACCGTCACATGCTGGTCAGACAATTGGACCTCCCACGGGGCCCGAGTGTAGCCCTCGCCGTGCGGCGCCGTTCAGCCGCCGACGAGGGCCGCCATGCCAGGGCTCTAGGCCTGGGTCTTGAACCCGTACCCGCGCTCACGTCCCTTGTAGGCGCTGCTGCTCCACGCCAGGGCATCAGCCAGGAGGCCCATCCCGATCAGGAGCCACTCGCCGCCGTCGACGACCGGCCCGACCAGGACGTACATGACCAGGGTCCACGGCAGGAAGATGAATCCGAGGAGCGGGATCAGGAAGCCGTCGAAGGTCGCGGTCCAACGCGCCTGGTCAACGACGTACCAGATCACGGAGATGATGCGGGGTCCCCCGAAGAGCAAGAGAATGAGCAGGCACATTGGGGCGGGTCCTCCAGATTCAGGCTCCCGACCGGGAGACCTCGGGATGGTATGACGGGTTCTGACGGCCACCATCCCCCAATTGGCGCCGGTTGGTCATGGGCTCAGGTCGCAGTGGGGGTCGAGCTCGAGGACATTTGCTGGCGGCCCTTCCACGCACCACTCGTCAGCGAGCCGATGTCGGCCACGACTGCAAGCGCCAGCCACAGCCAGTCGAAACCCTCGACGCCGAGCGGTGACACAAGCATGTACATGATCGTGGTCCACGGGAAGATCAGGAAGCCGACGATGGGAACGATCGCCGAGCTGAATGCGGCGGCCCAGCGCGCCGGTTCGGCGAAGTACCAGATGAAGATGACCAGCCGCGGACCGGCCAGCAGGAGGGCGAGAAGGAGGCACATGGGACGAATCCTTCGTACGGCGCGTCGGCCGTAGATTTTGGCATCTCCGTACCCGTTTGGGGACAGGGTGTGGACAATTGTCAACGGGGCATCAAAAGTCGGGGATAAGCGGGATTGCCTCCCCGCCGGCCCGGCCGGTACTGTTCTGGGCGTCCCGAAGGGGCAGCCAACGGCGCCGCGGAGTCACATCGGCGGTACCGGGGGCGGTCACTTCGGGACATTTCGTTGTCCCGAGTTCGGGATGGTCCGGCGCCCATCGGTGCCGCCCAGGTCAGCCCTGGTCAGGCTCCCGACGCAGGCGGCGAGGTGCCGAACTGGCGGTCTCCGGCATCGCCCAGGCCGGGCATGATGTAACCGCGCTCGTTGAGCTGGCGATCCACCGCCCCGACATGGATCTCGACGTCCGGGTGGGCCGCGGTCAGGGTCGCGATCCCCTCTGGGGCGGCGATCAGCGAGACCTGCTTGATGCGTGCGGCGCCCCACGCTTTGAGGATGTCCACCGTGGCGGCCGACGATCCGCCGGTCGCGAGCATCGGGTCCAGGATCAGGCACACCTGGACGGTGGCCGCGTTCGGCAGCTTGTTGTAGTACTCGACCGGCTTGAGGGTTCGTTCGTCGCGATACAGGCCGATGTGCCACACCTCGGCCATGGGCATCAGCTCGAGCATCGCGTCCACCATGCCCAGCCCGGCGCGCAGGACGGGCACCAGGCCCACCTTCGGCTCCAGGCGGGTCCCGATGATCCGCTCGAGGGGCGTGTCGAGCTCGTACGGCTCGGTGCTCAGATCGGCCATCGCCTCGTAGCCCAGGAGCCACGACAGCTCGCGGACGAGCTCGCGGAACTTCTTGGGCTCGGTCGTCTGGTCACGGAGCAGCGACAGCTTGTGCCGCACCAGGGGGTGCGACGAAACGTGGACCGACGCTGGAAGGGGGTTTGTCTCGGCGGCTGACACTGGCGCGGATTCTAGTCCCGCGGTCGGAAGATCTGGCGCGTCCACGCGCCGCCCTGCAAGGGGCGGACTACCGAGAAGGGTGCGGGGCTGATAGGCTATCGGTCCCACATGGATCCGCGTGCGCGCGACCCGCGTGCCCGCCCGCCGCACTCAGAGGATACGCATATGGTCTTTGGGAAACGCGACGCGCGGGCCGACGCGCCGCAGGAAGAGTTGATCGGCTCCCTGTACCAGGACGTAGCGAGCGAGACACCCGCAGCCGCTCCAGCCGCGCCGGAGTACAAACGGGACGCCGCCACCACCGAGGGCATCCTCGACTCCCACGCCCGTTTCAACGGGAAGTTCGTCAGCGACCGCGACCTGCGGATCGATGGCGAAGCGCAGGGGGAGATCGAATGCCAGGGCACCCTCGTCCTCAGCCCGCAGGCTCGCGTGCGAGCCAGCATCAAGGCCCATAACGTGGTCATCAACGGTGACTACGAGGGCAACGTGGACTCGGGGGGCCGATTCGAGATCGGCTCGACCGGTCGCGTGAAGGGCGAGGTCAAGACCCAGGTCCTCGTGATCAAGGAAGGCGCCTTCTTCGAGGGTGCCGTGACCATGGCCCGCAAGACCCCGGCCGAAGGCGGAGCTGGTGCAGCTGCCGCTGACGGTGGGTCCGCAGGCTCCAAGTCGAGCAGTGGCGGGGCAGCCTCGGCGGATTCCGCCCCGGCCGCCCCCGCCTCCTCGTCCCGTTCGGCCGCCAAGGCCGTCGAGCCGGCCGAGGCCGCCGCCCTCTTCTCCGCCGAGGTGATGGGCGAGCCCGCATCCGCTGCCGCCGGCAGCAGCCGGCAGCCGACCGGTCCCGGCGACGCCCGGTAGCCGTCAGGCCACCACCACCACCGCGCTCCTCGTAGAGGTCACGCGCGGGGACCGGGTTGAGTCCCGGCACCGAGGTTCCATCGCCGTCGTCGACCCCGACGGCTCCCTCCTCGCCCATGCCGGCGACCTCGAGGGATCGGTCTTCCTCCGCTCATCGGCCAAGCCGTTCCAATTGGCGCCCTTCGTCGCCTCAGGCCGATTCGACGCGTACGACTTCCCCGATCCGGTCCAGACCATGGCCGTCATGGCCGCCAGCCACGCCGGCGAGGATCGACACGTCCGCCTGGTCCAGGCCGCGTTGCGGACCGGTGGGCTGACCCGCGACGTGCTTCAGTGCGGCGTGCACCCGCCCTTCGACGGGGAGACCGCCCAGCGCCTGGCTCGCGACGGTGAGCCGCTCAACGAGCTGCGCCACAACTGCTCCGGCAAGCATGCGGCCATGGCCCTGCATGCCAAGGCCGCCGGCTGGGACGTCGAGACCTACTGGGAGCCCGATCATCCCTGCCAGGTGCTGGCCCGCGACGTCGTGGCGGCCGTGTCCGGCATCCCGGTCCGCCAGGTGGGGACCGCGACCGATGGCTGTGGGGTGGTCAGCTTCGCGATCCCGCTGACGGCCGCCGCGCGCGCCTATGCCCACCTTGCGGATCCCACATCACTCAGTCGCACCAAAGGCGTGGAACCGGCCCTCGTCGAGGCCCTGACCCGCATCCGCGACGCCATGCTCGCGTACCCCGAGCTGATCTCAGGGGAGCGGCGTCAGTTCGACACGGACCTCATGCGCGCGGCGCCGGGACGGCTGGTGGCCAAGGGGGGAGCCGAGGGCCTGCGCTGCGTGGGCCTCCTCCCGGACGCGCTGGGACCGGGGAAGCCGGCGACCGGGGTGGCGGTGAAGATCGAGGACGGGGATGGCTCACGTCGGGCGGGGCCGGTCGCTACCTGCGAGGCGCTGCGACAGATCGGTTTCCTGGGTGAGGCGGAGATGGCGGCGTTGGAACACCACGCCTCGCCAGCGGTCGTGGACATGCCGCGCGGGGAGCTGGTTGGCGCAGTACGCCCCGTGTTCACGCTCGAGATGGCGGGTGGACCCTAGCCGAGCCACCCCCGGATCAGGTCCGCGACCCGGATGAAGATGGGGGCCAGCAGCAGCGCGGGCAGGAAGTTCGTGACGCGCACCGGCTTGAGGTCGAGCAGGCGGAGGGCGACGCCCAGCAGGATGATCCCGCCCGTCGCGGTGATGGCCAGGATCGTGATGTCGTCGAGGACCGGCGCGAGGACGGTCGCGAAGGCCGCGATGGTGCCCTGGACGACCAGCACGGTCATGGCCGACAGGGCCACTCCCCAGCCGAGTGCCGCCGCGAAGGCGATCGCCGCCACGCCGTCGAGCAGCGCCTTGATGGCGAGCAGCTGTGCGTCCCCGGTCAGCCCGTTCTGGAGCGAGCCGAGAATGGTCAGCGGGCCGACGCAGAACACGAGGCTGGCGGTGACGAACCCCTCAGCGACGCGCGACCCCGCCGAGTCCTCGCCGCTCCCCACGAGCCGTCGCTGGAACCACGCGCCCAACGCTTCGAGCCCATCCTGAAGTCGCAGCAGCTCACCGATGGCCACGCCCGCCAGCACGGCGGCGAGGACCGCCAGCTCGTCTCCCGGCTGAGCCAGCGGGTCGGTGAACAGCCGAAGTCCCAGCGAGATCGAGATCAGGACCGTGAAGAACCCGAGCCCCGTCACCAGGCTCTCCTGCATCCTGACCGGCATGCGGTGGCCGACGAGCAGCCCCAGGCCGGTGCCCAGCAGGACGGTGATGACGTTCAGGATCGTGCCGCTCAGGAACACGGCCGTATTGTGGATGGTGGCGGGCACCGTGCTCGTCGTGTGCGGAGCGTGCGCCATGACCAGCCAACCACCCTCATCGGTCAGTCCCTCGGCCGACGGCATCCGGTACGTGGCCTTGGGCGACTCGTACACGATCGGCACATCGGTCAGGGCGGACGCGTCGTGGCCGAGCCAGCTCGTGGCCAGGCTCGACGGCCGGCTGGTGCTGGTCGCCAACCTGGGCGTGAACGGGTACAGCACCGATGACCTGATCCACGACGAGCTGCCTGCACTCGACGCGCTGGATCCGGAGTTCGTCACCCTGATGATCGGCGTCAACGACGTCGTGCGGGCCGTGCCGCGCTCCACGTACGTGACCAACGTGGAAACGATCCTGGATGACCTCCTGGGCCGCCTCCCGGCAGGCCGGATCGTGGCCGTGGCAACGCCCGACTACACAATGACGCCCATGGGAGCGTCGTATGGCAGCCCGGCCCAGCAGAGCGCGGCGATCAACGACTTCAACACCGTCCTTCAGGCGGCGGCCGAGGCCCGCGGGATCGCGTTCGTGCCCGAGGTCTTCGCCATCTCACAGGCGGCGGCCACCGACCGATCACTGGTGGCCGATGACGGCCTGCACCCCAGCGGGGCGCAGTACACGCTCTGGGTCGAGGTCATCCAACCGGCGGTGGAGAGCCTGCTGGGCGACTAGGCCCCGTTGTCCAGCTCGGCCAGATCCCAGACGCGGGGGTTGGTGGGTCGTAGGGTGAGCACGACGCCCGTATCCCCGCGGCGCTTCACGAGCGCACGGCCACCAGCCTCGCCGATGTAGCGGCTGGCAATGCTCAGTCGCGCCTCGGTCACCCCATCGGTCCGGATCTCGGCCGTGCCGTCAACCTGGACGCCGCGAAACGGTGGGACCGCTTCGAAGATGAGCAGCGACGCTCGTCGGTCGTGCTCCAGGTGCTTGAGCTTGCCGTCGCCCTGGGCGATCACCACCTCGAACGCCTCGCCTGTCCATCGGAACCACACCGGCGACAGGTGAGCGCTTCCGTCACGGCGATAGACCACCAGAGCGGCCGGAGCGGGTGACTCGAGGAGCGGCAGCACGTCCGCGAGCTGGCGTCGACCCATGGCCGGGCAGGATACGCCGCCGCTCTATTCGGTCGGGCCGGGCGGTACCATCGCGAGACCCATGAGCCCAGACGCCGCCAGTCGTCCGATCCGCGTTCGGATGGCGCCCAGCCCCACCGGGCCGCTGCACATCGGGACCGCGCGCACGAGCCTGTACAACTACCTGTTCGCGCGCCACGTGGGCGGCACGTACGTCCTGCGCATCGAGGACACGGACCTCGCCCGCAGCACGGCCGCCTTCGAGCACGACATCCTCGACAACCTCCGCTGGCTGGGCATCACCTGGGACGAGGGACCGCAGAGCGCGGGTGGCGACGACATCGGTCCGTACGCCCCCTACCGCCAGAGCCTGCGATTTGACCGATACGCCCGCGAGGCGGACCGGCTCCTGGCCTCGGGCGCCGCGTACCACTGCTGGTGCACGACCGAGGAGCTGGACGCCGTCCGGCGGGAGCAGGAGGCCCACAAGGAGCCGCCTCGCTACAACGGCCGCTGCCTGAACCTGACCGATGCCGACCGGGCAACCTTCGAGGCCGAGGGCCGCCGTCCGGCGGTGCGCTTCCGGGTCCCGGCGGAGAGCATCCGCTTCGACGACCTGATCCGGGGCGAGGTGGTATTCGACAACGCCCTGCTGGGCGACTTCGTGATCGTCCGGGCCGATGGCGTGCCGCTGTACCACTTTGTGGTCGTCATCGACGACGAGCAGATGGAGATCAGCCACGTCATTCGGGGCGAGGATCACCTGTCCAATACGCCCAAGCACATCGCGCTGATCCGGGCCCTGGGCTATCGCGAGCCGGTGTTCGGGCATATCCCGCTCATTCTCAATCCCGACCGCTCGAAGATGAGCAAGCGCAAGTCGCAGACCGCGATCGCCGATTACCGGGCGCAGGGCTACCTGCCTGAGGCCATGGTCAACTTCCTTGCCTTCCTGGGCTGGTCGCCAGGAACCGAGGAGGAGATCTTCTCGCTGGACCAACTCGCCTCCCGGTTCGAGATCGGGGAGGTCCACAAAGCGGGAGCGGTGTTCGACCGAGACCGGCTGGACTACCTGAACGGGGTGTACATCCGCGCCCTGACCGATGCGGACCTGGCCGGGCGCCTCCGACCGCTGATGCCGGCCGCGATCTCGGACGAGACGCTGGCTGGCCTGGTGCCGCTCGTGAAGGAGCGGATGGTGCGCCTGACCGATGCAGTCGAGCTGTCCGGCTTCCTGGCCGAGCCCGATGACGTGGTGGCGGGCTGGTGGACCGTGGATGACCTGTTGCCGAAGGGCCGGGACGCGGCGGAGGTCGCGACAGCGTTGGCCGCCGCCCAGGACGCACTCGTCGCTTCCCCGGATTGGTCCGCTGACGCGCTGGAGGCCGCCGGCCGTGCGGCGGCGGAATCACTTGGCTGGAAGGCGGGTGACTTCTTCCGGCCGCTGCGGATCGCGGTGACGGGGAAGGCCGTCTCTCCGCCGCTCTTCGGGTCCATGGTCCTCCTTGGTCGCGAGCCCACGCTGGCCCGCCTGGACGCGGCGGTGGCCCGCCTGTCTGCGGGGGCGGCGGGGTGACCGCGACCGTCCCCTGCCCGTCATGCGGGGCGGAGAATCTCCCCGGGTCGCGCTTCTGCTCGACCTGCGCCACGCCCATGGAAGGTCCCACGGCGGCCGTAGCCGAGACGCGCAAGACGGTCACCGTCCTGTTCTGCGATGCGACCTCGTCGACGGCCCTGGGTGAGCGGATCGATCCCGAGTCGCTGCGCGGCCTGATGACGCGCTACTTCGACGTCATGCGCGAGGTCATCGAGTTCCACGGCGGCGTGGTCGAGAAGTTCATCGGTGACGCGGTGATGGCCGTCTTCGGCGTGCCGGTAGTCCACGAGGACGATGCCCTGCGTGCGTGCCGGGCCGCGGTCGAGATCCGGGAGCGGCTGGCGGTGCTGGACGCCGCAATCAAGGCCGAACGGGGCGCCACCGTGGAATGGCGGATGGGGATCAACACCGGCGAAGTCGTCGCGGGCGATGCCAGCACCGGACAGCGGATCGTCACCGGCGATGCCGTGAACGTGGCCGCCCGCCTGGAAGGCGCCGCCACACCGGGCCAGATCCTGCTGGGCGGCGACACGTTTGCCCTCGTCCGCTCCGCCGTGGACGCGGTTGCCATCGAGCCTCTCTCCCTGAAGGGCAAGGCCGAGCCGGTGCCGGCGTGGCGTCTGGCTGACGTCACGGATGCCGTTGGTCGGCAGGCTCGACCCCTCGAAGCCCCGCTCGTCGGTCGCCGCCGTCCGCTTCGCCTCCTCGATGACGCGTTCCACGAGGCGGTCGAGGAGCGGATCTGCCACCTCTTCACCATCCTCGGTGCGGCTGGCGTGGGCAAATCGCGGCTGGTCGACGAGTTTCTGGCCTCGGTCAGCGACCAGGCCCAGGTTGCCCAGGGTCGGTGCCTGGCGTACGGTCGGGGGATCACCTACTGGCCGGCGGTCGAGGCCATCCGTGATGGGCTTGGAATCACCGATAACGAGCCTGCCGAATCCGCCGCGAAGCACCTCCGAGATGCGCTCGCCGCCGAACCGGAGGCGGATCGCATTGCCGGCGTCGTTGGCGGCCTGCTCGGCCTCTCGCCAGCCGTCCCGGCTTCCGAGGAGATGTTCTGGGCCATCCGTAAGACGTTCGAGGCCATGGCTCGCCGCCGCCCGCTGGTCCTCGTCTTCGACGACATCCACTGGGGCGAGGAGACGTTTCTCGACCTGATCGAGCACATGGCCGACTGGACTCGCGACGCGCCGATCCTCGTCCTTGCGATGGCCCGCCCGGAGCTGCTCGAGAAGCGGCCCGCCTGGAGCGGGGGCAAACGATGGGTCACGACCATGCAGCTCGAGCCCCTGTCCGAGGTCGAGAGCGATGAGCTGGTCGCCAGCCTGCTCGGGCGCGCCGATATCCCCGCCGAGTTCCGGGCCCATATCAGCCATGCCGCCGAGGGCAATCCACTCTTCGTCGAGGAGCTCCTCGGTAAGCTCATTGACGATGGCTTCCTGGTTCGCGTGGGCGACGGCTGGGACGCCCCCGGGGATCTGGCCAAGCTGACCTTGCCACCGACGATCCAGGCCCTGCTGGCAGCTCGGTTGGACGGTTTGAGCGGCGAGGAACGGGCGGTCATCGAGCGCGCCTCGGTCGAGGGGAAGGTGTTCCATCGCGGCGCCGTGACGGCTCTGGCACCCGAAATCGCTCCGTCCGCAGGTGCGAGACCGACTGGCGAGCCTCATGCGCATGGAATTGGTGCGTCCCGACCAGGCGGCGTTCGCGGGGGAGGAGGCGTATCGCTTCCGGCACCTCCTGATCCGGGACGCGGCCTATCAGGCCTTGGCCAAGCAGACCCGGTCGGAGCTGCATCGAGCAATTTGCCGCATGGCTGGAGCGAGGTCGTCGGTGAGCGGCAGACCGAATACGAGGAGATCATCGGCTACCACCTCGAGCAGGCCTACCGCTACCGAGCGGAGCTGGGCCCACCCGATGCCCACGCGCATGAGCTCGCTGCGAGGCGGCGGAATCTCCTCGCCTCGGCCGGTCGGCGCGCGGACATGCGCCACGATGTTCATGCCGCGCTGGGACTGCTGGAGCGTGCGCTCGAACTCGTTCCGGACCGGGCGCCTCGAGGCGACTGGCTCGTCGCGGTCGACCTCGCGCGGGTGCTCTACCAGTCCGGGCGAGGCGCTCCGCGCGGAAACCATGCTGGTCGAGGTCATCGACGAGCGCGAAGCAGGCCGGCGACGAGTTGAGCGTTGCCCAGGCATCGCTGATCCTGCTCGAGATTCAGAGCTCGGTCCGCGCGCGTCCGGCACCGAGGTCATCGCCGAATCCGAGGAACTGGGGAGCACCCTTGAGCGGCTGGGAGACACGCGCGGGGCGTGGTACGCCCGTGTCTTCGCAGCCGCCAACTTCTTCTTCAGCGGACGCGCTGCCGAAGCCGAGCGACGGATCTGGCCGCTGGTCGCGGAGGCGGCCGAGGCCGGCTACCCACGCCGGCCTGGCTGTTCGGCGCCATCTACTGGGGACCGACGCCGGTGCCGAGGGCATCCGGCGGATCGAGGACGTGATCCGCCCGACCGACCTCGGCGCGACCTACAAGCGGCACCTGGGCGGCCTGGCCGGCCTGGAAGGTCGGTTCGACGATGCCCGCCGCCTCCTGGCCGAGGCCAAGCAGGAAGCCGAGGACCTCGGCCTGCGCGTGGCCGCGATTTCGGTTGACGGCCACTTCCTCGGCCCCCTGGAGATGCTCGCCGGGAACTACGAACTCGCCGTGGACGTGATGATCGGTAGCTATGAGGCGCTCAGCGCGACAGGAGACCGAGCGTTCGCCTCGACCGATCGCTGGTTGGGCGGCGACGGCGCTCGTGGAGCTGGGTCGGTACGACGAGGCGTGGCGATTCGCGACCATTGCCCGCGAGACCACGCTCGGACGATGACGTGGCGTCGCAGGGACCGGGCGCGCCGTACAGGCGCGCGTTCTGGCCGCGCGGGGGGACTTCGATGCGGCCGTCACCTCGCGGCCGAGGCCGTCGCGCTGTCCGAGGCCACCGACTACCTCCAGCAGATCGGCCGACCTGCGCCTGCTCCAGGCGCGGGTCCTCCATGACGCCGGCCGGACGGCCGAGGCGCTCGAATCTGCCCGGCTGGGCCTCGAGCTGTATGAACGCAAGGGCGTGATTCCGAGCATCGAACGAACCAAGAACCTCATCGCCGAGTGGTCGCAATGACCGACGGCGACGCTCCCCTGCGCCAACTGCGGGGCGGAGAACCCCGCCGGGTCGCGGTTCTGCAACGGATGCGGCGCACCGCTGGAGGCGCCGCGGTGCGCGGTCGAGCGAGACCCGCAAGACGGTCACGGTCCTGTTCTGTGACCTGGTCGGTTCCACGGCCCTGGGGGAGCAGCTCGACCCGGAGACGCTGCGCGGGCTGCTGACCCGGTCGTTCGACACCGTGCGGGCCATCGTCGAGCGGCACGGCGGCGTGCTGGAGAAGTTCATCGGCGACGCGGCGATGGCCGTGTTCGGCATCCCGCGGGTCCACGAGGACGACGCGCTCCGAGCGGTTCGTGCCGCGGCCGAGATTCGCGAGGCCCTGGCCCCCGACGCTGGCGGCGATGCGGCCTTGGCATGGCGGACCGGGATCGCCACCGGCGAGGTGGTCGCCGGTGACGGAGCGGCGGGCCAGCGCATGGTCACGGGGGACGCGGTGAACGTGGCTGCACGCCTCCAGCAGGCCGCGCAGCCTGGCGAGATCCTGATCACCGCCCAGACCCAGGGCCTGGTCCGCGACGCGGTCCAGGTGGAGCCCCTGGGAGACATCTCGGTCAAGGGCCGCCAGGCCACGATCGAGGCCTTCCGGCTGCTCGCGGTGGACCAATCCGCTGCGGGCCACGAGCGACGCCTGGACGCACCGATGATCGGCCGCGAACGGCAGCGGCGGTCGCTCGACGACGCGTTCGCTGAGGTGCGTGACCAGCGCGTCTGTCACCTGTTCACCATCCTGGGCGCGGCAGGCGTGGGCAAGTCGCGCCTCGTCAACGAGTTCGCCGACGCCCTGGGCGACCAGGCCCGGGTCGTTCGTGGCCGATGCCTGTCGTACGGCGACGGCATCACCTACTGGCCGGTCGGCGAAATCGTTCGGGATGCCACCGGCATCGGTACCAACAGCGATACCGATGCCGGCGGGGACGTGGCGGCCATCGAGGCCGTTCTGGGCGACCACCCGGATAGCGAGCGTATTGCCACGCTCATTGGCCAGGTCATCGGTGTGACAACCGGCGAACCTTCGCCCGAGGAGAACCCGTGGGCGATCCGCGCGTTCCTGGAGGTGCTCGCCTCGGACCGACCCCTGGTTGTCGTCCTGGACGACCTGCAGTGGGCGCAGCCACTGATGCTCGACCTGGTAGAGCACATTGCCGACTGGTCGCAGAACGCACCGATCCTCCTCATCGCCATGGCTCGGCCGGAGCTGCTGGAGGTTCGACCGGCATGGGGCGGCGGCAAGCGCTTTGCCACGATGATCACGCTCGAGCCCTTGAGCGCAGACGAGACCGGTCAGCTCGTGGAGCAGCTCCTGGGACGAGCGGACCTGCCCGCCACCATGTTCGCTCGGGTTCGGGCCGCTGCCGAGGGCAATCCGCTGTTCGTGGAGGAGATGCTGGCCAAGCTCATCGACGATGGCGCACTGGCCCGCGAGGAAGGCCGGTGGACGGTGAGCGGAGACATGTCCGAGCTCAGCGTCCCGGCCACCATCCAGGCCCTGCTCGCCGCCCGCCTCGACGGCCTCGGCTCAACCGAACGAGGCGTCCTTGAGCGGGGCTCGGTGGAAGGGACGTTCTTCCATCGCGACGCGGTGGCTGAGCTCTCCCCGGAAACGCAGCGCGGCACTGTTGGCTCGTCGCTGATGACGCTCACCCGGCGCGAATTCGTCGCGCCCGAGCGCGCGGAGCTGGTGGGCCGCGAGGCGTACCGATTCCGCCACCAGTTAATTCGCGACGCGGCCTACCAGGCCATCGCCAAGCTCAGCCGGGCCGAGCTGCACGCGCACTTCGCCGATTGGCTGGAGGAGATGCTGGGCGACCGCGTCGATGAGTACCGGCCGATCATCGGCTACCACCTTGAGCAGGCGGTCCGCTACCGGCGAGAGCTCGATCCGGCGGATCCACGGCTGCCGGACCTGGTCAGCCGAGCGGCGATCGCCCTCGGCACGGCAGGCCAGGCGGCCCTCCTGCAGGCTGACGGCCCGGCGGCGATGAACCTGCTCCGGCGCGCCGTGGAGCTGACCGCTCCGTCGGATGAGATTGCCTCGCTCGGTTGGCGCCTGGCGCTTGGTGAGGCAATGGGAGGGCTTGGGAGCGCCACCGTCGAAAACGATTTCCTGATCGAGACCCGCCTCTTGGCGGAGCGTTTGTCCGATCCTCGTGCTGCAAATCGGGCGGAGACGTTTCGGCTGTACCCGCGAACGGCGCTCGGGGAGGAGAAGGCGGCGGCGATCGGAGACGATGCCCGGCGACTCATGGAAACGGCGGAGGCCCTTGGCGACGACGTCGGCGCGCTGCGGGCTGGACTTACCCTGGCCGCATCCGAGTTCTGGACCGGGAACGCAGAGGCTGCGCTTCGACGCGCCCAAGAGCTGTTGGGCCGAGGTGCCGGGAAGGGCATCATCGAGGACCATTTGCGTCGCTGGATTGGCGTCCTCATGTTCTTTGGGCCAACCCCGGTTGACGAGGCCCTCCGCGCCAACGAGGAACTCGCTCGTGGTGCATCAGCCGCAACCATTCGCGTCCTGCGGATACGCGGACGCTCTTCGCTGCTCGCCCTCCAGGGCCGCTTCGACGAAGCCCGCGCTCTCATGGCCGAAGGAGAGGCCTGGTACGAGCAGATCGGGTCGCGGGCAGATCTCGCAGAGCTTCAGGGTCAGGTGATGGCGGAGTTCGAACTCTTGGCGGGGAATCCGGCACGCGCCGCCGAGCTTTCGACCCGGGCGCATGAGTGGATGTCCGCAGGTGGAGATCGTGGCTTCTCGTCCACCATGGCGGCGCGCGCCGCGCGGGCCCATCTCCTGTTGGGCGAAGACGCCGTGGCGACCTCGTGGGCAGAAATCGCCCTGCGGGACTCGGTAGCCGATGACTACGCATCGCAGGGGCCGGGTCGCGCCGTCCTGGCTCGGGTCAAGGCCCGTGCCGGTGATCATGCGGAAGCTGAAAGCCTGGCTCGCGAAGCGGTCGGCATTCTCGACGCGACTAACGAGCTATCCGAGCGCGGGGACATGCACGCCGATCTGGCCGAGGTATTGCTCGCCGCCGGCCGTCGCGACGAAGCCGTGACGGAGTTCGAGGTCGCGCTCGAGAACTACCGCCAGAAGGGGCACCTGGTGGGCGTGGGCCGAATGGAGGCGCGATTGGCCGAGACGGCGAAGAGCGACGGGGGCTAGGGAACCAGCACCAGGCGGCCGGGAACCGTGCCCTCCGCCAGCCGCTCGTGCGCCGCCGCCGCTTCCCGAAGCGGCATGCGTTCGACGGACCACTTCAACCGTCCGCGTCGCGCGAGCTGGATGACGTCGCGCAGGTCGTCGGGCGAGCCCCACGAGGTCGTCGTGAACCACGCCTCGTCGGGGGTGGTGTGGAAGCCGAAGGTCAGCTCCCCGCCCGCTTCTCCGACCAGTGAGACGAGGCCGCCGCGCGCCACGTGGCCCACGGCCAGGGCCAGCGTCTCGGTGGACCCCACGAAGTCGAAGACGACGTCCGCCGGGCCGCCCAGGCCGGCGCCGATGAGCTCCTCCCCGCCGGCCAGGAACCCGACGTCCGCGCCGAGCCCATCCGCAATCCCCAGCTTGTCGGGATCCATCTCGAGCACCCCGACTCGCAGCTCCGGCAGGCGGCGCAGGTACTGGAGCGCGAACTGACCCAGGCCGCCCATCCCGATCAACAGGACCCGCGCCCCGGGGTCCAACCACGGGGCGGCGCGCCGCACCGCGCGGAACGGGGTCACCCCGGCGTCCGCGAGGGGAGCGGCCTCCACCGGGTCCAACGGACCCAGGGCCACGAGATGACGGGGATGGGGGACCAGGACGTACTCCGCGTATCCGCCGTCCACCTGGAAGCCGGGCGACAACCCCTGCTCGCAGCGCTGCTCCGCCCCACGACGGCATTCACGGCACTCCCCGCAACCCCAGCCGCCGAACACGGCCACCGGATCACCTGAGCGGATCTTCTGCCGCTTGATGAGCCCCTCGGCCTCCGGAGCCACGGCGTGCACCCACCCGGAGATCTCGTGGCCGAGCGTGACCGGTCGCGTCACGCGCAGTCGATCGGTCCGCGCCACGTGGAGATCGGTATGGCAGACCCCTGCGCCGGCTACCCGGACCAGCACCTCGGTGCCGGTTGGGACCGGAATCGGGACTTCCTCGAGCCGCAGCGGCTCACCCGGGGCATAGGTTCGGACGGCGAGCATCGGTCTGCGCCGTCGTCGCTCAGGCCGGGAGGGGTTCCCGGAAGACCTCGAGCACGATGGCGACCATGAGGCGTGGATCGGGGTCCCAGAAGATGCCCTTGATGATCCCCGCCTCGTCCACCCCGACCAGCACCGGGGTCACCACGTTGGTGGTCCCGCGCTTGGTGGCCACCGGCACGCCCAGCGATTGGCTGGCGATCAGGCGCTCGTCGCTCATGAGCAGGAACGGCAGGTTCAGCATCGAGGCGAAGTCGCTCTGCTGGCGCTCGTTGTCGGTGGTGATGCCCGCCACGGCGACGCCTGCCTCGGTCAGGCGGGGAACGGCACCAGCCAGGTCTCGCGCCAGCGACTCACCGATCTTCCGCGCGTCCCCGGTGGCGGTGGGACCCGTGAAGAACAGCAGCCCCACCGGCGACTTGCCCACCCACGAGCGGAGATTGAGCAGATAGCCGTCCGTGGCGCGCAGCCCGATCGACGGGACGGGATCCCCCACGTTGACGGCCAGGCTGGGACTGGTTCGGCTCACGGACCGATTGTATCCGGGGCGCGACTGTTCCCCGGACCGGGACCCGGTCAGGTCAGGTCCGCAGATCCTCCAGGCCGCCGGCGGGGACCTGGCGCAGGGAGCCGATCAACCGGCGCAGCGAGGCCGTTGGGCGGACCTCGCGGCGCGCAACGATCTCCGCGCGCGGCGGTCGATACGCCATGGCCAGCTCGCGGCGTCGCTCGGCTTCGAGCTCGAAGGCGGTCACGGCCGTCATTCCGAACATGTGGGGTGCCTCCTCTGCTCCGGCCGGGACGGCCGAGTGCCTGTACATCAAGAAGTTCGAGATCAAGTGAATGTCTGCGGCGACGATAGCGGGCAGATGTCTTGATGTCAAGCAATACGACGACAAGATGCTTGACATGGAATTGATTTGACACTAATACTGTCGCCGTGAAGACAACCAGCGAGGAGCTCGACCGTCTCGACGAGTCGCTCGTGGTCTGGGCGCGCGAGATCCCGAACCTGGACCCGCTGACGGAGGGCATCGTCCAGCGGCTCCAGTTCCTGGCCAAGCGGTTCAACCAATCCATGGATCAGACCCTCGAAGAGTTCGGCCTTGAGCACCGCTCGTACGACCTGCTGGGGAAGCTGCGGAGCGTGGGACCGCCCTACCAGCGGACCCCCGGCGAGCTCGCCGAAGCCATGCACCTGTCCAGCGGGGCCATGACCAATCGGCTCGACCGCATGGAGGAGTCGGGGCTCATCCGCCGGCTCCCCGATCCCAGCGACCGACGAGGCGCGCTCATCGAGCCCACCGATGCGGGTCACGCGGTGTGGGACAAAGCCGTGGGCACGCAGGCTCAGACCGAGGCCCTGATCGCGGGCACGCTCAGCCGCGCTGAGCGCGAAGAGCTGCATCGCCTGCTGCGCCACCTGATGCGCGCGTTTCCCGGGAAAGAGCACAAGCCAATCCCCTGATCGCGGTTGGTGGCCTGGTCAGGCGCCGGCTAGCGAGGGCCGAGCACGAAGGTTGCGCCGGACCGATGGAGAAGTCCGTCCTGCTCGAGTCGCGCCGCGAATGCCCCGAACTCCGAGGCGTCGATCGCGCCTGCGACGGATTTCCGCGCCCGGTCCTCGCTGAGCCGATGGTGCGACGCCGCGGTCAGGGCACGCAGGAGCGCGCCGCGTGCGGCGCGCGTGGAAGCAGTCGCTCTCGACTGGCGTGGCACCGCGACGTGGGGCGGGTCTCTCCGCGATGGGCAGCCACGGGACACGGGGCAGGCATCGCAGTGCGGGTTGCGCGCCGTGCAGATCCGCGCCCCGAACTCCATGGTGGCGTGGGTCCAGGAGGCCGTTTCCACGGGCGATGGAGTCGCCTCGGCGGTCGCCAGCCCGTCAGCCAGTGATTGGAGCAGGGCGCGGTCGTCTGGCGCGGCACTCAGTCGACGGACCAACCAGCGCCGCACGTTGGTGTCCACCGCGCCCACCGGCTGCCCCAGGGCGATGGACGCGATGGCGCGCGCCGAATAGGCACCGATCCCGGGCAGCGTCTCGAGCCCGGCCACGGTGGTCGGCCAGCCGTCGGACGCGATTCGGACCGCCGTGGCGTGGAGGTTCAGCGCGCGGCGGTTGTAGCCGAGGCCGCTCCAGTCGGCCAGGACAGCCGCGGGCGGCACGGCGGCCATGACTCGCGGGGAGGGGTATCGGTCCAGAAAGGCGTCGAATCGCTCCGCGATGCGCGCCGCCTGGGTCTGCTGGAGCATGACCTCCGCCACCAGGACGGGCCACGGGTCGCGGCTGCGCCGGAACGGGAGCTCGCGGTCCTCTGACAGGTACCAGGTCAGCATCCGCCGGCGAATGGTGAGCAGCGTGGCGCGACGAGGGGCAGGCGGCACGGGCCGAGGGTAGCGGTACAGTCCGCGCCATGACCAGCGAGGGACCGATCGTCGTCGACAAGTTCGGCGGCTCGGTGCTGACCAGTCCCGCGGACGTGGCCGCCGCGGTGGACGTCGTCGTCCGCCAGCGGAAGGCGGGGCTGCGCCCGGTGGTCGTGGTCTCGGCCTTCGAGGGCGTGACCGACACGATCCTGTCGTCCGCATCGGTCCTGCTGGCCGATGCCGGGGCCACGCTCCGGGGAGAGGCGGCTCATCCACCCGATTCCTCGCTGGCCCGCGAGACCGACCGCGCGCTGGCCACCGGCGAGGCGCTGTCCGCGGCCCTGTTTGCGCTGGGCCTGGGCGCGCGGGACATACCCGCCCGCTCGTTCAGTGGCGCGGAGGCGGGGATTCGAACTGCGGCCGCCCACCTCGGAGCGGCCGTACGGCGCGTCTACTCGCGTCCGCTGCGCGCCGCGCTGGCCGACGGGCTCGTCCCGGTCGTGGCCGGGTTCCAGGGGATCGGCGCCCATGGCGAGCTGACCACCCTGGGTCGGGGAGGCACGGACCTGTCGGCCGTGGTCCTGGCCGTGGCCCTCCGCGCCGACCGATGCGAGCTGTTCAAGGACGTGGGTGGGGTCTGGGAAGCGGACCCGCACCTCGTTCCGGGAGCGCGGCTGCTCCCCTGGCTCGACGCCCTGCAGCTCGAGCTCATGGCGGAGCTGGGGGCCGAAGTCGTCCACCCGGTGGCCGTCCGCCGCGCCCGGCGGGGCCGGCTGCGACTCGTGGTCCGCTCGCTCGACGACGACGCGCCGGCCACCGAGGTCCGGGCCCGTCCCCAGCGAGGCGATGAGGAACCGATGCTGCTGGCGGTGGACCGCAAGGAACGCATCGCCCGGATCAGCCTCATCGGTCCTGCGGGACGGATGCCCGAGCTGCTCCCCCTGCCGGCCCACGGGGAGGGCTCGTTCGACGAGGGTGGCCTGCGGGTGGTGTGGGCCGAGGTCCCGGTCGCGTTCGCCGCCCAGTCAGCCCAATCGGTTCACGCGGCGCTCATGGCGTAGTCGGCGGGGCCGACCAGGCGCTCAGCAGGGCTGGTTCGTGGCCTCGACGGTGATGATCTGTCCGTAGCCGGCGGCCGGAATCTGGATCCGGCTCATCGTGCAGTTGTTGGTGTCATCGGTCTCGTAGAACTCATTGGACCAGTCGACCGTCGCCTTCAGGGTGTATGTGCCTCCCGCGACGCCGGTGATGTCGACGTATTGGCCCACAAAGTCCCACCCGTAGCGGTCGCCCCATCCGATCGACAGGCCCATCCGAACCGACAGCGAGTCAGGCTGGCCGCACCACTGATTCTGGTAGTAGCTCTCGGGAACGGCCCCGGCCACGTCCTTGTGGGTGGGGCTGTTGTCGAAGAAGCAAAAGTCGATCTTGTTCCCAAGGTGGATGTTTCTCGGCTCGAGCACCGGTGCGAGCTGCATCAGCACCACCTGCCGCGCGTGCCAGTGGTTGTGACCGTCCCCGGCGTACTGCCCGTTGGCCCTGGTTGGAATCGACGTGGAATCGCCCGACGGGCCGTAGATCACCTGGTCCATCGTCATCCGTGATGCGTCCAGTCCGGGCCGGCTGCCAGCCAGCTCGAACGGGCCAACACCCACGTTGCTGAAGATGGTGGTGACGTGCAGCAGCCGTCGGTCGCCTTCGTACTCGACGTCCCAGTCGGCGAGCGGCTCCATCACCAGGTCAGGGAGCAGGGCATCGTCCGGCACCGTGGGCCCTTGCGTGGGCGTGGCGCTCGGCTCGGACGTGGGTGACGGGGCCTGAGTCGTGGGTTCCGCTGTGGCGATCGATGCGCGGGGGGAGGCGGTGGGCGCGTTGCTGGTGGTCGGGGAGCAGCCGATCACCACGATCGCCAGGCCGACCCAGGCCAGTCGTCTGAATCCGATCACCGGGGCAGGATAGAGCCCGCGTCCCCGCCGTCGCCTGAAGCGTTGGTCATGGGACCAGCTCCGGATCGGGGATAGCCTCGTGGTCCGAGGCCTCGACCCCGGCCCGGCGTTGGACGACGATGGCGGCCCCCACGATGAGCGCGCCACCGACCAGCTGGAGCGGTGTGGGCCGCTCTCCCAGCAAGATCGCGGCCAGCGTGACGCCCACCACCGGCTCCAGGGTCGAGATGATCGCCGCCCGTGGCGCGCCGAGGGTCCGGATGCCCATGATCCAGGCCATCGTCGGGATGCCCGCCCCGATCGTCCCCGCCCACAGGATGGGGAGCAGGGCGGCCGACGAGGCGAGCGGCGTCCCCAGGTCGGCGAGGTTGCCCACCGCCAGTCCGGCCAGCAGGTAGAAGCCCGCGGCAACGCCGAAGGTGATCGCCGCTGCTTGGGGAGCGGGGACCGACGAGAAGCCGTGCCGGGCGAGCAGCGTGTAGACGACCTGGCACAGCGCACCGATGAAGGCGAGGCTCACGCCGAGCACGTCCAGGGCGCCCACCGTCCCGGCACCGATGATCACCAGCACCAGTCCCACCAGGCTGACCAGCAGCGCCGCCCAGCGAGGGCCGTCAAGGCGTTCCTTGAAGAACAGCGTGGAGACCAGGGCCACCATGGCCGGGTACGTGTAGAAGACGAGCAGGGCCAGCGTGATGCTGATCCGGGTGATGGCCACCAGGACGACCAGGTTGAGGAGGGCGTTGGCCAGCCCGGCGGCCACGTTCAGCGCGCGGTGGCGTCGCGGAATCTGGCCCAGGGGTCGGAACACGGTCATCCCCCGTCGGGCGAGGACGAATGCGGCGCCGATCACGAACAGCAGCCCGATGGTCGCCCGCCAGGTGACGAGCGTCAGCTCGTCGACGCCGGCCGCAAACGCGAATCGTGAGGTTGGGCCCAGGGTCGCGAAGCAGATCGCGGCCAGGACGACGAGCGCGGCTCCGCGATTCACACGTGCTCCGCGGCGGCCATCTCCCCGATGAGCCGATCGCGCTCGTCGGCCAGCGCGGTTGATTTGTCCAGGGCCGCGTTGTGATCGGCGATCAGGCGGCGCACGAGCGCCGCATCGGTATAGATCGATGGATCGGCCAGCCGCTCGGTCAGCCCGTTCAGCTCATCGGTCGTGGCGGCCAGGTCGGCCTCCACCCGGTCCAGGGCCGCCTTGGTGCCCTTCGTGTCGCGGTGGCGCTGGTTCCGGGTCTCCGCCTCCGCGCGCTTGCGGGCCGTGGCCTGGTCGGCCGTCTCGCGCCGCGTCGGCGTGGGCGCAACAACCCCCCGGGGCGTGGCCTTGCCCTCGGACGCACCGGGCCGCTCGATGTCGATCCCGCGCGACTCGGCGTATGACTCGAAGTCCCCGTCGTACAGGGTCGCCGTCCCGCCGGTGACCTCGATGATCGCGGTGGCCACCGTGCGAATCAGGTATCGGTCGTGCGTGATCAGGACCAGGGTCCCGCCGAAGGCGGTCAACGCGTCCTCGAGCACGTCGCGGCTGGCGATGTCGAGGTGATTGGTCGGCTCGTCGAGGCACAGCAGGTTGGCCGGGTCGGCCAGCAGCTTGGCCATGGCCAGGCGGGTCTGCTCCCCGCCGGACAGGACCTCGACCGGCTTGCGAATGTCGTCCCCCGAGAAGAGGAAGGCGCCCAGCAGTCGGCGCTGCTCGCCGCTCGTCATCCGCGGGGCGGCCTCCTCCAGCTCCTCGAGCACGGTGTTGGCGGGGTTGAGGGCCTCGATCTGGTGCTGGGCGAAGTACGCCACCCGCACGTTGTGGCCCAGCGTCCGCGTCCCGCCGTCCGGCTCCAGGGCGCCCGCCAGGATCTTCAGGAGCGTGCTCTTGCCGGCGCCGTTGGGACCGATGAGCGCGATCTTCTGGCCCCGTTCCAGGACGAGGTCCAGGCCGTCGTACACGGTGTGCGGGCCGTAGCGCTTGGCGACCTGTTCGAGGCTGATGACGGTCCTGCCGCTGCGGGGTGGCTGCGGGAAGCGGAAGCGGATGGACTTCGTCCGGTTCTCCGGCACGACCACCCGGTCCATGCGTTCGAGGTACTTGATCTTGGCCTGGGCCTGGCGCGCCTTGGACTTCTTGTACCGGAAGCGCTCGATGAAGCGTTCGACCCGGACGATCTCGCGGCCCTGGACCCGGGCCTTGCGCTCGCGCTCGGCGATCCGCGCCTCGCGCTGGTCCACGAAGTCCCCGTAGTCACCCACGTACTCGGTCAGCGTGTGGTCGCGCAGCTCCGCCACCCGGTTGGCGACCACGTTGATGAAGTCGCGGTCGTGGCTGACCAGGATCACGGCTCCCGCGTACTCCGCGAGAAAGCCCTGCAGCCACTCGACCGATGCGAGGTCCAGGTGGTTCGACGGCTCGTCCAGGAGGAGCAGGTCCGGGTTGGCAAGCAGCAGCCGAGCGAGCGCCACGCGCATCATCCAACCACCCGAGAACTCGCCGATATCACGTTCCGCGTCCGCATCGGCGAAGCCCAGGCCGGCCAGGATGCGCCGCGCCTCCGACTCGAGCGACCACCCGCCCAGCTGCTCGAACCGATGCTGGAGCCGCCCGTATTCCTCCATCAGCTCGTTCAGCTCGTCCGGATCCGGCCCCTCGGCCATCTCCTGCTCGATGTGCTCCATCCGCCGACCGATGCCGGCCACGGTCCCCGCCCCGGCGAGGATCTCCGCGAGCACGGTCCGACCGCGGGACTCCGCGACTTCCTGGCGCAGGTAGCCGATGACCACGTCCTTGCCCCGGGCCACCGAGCCGGCGTCCGCGGTCTGCTCCCCGGTGATGATCTCGAGGAGCGTCGTCTTGCCCGTTCCGTTGGCGCCCACGATGGCCACCCGCCGGCCGGCGCTGGCCTGGAGGCTGACGTCGCTGAACAGGTGCTGGGCGCCGTGGCTCTTGGCCACGCCCGCCAGGTTGACGAGGCTCATCCGCGCTCGTCGACGCTCAGCTTCGCCCCGGCGGTGTCGAAGCGCAGGCGAGTCGCCATGCCCGCCACACCCGTCGATCCGGCGGTGGCATTCCATGCCTTCTCCACCGAGTGGGCGGTGAGGGGCGAATCACAGATGGCCAGGACCGAGGGGCCGGCTCCCGACAGGCACGCTCCCGCGGCACCGATCTGGTACGCCTGCTCGATCAGCTGGGCAGCGCCCGGCAGGATGGGGAGGCGATAGGGCTGGTGCAGGCGATCGTCCATGGCGGTGCGCAGCAGGGCGGCGTCCGAGGTCAGGATCGCCGTCGCCAGCAGGGCCGCCCTGCCGGCCTGGGCCACTGCGTCGTGGTGCGGGACGCGGGCCGGGAGCGCCGCCCGCATGTCCGCCGTGTGACTCTCCGTCTGGGCGATGAACAGGACCGGGATCCAGGCTTCCGGGACCCGGAAGCGGCGCAGGACGACCTCGGACCGGGCATCGGGGCCCGTGTCCGCCACGGCCAGCGTGAAGCCGCCGTACAGCGCCGCTGCGACGTTGTCGGGGTGGCCCTCCAGCCGCGCGGCGAGGGCCAGCAGCTGGTCGGGCGTGGTGGACAGGCGACCGGCGCTGGCGCCCAGCAGCAGCCCGCCCAAGATGGCCGCCGCGCTGCTCCCCAGGCCACGCGCGGCCGGAATCATGCTCGACACCTCGATCCGCCACGCGGCGTTGCCGCCCGGCGGCCCGCCCGCAGCCCGCAGCCCCTCCCGGAAGGCGCGGACCACCAGGCTGTCGGACCCCGCGCCTTCCGCCTCCGCCGCCCCTTCCCCGTGAGCGGTCAGCACGATCCCCGGCAGATTCCCCGGGTGCAGCTCTGCCCGCAGCTTCAGGCTCAGGGCGGCGGCAAACGCGTCGAAGCCGCTCCCCAGGTTGGCGCTGCTGGCCGGGACGTCGACGCTGGCAATGGGCGTGGCCACGGACCGAGTGTATCGGTCAGGCCAGCCGTGCCACCTCGTCATGCCGGAAGCAGGACACGGCGTGGTCGTTGACCAGCCCGGCGGACTGCATGAAGGCGTACACGATGGTGGGGCCCACGAACGAGAAGCCGCGCTTCTTCAGGTCCCTGGACAGGGCCCGCGAGGCATCGGTCTCGTCGGGCACGTCGCCCCCGGTCCATCGGTTCTGGATGGGTTGCCCGTCCACGAACGACCACAGGTGGCGATCGAGGCTGCCGAGCTCGTCGATCACCGCCAGGGCGGCGCGCGCGTTGCCGATGGTCGAGCGGATCTTGGCGCCGTTGCGCATGATCCCCGTGTCGGCCAGGAGCCGCGCTTCGTCGTCCGGCCCGAATCCGGCGACGGCACCGATGTCGAAGCCGGCGAACGCGCGTCGGTAGCCCGCGCGCCGGTCGAGGATGGTGGACCAGCTGAGGCCGGCCTGGGCGCCTTCGAGGATGAGGAGCTCGAACAGCGCGCGGTCGTCATGGATGGGGACTCCCCAGTCGTCGTCGTGGTACGCGAGCATCGCCGCGCTTGCGCTCGCCCAGCCGCAGCGGGACGGGGCCGTTGTTGTCAGGCACCCATCGCGGCGCGGATGGCGTCCACGCGTGGGAGCGACCGGTGCCAGGCTCGCTGAGCGCGGTGTCGGCACCCGGTGCGGTGTCCGGGTCCTTCAGGCCGTGGCCGGTCAGGATGCAGACCACCGAGGTGGACCGATCCAGGCGCCCGGCTTCGACCAGCTGCCGCACCCCGGCCACCCCGGCTGCGGAGGCGGGCTCGCAGAAGATGCCTTCCAGGCGCGCGACGTCGGCCTGCGCGGCCAGGATCTGCGCATCGGTGACCGCCTCGATCAACCCGCCGGACTCGTCGCGGGCGGTCGTGGCCCCATCCCACGAGGCAGGGTTCCCGATCCGGATGGCCGTGGCCACGGTGTCCGGAGCGGCCACCGGCGCACCTCCCACGATGGGCGCCGCGCCTGCCGCCTGGAAGCCGAACATTCGAGGGCGCCTCCCGCCGGTATGCCCCGTGTCGGCGTACTTCGTGAATCCTCGCCAGGCGGCAGTGATGTTGCCCGCGTTGCCCACCGGGAGCGCCACGGCGTCCGGTGTTCCATCGAGCGCGTCACAGATCTCCCAGGCCACCGTCTGCTGGCCCTCCAGCCGGTCGGGGTTGATGGAGTTGACCACCACTGCCTCGCCGGACGCTCCCAGCTCGCGGACCGCGGTCAGCGCCTCGTCGAAGTTGCCCTCGACCATCACCAGGCGCGCTCCGGCGGCCAGGGCCTGGGCCAGCTTCCCGCGAGCCACGTTGCCGGCGGGCAGGACGACCAGACAGCGGATCCCGGCTGCCGCGGCATAGGCCGCCGCCGACGCGCTCGTGTTTCCGGTCGATGCGCACACCACCGTCCGAGCGCCGCCGGCCACGGCCCGGTTGACGGCCAGGACCATGCCGCGGTCCTTGAACGATCCGGTGGGGTTCGTCCCCTCGAACTTGAGGTACAGCCGCTCCAGGCCCATCTGCTCACCGAGGCGCCCGGCGTGGAGGAGAGGCGTGCTCCCCTCGCCCAGCGTGACGGGAAACGACTCATTGGGGCGCGCCAGCAGGTCGCGATAGCGCTCCAGGAGGGGAGGGGGCGACGTCATGGGTCCGAGTATAGGAATCGGTCTGGCGCTGGAGTACGATCCGCTCTGACAATCAGAGGAGATCGCCCCATGTCTCGTGTCGTCGGTCGGTTGCTCATTGCGGCCCTTCTCCTGACGGGCCTGCTCATCCCGGCCAGTGCGTCGGCATTCCCGCTCACCACATGCACCGCCACGCTGACCTCCACGACGGCGGATGGAGGGCTCCTGGACACGGTCGTTGGCGGCGCCGCGGACTCCACTCGTGACGATCCGTTCCTGGTTGACTGGAACGGCACCGTGGCCTGGGAAGGGACAACCGGCGGCATCGTCTTCACCGACTTCACGTGGGGGATCAGCATCTCCGGGATTCCCACGGCGCTCAACGGCGTGGTCTCGAACGCCTCGGGTCTGACCGAGGGATCCGGATCGGTTGTCCCGAACGACGTCGTTCCGCTCCAGGTGGTCGGCCTGTTCTACGTCACGGGCTCGGTCAGCGGCGATGCCGGTTCGTGTGACGGGAGCGGCTGGGTGCAGCTCCAGGGCGAGCCCTGGGGCACCGTGCAGTTCTGGGCCGGCCTGGCCGCGGTGGCCATCGGCATCCTGCTCATCGTCGTCGGTCGCGGCGGGCGCTGGTTCCTCGGCCTGATCGGCGGACTGCTGCTCGGCCTGGGCAGCGCGGTGCTGCTGATCACCTTCTCGCTCATGCTGCTGGCCGAATGGACGCCATTGGTCGCGCTGATTGCCGGTGTCCTCATCGGACTGGCGGTCACGGTGCGCAAGGACTCGGAGACGCCACCCGCGTCGACCGCGGCCGCTGGCGCCGCTGGCGCAGCACCCCCGTCAGGCACCGCGACGCCGCCCCCAGCCCCGGCTCCCCCGGAAACCGCGCCGCCTCCGACGGATACCGCGTCTTCCGGCACCTCGGACGCTGCGAGTTCCAGCGACGCGGGTCCGCCCGCTGACGTTCCCGGGTCCGGGTCGGAAGGTTCGCCGCCGACCGGGTGAGGCTTCACCCTAGCCCGCGGTTCCGTGGCGCTAGGGAGTTGGGGAGTGGGCGCCGAAGGCGTCGCGCACGATCCGTGCCTGCTCGGCCGCATGCGCGGCGGGGTAGCCCTCGGCCGGTCGTGAGCGCTCGGGCCGCGATACGTCGCCCAGCGGGACGTCCAGGGGCACGAGGCTGCGGATGCGCGGCAGGACGAACTTGCGAGCCCCCATGTTCCGCGGCTCCTCCTGGACCCAGCTGACCTGCGCGGCGCCCGGGTAGCGACCCAGGACCCAGGCCACGGCTTCGCTGGGGAAGGGATACAGCTGCTCGACTCGCACGAGGGCGAGATCGGTGGCCGCCTCGCGGTACTCGGACAGGGCGAGGTCGTAGTAGATCTTGCCGCTGCACAGGATCACGCGGCGGACCGCAGCCGCGGCCGCATCGGTCTGGCGCTCGGGATCGTCCAGGACGGGAGCCCAGGTCCCGCTCGACAGCTCGGCGATCGAGGACGACGCCTCGGACAGGCGCAGGAGCGACTTGGGCGTCATCACGACCAGTGGACGCAGCTCGGGATGGAGACCCTGGCGGCGCAGGAGGTGGAAGTACTGGCCGGAGGTGGTGGGGTAAGCGACCCGGATGTTGCCTTCCGCTCCCAGGGCCAGGAACCGCTCCAGGCGTGCGCTCGAATGCTCCGGCCCCTGTCCCTCGTAGCCGTGGGGCAGGAGCAGCGTGAGGCGCGACGTCTGGCGCCACTTGGCCAGGCCGGCGATCACGAACTGGTCGATCACGATCTCGGCGCCGTTCGCGAAGTCGCCGAACTGGGCCTCCCATAGGACCAGCACCCGCTGCGCCGTGACCGCGTAGCCGTATTCGAAGCCCATGGTCGCGAACTCGCTCAGCGGAGAGTTGATGATCTCGAAGCTGGCCTGGTTGGTGGTCAGGTGATGGATCGGCGTCCAGTTCGCGCCGGTCTTGGTGTCCACCAGGGTCTGGTGGCGCTGGCTGAACGTGCCGCGCACCGTGTCCTGGCCGCTGAGCCGGATGGGCACCCCATCGGCCATCAGGGAGCCGAAGGCCAGCGTCTCCGCGTGCCCCCATTCGATCGCCCGTTCCTCGCTGTCCAACGCCGCGCGTCGTCGATCGATCTGGCGCACGAGCTTGGAATTCACGCTGAAGCCGCCCGGGATGGCATGCAGCTCCGCGTTCAGCGCCAGCAGCGCCTTGCGGCTCACGGCGGTGGCCGGCTCAGCCGGTCGCTCCTGGGGCAGCTCCTCGTCGCCGCGGTCAAGGCCCGACTCGTCGTTGCGCTTGCGAACGGCGGCCTGGCGCGACATCAGCAGCTTCCGGGCATCAGTCACCAGGTCGGCGGCGTCCGACGCGCTGATCGCGTGATCCGCGACGAGGGCGTTGGCATACAGCTCGCGGACCGATGGATGGTCGGCGATGGCCTGGTACATGAGGGGCTGGCTGTACGAGGGCTCGTCGGCCTCGTTGTGGCCGTATCGACGGTAGCCGACCAGGTCGATGACCACGTCCCCGTCGAACTCGGCCCGATAGGCCATCGCCAGGCGGACGGCGGCCAGGCAGGCTTCGGGGTCGTCGGCGTTGACGTGGATGATCGGCAGGTCGAAGCCCTTGGCCAGGTCCGATGCCCAGGTCGTGGACCGCGCCTCGCTGACCGATGTCGTGAAACCCACCTGGTTGTTGGCGATCAGGTGGATGGTCCCGCCGTTGCTGTAGCCGGCCAGCCGGGAGAGGTTGAAGGTCTCGGCCACGACGCCCTGTCCCGTGAAGGCGGCGTCGCCGTGGATCAGGATCGAGAGGGTCACCGACGGGTCAAGGCGGACGGTGGGACCGGTGTGATCGGTCTGTTCGGCCCGGGCGCGGCCTTCGACCACCGGGTTGACGGCCTCCAGGTGCGACGGGTTGGGCATGAGGGTCACCGCCACGTCGCCGTGCGTGGTCTCGTGCGTCCCGCTCGCGCCCAGGTGGTACTTCACGTCGTCGATCTCGTTCTCGCCCCGCCGCCGCCTCGTGGCGCCGCGACCAGCCTCGAACTCGGCGAGGACCGATTCGAGTGGCAGGCCCACGATGTGGGCCAGCACGTTGAGCCGCCCCCGATGGGCCATCCCGATCACGGCCCGTCGCGTGCCGCGCTCCGCAACGAGCTCCAGGACGAGGTCGAGCATGGGGACCATGGCGTCCAGCCCCTCGATGCTGAACCGTTTCTGGCCAAGGTAGGCCTTGTGCAGGAAGTGCTCGAGCCCCTCCACCGCGCTCAGGCGGGCGAGGAGCCGACGACGCTGCTTGCGCTTGAGCGGCGTGCGGTGCTCGCCCGACTCGATCGCCGCGCGCAGCCATCGCCGCTCGGCATGGTTGGCGATGTGCTCCACCTCGTACGCGATCGTTCCGCTGTACGTGGCGCGCAGCCCCTCGAGGACCTCTGCCAGGGTGTCGCCGGGGAGGTGGACGTCCAGCAGGTCGGCGCTGATCCGATCCAGGCTGTCCGGGTCGAGTCCGTGGAACTCCGGATCCAGCGCCGGGTCACCACGGGGCGGAGTGCCGAGCGGGTCGAGGGTGGCTCCCAGATGGCCATACAGCCGATACGCGTCGATGAGAGCCATGGCCGACGCCATGCGACCAAGGTCCGCGCCCGAGACCGTGACCGCGGGGCCATCCGGCCCGGCGATCGGGGCGGGCGACGTGGCTGCGGAGGGCGCGGCGGGAAGGTCGGGAAGGGACACGCCGAGTGACCCGCTGATGGTCTCGAAGAAGCCGTCCGCCCCGTCCAGGAGCTCCGCCACGCGACGGAGGAACGCCCCCGACTCGGCGCCCTGGATGACCCGGTGGTCGTAGGTCGAGGTCAGCGTCATGACCCGCCCGGTCCCGCCGTCGCGGATCGCCCCGGTGGCCATGATCGCCCCCTGGCCCACCATCAGGCGGGGGACCGATGCGGTCGTTCCCAGGGTCCCGGGGTTGGTGAGGGTGATAGTCGCGCCCGCGTAGTCGTCCGGACCCAGGCTGGCGGCCCGAGCGCCCGCCACCAGGGTCTCGTATCGGTCGTGGAAGGCGCTGAAATCCATGGCCTGCGCGCCGCGGATGACGGGCACGACCAGGAAACGGCTGCCGTCCGGTCGCTCGACGTCCACCGCCAGCCCCAGGTTCACCGTGTCGGGCTCCAGGACGTGGGGGACGCCGTCCACGTCGAGGAACGAGCGGGTCATCCCCGGCTGCTCTCCGGCCGTGCGGGCGATGGCGTAGCCGATCAGGTGGGTGAAGCTGATCCGACGGGGAGCGGCGAGGTCATTCAGCTGGTGGCGGCGGCCCTCCAGGACGGTCACCGGCACGTCGCGGAACGAGGTGGCGGTGGGGACCGTCAGCGACGCGGCCATGTTGGCCGCCAGCCGTCCCGAAGGGCCGCGCAGGGGCCGCGCCCCCGTCGGCAGCGCCGCCGGGGGCGTTTCGTCGCTGCCGGCCGGTCCGGCGTTGCCATTCGTCTCTCCGCCGTCCGCAGCCTTCGGGGCGTCGGGCCTGACCGGCTCGAAGCCGCCATAGCCCGCATCGAACAGGCGCCGCCATTCGGGCTCGACGCTGGCCGGATCGGATCGGTATGCCTCGTAGACCGACGCGACGTAGCCGGCGTTCAGGCCCTCGAGCGCGTCATCGAGCGGGGATTTGTCGGTGGGGTCCTCGGGCGGCACGCCATAAGAATAGAGTCGCGGAGCGGAGCCCACGGCCCGTGCTCGGCGCGGGCGGCCCCGGAGCGGAGGCAGGCCGATGATTGCGCGCATCTGGCGGGGACGGACCAGGGCTGATCGGTCCGACGAATACCTCACCTTCCTGGAGGGAACCGGACTGGCAGACTACCGCCGCACCGAGGGCAACCGCGGGGTGGTGGTCCTCCGACGCGAGATGGACGGTGCGGCGGAGTTCACGCTGCTCACCCTGTGGGACTCGATGGACGCCATCCGCCGCTTTGCCGGAGATGAGCCGGAGCGCGCCCGGTACTACCCCGAAGACCCGCAGTTCCTGCTCGAGCTCACCCCATTCGTCGAGCACTACGAGGTCGCCTGGCAGGACCTCGGCTAAAGGGACAGCCGGACGATGGGTCGACCCTCGGCCCGACGCTCGACCTCCTCGAAGCCCAGCCGGCGGAACATGGCCAGGGTGCCGGTGAACACGCTCGACTGCGGGTGGCGCTCGCCGGCCGTGTCGATCGGGTAAGCCTCCAGGACCGATGCGCCGCGGTCCCGCGCGTGATCGACCGCCGCCCGGAGCAAGGTCATGGCGACGCCCTTCCCGCGCTCCTTGCGCGGCATCCAGAAGCACACCACCGACCACACCAGTGCGTCCGCGGACTCCGGGTTGCGCCGTCCCGGACCGATGCTGGGCGAGCGGATCACCCGACCGAACTCGGGACGGGGCGCCACGCTGATCCATCCCACCGGCCGCCCCTCGCGGTAGGCCACCAGCCCCGGCTCGCGGCCCGCGGCCACGACCTCGCCCATGAGGGCCCTGTTGCCCGCTCCGCGCTGCTCGATCCCGCGCCCGAACTCGCCGCCGGTCTGCCGCCACCACATGCACCAACAGTTGGAGAAGGCTCCGCTGGGTCCGAACAGGTCCACCAGGTCGTTCCAGCGTTCGGCCGTGACCGGGTGAACCTCCAGGGTGCCCAGGCTCATCCCGATGCGCCGGGCTCCGCGGGCGGGCTGGACGGCGGCTCCGGTGTGGGCTCGGCGGCGGCCTCGGCCGGGGGCAGCGGCTCGACCGGCGGCGGGTCGTCGTGGTGGTGGCGGCTGTCCTTCCAGTACACCTCGGCCTTCCACGGGTCGTACCCGCCGCGGCCCACGAATCCCTGGACCAGGACGAGAACGCCCAGCAAGATCAGGAAGGCCGGGAAGACCCACTCGGCCAGCGGCAGCGCGTTGCCGGTCAGCCCGATGACCTCCTCGAAGAACAGGTAGAAGCCAATGAACAACGCGATGCCAATGACCATCTGCCAGATGCCCGCTCGCACCATCCCGCCGTTGCCCACCCGCAGGCCGCCGATGAACGTGCCGAGCCCGGACGCGCCGGGGCCTACCAGAGCCCACACGTAGGCCCAGGTCGCCCACAGGCCGGTCGCGTTCTGCCACGCCAGGATGAGACCGACGGACGTGACCACTGTCCCCCCGATGATCATGCCCGTGTTCGGGAGGATCAGGCCCAGGATGAACAGGACGATGCCCGGACCGATGATGAAGAACGGCCAGAAGGCGGCGTCCTCGAAGGCCGGGATATACCGGGTCGCGAGGACGGCGAGACCGATGGCAACGAGGATGGCGCCGAACACGGCGCCGGGAGGCGGCTGGCGATTCGTGTTCATGGCTGCATGCTATCGGTGAGGACCGCCTCAACGGTAGCCCCATCCACGTTTCCGCCGCTGATGACCACCGCCACCCGCCGCCCATCGAGCGGGCCCAGCTTGTGGTCCAGCAGGGCCGCGATGCCCAGCGCCCCGCTCCCTTCCAGGCGGTAGTGGAGGGACGACCAGGCCCAGCGCATGGCCGCCGCGGTCGTGTCCTCGCCAACCAGGACCACCTCGTCCACCAGGCGTTTCACGAGGCGGAAGGTGATGGAGCCGCGCTCCACGTTGCCGGCCACGCCATCGGCCAGTGTCGGCCCGATGGCCACCGGTTTCGCCCGTCCGGTGATCAGGAAGTCGGCCATCGGGGGCGAGGCCTCGGGCTGGACGCCGATCATGCGAATAGCCGGGTTGATGGCCTTCATCCACAGCCCGATTCCGCTGATCAGCCCCCCGCCGCCCACCGGCACGACGACCGTGTCCACGTCGGGCCAGTCCTCGAGGATCTCCATCCCGATCGTGCCCTGCCCGGCTACGACCTGTGGGTCGTTGTAGGGGGCCACGTAGGTCGCCGCCCCCAGGTTGTGGCGACGCCGCGCCTCGGGCTCGGTGTCATCGGTGTCGCGGCCGAAGATCTCGACCGTGCAGCTATCGGTCTCCATCTCGCGCAGGTGCTCCAGCTTGGCCGGCGACACGGACCCGCCGACCAGGATCGTGACCGGCAGCCCGTGCCGGGCGGCGGCCCGGGCCACCGCGATCCCGTGGTTGCCGCTGGAGGCGGTGATCAGCCGCGTGGCCGTGCCCTCGGCGGCGATGGCCGCGATGCGCGACTCCGCCCCGCGGACCTTGAACGACCCGGTGGGCTGGAGATGCTCGAGCTTGAGCCGGACCTCGGCCGCTCCGCTGGCCTGGGCCAGGGTCGCCGACGCCACGAGCGGCGTGCGGCTGGCGGCCTCCCCGATCCGGATTCTGGCCCGGAGGACGTCGAGGGGCGTGGGGAGCGGTACGGCCATCGGCCGAGTGTAGGGCGAGACCAGGTGGGACGGAAGGTCGTGCACCGGGCCGATGGACCCGCGGGACCTCAGTACACGGTCAGGATTCCAACCTCGATGCCATTGGGCTGGTCCGAGGTGTGCAGCTCGATCAAGAACTGGCCTGTGGTCGACGCCTCGACATCGAGCTCCGCCGTTTGCCCGACATGGACTTCCGCCGCGGCGGCGCCACCCTCCAGCCCATGGATGTGCAGGACGCCTTCTCGCTCGGCCGAAACGGTCAGGGTCACGTGCTGCCCCACGCAGGCGACCAGTTGCTGCGGATCCAGCGCTCCGTCGGCCGGCAGGGTGGCGGTAAGGGCACGTGTCGGGGTCTGGCAGTCCTCCGGGGAGATCGACGGGGCGCTCACGCAGGATGTCAGCAGGACGAGGATGACGCCCAGGATCCCAGCCCTCATGTGACCGGTCCCGCGAGCAGGATGGCCGCCCCGAGGACGAGCCCCACGATGCCGCCGATGAGCAGTGCCGGCCGCCCGGTCTCGCGCGCCGTGCGCGGCAGCGAGCCGCCGCCGGTCCAATAGGCAAGGCCTACGACAGCGCCAAGCAGCAGGCCGATCCCGACCAACAACCCCAGGTTCGGGGTAAAGCCGCTCTCGACCGCCAGGCCACCGGGTGTCATCTCGAACGGGAACCGTTGCCGCCCGGTCTCATCCAGCGAGCCGACCTGGAGCCAGGCCGCGTAGAGGCCGCTGGCAGCGACCAGCCCGATGGAAGCCAGCGCCAGGGCCGAGAAGCGAGGGACCGCCGTTTGCATGACCTTGGCGTTGGTTGGTCCCAGCTTGGCGCGGCTCAGGAGGACCAGCCCCGCGAGGCCCGACAGCCAGATCGCGCCCGCGCCGAGGTGAACGACATCGGCCACGACCGGGCCGATCGCCTCGCTGGCCGCTGCATGGCTGCCCAGGGCGATCAGGGCCAGGCAGCCGGCGCCGACCACGCCGGCCACGACGGAGCCGTTGCCGATCTGTCCCCTGCGGAGCAGCACGGTGACGACGATGGCGCCAACCCCCGCCCCGAGCGCGCGGATGGCAAGCAGGAGGCCCGTCTGGGTGGCGAACGCATATTCGAGGGGGTTCATGCCCGCGGCGCCGGTGAGCGCGCTGCTCCCGACGACCAGCGAGCCCAGTGCTCCCGCCGCCGCGCATGCCAATCCGGCGGAGAACTCAAGCCCGCTCTTCTGCCCAACGAACACCGGCTCGTCGATGAATCCGACTTCCATGTCGTATCCACTGACGGTCCGTTCCTCGTGGGCGAGCGCGGTCACTGTCAGTGCCAGGAGCATGACCATGCTGACCGTGATGGCCAGCACCAGGCGGCTGCCCCGGCCTCCCACGCGCAGCGATGGCGCGGAGTGCACCGTAACCATGAAATGTTCCTCAACTCGTATGGGTTGGGCTCGCTCCATGGCGAGCCGAATCAGAGGTCGAGGAGGAGGGGAGGGGCTCGCCCCAGGTCGCGATTGAAACGGCTCCATCGGATGCGCGGGTGCTCGACGGTTGGTCGCCACGCCCGCCGTGGCGCTGACGCCAGGGTTGCCCGAGCCGTGGCGAGAGCCTCCGCCATGGCCTCCAGGCGTGCCAGCGTGAGGCTGCCGATCGTCGCCGCCGCCAGCGAGAGGACGGCAAAGAGCGGAATCGCCCACACGTACTCCCCGGCGTACAGGACAGCGAGCCCCGGAAGGTGACCGGCGTGGTGTGTGAAGTGCTCAACGTTCTCCTGGACGAGGAACACCGCGATGGCGGCCGTCAGCACGGTGATCCACAGCCGAACCACGCGTCCGGCGCGAGCCGACGATGGCATCGAGGCAACCGTCCAGTCACCCAGGGCGTCGAGGCGGCGCCGCAGGTACCGCGACCGATGCACGGCTACGGTGGCGAGCACGCCGATGCCCAGCGCTGCCGCCACGGCAATCCCGGTCCAGTACGCTCCGTGGCCGGTCGCCGCAAGCGCCTGCGCCTGCCCCGCCCAGCCGTAGGCGGTCAGGTAAACCAGGTCGTGCGCTGGGACGAGGACGGCCATCGTGAGCAGCGCAAACCGGCTGAGCGCAACCGCTCGCTGCCAGATGGTGGTCGGTCGCCGACCGCGGGTCACGGCGGCCATGCTAACGGCTGACCCCGCTGGCCGCTCTCAGTCGAGGTCAACCTCCGGGGTGCGTCCCCAGATATCGCCCACCGTGAAGCCGTTCGGGGAACGGATCGTCGTCGGCGACCACGAACTCGGCGGTGCCCGTGATCCAACCCCGCCCCGTGACCCGCGGAACGACGGCGCGGAGAGGGCCGACCTGCGTTTCGCGCAGCAGATGGCCGGTCCAGGTCGTGCCCAGGATGCCCTCGTGGACGTAGTCCTGGCCGATGGGCAGCTGCCCCGCGTGCGTGGAGGACGGCCATCCGGGCACAGGTCCCGGTCCCGCAGGGAGATCGATCCAGCACGCCGGTGAACGACGCGGGGCGTGACCAGTCCAGCTCCCCCGACGAGACGACCACCGTGTTGCGGCCCGTGCGCTCCCGGGACGGTGGGCGGGCCGGTCAGCTCGATGATCGTGATCCCCGCCAGGCTGGGCTCGGTGGGGTGAACGGCGGGAATCTGCTCGCGCGCGGCGGCCTTGACCATCTCGCCCAGCCGCACGATGTCGCGGCCCTCGTCCGGGGTGATGGCCAGCCCCAGCGCCTCCGCCTCGACGAGCGCGTAGAACATCCCGCCCCACGCCACGTCCACGGTCACGGTCCCGACCTGGGGCACCTCCACCGGCTGGTCGAGGGCCAGCGCGAAGGCCGGCACGTTCTCGAATCCGATGCTCAAGGCGCGGCCGTCACGGACCTCGGCCGTGATCTTGATCAGGCCCGCCGGAGCCTCGAGGATGAGCTCGGTGATCGGCTCGGTCACGCGGCACGAGGCCCTTCTCGATAAGCACGGTCGCGGTGCAGATCGTGTTCGAGCCGGACATGGCCGGGTACTCGGCCTGCTCCATGATCACGAACCCCGCATCGGCTTCGGGGCGGGTGGGCGGCAGGATGAGGTTCGCGCAGGTGGCCGGGTAGCCGCGCGGCTCGCGGAGCATGAGCTGGCGCAGTCGGTCGCCGTGCTCGGCCAGGTGGTTGCGCTTCTCCAGCATGGTGGCGCCCGGGACGTCCGAAACGCCACCGGTGATCACCCGACCCGGCTCGCCTCCGGCATGGGCGTCAACGACCGTGATGACCGGGTCCAGGCGCATGGCGCGATGGTGCCATGCGCCGTGGGGTCAGACCTCGACGATGTCCCGCACGCGACGGCTGATCCGCATCAGCGAGCCCAGTCGATCTTCGACCCGCGTCTGCTCGGCGGGCGTGGCTCGAATGGCGCAGGGTGTAGTCGATCTCCTGCTTGTGGCGCGTGGCCAGCGTGAAGAGCTCCTCCACCTCGGGCGGCGGCGGCTCGTCCGCGGCCATGGCCCGGCGACGATACTCCAGCACGTCGATGTAATACGAGGTGGCCAATCGATCGAGGTCGCGCTGGGCGTCGTGCGGCCATTCCTCTGGCGGACCACCGAATCCATAGCGGCGCCAGGTCTGTGGTTCAACAGAGGTCGGCATGGCGTGCAGGACACCCCCTTCATCAGCGACTTCAGCGCCTCTACCGTACCGATCCCGACCTGCCGCCTGAAGACGCCCGGTCGGGCTATCCATGGCCGGACGATCGGCGACGAGTTCGCCGAAGGCCCGCGTCGCTGGCCAGCGGGGAGCGGCTGGTAGAATCGCCCCGCTTCGCTGGGGTGTGGCCAAGCGGTAAGGCGCCTGATTCTGGATCAGGAGATCGAAGGTTCGAATCCTTCCGCCCCAGCCAACTTCGCCGAACGTCAGGCGGGGGCCAGCGACTCCAGCTCCCCGTGGAGCGCCGTGAGATCCGCATCGGTCGGTGCGTACTCGACCAGGTCAGGCCTCAGGCTGAACGCCTCCCGCAGGAGGCCGCGCGCCTCCTCGAGCCGGTCATTCAATGCGAAGTGGCAGGCGATGTCATAGAGCCCGACGGCGCGGTCGGCGCCGGGAATGCTCTCGGCGCGGACGAGACGCTCCGCCTCCTGGGCGAATGCCGTGATCCGCGCCTCGTCGATCCCCGTGCCCGCCTCGGCCAGCCAGCGGAAGTGGACCAGGGCGTGGAGCACCCCGTTGCCGAACGTGCCGCCGATGAGCCGGTTCGAGTCCCGGATGACGCCCGGATCGGTTGCCCGGATGCCATCCGCCAGCCGCTGGCTGGTCTCATCGGCCTCGCGGACCAGGTCCTCCCACGCCCAACCGGCGCGGAGCGCCTGGAGCTGGGCGTTGATGGCATCGGTCTCGTCGCCCTCGGTCGTGGCCGGGATCTCCCGTCCCTCGCGGGCGGCCGCGAACCGCTCGGCCTGGCGGCCCTTCCAGGCCGTCAGGTGGGCCTGGTGATCCTGCGGCGTCCAGTCGCCCGCGCGAATGGGTCGCTCGCGGGCAGCGCCGTCCATGGCGCCGAACAGGTCCCGCTCAGCGCGCCGGACCGCTTCGACGGTGGCGGCGAGGTCCTCCGCCAGGGTATCGCCGGGATCAGCCATGGCCCTTACGCGGCGACGGTCACCGTGGCCGCCGGCTCGACGGTGGCGGCCTCTTCCTCCACGTCCCAGATCCGCTTGCGCACCTCGCTCACCGGGATGATGAGCAGGCCCACCAGGATGCAGATGAGCCACTGCTCCCCGCTCAGGCCGGTCGTCTCGAGGAACCGGTTCAGGAAGTCGAGCTGTGCCATCAGGATGATCGTGATGATGGACGCCAGGGTTGCGAGGAAGAACGGTCGGTCGCCGAGCAGGTCCAGGCTGAACGCAGAGAGCTTTTCGTCCTTGGTGGCGAGCGAGAACGCGACGTTGCTCAGGCTGAACACGACCATGCCCATCGTGCGCGCAACCGTGTCGTCGTACGCGTTCGCCGCCCAGGCGATGGTCGCGAGGGTGCCGCCGCCCATGACAACGCCCGCGATGGAAAGCCACACAAGCAGCGTCCGGGACAGGAGCGGCTCATTGGAAGGGCGCGGTCGCCGCTTCATCAGGCCGCCCGCCGGCTGGCCATAGCCAAGCCCTACCGCCTGGAAGATCTGGATCGTGAAGTTCATGAACAGCGTCTGGAGCGGAACGAAGGGGACCCCACCCAGCACGTTGAGGACCGAGGACCCCAGGAACAGGGCGATGTAGCCGATCAGGACGCCGATCTGGAAGCGGATGTATTTCTTGAGGTTGTCGTACAGACCGCGACCCAGCTCCACGGCGTTCACGATGGTCGCGAAGTTGTCATCGGTCAGGATCATGTTGGCGGCTTCCTTGGAGACCTCCGTGCCGGTGATGCCCATCGCGACACCGATGTCCGCCTGCTTCAGGGCAGGCGCGTCGTTCACCCCATCGCCGGTCATGGCCACGATGTGGCCCTTCTTGCGCAGGATGTCCACCAGGTGGACCTTGTCCTCGGGAGCCACCCGGGCGATGACGCCGACGGAGTCGATCTCCTTCATGGCCTCGTCGTCGGACAGGGCACGGAACTCGGCGCCGGTGATGGCCTTGCCCTTGATTCCCAACTCCTTGGCGATGGCCTCGGCGGTCACGGCGTGGTCGCCGGTGATCATCCGAACCTCCATGCCCGCGGCGTGGGCTTCCGCGATCGACTTCTTGGCGGACGGTCGTGGGGGGTCCACGATTCCCACCAGGGCCAGGAGGGTCATGCCGTCGAGGAGCGGCAGAAGGTCGGCATTCGGGTCGAAGCTCGCCGGGTCGAAGTCCTTGCGTCCCGTCGCGAGGACCCGGAGGCCCTTGCTGCCGAGGCGCAGGTTCTCGTCGTTCACGCGCTGGCGGACGTCGTCGTCCACGGGACGGGAGGACTTCAGGTCCGGGGTAATGACATGGGCGCCACGCTTGAGCAGCTGGTCCGGCGCCCCCTTGACGAAGCACCGGATGACGTCCGTGCCGGACTCATCCTTCATGCGGTGGAAGGTCGCCATCATCTTGTAGTCCGCATCGAACGGGAGGGTGGCGACACGGGGGAACTGCTCGCGGGTCGCGATGGCGGCCACGCCGCCCTTCTCGGCGAGCACCACGAGCGCGCCTTCGGTGGGATCACCGATCAGCTCGCCGTCCTTGACGACCGCGTCCGAGGCCAGGACGCAGGGAAGCAGGAAGGCATCCAGCGGCACATCGGCATCGCCGCCGACCCGCTCGATCTTGCCCTCGATGCCGTAGCCGGTTCCGGTCACGGTGTGCCGCCGGCCGGGAATCGAGAGCTCCACGGCCGTCATCTGGTTCAGGGTCAGGGTCCCGGTCTTGTCGGAGTTGATGGCGGACGTCGAGCCCAGGGTCTCGACCGAGCGGAGCTGCTTCACGATGGCGTGCGCGGCGGCCAGGCGCTGGCTCCCATACGACAGGATGGTGGTGATGACCGCCGGCAGGCCGGTGGGGATGGCCGACACGGCGAACGCAATGGCCGTCACGAACAGCACGTCGAAGGTCTGCCCATACGCGAAGTAGCCGATAGCGATGGAAGCGGCCAGCGCCAGGCCGGCGATGACCAGCAGCTGCTGGGTCAGCGTGTTGATCTGCCGGGTGAGTGGCGTCTCCTCCTCTTCCGACGCCTGGAGCATGCCCGAGATGTGGCCGACCTCGGTGCTCATCCCGGTCGCCACGACCACCATCTCACCGGCGCCGCGCGTGACGTTGGTGTTCATGAATGCCATGTCGATCCGATCCCCGAGGGGGGCGTCGGCGACGACCGGGTCGATGTGCTTGGGGACCGGGAGGCTCTCACCGGTCAGTGCCGCCTCGTCGATCTCGACGGTGGCCGCCTTGAGGATGCGCCCGTCGGCGGTGACCACGTCCCCGGCCTCGAAGGCGACGATGTCGCCCGGTACCAGCTCCTCGGCGGGAACCTCGGCCAGCTCGCCATCCCGGCGGACCCGGGCCTTGACGACCATCATCTGCTGGAGGGCGGCGACAGCAGCGGCCGCCTTGCCCTCCTGGCTCAGGCCCAGGTACGCATTGAAGACCGTCAGCAGGATCAGCATGACCCCGGTGGGGACCTGCCGGACGACCACGATCGTCGCCACGCCGGCCGCAAGCAGGACGATCTGCATGATGTCCGCGTACTGGCGCAGGAAGGCGTGCCAGCGGGACTCGGTCTTCTGCTCGGCGAACCGATTGGGCCCGACCTTGGCCCGGCGTTCGGTGACTTGAGCGGAGCTTAGGCCCTTCTCGGCGGTCACATCCTGAGCGGAGAGTGCGTCGGAAACGGAGAGCGTATGCCAGGCGGGTGCGGATCCTGCCGTCGGGACCGATTCAGTCAATGTGCCCACTCCTCACTGCGACGTGGCCTAACCGGGCATGCAGCATATGGCCGATCGAGCGGGGGAGCAATAATGGAGCCCAGCAGAAGCGACCCCGACAGGGACAGGAGGGACCCGTGGCCGAGATCATCCCGCGCTGGGAGTGGCGAACCTTTGGCGCTCATTTCGGCCCGGCCGAGGCGGCCTTCTCCGACCTGACGCCGACCGGCGTCCAGGAGAGTGACGAGCTGTACCTGCTCTCCGGGGCCGGGGACAACGTAAAGGTGCGCGACGACCTGATGGACATCAAGGTCCTGAAGGAGGTGAACACCGAGGGCCTGGAGCAGTGGACCCCGGTCATGAAGGCCGGCTTCCCGCTCCCCGCCGCGGAGGTCGCGAAGGTGTTCGAGGCCCTCCGCCTCGACGTTCCGGCGATGAACCGAGACACCTACACCCTTGACCAGTTCGTCTCGGAGCTCACCGCGGGCACCGGCATCCGCGGGATCGACGTCCACAAGCGGCGAGTCCGCTACGTGGTCGGCGGCTGCACCTCGGAGGTGTCCGAGGTCGTGGCCGACGGCAGACCCATTCGCACGATCGCCATCGAGTCCGAGGACGCTGCCGCGGTCGTGGCCGCGGTGCGATCGGTTGGTCTCGCGGACTACGCCAACACCAGCTACCCGAGAGGCCTGGCCGATCTGATCGACGGCGTGCCGCAGCGGTTCGCGGTCATCGACATGGGGACCAACTCGATCAAGTTCCACATCGGTGAGCGAGCCGCCGACGGCAGCTGGCACCGGGTCGTGGACCGGGCCGAGGTGACGCGCCTGGGCGAGGGGCTGGCCGAGACGGGGGAGATTGGCAAGGCTGCGATCGAGCGCGCGGTGGCCGCCGTTGCCGCCATGGTCGCGGAAGCGCGACAGCATGACGTCCGCGCCATCGCTGCTGTCGCCACGGCCGGCATGCGCATGGCCGGCAACAGCGCCGACGTGGTGGCCGCCATCCAGGCGGGCGCCGGCGTGACGGTGACCGTCATCCCGGGCGAGGAAGAGACGCGACTGGCTTACCGGGCGGTGGAGATGAGCATGGGGGTGGCCGAGGGGACACTCGTCGTCTTCGACACCGGCGGGGGCAGCAGCCAGTTCACCTTCGGGCACGGTGCGCAGGTTGATGAGCAGTTCAGCGTGAACGTGGGGGCAGTCAGCTATACCGAACGCTTCGGCCTGGGCGGCGCCGTCTCGCCCGACGTCCTCCAGCGGGCCATGGACGCCATCGCCGCCGACCTGTCCCGGATCGACGGCCGGGCCGCTCCCCAGGCGCTGGTCGGCATGGGCGGTGCGATTACCAACATCACGGCCGTGAAGCACGAGATGGCGACATACGACCCTGACGTGGTCCAGGGGACGGTGCTGGACCGGGCGGAGATCGATCGCCAGATCGAGCTCTATCGGTCCCAGGACACGGAGGCACGACGCTCGATCGTGGGCCTCCAGCCAAAGCGTGCGGACGTGATCCTGGCCGGTGCCTGTATCGTGCGTACGGTCATGGACAAGCTCGGTCAGGATGCGCTCACGGTGAGCGATCGGGGTCTCCGCCACGGGCTGCTGATGGAGCGCTTCGGCGCCTGAGGAGATTCGAGCTTGACGGCGAACCGATTCCGTCTTGCAGTCGCGGCCATCGTCATCGGCGCGCTGGGAGCCTGCACGGCGCACCCCTCGGACAACGCCGCCCTGGTGTGCGAGGCGCGCGCCCGAGTCGGGGTGAGCCTGACGGTGTTCCTCTCGCTGGACCCCGCCACGGCGCAGGCGGGGGACTACGCCTATGCGTGGTCGGCCGTCCGCGAAGACTACATCGACCTGCAGGACTACCAGGACAACATGCAATTCGAGAACGCCAGCGCGCTCGATGACGCAATGGACGACCTCGAAGGCGCCGTTGACGACATCCCCGCCGATGCCAACATGGCCGAGGCGGTGGCGAGCATTCAGCCGGAGATCGAAGCGGCGCAGGCGGCTCTGGCAGCCGTCGATGACGACATCGACTGCCCGGTCTAGGCCGAGACCACCGCTTCGGCACCTAAGGAGACACGACCCGTGCACCTGAACCGATTCCGCCTCGTCGCGGCAACGCTGATCGTGGGCGTGGCCCTGACGGCCTGCGCACCCCAGCCGACCACGCCGCCCGAGGCCGGTGCCTGCCAGTCCCTGGCCCTGCTCGAGGCGAGCATGGAGGCATTCGGTGCGCTCGACCCGGCGACCGCGACCTCGGCCGACTACCTCGCCATCTGGTCTGCCGGTCGGACGTACTACCTCGACCTGCAGGACTACCTGAACCAGATCCAGTTCAGTGAGGCCGGGGCCGTGGAGGATGCGTTCAGCGAGCTTGAGAATGCGATCAACGACGTGCCCAACGATGCTACGGCCGCCGAGGCGGCGGCCGCCATCCAGCCCCAGCTCGATGCGGCCGAGGAGGCGCTGGCCGCGGTCGGCCCCGATCTGGACTGCTGAGGCCTCTGATTCGTCCCCCGGGCGCGGCCGCGTCTACCAGGTGGCGTAGGCGCGGACCGGGAAGGTCCCCAGCCCGGACACCATCACCGGGACGGCGCTGAAGCGAAAGCCGTCGGCCGGCAGCGCGGACAGATTAGTGAGGTGCTCGCAGACGGGAATTCCCGCCGCGAGCAGGGTCGTGTGGACCGGCCGCTCCCCATCATCGGTCCCGTCGATGTTCAGCGAGTCGATCCCCACCAGTCGGGCCCCGCGGCTCACGAGGTGATGGGCCGCCTCCTGGGTGAGGAACGGGTGACCGGTGAAATACGTATCGGTCCGCCAATGGCGAGACCAATCGGTCCGGACCAGGACCGCCTTGCCGCCGAGGTCTGCGGCACCCAGCTGCTCGGGACCGATGGCCCGACCGACACTCCCGGTCGCATCCACTACCACCGCCTCCAGGTCCGCCAGCCGATCGAGCTCGAGGCCTGCCAGGTCGGCGCCGTCGGGGTATCGATGGAAGGGGCTGTCCACGTAGGTGCCGGTGTTTCCGCACAGGGCCACCTGACCGATGAAGAACTCTGTGCCCGGCGCGTACCGTTCCCGGCTTGCCTCGCGGGTCAGAACGTCGCTGATGACCGGCGCGGGAAGACCTGGGTAGGTCGTCATCCCGTCCTCTACGACGTGGCTCAGGTCGATCCGGGTCCGCCCGTCGAATCCTGGGCCGGGACTGGTGGCCATGGTCAGTCTCCTTCGTTCACGGTGAGGACGGCCGAGGCCGCGCCGATCCGAGCACCGGCCAGGTCGGCCAGGGCCTCGTTGGCATCGGTCAGGGGGTAGGTGCGCACCGAGGTCTTGATCGGGATCCGGGCGGCGAGCTCGAGGAACTCGGTCGCGTCGGCATGGGTGACGTTGGCCACGCTCCGAATGCCGCGCTCTTCCCACAGCAGCTTGTAGGGGAACGCGGGGACCTGGTCGAGGTGGATGGCGTTGATCACGACCGTCCCGCCCGGGGCCAGGTCGTGCAGCGCGAAGACGACCACCGATCCCACCGGCGCGAAGGTGATCGCGGCGTGGAGGGGTTGGGACGGTGGCTCCGCATAGCCACCGACCGATGTCGCGCCCAGGGCCAGCGCCCGCTGCTGCTCCTCGGCGGAGCGGGTGGCCACGTGGACGACGCAGCCGAGGTGGATCGCCTCCTGGATGGTGAGCGAGGCGGATGCGCCGAACCCGTACAGACCCAGGCGGAACGGTTCGGGGCGCGGAGTGCGTGGATCCGGGATGGCGCCGGCCAGGCGCAGGGCTCGATGACCGATGACTCCGGCGCACAGGAGCGGCGCCGCCTCGACGTCGCTGTGGGTGTCCGGCAGGTGGACGGCCACGTCCGCGGCCACGAGGAGCTCGTCCGCGTAGCCGCCGTCACGGTCCCAGCCGGTGAACGTGGCGTTGGGGCACAGGTTCTCCCGGCCGGACGTGCAATAGCCGCAGGTGCCGTCGGCGCCGGCCAGCCAGGTGACCCCCACCCGGTCCCCCGGTGTCCAGCCCGTCACTCCGGCACCGATCTCCAGCACCCGTCCCACGACCTGGTGGCCAGGCACGATGGGGAGACGCCGCGCCTCGAGGTCACCGGTGACCAGCTGGAGGTCCGTCCGGCAGACGGCCGTGGCGATGACCTGGACGCGAAGCTCGCCGTGGCCGGGCGCGAGCGGCTCTCGCTCGACGAGGGCCAGCGGGGAGCTGCTGATGAGCCCGGGCTGGCGCAACTCCATGACCCGCATGGACCGATCCCCGATCAGTCGGCCCCCAGCTCGCGGGCGGCCCGTGCGAACACGCCGCCCATCACGCGGGCCAGGGTTGGAAAGGCATGGATCGTGTCGGCCAGGACGGCCAGGGGCGTGTTGAGCTTCACCGCGAGGACGGCCTCGTGGATCGCCTCGGAGGCGCCGGGCCCAGCCAGGAACACGCCAACCACGGTCTTGGCGGCCCGATCCGCGATCACGATCACGTGACCCTCCGCCTCGGCGGTATAGCCCTTGGCCGAGTGGGCGATGTCCTCCTCGAACTCCACCGCGTCGAGGCCCGCTGCCGTGGCCTCCTCCACCTGCAGACCAACCGACGACGTCTCCGGATCGGTGTAGGTCGCGCGGGGGATGGCCCGGAAATCGGGTCGGACGTCGTCGCCCAGCGCCATGCGGACGACCATCTCGCCCGCGTAGTGCGCGACGTGGGTGTGGAGCTCCGGGCCTGCCGGGTCGCCCGCGGCCCAGACGCCGGGCGCCAGCTGCAGCCGCTCGTCGGGCTTCAGGCGCCCACCGGCGGTGTCCACCCCAACCGTCTCGAGGCCCAGCCCTTCGAGCGGGAACGAGCGCCCGATGGCCAGCATGACGGCCGCTCCCTCCACCCGGGAGCCGTCTCCCAGCTCCACCGCGTGGCGTCCGTTGCTGCCGGCGCCGGGATGCACGCGCACCGCTCGGAGACCGGTCCGCACCGTCACGCCCGCCTGCTCGAGGGCCTTCTGGAGGATGGCCGAGTTGCGGGGGTGGTCGCGGGCCAGGATCCGGGGGTTGGACTCGACGATCGTGACCGGAACCCCGTAGCGGGCGTAGACCTGGGCCAGCTCGACACCGGTCGGCCCGCCGCCCAGGATGAGGAGGCTTTCCGGCAGCTCGCGTGCCGAGGTTCCCTCGCGGTTCGTCCAGTACGCGATCTCGCTCAGACCGGGCAGGTCCGGGATGCGCGACTCGGATCCAACGGCCACCACGACGTTCCCGGCCTCGAACTCGTGCTCGACGTCATCGTGGCGGACGATCACCCGTCCCGGGCCGTCCAGGCGGGCAGTGCCCCGCACCACGACCGCCCCGACATCGGTCAGGCGGGTGGTGTGAAAGACGTCGTCGGGGTAGTCGATCTCCAGGCGGTTGATGTTGTAGTCCCGCCGGTCCGAGGCCTTGGGCCACGGGTAGTCGCCCCCGGCGTGGTGGACGGCTGCGGAGTGGAGGAGCGACTTGGAGGGGATGCACGCCCAGAACGAGCACGACCCACCGACCAGGTCGCGGTCGATCACGGCCACGGTCGCGCCGCGCTGGCGTGCCATGTTGGCGGCGGCCTCTCCGGCCGCGCCGGCACCGATGACGACGAAATCGAACCGATCCATGGGTCTCCCGCTCAGTGCTGGGTGCGCTCCTCGCCCCCGACCCAGATTCTGACCGGTCGGACGCCTCCAAGTCGAAGGGCAAATGCCCCTTCGTGTTCCGCGTCCCACGCCACGAGGTCGGCGGCCATGCCCTCCCGGACCAGGCCAAGCTCCGCTGACAGACCGATGGCGGCGGCCCCGCCCGCGGTGGCCGCCCGGACCGCCTCGTCCACGGTCATGTGCAGGGCCGTTGCCCCGAGCCCGATGACGAGGGGCATCGAGAAGTTGGCGTAGGTGCCTGCGTTGGCGTCCGTGGCGAGGGCCACGGTCGCACCCGCGTCGAGGAGCGCGCGCGCCGGCGGCAGGTGGTCGCGCAGGACGAGCGCGGGACCGGGGAGCAGGGTTGCCACCGTATCCGACGCGGCCAGGGCCGCGACGCCCGCCGCGTCGAGCTGCTCCAGGTGGTCCACGGACGTCGCGCCCAGCCGAATGCCCAACTCGGTGGCGCCCGTCCGGGCCAGCTGCTCGGCGTGCAGCCTGATCCCCAGGCCGTGGCCCGTCGCGGCGTGCAGGATCCGCTCGGCCTGTGCCGTCGAGAAGAAGCCGGCGTCACAGAACACGTCACAGAAGCGCGCCTCGGACGCGGCGGCGGGGAGCATCTCGTTGATGACCGTCTCGACGTACTCGTCCGCCGAATCCGCCTCAGGAGGGACCGCATGCGCACCCAGGAAGGTGCGGACGACCCGGATGCCCACCGCGGTCGCCGCCTCGCCGATGATCCGCAGGGCGCGCAGCTCTTCGTGGGTCGAGAGCCCGTAGCCGGACTTCGCCTCGAGCGTGGTCGTGCCACCGGCGAGCGCCTCCTCGAAGCGCGCGACCGTCAGCACACGCAGCGCTTCGTCAGTCACCGCACGGGTCGCGGCCACGGTGCGCAGGATCCCGCCCGCCGCATAGGGCTGGCCCGCCAGTCGCGCGGCCGCTTCGTCGGACCGGTCGCCGGCGAACACCGGATGGGTGTGGGCGTCCACCAGGCCCGGGGTGACCAGCGCCGAGCCGAGGTCCTCCCAGCGTTCGGTGGTCGGGGCCTCGTCGGGCGCCCCGACCCACGCGATCCGGCCCTCGCGCACGAGGAGCGCCCAGGGCGACAAGGCCTCCACCGGGCCGGCGCCGTGGACTTGCGCCATGAGCAGGCGCCCGGTCCCGGTCAGGAGCAACGGTTGGCCGGCCATGGGCGCCACGATACCGGCCTACGGGCCCTCGGTCGCCTCGGCCACGGCCGCCTGCCGAGAGCGCGGAGCCCGAGCCGTGGCCAGCAGGACGCCGCCGACCACCAGGCCCACCCCGAGCAGCTGCACGGTAGAGGGGGCCTCGTGCAGGATCAGCATGGCCAGCGCGATCGCTCCCACCGGCTGGACAAGGAGCACGATCGAGGTCAGCGCGGCAGGCAGACGGGGGAGGGCCACGCTGATCAGGAGGTAGCCAACCACCTGGGCGCTGAGGGCCAGGATGAGGAGCCAGCCCGCCGACGGCCAGGACGGCAGGAACGTGATCTGGCCCAGGACGAGCCCGGCGACTGCGGAGCGCGGCCGCCGCGGACGCCGTGGCGTCGAACAGCGGGCCAGCCGGCCGGCGCACGTCGCGATTGCCCATGCGCTGGACGAGGAGGAATCCGGCGTATGCGGCACCGGTGAACAGGCCCAGCGCCACGCCGGCGACCGGGTTTACCCCGTACGCGCCACCACCGATGACCCCGGAGATGAGCACCACCCCGGACAGGGCCAGGACCAGGGCCATGATCAGCCGCCCGGTCAGCCGCTCCCCGAAGAACAGCCACGCGGCGACGGCCACGAACACGACCTGGGTGTTGCCGAGCACCGTCGCCAGCCCGGCGCCGACCAGGGCGATGGCGTAGTGCCAGCTCACCAGGTCGGCCGCGAAGAACAGGCCGGCGATGAGCGCCAGGCGGCGCTGCCCCGGAGCCCGAGGCCCGAATCGGCGTTCCTCGGCGCGGGCCAGCCACCACAGGACCGGAAGTGCGTACAGGCAGCGGAACAACGCCGCGGTGGCCGGCTCGACGTCCGCGAGGCGGACGAGCACCCCTGTAAAGGTGATGGTCAGGGCGCCGAGGAAGGCGGCCAGGATGGGCCGCGACCCCAGCGCACTGAGGGGTGGGGCCAGCTCGTTGCTCATCGGTCTTCGTACGGTATCCGGTTCACCTTGCCGGGGCGAAACGGAACACCGAAACTACGGGTCCCGATGGCCACCTTGCCGACCGGCACCGTCACGTTCCTGTTCACCGACATCGAAGGCAGCACCCGCCTGCTCGAGTTGCTCGGCACGGGCTACCAGCCCATCCTCGAGCGGCACCACGTGCTGCTCCGCGAGGCGATCGCCTCCGGCCAGGGAACCGAGATCAGCACCGAGGGGGACGCGTTCTTCGCGGTGTTCGCGTCGGCCCCGGGGGCCGTGGGCGCCGTTACCGCCGCGCAGCGGTCGCTCGCGGCCGAGCCGTGGCCGGAGAACGCCATGGTGCGAGTACGGATGGGTCTCCACAGCGGCGAGGGCGTGCTGGGCGGTGACAGCTACGTGGGGCTCGACGTCCACCGCGCCGCGCGGGTCGCCTCCGCGGGCCACGGCGGACAGGTGCTGATCTCGGGATCCACCCAGGGCCTGGCCATCGGGAGCCTGCCGCCGGGCGTGACCCTCGTCGACCTGGGACAGCATCGGCTCAAGGACCTCTCCCGACCCGAGCACCTGTGGCAGCTTGCGATCGATGGGCTGCCATCGGTCTTTCCCGCACCCAAGACCCTGGAAGCCACCCCGAACAACCTCCCCCTCCAGCTGACCTCCTTCCTCGGTCGGCAGCGCGAGGTGGACGAGGTAACGGCTCTCGTAAACGCGAACAGACTGGTGACCCTGACCGGGCCGGGTGGAACGGGGAAGACGCGGCTGGCGCTTCAGGTGGCGGCGGAGGCCAGCGACCGGTTCCCAGACGGGGTCTACTTCGTCGCCCTTGAGCCGATCACGCGCTCGGACCTCCTGCTGCCCACCATCGCGCAGGCCGTGGGCCTCGTGGATGCCGGCGCCGCGACCGTGGAACGGTTGGCGGACCACTTTGGAGACCGCGCCTTCCTCCTCGTGCTCGACAACTTCGAGCAGGTCGATGAGGCAGCACCGCTGGTCGGGGAGCTGCTGACCCGTTCCGCGCATCTGGCCATCCTCGCCACCAGCCGCAGCCCGCTCCGGGTGTACGGCGAGCGTGAGTTTCCCGTCCCACCCCTTGGCCTTCCCGATCCGCGGCACCTGCCAGACCTGGAGCAGTTCTCCCAGTTCGAATCGGTGGCCCTGTTCGTCGAGCGCGCGGTGGCCGTGCGGCCGGACTTCGCGGTGGACAACCAGAACGCGCCGGCGGTCGCCGAGATCTGCGTGAAGCTCGACGGCCTGCCCCTCGCCATCGAGTTGGCCGCGGCCCGGGTCCGGGTGCTCAGCCCGCAGGCCATCCTCGACCGACTCAGCGATCAGCTGAGCCTGCTCTCCGGCGGCGCGCGCGACCTGCCCGCTCGCCAGCAGACGCTGCGTGGCGCGATCGCCTGGAGCCATGACCTGCTCGACGAGGCGGACAGGGCCGCGTTCGCGTGCCTCTCCGTATTCGCTGGCGGTTCGAGCCTGGAAGCGATCGAACTCGTCTGTTTCGACGACGCTGCGCGAACCTCGGCGCTCGACGTGGTCAGCTCACTGGTCGACAAGAGCCTCCTGCGCGAGGAGCAGGCGCCGTCCGGGGAGCCGCGCTTCCGCATGCTCGAGACCATCCGCCAGTTTGCGGGAGAGCAGCTCGAAGCCCGCGGTGAGCGCAGTGAATATCGGACCAGGCACGCGGCTGAAGTCCTGTCCCTGGTGGAAGCGTGGGCCCCCCATGTCCTGAAGGCCGACTCGCGGGCGTACCTGGATCGGTACGAGATGGAACGCGACAACATCCGGGCCGCCGTGGCGTGGGCCATCGAGATTCCGGCGACCGAGACGGCCCTCCGACTCCTGGCCGCCTGTTGGCGCTACTGGCAGATCAGGGGCTACCTGACCGAAGCGCGTGGCCTGGCGCGAGCAGATCCTGGCCCTGCCCGACGCGCGCGACTTTCCGGCTCCCGTTCGAAGCTGCCCTCGAGGCCGCCGGGGGCATCGCGTACTGGCAGGCTGATCAAGAGGCGGCGCGGACGTGGTACGGCGAGGCCCTCGAGCGCGCTCGTGAGCGCGGCGACGATCGCGCGCTGGCCAACGCGATCTACAACCACACGTTCACGTTCGCCCTGTCGGACGAGGATCAGGCCCAGGCGCGCGAATCTGGCCGCGGAGGCCCTGGAGGTGAATCGGCGCCTGGGGGACGACGCCGGTGATCGGTCGTTCGCTGTGGGCTCTGGCCAGCGCCGAATACTTCTTTGGCAACATGGAGGCAGCGCGCGAGGCGCTGGCAGAGGCGCTGGCCCTGTTCCGCAAGGTCGACGATCGGTTCATGTTGGCGTGGACCCTCTTCATGACCGGCATGAGCAATCTCGAGCACGACACCGGGGTCGCCCGTGAGACCTTGGGCCAGGCCCTTGACATGTTCCTGCAGACCGACGACGTCAGCGCCTACGCATTGATCTTCGATGGGTTCGCCTACCTGGCGCATGGAGACGGGGACATCGTCCGAGCTCTGAAGTTGGCCGGTTTCGCGGCGACGACCGAAAAGCTCGCTGGTACCGGTCTGAATGCCTACAACCGCGAGACCACCAACTTCCACCCTGAGAGGCTCCTCACGACTCCGGAGTACCAGGCTGCCTACGCCGAGGGTCAGCACATGACTCTCGAGCGCGCGGTTGCCATCGCCCTCGAGAAGGAGCCTGCTCCGGAGACTTAGGCCGGCGCCGCCAGGTCGCGGCGGGGGAACACGATGAGCGCCCAGATCACGGGCAGGATGACGCGCCACGGTCAGGATGACGAAGTCCAACGGGTCTCCCTTGCCGGTCACGATGTCACCGGGCACGAAGTGGTGGAAGAGCGAGTACTCCTGGGTCCAGTCCAGGTCGGGCAGGAACGTGCCCAGGATCTCGAGGAAGTAGTTGATCCCCACGTAAGCCAGGGCGAGGCCCATGGCCGGCCCGCGCCGGTCGAATGACACGCTGGCGGCCAGGGCGAACGCGGCGAACGCGCCCCACAGCAGCATCCCGTTGACCCAGGCCAAGGGCAGCATCACGAGGTCCACCTGGTCGGACACGTTGAGGGCCACGATGCTGATCGTCTGACCGATGAACAGCAGAGCGAGCACCAGACCGATGCAGATGGAGATCGCGATCCCGACCGACCCGTAGAAGCGCCGCCTGGAAACCGGGCGAGCGAGGAGGATCTCGAGCGTCCCCTCTTCGCGCTCTCCGGCGACGGCACCGGCCGCCGCGCCGACCGCGAAGATGCCCAGCATGCCGATCGCGATGGGGTGCTGCACGGCGAGGGTCATCGTCCCGCCCAGGGTGAACAGGCTGCCCGATCCGAAGTTCAGCAGGTTCTCAGGGAATCCGCCTTCGATCAGGCCTTCGAACAGGTCCTGGAAGGTCGTGTAGAAGAACGGGACGAGCGCGCCCCAGGCGATGGCCGCCAGGCCCACCGCAATCAGCCGTCCGCGCTGCCAGTACAGCGTCTGGCGCAGGACCCGCAGGTTCACTTCGCGCCCCCCGGATGCTCCACGTCCTCGCCCTCGTAGTACTCGAGGAACACCTCTTCCAGGCGGGCGGGCTCGATCAGGAGGTCTTCGAGCGACGGCGATGCGACCGCCCGGACGAAGGGCGCCACGTCGCCGGACAGGGTGGCAGTGATCCTGTCGCGCGAGACTGCCACGTCCGCCAGCCCGGGCACCTCGGACAGGTCGGGCGCCGTGCCGCGCCAGCGCAACGTCACCCGTCGCTTGCGGCGGGCGAGCAGTTCGTCCACGTGCTGGAGGGCCATGAGATGGCCCGAGCGGATGATGGCCACTCGGTTGCACACGCGCTCCACCTCGGACAGGTAGTGCGAGCTCATGAACACGGTTCGCCCCGCGTCGCGGAGGTCCTCCAGGATCTCGTAGAAGGCCTGCTGCATGAGTGGATCCAGGCCCTCGGTAGGCTCGTCGAGGATGGCCAGTTCCGGATCATGCTGGAGGGCCTGGATGACCCCCAGCTTCTGGCGCATGCCGCGCGAATAGTCGCGCACGCGCCGCTTCAGGTCGGACTCGGACAGCTGCAGCCGCTGGGCGAGCTCGTCGCGGCGGACGGGCTCGCGCTGCTGGAGGTCGGCGTAGTAGTCGAGTGACGCGTGCCCGCTCAGCGAGCCATACAGGGAGATGCCGCCGGGCAGGTAGCCAACCCGCTTTCGGATCTCGAGCGACTGGTCGACGATGTCCAGGCCCAGCACGGTGGCGCTGCCGCTGGTGGCGTGCTGGAGGCCCAGAAGGGTCCGAATCATCGTCGTCTTGCCGGCGCCGTTGGGGCCGAGGAAGCCGAAGATCTCCCCCGATTCGACCTCGAGGCTGACCTCGTTCAGCGCCCGGATGGCGCCACTCGCACGGCCGGGACGATGTCCACCGCCGTAGTGCTTGGTCAGCTTGTCGGCGGCGATGGCCGGAACGAGGGCTTCCACTACTGGTTGAGCCTAGCGCAATTGACCGACGTGCTGCCGATCGCGGGGGGAGGGTCAGACGCCGATCGACTCCATCGGTCGTCCGGTCACCGCCGGGGCGTCGATGTAGTCCATCTGGAAGAGCCGTTCCTCGAGGAACGTGAGCGCCCAGACGCTTCCCTTGCGAGCGACCAGCGACGCGTCGAGATCCAGGTGGTCTGCCCCCGCGATCCGTCGCAGCAGGTCAAGGATGACCTCGCCCTGGCTGCACGCCACGCCGTCCCGGCCCGGTGCGCCAAGGGCCCGGACCAGGGTCGCGGCCTCGTCCTCGCGGTCGGGGAAGCCGACCGACGACAGGACGGGCTCGGGTCGGATGGACAGCCCCAGCGCCTCGGCCAGGGGGCCCACCGTCTGCTCGCAGCGGACCACATCGGCCGACACGATCTCCGCCACGTCGAATCGGGCCAGCAGCCGGGCCAGGCCGTCGGCCTGCGCCCAGCCATCGTCGTCCAGCGGGCGTGCGCGGTCCTCGCCCGACCAGGTCGAGGACGAACCGGCCGTGGCGTGGCGGACGAGCAGGACGGTCCTGGTCGGACCAGGTCCGTGCGCGAAGCGGCCCAGGACGATCCGATCGGTGTCACGCGTCAGCTCGGCCACGGCCTCGTCCAGGCTGCACCAGCGGAGGTCGTCGATTTCGTCGTTGGGTGCGAAGGCACCGGTCTCGGCTCGCATCGCCCACCACCGGACCACCTTGGGCCGCGCCAGCCCGGCCACCTCCTTGATGTATCGCGTCTCGCCCAGCGGCCGTCCGATCCGGACCCGGTAGCCGGTCTCCTCGAGCACTTCGCGGACGGCCCCCTCCACCTCGGCCTCGCCGGGAGCGAGCTTTCCCTTGGGCAGGCTCCAGTCGTTGTAGCGCGGCCGATGGACGATGGCCACCTCGACCCCCGGTTCCGCCCCGCCTCCCGCAGCGCGGCGCCACAGGACGCCTCCGGCGGCCCGGATGATCGGGTCGTTCACCGCTTCTTCTTCCAGGACTTCGGTCGCTGGCCGCGCACGGCCGCCCAGGTCTGACTCAGGCGCTGGCGTTCACCGCGGGCCGCGCTCATCTCCCGTTCCGCCATCCGACCTGCGGCATAGGCCAGCTCCTCATGGCCGGGATGGCCGTTCAGCGCGTTGATCGTCTCGCGGACCGCCACGACGGCGTCCTGGTGTCGCCCCAGAACGTCCTGGAGCCCGATCAGCTCCACGACCACCGCCCGGGCCTGGCTCTCGACCGGCTCCCCCAGCTGGGCGGCGACGCTCTCGATCGCAAACCGGGCGCGACGGGTGGCGATGCGTGCCTCGTGGAGCTCGTCGTCGGTCGACTCGGGTGACTTGAGGACCGGTCCTTCACGCCGCTCGAGCCGCCGCCACGCGCGCTTGGCGATGGCGCCCAGGGCGACCGACGCGGGCTGCGCGGCGATCGGAGTCAGCATCGGGTCGCGGGCCATGACCACCAGTCGCTCCAGGAGCTGGGCATATCGGTCCGAGCGGAGGTCGGCCATGAGGCGCTTGCGGGCCTCCTTCCGTCGGGCCCGCAGGTCGGCCAGCATCGGTGCCAGGGCTGGTCGGAGGTCGGGGTAGATCTTCTTCGTCCGCGACAGCAGGACGTCGATGTCGCGGACCTCGCCGAGGGACCGGGCGAGGGTCTGCAGCTCGCGGTCCAGGGCCGGCGCTTCCTCCTCGGCCAGGAGGGGGCGGAACGTGCGGAGGTCGCTCCGCAGGCGGCGGATCGCGACCCGGAGCTGATGGAGGGACTCGTCGCTGCCCAGCCTGGTTCCCGGGTCGTGGCGGAGGATCCGCAGCACGTCGGTGGCGATGGTGGCCCGTACCGCTATGCCGGCCGGGTCGTCGGGGCTGCACACCGGAACGACGACGTCGGGTTGTCCGGTGGCCGTCGGACCCAGCGCGCGAACTGCCTTGGGGATGGGCTCGGAGATGACCGCACCTGCCTCCACCAGTCGATCGGCGATGGCCTGCAGATCGTCCACCGATGCGCCGCGCGCCTCGAGTTCCAGCTCGCTGAATCGGGAGCGGACCTCCGTCCCGTCCATGACCGAGACGTCGTCGTCCACCAGCTCGGCCACGATCTGCCCGTTCACGTCCTGAAGCTCCCACCGGTCGCGGCGGGTCGTGACGACCGCGGCGGGGGCCAGCGGGTAGGACCGGATGTGGGCGGTCACGAGGTCGACCAGGACGTCGGGTACGGCCTCTCCCTCGTCGGGGGCTTCCACCTCGGACCGGTGCGCCGCGGGAGGTCCCGGGACCTTCGCCGCATCCTCGCCCTCGGCAGGCAGCTTGAGCGTCCAGGCCGGGCTCGGCGCCTCCCCGCTGCGACGTCGGAGCGTGATCCCCGAGCGGGCCAGTCGCCGATCGACCGTGTCGTAGTACACGGCGTGGAGCTCCTGGGCTGGGAGGGATCGAACCGAGACCACGGTGCCCGCGCCGGTGAGGTCGGGCATGGCGAAGGTCCGGCCAACGGCGAACTTCAGCTCGAGTTCGTCATGGACCGTGGCGGTCACGAGGAAAGGGCCTGCACCATCAATTCATCTTGGAGGCTGACCGGCGCGTCAGTGGGCTCAACCCGCGCCCACGTTCCATCCCGCCCCAGCTCCCATGAGCCGGCGGTGTCGGACCAGGCCAGGTCCAGGATTCCATCCAGTCGCTCCTGGAGGGATCGGTCGTCCACCCGGACCAGGACCTCCACTCGGCGATCCAGGTTGCGATCCATCATGTCCGCGCTGCCGATCCAGAACTCCGAGTGCTTGCCGTTCCCGAACCGATAGATCCGCGAGTGCTCGAGGAAGCGGCCCACGATCGAGCGGACCCGGATCGTCTCGGACAGCCCTGGCACGCCGGGGCGCAGGGTGCAGATCCCGCGCACGTCCAGGTCGATCTTCACGCCCGCCTGCGAAGCGGCATACAGCGCGTCGACGATCTGGTCGTCCACCAGGGCATTCATCTTCCACATGATGTGACCCGGCTTTTCGGGCTTGGACCGCTCGGCCTCGCGCTCGATCATCTCGACCATCCGCCGCCGCAGGTTGATGGGGGCGACGATCAGTGACTCGTAGTCCGAGCGCCGGGAGTAGCCGGTCAGCACGTTGAACAGGTGGGTGACGTCCGCGGTCAGCTTCTCGTCCGACGTCAGCAGGCCCAGGTCCTCGTACACGCGCGCGGTGGTCGGGTTGTAGTTGCCGGTGCCGATGTGCACGTAGCGCCGGACCACGGTTCCCTCCTGGCGGACGACCAGGCAGACCTTGCAGTGAGTCTTCAGACCGATGAGCCCGTACACGACGTGGCAGCCGGCCTGCTCCAGCTTCTTGGCCCACGCGATGTTGGCCTGCTCGTCGAGCCGTGCCTTGAGCTCGACCAGGACCACGACCTGCTTGCCCGATCCCGCCGCGCGGACGAGGGCGTCGACGATGGGGCTCTCGCCGGAGGTGCGGTACAGGGTCTGTTTGATGGCCAGGACCGATGGGTCCGATGCCGCCTGCTCGATGAAGGCCTGCACGGTCCCGGCGAACGAGTCGTATGGGTGCTGGACCAGCACGTCGCGCGTTCGCAGCACGCCGAAGATGTCAGCCGGTCCATCCGTGGTCGGGGCCAGGGCCCGGGGCGTGACCGGGAAGAACGGCGCGGCCTTGAGGTCCGGCCGATCGAGGGCATACAGGCTCCACAGGTCCACCAATCCCAACGGCCCGGGCAGCTCATGGACGTCGGATCGGTTGATCTGGAGCTCGCGGGTCAGGAGGGCGATGACGTGGTCGGGCATCCCCGTCTCCACCTCGAGTCGCACCGCACGGGTGAACCGCAGCCGACGAAGCTCCTCCTCGATGGTCTCGAGCAGGTCCTCCGCCTCGTCGTCGTCGATCTCGAGGTCCGAGTGGCGGGTCACCCGGAACGCCCACGAGTCGGCCACGGTCATGCCGGGGAAGAGCGTGTCGAGGTTGGCTGAGATGACCTCCTCCAGCGGAACCCACGCCCGCGCGCCGTCCTCGTGCTCCACGGACATGAACCGGGGGAGCAGGGGTGGGACCTTGATCCGGGCGAACAGCCGGCGCCGGTCACCGTTGTCCTTGACCAGCACCGCCAGGTTCAGCGAAAGGTTCGAGATGTACGGGAACGGGTGGCCCGGGTCGACGGCGAGTGGGGTGAGGACCGGGAAGATCTGCTCGGTATATGCCTGGCGTAGCTCGCTCTGGGCGGCCTCGGCAGCTCGCGCCACCGCACGACCGGGACGCCTTCAGTCGCCAGGCCGGGCCGGACCACCTCGGAGAAGACGCGCGCGTGGCGATCCGCCTGGTCGCGGACCCGGGTCCCGATCTCAGCCAGCTGCTCGCCGGCCGTCATGCCGTCCGTCGAGCGGGTCAGCTGCCCAGCAGCCTCCTGGCGCTTCAGGCCGGCGACCCGGATCTGGAAGAACTCGTCCAGGTTCGAAGCGCAGATGGCGAGGAACTTCGCGCGCTCCAGGAGCGGCAGCTTTGGATCTCCCGCGAACGCGAGGACCCGCTCGTTGAAATCGAGCCACGACAGCTCGCGGTTGAGGTAGCGGTGGGCCTCTTTGTGCCCGTTCCGCCGCCTTCCGTTCGTCGTTTTTCTGCGCTGGAAGATCGCGGCCATGGGCCTCGAAACTACACACCCACTGATAAGTGGTCAATAAGCGGTAGGGGGAGTACCCCCGGTGGGGTCGTGTGAGCCCTTTCGACGGAGGTGGGCTGGCTGTGCGCCGCAGGTTGGCTGGAGTAGACTCTCGCTCCGGCCGTAGCCCCCAGGGCGCGGTCGTCTGTCTGCCCCAATCGCTCACTCCGCAGCAGGCCCTGCGCTTTGATGATGCCCGCATGAACATCGCCGTCCCCCGCGAGACCGCCGAAGGCGAAACGCGGACCGCGCTCACGCCCCTGATCGCCGGCCAGCTGGTCGCATCCGGTAATACCGTCCTGGTCCAGGCCGGTGCCGGCGCGGGCGCCCACTTTCCCGACGCGGCGTACGCGGAGGCCGGCGCGACCATCGTTCCCGATGCCCCGGCGCTGTACGGACAGGCTGATCTCGTCCTGCGGGTCGGACGGCCCAGCAACGAAGAGATCGAGATGCTGCGGCCCAACACCGTCCTCATCGGGACGCTCGGCACGCTCAGCAACCCGGCCCTTGCGGAGCGACTGGCCGAGCGCGGCATCACCTCCATCTCGATGGATGCCATCCCGCGCATCACGCGGGCCCAGAGCATGGACTCGCTCTCCAGCCAGAGCACGGTGGGTGGGTACAAGGCAGTCCTCTTGGCCGCCAGTCGGCTCCCAAAGTTCTTCCCGCTGCTCACCACTGCGGCGGGTACCGTCCGTCCCGCCCGGGGCCTCGTCATGGGTGCGGGGGTGGCGGGGCTCATGGCCATCGGTACCGCGCGACGGCTGGGCGCCGTGGTGGAGGCGTTCGACGTCCGCCCCGTGGTCAAGGAGCAGGTGGAGAGCCTGGGCGGCATCTTCATCGAGGTCCCCATGACCGATGAGGAGAAGGCGGCGGCCCAGACGACCGGCGGCTACGCGCGCGAGATGAACGAGGACTACCAGCGCCGCCAGCGCGAGCTCATCGCCGAGCGGGTGCAAGCCGCGGACTTCGTGATCACCACCGCCCTGATCCCCGGCCGCCCTGCGCCGAAGCTGATCACCGCGGACATGGTCGCCACCATGCAGCCGGGCAGTGTGATCGTGGACATGGCCGCCGAGGCCGGCGGCAACTGCGAGCTGACCGAGCCGGGCCGTGAGGCGGTCGTCCACGACGTCACGATCATCGGGACCCTGAACCTGCCGGCCACCCTTCCGACCCACGCCAGCCAGATGTACGCCAAGAACATCCAGACCCTGGTCGACCACCTGGTCAAGGACGGAACACTGACGCTGGACCTGGAGGACGAGATCACGAGGGGCGCGACCATCACCCACGGCGGCAAGATCGTCCACGAGGCGACCGCCAAGGCGCTTGAGGCGCAGGACGGCGGGCAGGCCAAGCCATGACCGAGGCACTCGATCCCCAGGCCCTGGTCGACGCCATCTTCATCCTGGTCCTGACCGCGTTCGTGGGCTACGAGGTGGTCAGCAAGGTGCCGACCATGCTCCACACGCCCCTCATGTCGGGCGCCAACGCGATCCATGGCGTCGTGGTGGTAGGCGCGATCATCGTGACCGCAACCGCGGACTCGCCGCTCCAGCTGGCGCTGGGCCTGATCGGGATCATCCTGGGCACGGTCAACGTGGTGGGTGGCTTCGTGGTCACCGACCGCATGCTTGAGATGTTCCGATCACGCCCCGGCAAGGGCGACGAGAAGGCGGACGGCAAGGGCGGCGGCGCATGACGACCCTTCAGCTCGCCACCTACGGCGTCTACCTGGTCGGCGCCATCACGTTCATCCTGGCGCTCAAGTTCCTCGCGTCGCCCAAGACCGCACGCACCGGGAACCTGCTCGGCGCGGGCGGGATGATCCTGGTCGTGGCCTGGACCATCGCCACCACCGAGGGCCTGCTGAACAACTGGTGGGTCCTCGTCGTGGGCGGACTGATCGGCACGGTCATCGGCGTGGTCGGCGCGCGCCGGGTACCGATGACCGCCATGCCCCAGATGGTCGCCATCTTCAACGGCGCCGGCGGCGGGGCGGCGGCCGTCGTGGCCCTGTCCGAGTTCCTGACCGCGACCTCCGAGGCGGGTCCCGGGGCGGACCTTTTGCCGGCCATTCCGATGATTGCCACCCTGCTGGGCGCGGTCATCGGTTCGGTCTCACTGACCGGCTCGGTCATCGCCTTCGGCAAGCTCCAGGGATTCGTGGCGCCTCGCCCGGTGACCTACCCCGGGTCGCGCTTCGTGGCCGGGGCCATCCTCGTCGCCCTGCTGGGCCTGGCCGTGGCGCTGGCCTTCTTCACGAACGACGTCACCTTGTTCCTGGTCTTCGTGGGCCTCGCCCTGCTGGCCGGGGTGTTGATCGTGATGCCCATCGGCGGGGCGGACATGCCGGTTGTCATCAGCCTGCTGAACTCGTACACCGGCATCGCGGTGGCCGCCACCGGATTCGTCTTGGGCAACTACGCGCTGCTGATCGCTGGAACCCTGGTCGGCGCGTCGGGCGCGATCCTCACCCAGCTCATGTGCCGGGCCATGAATCGTTCGCTCCTCAACGTCCTATTCGGGGCGTTCGGGACCGGCGGTGGAACGGCCGTGGCCGGTGACGCCGGGGAGCAGGCCGTCCGCACGATCAACGCGGAGGATGCCGCGGTGCTCATGGCCTACGGCAAGAGCGTGATCATCGTCCCCGGCTACGGAATGGCCGTTGCCCAGGCCCAGACCCCGGTCCGTGAGCTGATGGACCTGCTCATCGCCCGCGGGGTGGACGTCCAGTTCGCCATCCACCCGGTGGCCGGCCGCATGCCGGGCCACATGAACGTCCTCCTGGCCGAGGCCAACGTCCCGTACGACCGGCTCAAGGAGATGGACGAGATCAACGACGACTTCGCGAACGCCGACGTCGCGCTGGTCATCGGTGCCAATGACGTGACCAACCCCTCGGCCCGAACCGATACGACCTCGCCCATCTACGGCATGCCCATCCTGAACGTGGACAAGGCGCACAACGTGATCGTGCTCAAGCGGAGCATGGCCTCGGGCTTTGCCGGGATCGACAACCCGCTCTACGGCGAGCCGCAGACCGCGATGCTGTTCGGGGACGCGAAGGCCACCGTCCAGGCCCTCGTCGCAGGCGTGAAGGCGGCCTAACGCTCTCTCTCCGGGCGCTCGCCTCGGCCCGGCCTGCGCGCGTTGTTCCAAGGGGTGGAGACAACGGCCAAGATCACGCGGTTTCAACGATCGTCGCCTAGCGAGGCCGGCCGAACCGACCGAGCTCCGGCACAAATGGCCACGTCCTGGACATCAGAACGGATGAAGGCCACGCCCGTTGGCCGATACATTCACCAGGTGGAACAACGGACCTCTACGAGCTGCAAGAAAGTAGCTCCGAGTGAGCTGCCCTAGCGGTTGACGCGGACAGCGCGCCATACGGCGCGCAGCCCCGTCTGCTGGCCATACAGCAGGACACCGGCCGAGTAGATCCGGCCCGCGACCCAGATGGCGACCACGACTCCCCCGGCCAGCAGGACGAGCGCCAGTCCGATCTCCCATGGGGCGACCGATCCGAGCACCATACGGATCGGGACGAGGTACGGGCTGAAGAAGGGGATGAACGACAGGAGCCGGACCCACGGGGCATCCGGAGCGTTCAGGGCAGCGAACGAGACCAGGTAGCCAGCGACCGAGAGGATGATCAGTGGGCCGGTGATGGTCTGGACGTCCTCCTGACGCGACGCGGTGGAGCCCACGGCCGCAAAAAGCGTGGCGTACAGGCCGAATCCGCCCACGAAGAACAGGCCCACCACGACCAGCAGCGCCGGATCGAGGCCAGATACGTCGACGGAGCCGGCATCTTCCCCGAGGAGAAGCCGGGTCAGCGGAGCTTGAAGGAAGAGCCCGGCCATGGCCGCGCCCAATACGACGAGGTACTGGGTCAGGCCCGCTCCACCTGCCCCCACGACCTTCCCGAGCAGCAGCTGACGGGGCGTGGCTGCGGTGATCAGCAGTTCCATGACCCGGCTCGACTTCTCTTCCACGACGCTGGCCGTCACCCACTGGCCGTAGGTGATCACGGCCATGAACATGAGGACCAGTAGGGCGGTGGCGAGCACGTAGCGTGGACCCGAAGTTGTCCTCGGGGTTGGTGGCGTTCGGGTCAACCGGGGTCACGTCGAAGGTGGTCGGGGCGAAGATCACTCCCGCTTGCTCCGGATCCACCCCCGCGCGCTGCAGCCGATCACCCACGGTCACCTGCTGAGCGGTCGAATTGACGATGAACAGCAGGCTGCTGGTCGGCCCCTCGGACGTGTAGAAGTCGAACGTCAGGTCGTCGTCGTTGCCTCGATCGATGGTGACCAAGCCATCGCTGTCGCCGGCGGCGACGGCCGCACGCGCCGCGTCCGCGTCGTCCACCGCGCTCGCGTCCACCGTCACCTGGGTTCCTGCGTCGAGGGTCGAGACCATCGCGGTCACCGCGTCGGCCACGTCGGGTGCCGCGCCGTATACCGCGACGGTTGACGGCTGGTCGAACCCGAGCGCCTTGATCGCCACCGGCATGAGCGCCAGCCCCAGGCCCACCAGGGCGAGGACGACCGTCGCGATCTTGAAGACGCGGCTCCGGACCCGGACCCGGTACTCGCGGGCGGCCACCGTCCAGGCATTGGGGAACAGGTTCAGCATCAGGCCGCCTCTCCGCCTTCGGTGTCGTTCCCCGCTGGATCACTTCCTGCCGGCTCGTTCCCGCGACTCGGGGCCAGGTGGCGCTCCTCCCCGGTCGTCGCGGGCTGGCCGACGTGCTCGATGAAGACCTCCTCCAGCGACGGGTCGGCGATCTCGAAGCGCGTCACCCGCTCACCGCGCTCGAGGGCGGCCGTGAGCAGCGTCTCCGGATCGGTATCGGTCCGAACATGGAGCTCCAGGTAGTCCTCGCCCCGACGGGTGAGCGTGACACCGGGCATCTGCTCGACCCAGGCCAGGCCATCGGTTCCGTTCGGGCCATCCGCCGCCAGGCGGACCACCTGCCGACCCATGGCCCGCTTCACGTCCCGCACCGAGCCACCGACCACGACCTGGCCGTGATCGATGATCACGATCGTTTCGCACAGCTCCTCGACCGTCTCCATCTGGTGGGTCGAGAAGATGAGCGCCTTCCCGCGGCGCCGCATCTCGAGGAACGCCTCCTTGAGGAGCTGGACGTTGACCGGGTCCAGGCCGCTGAACGGCTCGTCCATGATCAGGACGTCGGGGTCGTGGAGGATGGCCGCGATGAACTGGATCTTCTGCTGGTTGCCCTTGGACAGCTCCTGGATCTTCCGGTCGCGGTAGTCGGGGACCCGGAACCGCTCCAGCCAGTCCTCGACCTCGCGGGTCGCGTCCGCGCTGGAGACCCCGTACAGGCGTGCGAAGAAGCGCAGGACCTCCATGACGGTCATGCCCAGGTACAGGCCGCGCTCTTCGGGCAGATAGCCCCACGTCCGGCGCGGAACAGCCGTGTTGGGCTTGCCCTGCCAGGTCACCGAGCCGCTGTCAGCACGGAGGATGTCGAGCACGATCCGCATGCTCGTCGTCTTGCCGGCGCCATTCGCGCCCAGCAGGCCGAAGATGTGCCCCGGCTCCGCGGTGAAGCTCGCGCCGTCCAGTGCGAGCACGTCGCCGAAGCGCTTGGTGATGGTGTCGACCACGAGCGTCATCGGGGCCCGATCCTACCCGAAGCCGGTAGAGTCACGCCGTGGTCGAGATGGACCGATGGGTGGTCTTTGACGTGGGCGAAACCCTGGTGGATGAAACCCGGGTGTGGTCCGCGTGGGCCGACGTGTGCGGGATACCGCGCCTGACCTTCATGGCGGTGCTGGGAGCCGTGATCGCGCGCGGCGGCGCCCACCAGGAGGTCTTCTCGGCCCTGGGCCTGCCCCACTGGGAGTCGCGCCGCGACGAGCTGGAGGCGGCATATGGCGGATTCACCGAGGCCGACCTGTATCCCGACGTTCGTCCATCCATGGCGAGCATGGTCGACGCCGGCTACCGGCTCGCCATCTTCGGCAACCAGCCTGCCAGTCGGACCGGCGAGCTGAGGGCGCTGGACCTGCCCGTGGAGCGCATCGCCATGTCGGCGGAAATGGCGGTGGCCAAGCCGTCACCCGCGTACTTCGCCCGCGTCCTGGAGCTGCTCGGTGGACCGGATCCGGCATCGGTCGCGCACGTGGGTGATCGGGTGGACAACGACGTGCTGCCGTCGGTCGCGGCCGGATTCCGCTCGATCTGGCTCCGCCGCGGGCCGTGGGGCCAGATCCAGGAGCTCCCCCCGGACTTCGCTCCGTCGCTCGTGGTCGACTCGCTGGCGGAGCTTGCAGCTCGTATCGAATCGGCATTCACGGCCTTGCCGCCCCCGCCAGCCTCGGGCTAGACTCCCGCTCCGGCCGGACCGGGCCGATATCGCCGGTCCACAGGTGGAGACTGCGCAACCGTTTCGCGCAGTCTTTTTCATCGTCAGGAGTGGACCGATGCCGGTGGCCGAGATCCTGTTCCAGCTCTTCATCCTGCTGCTGGCCACGAAGATCGGTGACGAGCTGTTCAAGCGCATCGGTCAGCCCACGCTCGTTGGGGAGATCCTGGCCGGGGTGATCGTGGGGCCGGCGCTCCTGGGCTGGTACGAGATTTCGCCCGAGACCGAGCTGTTCGCCCAGATCGGCGCCGTGCTCCTGCTCTTCGAAATCGGGGTGCACACGCGCGTCGGCGACCTGGTCCGGGTCGGGGGGACGGCGTTCCTCGTCGCCGTGCTGGGCGTCGTCCTGCCCTTCATCGGCGGGTTCGCGGTCGCAACCGCCATTGGGCTGCCGCTGGTCGGGCGCATGTTCTTCGCCGCGACCCTGACCGCAACCTCGGTGGGCATCACGTCGCGCGCGCTCGACCACCTTGGTGCTCTGGGAACGACATCGGGACGGGTCGTGCTGGGCGCCGCGATCATCGATGACGTCCTGGCCATGCTCATCGTCGCCGTGGCGGTGGGCATGGCGTCGGGTGGCGTGGACGCGGTGGAGATCCTCCTCACACTTGGGCTGGCCGCCGCGTTCATTGGCATCGTCCTGGTTGCCGGAACCGGCATCCTCTCTCGCCGCCCGTCCCTCCTGACCGCCCCGAAGTTCGCGGAGACGCCACTGCTGCCGGGGATGATCGTGATGCTCGGCCTGGCAGCCCTGGCGGCGGCCATCGGCCTGGCCGCGATCATCGGTGCGTTCCTGGCGGGCATGGTCGTGGGTGAGTCCTCCGAGCGTGAGGCGCTGGAAAAGGAAACAGCGCCCATCGCGGCCCTGTTCACGCCGTTCTTCTTCGGGTTCGTGGGCGCCCAGGTGGACCTGACCGTGTTCGCGACACCATCAACCGTTGGTCTCGTGGTGGGAGTGACGGCGCTTGCCGTCGTCGCGAAGTTCGGGGGCGCGTTCCTCGGCGCCCTGGGCCTGGGTCGCGCCCGGGCGACGCTGATCGGGTGGGCGATGGTCCCCCGTGGCGAGGTCGAGATCATCGTCGCCGGGCTGGCGTTGGCTGCCGGAGCCTTCGGAGCGGACCTCTACGTCGTCGTGGTGGGCATGGTGGTCATCACCAGCATCCTCGTCCCGCCCTTGATGCCGCCGCTCGTCCGTCGCGCCGAGCCGAACCTACCCGCGGAGCCGGGCGCCTCCCCGCCACTGGCCCCGGCGTAGCGAGAGGCCCCTCGCGGACGAGGGGCCTCTCATCGGTCTCGAACAGGGGCTGATCAGCCCATTGGCTCACTCGCCGCCGGGGCTGATCTCCACCACGGGCGCTTCCCAGCTCTCGCCGGTCGTGTCGCCGGTCAGGTCGGCCCACGCCGCCGCGATGATGTCCGAGTTGAACGCCGCATCGTCTGGCTCCGTGGCGAGGATGCCCGCCGCCGTGGCCGTGTCGATGGTCTGGGCCAGGACGTCCTGGTCCAGCGCGCCAATCCCGTCCGGCGCCGGCCAGACGAGCTTGTTGATCTCGTTCATCATCCAGGTGAGGTGGCCCTTGCCCCAGATGCTGCCCCGGTCGATGGAGTACTGGACGCAGTCATCGGGATGATCGCGGCAGTACATCCAGCCCTTGAACGAGGCCTCGAGGAAGCGCTGGGCGACTTCGGTGTTGTTCCCCTCGTCCAGCCACGACTGGCGGGCCCACAGCCCGTCCTGCAGCATGGCGGTGCCCAGGTCGTTGTAGTTGAACACGAAGAACTGGTCCGGCTGGAACAGGTCGCCGGTCGTGGGATCAGTTGCCTCGAGCAGCTGCGCCCACTCGTTGTAGACCATCGCCTCGGCAACGTTCACGCAGTCCGAGTCGGACGACGTGCATCCGTCCTGGGCGGCAATGAGCTCGTTCATGTCGAAGTCCTGCTCGACCCGGGTGAAGTCGGTGGGCTCGACGAGGTTGGCCAGGATCTTGGCCGAGGCCAGGACCTCGAGCTCGTTGCCGAACGGCCAGGCGCCGATCTTCTTGCCGGCCCAGTCGGACACCTCGGTGATGCCGCTATCGGCCCAGGCCACGGACAGGGTGGCGGACCGCTGGAAGATCTGGGCCAGATGGACCAGGTCTGATCCTGCCTCGCGTGCCTCGAGCACCTTGGGCATCCAGGCAATGGTGAATTCGGGGCCGTCGGGCGCCGATCCAACCTGCTGCGGGACGATGGTGCCGCCGCCCGGCAGGATGTTCACGGTCAGGGCAACGTCGTCGTAGTAGCCCTGCTCGACCGCCGCGTAGTACCCGGCGAACTGGGCCTGGTCGGTCCACTGCAGCTGGAGGCTGACGGTGGCCGGCTCGTAGGACTCCTGGCTGGGAGCCGCGCTCCCCGAGGCCGCCTCCGACGCCGAGGGACTCTCGCTCGCGCTTGACTGACACGCGGCGAGGAACAGGCTGGCCGCGACGACCAGCACACCAAAAGCTCGTGTGACCCTCATCTCCACTCCTCAGTGCGACGGCCCGGGCAGGGCCATCCGTGAATGGTGATTCTACTCAGGCAGGTTGGCCGGCAAGCCGTCTTCCGCCCCCGGTCGCCCGTCGGGCCGTCGCCTGTCAGGCCACCTTGTCGCCGCGGATGGAGGGGTGCCACGGGATGAGCAGCCGTTCCAGGCCCACGACCATCAGGTACATCACGATTCCCGTGAGGGACACCACCAGGATGGCCGCCCAGGTCACGTCGAACTTCAGCCCGCTGGCCGCCGCCACGACCACGCGGCCCAGCGTCGCGCTCAGCCCACCGAAGTACTCGCCCACCACCGCACCGATCAGGCTCAGGGTGGTGGCCACCTTGAGCCCGGTCAGGAAGAACGGGAGCGCATTTGGCACGCGGACCTGGCGGGTGACCGCCGTCGGTCCGGCCGCGTAGGAGCGCATCAGCTCCAGGGCTGATGGCTCGACCTGGGTCAGGCCGCGCAGCGTGCTGATCATCATCGGGAAGTACACCAGGGTGGCCGCGATCGCCATCTTCGAGAGCGGACTCGTGATACCGAACCAGTTGTTGGCCACCGGGGCGAAGGCAATGATCGGGATGGCGTTGATCGCGATCGCCAGCGGCAGCACGGTGTCTCGCGAGGTCGGGAAGCGCGAGACGATGAACGCGGTCGAGACGCCCAGGAAGGTGCCCAGCAGCAAGCCGCCCAGGGCCTCGAACAGGGTCACCTTGGCGGCCTCCAGAATGGCGTAGCCATCAGTCCAGTTCGCCACGAGGGCTGCCCAGATGGCAGACGGGGCGGGAAGGATGAATCCCTCGACGCCGGAGGCCTGGACCAGGACCTCCCAGGCCACCAGCACACCGATGAGGATGAGCGCGGCCGGGACGTATTGGCGCAGGGTCTGCATCAGCCGATCAGCCCTTCCGCTGCCGTTCGCTCGGGTGACGCGAGATCAGCCTCGCCCTCTCCAGCGCGGAGCGCCTCGCGCACCTCGGTGATGTACGCGAAGTAGGACGGGCTCTCGCGGGTGTCCAGCCCGCGCGGCCGGGGCAGGCCCACGTTCACGAGACGCGTGATGCGACCGGGACGGGCGCTCATGACCGCCACCCGGGTCGAGAGGAAGACGGCCTCCGGGATTGAGTGGGTCACGAAGATGACGGTGATCCCGGTCCGCTCCCAGATGCTCAATACCTCGGAGTTCATCCGTTCGCGGGTCATCTCGTCCAGCGCCCCGAAGGGCTCGTCCATGAGCAGCAGGGTGGGCGAGAAGGCCAGGGCGCGGGCGATCGCCACCCGCTGCTGCATCCCGCCCGACAGCTGGTACGGGTGGTGGCCGGCGAAATCGGTCAGCGCCACCAGCTCCAGCATCTCGCGGATCTTTTCGGTCTGGGCAGTTCTGTCGTAGCCGAACAGCTCGAGTGGCAGTCGGACGTTGTCCTCCACCGTCCGCCAGTCGAACAGGGTGGGGGACTGGAAGACCATCCCGTAGTCGCGGTCCAGCCGGGCCTGGGCCGCCGCCTTGCCGTTGACCTGAACCCCGCCGCTCGTGGGCTCGGTGAGGTCGCCGATCAAACGAAGCAGGGTGGACTTTCCGCAGCCGGATGGACCGATCAGCGAGATGAACTCGCCCTGGTGGATGTCGAGGCTGATGTCGCTCAGGGCGACCGTCGGCGGCGACGAGCTCGATCCGGCTTCGCCGAAGGACTTGCTGACCCCGGTCAGGCGAACGACGGGTTTTCCGGTGTCGGTCGCGGTCATCAGGTTTCCACGCCGGGCTGGACCCGGATCACGCGCAGCTCAACCAGCCGGACGAGCGCGTAGCAGATGATTCCGACCCCGGAGGTGAACAGGATGGCGCCCCACAGCTTCTCGGGAGCGACCGTGTACTGCTGCGAGAAGAACACCAAGGCCCGTCCCAGGCCCGCCTGGAGGCTGCCGGACCCCTCGCCCACGATGGCGCCCACGATGCTGGCCGTGGCCGTGATCTTCAGGGCGGTCATGAGATACGGCAACGAAGCGGGAAAGCGCACCTTCCACAGGACGGCGCGCTTGGATGCAGCGTACGAGCGCATCAGCTCCAGCGCCCGCGGGTCCGGGGAGCGGAGGCCGCGGAGCATGGCGATCGTCACCGGGAAGAAGCTGAGGTAGGTGGCCACGATGACCACGCTCGTGACGTTCTGTCCCACCAGGTACACGATCAGCGGGGCGAGCGCGATGATCGGGATCGTCTGGCTGGCGACGACATACGGGACGAACGCGCGTTCGATGAGGCCCGAGTGGACGAAGGCCACCGCCAGGCCGATCCCTAATAGCCCCCCGATCGTGAACCCGATGAACGCCGCGCGCAGGGTGTACAGCGACTGGTCGAGGAGGTATCCGAACAGGGTCTGGTCCGCACCCGACGTCAGCGGCTCGGGGAGGCGCTGAAAGATGACCCAGATGTGCGGCATGTTGACGTCGCTGGCCATCCCAATGTCCAGGGGCGGCGTCCAGACGACCTGCCCGTCGACCCGATACGGGTCGCCGCCGAGGACCTTGAGGCCCTCCCACAGGACGGCAATACCCACGATGAACAGGACGAAGAACACGAGCCGCCGGCGGCGGCTGGCCCGAACCGATCCGGTCGTGGTGCCGGCGGTCATCGGGCCGTCATCAGGCCGGAGAGTGCGTCAGCGGTCGCTCAGGCGACCGCGGCATCGGTCACCTCGAGCGCCTGATCGACGATCCCGAACGCCTCGCGCAGCTGGTTCTCGGTGATGCACAGCGGTGGGTTGGTGAAGACCTGGTGCCAGTGCTGCATCGTGTACAGCCCGTCCTCGCGCAGCCGCTTGTCGAGGGCCGCCATCTCTGGGGAGCTGGCATTGAAGGCGGTCATGGGCTCCATCGTCTCGCGGTTGCGGACGAGCTCGATCACCCCGAACAAACCGATGTTGCGGGTCGTGCCCACGCTCGGATGACGCGCCTGCAGGTCCTGGAGCAGGTCGTGCATGACCGGACCCAGGCGGGCGGCGTTGCCCACCAAGTCGTCGTCGCGCAGGACGCCCACCGCCGCGATGGCCGCCGCGCAGCTCACCGGATGGGCGGAGTAGGTCAGCCCGCCGTAGTAGACCGTGTCGTCGAAGTAATGGGCGATCTCCGGCTTCATGGCCACCGCGCCGAGCGGCAGGTACGAACTGGTGAGTCCCTTTGCCATGGTCAGCAGGTCGGGCACGACGTCCCAGTGGTCCACCGCGAACCATCGGCCCGTGCGACCGAAGCCGGCCATCACTTCGTCGCAGATCATCAGGATCCCGTACTTGTCACAGAGCGCGCGCACGCCCTGGAGGTACCCGTCGGGCGGGATCAGGATCCCGTTGGTGCCGGTCACCGTCTCGAGGATGAAGGCGGCGATGGTGTGCGGCCCCTCGTACTGGATGACCTCGTTGAGGTACTCCAGCTGGCGATCCACCGGCTCCGGCTCGGTCTGGCCCCAGCGCCACGGGTCGAGGACCCTGATGACGCCCGGCACGCCCGGCTCGTTGGCCCAGCGACGGGGGTCGCCGGTCACCGAGATCGAGCCGGCGGTGGCGCCGTGGTACGAGCGGTGATGGGCGATGACCTTCTGCCGCCCGGTCGTGATCCGCGCCATGCGCAGCGCGTTCTCGTTGGCTTCCGCCCCGCCCAGCGTGAAGAAGAAGGTGTCCAGGTTGCCCGGGGTCAGCGTGGCGAGCAGCTCACCCAGCCGCCCGCGGACCTCGGTCGCAAACTGGGGAGCGGCGAAGGCCAGCTGGTGAGCCTGCTCCGCGATCGCGTCGGCCACGCGACGGTCGCCATGACCGATGTTCACGGACATCAGCTGGCTATTGAAGTCGATGTAGCGCTTGCCGTCCGCGTCCCAGAAGTAGATGCCCTCGCCGTGATCCATGGCGATGGGGTTGATCTTGTTCTGCGCGGACCAGCTGAAGAGCGTGTACTGCTTGTTGAGCGCGACGACCTCTTCGGACGTCAGGTGGCGGGTGGGGGTGACGGTCATGCGATACCTCGGGCGCGCCCGCCGGCGGGCGCTGCTGCATCGGTCTGGGAGGCCGATTACACCACAACCCGCCGGCCGAAGGCACCCCCGCCTTCCGCCTGTTCGGGCCGCGCCTGAAGGCGGATGATTGGGCCATGGAGTCGTCTCCAAGCGCGGATCCCAGGGCCGAGCTCGAACACCGGGTCACCGCCCTGGAGCTCTTCTTCGACCTGGTCTTCGTGTTCGCCATCACCCAGGTGACCGGCTTCCTGGCCGATCACTCGACGGGGGAGGGCCTCTACCAGGGTCTCCTCCTGCTCGGCGCCCTATGGTGGGCGTGGGCCGCCTACGCATGGCTCACGAACAGCCTCGACCCGGAGGAGGGGGCGGTCCGGCTCGCCATGTTCGGCTCGATGGGGGCGATGTTGATCGCCGCGCTCGCCACGCCCAACGCATTCGGCAGCGATGGGGTGATCTTCGGCGTCGCCTACCTGGTGGTCCGCGTGCTGCACCTGGTCCTGTATGGCATCGGCAGTCGGGGTGATCCGGAGCTCAAGGGAGCCGTGCTTCGGATCGGTCCGACCGCGATCCTCGGTCCCACCCTGATCCTCGTCGCCGGCTTCCTGTCTGGGCCTGCGCAAATGGCGGTCTGGACGTTGGCCCTGGCGCTGGACTATCTCGGCGCCCTGCTGGGCCGCGGGCGCGGATGGCGGGTCTCGATCGAGCATTTCGTCGAGCGCCACGGATTGATCGTGATCATCGCCCTGGGGGAGTCCATCGTGGCCATTGGACTGGGAGCGGCAGGACTTCCGCTCGATGCCGGCCTGATCGTCGCCGCCCTGCTGGGCGTCCTCGTGGCGGCATGCCTGTGGTGGTCGTACTTCGACTGGGTCCTGTACATCGCGGTGGCCCGACTGCAGGAAGCAACCGGGACGGAGCGCGTGGCCCTGGCCCGGGACCTGTACTCGTATCTCCACCTGCCCATGGTGGCGGGGATCGTGCTGTTCGCCCTGGGGGTGAAAACCACCATGGCCCACCTGGGCGATCCGCTGCCGGCCATCCCCGCGCTGGGCCTGTGCGGCGGATTAGCGCTGTACCTCTTCGCCCATACCGCGTCGCGGCTGCGGATTGGTGGGGGCCTCGGCCGCGGCCGGCCCACCGCCACCATCGCGCTGATCGTGCTCATCCCGGTGGCCCTCAACGTCGCGGCGCTCCTGTCGCTGGCCCTGGTCGCGACGGTCATGGTCGCGCTGATCGCCTACGAGGCGCTGCGCTACCGATACTCGCGCGCCTGGATTCGCAGCCGCCGTGGCGGCTTTACCCTCGAGGAGGCGAGGCGCAACCTGCGCGAGACCCCACCAACGGCCTGAGCCACCGGCCACTCGCCTGCTGGCGGTGCGCCAGCACAACTCTTGACGCGCCCGAGGCCTGATCTGAAACTGCGCGGACCGTGCCCTCCCGTGTCGCCCTACGGGTCCTGGTCCTGCTGCTGGCGCTCCTCGCGCTGCCGCTGTCGGTTGCCAACGCCACGCACAGCCCGACCGCCGAACAAGTGGTTGCCGCGGCCACTTCCTGGCAGATGGACTGCCGGCCGCTCGCGACCGAGGTTCAGTGCACGGGCGGGATCTACTACTACGGTGACCCAATCGTCTTCATCCGGCCCGTCACTGGGCCGCTCCACGATGTCGTCACCCAGGCGAATGCGCACAGCAACGGCCAGCACGACTTCCTGGATGACGACCGCATCTGGATGGCGAACGTCCACTCCGCCGGTTGCGCCGACGACGAAGTTGAAGCCACGGCGGTGCGGACCTTCATGGACCAGGTGGCCACCGCCCTTGCGCAATCGAGCGGGGCAGGTCCGTTCTCATTCGGACCGCTGACCGTCGGCGAATGCACGATGACTGGGCGGCTCTTCCAGCCTTCCCTCACGGCGTTTTGGCGCTATGAGATTTCGAGCGTCACCACCGGCGCCTTCCCCGCCCCCACGCCCGCGCCAACGCCGGTGCCGACACCGGTCGCGACCTCACGGGGAGTCCCGCCCCCGGCAGTGACGCCGGCCCCAACCCCCAGCCCTACGCCCACCGCAAGCCCCACGGCGAGCCCGTCGCCGACGGCGACACCCAAGCCGACCAGCACGCCCGAGCAGAGCGTGGCGGGCATCACCTTCGCACCGCAGGCCAGTCCGCTGGCCGGGGCCCCGGGGGAGGGGACGGGGAGTGGATCAGGTGGCGGCGCTGGTTGGGCCGATGCCGTCCCGCTCGCCTCTCAGGCGAGTCGTGACCCGAGCACGGTTGGAGTCAGCGCCCTGGTCGCCCTGCTCCTCCTGATCCTGCTGGGCTTCGCGGCCGAGATCTTCAACAACACCCTGGAAGCCCACTACGACGTGATCACCGGCTGGTGGCACAAGACCTGGCCGGGAGGCAAGTAGATGAGCAAGGTCATCGGTTCGCTCCTGCTCGTGGCTCTGATCAGCGCGTTCCTGGACCCGACCTTCGGGCTGAACACGCGCTCGGTGGCCGTGTACCTGGGCTTCCTGGTGGCCCTGGTCGTCATGCTGGTCAGCTTCAAGCTGCCCGCGGTGCTCGTCCATCGGCGCCTCCACGGGGAGATGGGCCAGCTGCGTGTCCTGCCCTGGACCATCGTCCTCGCGGCCGTGTTCGTCTTTATCTCGCGGATCTTCAGCCTGCAGCCGGGCTACCTGTACGGCGTGATCATCGGCGTGGCCTTCCTGGAGTCGGGAACGCTCCGCGATGAAGGACTGGAGTCCACGGCGGGCATGATCTGGGCCCTGATCGTGGCCGTGGCGGGGTGGGCGGCACTCAGCTGGTTCCGGACGACCGCGCCGGAGTGGGGCGACTTCGCATCGGTCTTCGTCCAGACCACCCTAGCCGCGCTCGTGGTCGCCGGGCTGGAGGCCACCGCCTTCGGGCTCATGCCCTTCAAGTTCATGCCCGGCTACACGATCTACCGATGGCACCGATGGGTGTGGGCGATCCTCTTCTTCGTCAGCATCTTCGCGTTCATCCACATCCTCATCGGTCCGGCCATGGGCTACCTGATCGACCTGGATCCGATCGTGTGGCTCGCCGCGCTGGGCGTGTTCGGTGCGTTCGCGACCTTCACGCTGCTGTTCTGGGGCTACTTCCGGTTCGTATACCGCGAGCCGGCTGAGGGAGCAGCCGAGGGCTAGGCCTGGACCGAGTCGCGGAGCGGCTGCCCCACCAGGCGCGCCAGGCGCTCGGCCAGGGCCATCCAGTCGTATTCCTCGGTCACCTGGCTCGCGGGCAGCCGCACGAATCGGTCCGCCGCCACGTAGGTCGGCAGGATGCGGTCAAGGATCGCCTCGATCTCGTCGCGGAAGGCGTCATTCGTGGATCGCACGCCGTCGGGGAGGAGCGCCACGTCGGGGAGCAGGCGCACGAACAGGTCGTACGTCCCTGCCCAGCGGCGAACCAGCGGCTCCACGCTGAACGGGTCTTCACCGCCGGTCACGCGCAGGAAGTAGGCGAAGTTGTCCACCACGCTGCGGTCCGTGACCAGGATGTCGGCCCGCGTCCGCAGCTCGAGCTCCTGCTGGATCTGGGCCATGAGCACCCACAGCTGGGCCTCGGGCGTGGCCCCCTCGTTCAGGCCCAGCGGGTTGAATCGGATGACCTCTCGGCCGACCTCGACGCTCCGGCCCGCGCGGCCCACCGTGGAGGCAAACGCGTGGACCGCGTTCGTCTTGCGGACCGAGTGCGAACCGATGAACGCGATCTTGGCGGGGCGACTCCAGGACACCGGGACAGGGTACGGCAGGCTTACGGGTCAGTACGAACGGCTGAACACGTCCTTCACATGTTTGGATGTAGCCTCTTCACATGACTGACGACGCTGTGCCCGCCGCCGACTCCGCCGATTCAGCTGCGGCCGCGCCGCCGGCTCCGGCGAAATCCTCCGCCGACAAGGCCCGCGGCCGAGTGAACGCCGCCGCCGTGATCCTCCTCGTCTTCGGCGGAATCTCCGCCCTGAACACGCTGGCCGTCATGTTCTGGGTCGTGGTCGCCGCGGCGGCGCGCGCCGGGCGCCAGGGGGTCGTGACGTTTCAGACCGACGGCGGATTCCCGAACGGCGGCGGCTTCATGAATGGTGGCAATTCGTTCAACGGCGGCCCATCTGGCGGGATGCCCACCGTCATCGGCGCCCCGGCTGGCGACGTGAACATGCTCGGCTTCGCGTTCCTCGCCCTCCTGATCATCGCGGCCGCGGGAGTGGTCATTGCCGGCAGCCAGATCCTGTCCGGCGTCTGGATCCTCCAACGCCGGCCATCGGGTCGTCTCCTGGGCATCGTCGTGAGCGGGATGGCCCTGGTCGTCCTGGTCATGGGCCTGCTTTCGGCGCTGGTCTGGATTGGGGCCTGGGCACCGCTCATGGCGGATGCCCCTCGGCACATGGGCGAGCACATCCGCGGCGCCTTTGGCGCGATCGTGGGCTTTGGTGCGATCGTCACGCTGGTTCTGATCGCCGCGTACGGCTGGATCCTGATCGCCCTCGCCCGGCACGAGGAAGCCTTCGAACCGATGGGTGGGTCTCAGCCGACGGTGTAGGCTGCGGGGGAACATACCCACGCCGACGGAGGGTTGAACAGACCGATGGCGCGCATCGTGCGGGCAGCGCTGCTGCAGGCCGAGTGGACCGGCGACAAGGACTCCATGATCGAGAAGCACGAGCGCTATGCGCGCGAGGCCGCCAAGCAGGGCGCCCAGGTCATGTGCTTCCAGGAGCTGTTCTACGGTCCCTACTTCTGCCAGGTCCAGGATCCTCAGTACTACTCCTACACCGAGAAGATCCCGGACGGGCCAACCACCAAGCGGATGCAGGCCCTGGCCAAGGAGACCGGCATGGTCCTCGTCGTACCGATGTACGAGGAGGACGACGAGACCGCCGGGATCTACTACAACACCGCCGCGGTCATCGACGCCGACGGGTCGTACCTGGGCAAGTACCGGAAGACCCACATCCCCCACGTCAAGGGCTTCTGGGAGAAGTTCTACTTCCGCCCCGGCAACCTGGGGTATCCGGTCTTCGACACGGCCGTGGGCAAGGTGGGGGTGTACATCTGCTACGACCGCCACTTCCCCGAGGGCGCGCGCGCCCTGGGCCTCAATGGCGCGGAGATCGTGTTCATCCCGTCGGCCACGTCGCGCGGCCTGAGTGAGTACCTGTGGCGGGTGGAGCAGGTCAGCCATGCCCTCGCCAACGGCTACTTCGTAGGGACCATCAACCGGGTCGGGATCGAGCCCCTGGGCGAGGACGACTTCTACGGGCAGTCCTACTTCGTGGACCCGCGCGGCCAGTTCATCGGTGACGTGGGCGACGCCCACGACGAGGAGCTCCTGGTCCGCGACATGGACCTCGACATGATCACCGAGGTTCGCCAGACCTGGCAGTTCTTCCGCGACCGCCGACCCGACGCGTACGACGACCTCGTCCGGCCCTGACGGCCGCGTGCTGAGGGCCTGACCGATGGACTTTGGGTTCACGCTCAAGCTCGAGAACGAGACCGGCCGCACCCTTGATTTGACGCGCCGGGCCGAGGCCAGCGGCTTTGCCTACGGGTGGGTGTTCGACTCGCACGTCCTGTGGCGCGATCCGTATCCGGCGCTGACCCTGATGGCCGGGGCCACCGAGCACATGCGGCTGGGAACGTGCGTCACCAATCCGGCGACCCGCGAGCCGTCGGTCACGGCGTCCACCCTGGCCGAGCTCAACGAGATCAGCAGCGGGCGGATGGACCTGGGCATCGGTCGCGGCGACAGCGCGCGGCGCGTGCTCGGCAAGCCGCCGACCACGATGAAGACCCTCGAGGAGGCGATCGCGGTCATCCGTGACCTGGTCGAGGGCCGCGCCGTCACCTACGAAGGCACCGAGCTGCAGCTGACCTGGACCGGCAAGTGGCGCCTCCCGGTATGGGTGGCCGGCTACGGACCGATGGCCCTGGCCATGACCGGCCGCGTGGCAGATGGGCTCATCCTCCAGTTGGCGGACCCTGACCTCATCCGCTGGTTCGTCGCCCAGCTCCGCGAGGCGGAGGCGGCCGCCGGCCGCTCACCGGGCGAGATCAAGGTCCAGGCCGCCGCGCCCGCGCACGTGGGTCCTCGCACGGAGGGTCACGAGCGGACGCGATGGTTCCCGGCCCTGGTCAGCAACCACGTGGTGGACCTCGTGAACAAGTACCCGCGCGAGCAGCTGCCCGAGGCACTGACCGGCTACGTGACCGACCGCGAGGGCTACGACTACCACCATCACGCCGAGGTGGGTTCCAGCAACGCCGCCTTCGTGGGCGACGAGGTGACGGACCGGTTCTGCATCCTGGGTGACGCCGCGGAGCATGTGGCCAAGCTCCACGAGCTGGCCGATGCCGGCGTGGATCAGTTCAACTTCTACCTCATGAACGGCGACGAAGAGGACCAGCTGGACCGATACGGGCGCGAGGTCATCCCGGCCCTGGCAGCGGTGCTCACGCCAAAACCAGGCGCCTGACCGATGAAGGTCCGACGGATCGGCTGGTTCGGACTGTGGACCGATCGGTTTCCCGAGACCGTCGAGTTCTTCTCTTCCGTTCTTGGCCTGTCCACGGAGTACCGCGAAGACGACTTCGTCATGTTCAACCTGCCCGACGCCGATCGCGACTTCGTCGAGGTGTTCGGGCCGGCGCAGAGCGAGGAGTGGCCCGCCCCGGAAATGGGGAGCTCGATTGGCTTCGTCGTGGACGACGTGGTCGAAGCGCGCGAAGAGTTGGCCGCCAGCGGCGCGGACCTCGTCGGGGAGATCACGTGGTTGATCAGCCGACCCGGATACGGATGGTTCAACATTCGCGGCCCGGACGGCAGGATCTACTCGATCGTCCAGGGAAGCCACCTCACGGGAGCCAACGAATGAACATCGTCCTCGTCGCTGGATTCGGACCGATCACGGCCGATCCCGCCACCAGTCGCGCGTTCTGGGGCGGCCACCTGGGTCTGCCCATCGCCGAGATCGCACCCGAGTACTGGGGGACCGATGACCTCGACGGCGTGAACGCCTTCGCCATCTGGCCCCTGGCCGACGCCGCCGAGTCGACCTTCGGGACACGGGAGTGGCCCGCCGACCTGCCCACTCCCACGACCTGGGTGGAGCTGGATCTCGAGAACCCCGAGGCCGTGGTCGCCGCGGCCGCCGAGATGGAGGCCTCCGGCCATCGGCTGCTCAAGCAGGCGGGGATCGAGCCGTGGGGCCAGACCACCGCCCGCCTGCTGAGCCCCGAGGGCCTGCTCCTGGGCCTGACCTTCACGCCGTGGATGCACGAGCACCATGAGCACGACCATCACGACCATGACGAGCAGGAGCATGACCACGAGGACCACGAGCACCACGACCACGGCGATCACCCCGAGCATTGATCGGCGGCCATGACCTGGACGGAGGATCGGCTGCTCGTCTTAGGCCCGGAGGAGGGGACCGCATACCCAGGCGACGTCCTCCAGAAGGTCGAGGCGTCCCAGACCGGAGGTCACTGGGGCGTCGCGATCGTCTCCGGTGTCCCCGGGGAGGGTGGGCAGACGCACATCCACGCGGGCGCGGCGGAAGCGTTCTACATCCTCGAGGGCGAAGTCGAATTCCTCGGGGCGGCGAGCCGCACTCCGCTCGTCGCGGGCAGCTTCGTCCTGGTCCCGCCTGACACCGAGCATGGGGTGCGGATCGTCGGTTCGGGGCGGGCCCGCTGGCTCGCGATCTGGCCTGCCGAGCTGGACGGCATGTTCGCTGAGATCGGATCCATCGAGGACGTGAACCAGGACGCCTACGACCAGATTCGACTTCGCCACGGAGTCCGCGCGGGTCGTGACCGGCGTTCCGAGTTCGAGGATTCACCAGCGGATTGACATGTAGCGTCCTGCGATATATCGTGTGACGATATAGACCTGTCGTGGAGTCCAACCAGATGCCCAAGCAGTCACCCGCCGCGGACCTCAGCCCCTTCGCTGCACCCGCCCTCCTCGTCCTGGCCACCCTGGCCGATGGACCCAAGCATGGCTACGCGATCATGCAGGAGGCCGAGACGATCAGCGGCCAGCCGCTGGGACCCGGCACCCTCTACGCCGCCCTCGCCCGGCTCGAGCGACGTGGCCTGATCGAGGCTCTGCCAGCTGATGAGCGCCGCCGCCCGTACCGACTCACCGGCCTGGGCGCGTCCACACTCGAGGCACACCTGACCCAGCTCCAGGACTTCGCTGGGCGTGCCCTCGGGCGCCTCGAAGGCGGCGCGGCATGAGCCCGCACCGGTTGGTCGGGCTCTACCCGGCCGCGTGGCGGCAGCGCTACGGCGACGAGTTCCTCGCCCTCCTCGAGGAACGCCCGCCGCGTCGCCTCGACGTCATCGACATCGCCTGGGGCGCCCTCGACGCGCACCTGTTCCCCCAAGCACCTGAAGGGAGGTTCCGCATGTTCACCCGTCTCGCCGGCCTTGCCGCCATCGGCGCCGGCGCCGCCTTGCTGGTTGGCTTCACCGGGTTGAACGAGATCACCGTCCCGGTCTTCTACGTCCTGGCCATCGTCGGACTGGTCGGGATCCATCTGCGCCAGGTGGCCGTCCGCCCGGCCCTCGCGTGGTTCGGGTTCCTCGTGCCGCTTCTCGCGCTCGTGTGGGGCATCGGCTTCGTCGTGCTGACCCGTGTCGGGGTCTTGCCGACCAACGGAGGTGAGATCGGCTACTTCGCGGGCATCGCGCTCTGGATCGGATCCGCCACCCTTGGCGCCGTCATGCTGACCATCCGGGTCTTCCCGGTGGGGGTTGGACTCGCATTCACGATCACCGCGCCGGTCGCCATGATCGGCCTGCTGGCGGGACGTGCCATTGCGTCGGGGAGTGTCCTGGACGTCGTCTCCCAAGCCGGTATCGTCGCGTACGCTTTGGCCTGGCTGGTCGCCGGGTGGAGCCTGCTTGCCGCCCAGCCCCAGGAGGGCGTCCTCGGCGAGAGCGGCTGATCGGCTTACTGGCCGTCCGTCGTCAGCCCATTTCCCGCACCCATCGGCGCTACCCTTGCCGCGATGGCGCGAGGGCCGGCATGACCGAGTCGATGGACGAGCTCCAGGTTGCGGCCGAAGGCCGCTGGGTGGCCGGATTCCTGGCCGGCCCCACGTGGACCCGCTACGACAGCCTCCCCGCCCAGCCGGGTGACGCGGCGCCGGACCTGGAGCTCCCCGACACGTCGGGCAGCCGGCGCCGCCTGTCCGAGTTCTGGGCCTACAACCCCGCGCTGATCATCTTCATGCGTCATTTCGGCTGCTCCTGCCTGATGGAACGCTGGGAGGGCCTCAAGGACGAGCTGGACAACTACGCTGAGGCCGGAGCGACGGTGGTCGCGATCTGCCAGGCAGAGCCGGAACGGGCGCTGGCGGTGGCCACCCGACGGGGCTACCGATTCCCGCTCCTGTGCGATCCCGAGCGAGTCGCCTATCGGGCGTTTGGCCTGCTGGAAGGCCAGCCGGCGCAGATCCTCCATGACTTCCCGTGGCGCCCCGACGACGCCGAGACGGCCCGGACGATGTTCTGCGAGCCGCGGCGCGGCACCGAGCGGGCGGTGGTCGACTCCCCGTGGCAGCTCCCCGGGGAGTTCGTGGTGGCCACCGACGGCCGGTTGGTCCTCACCCACCGATACCAGTACTGTGAGGACTTCCCGCCCAAGACCGTCCTGCTGGGTGCCATCGCCGCCGCCCAGCGCTAGCGTCCCTCGCAAGGAGTCCGTCCCATGGCCACCACATCGGTCCGTCGCATCGATCGGCTCCAGGCATCCATCCAGCCCTTCCTGGACTTCTTCAACGGACCGTTCGCGAAGCTGAACGAGAACCCCGACGTTTCGAACTTCGCGGTTGGCAACCCGCTCGAGAAGCCCATGCCCGCGTACGTGGACGCCCTGCGCGCCAACCTCGAGCCGCGGCGCCGCAACTGGTTCGCGTACCAGGTCAGCGACCCGAAGGCCCGGATCACCGTCGCGCGCGACCTGGCGGCGCGGACCGGGATGCCGTGGGACCCCGAGGACGTGGCCATGACCAACGGCGGCTTTGCGGCCCTGGCGGTGGCCATGCGGGCGGTGGTGGAGCCGGGCGACGAGGTCATCTTCCTGTCGCCGCCGTGGTTCTTCTACGAGTTCATGATCCTGGCCGCCGACGCGGATGCGGTGCGGCTGCGCCTCGCCCCACCCGCGTTCGAGCCGGACCTCGACGCGCTGGCGGCCGCCATCACGCCCCGCACCCGGGCGCTGATCTTCAACACCCCCCACAACCCCAGCGGCCGCGTGTACCCGGTCGACACCCTGTCCGGCGTGGCCCGTGTCCTGACCGATGGGTCGGCGCGCATCGGTCATCCGATCTACCTGATCAGCGACGAGCCGTACAACAAGATCCTGTTCGATGGTCGCGACTTCCACTCGCCCGCGGAGGTGTACCCGAACACGATCGTGACCTACTCGTTCGGAAAGCAGCTCCTGGCCCCCGGGCAGCGAGTGGGATACCTCACCGTGCCGCCCACCATGCCGGACCGCGAGCGGTTCCGCGAGACCGTGTTCGTCGCCCAGATGGCGACCGGCTACGCCTTCCCGAACGCGCTGCTCCAGCATGCGCTGCCTGACCTGCAGCCCCTGATCATCGACCTGGCGGCCATGGAACGACGTCGGGATCGGCTGGTTGGGGCGCTCCGCGAGATCGGCTACGAGACGACCATGCCCGAAGGCACGTTCTACATCATGGCCCGCTCACCGATGACCGATGACGTGGCCTTCACCGACATCTTGGCCCGCCACAAGGTCTTGGTCCTCCCCGGCACGGTGGTCGAGGTTCCGGGCTGGTTCCGGATCAGCCTGACCGCGACCGATGAGATGGTCGAGCGCGGGATCCCCGGCTTCGCCGCCGCCTGGGCGGAGGCCTCCGTCAGCCGCTAGTCGCTGTAACCCAGCATCCAGTCATAGATGTCCAGGCCGGTGGACACTTGGTACGTGGTGGTCCAGGCGTCATGCCCCGAGAGCGGATAGACCGTCAAGCGCGCATCGACGGCTGGTGGATCCCCGCACCGCTGGAGCTCCGCGATGGGATAGGCACTGCCGTTGGGGGTGACCGTGTCGTCCGCCGCCCCGTGGATGGCCCAGATCGGGACGCTGCCCAGGCTGCAGCCGGCCTCATCGATGGCCCCGTAGCCGTTGCCCGCAATCAGGACCGCGGCTGCGACGATCTCGTCCGTATGCGCCCCGAGATAGTTCCACGCCCCCAGCGCCCCGCAGCTGAGGCCTGTCAGATAGACCCGGGCCGGATCGACCTGGTATTGGGTCATCGCAAACCGGAGGAACGCGTCGACCTCGTTCGGCGTGAAGCAGTACGCGGGCGGGTCCTCGACGTGCTGGGGCATGAGGACGACGAATGGCCGCTGATCCGGCCAGCGGTCCTCCTGGATCAGGGCCGGGATGCCGGTGCCAAACAGGCTGGGCAGCGAATCCAGGTCGTCGTGCGCGCTCTCGCCCGACCCATGCAGGAAGACGAGCAGTGGACTGGGCGTGCCATCGCCGTACCCGCGCGGTAGATATTCGGCGAAGGCCAGTGCGGTGCCAGCCATGGACCCAGGCGGATGGAGGCTGAGCCGCTCGGACGAGGTGCTGGGCGAAGGCGGGTCGCCCGACGGCCCGGGAGGCTCGGTCAGGGCGACACCGGTGGCATCGGCACGGTGGAAGTGGGCGGACTCATAGATCGCCGTCGCGATCGCGGGCAGCAGCGGGTCAGCGCACGTGATCTGTCCCACTTCGAATCCGAGTTCGTCGGACGCGACGGTGTACTGAAGGCTGATGGCGCAGTCGGCGCCGAGGGTCACGACGACGGTCGTGTCGTCCACGAACTCCGCCGTCGCTTCTCCCAGCCCACCGATGGGAACGCCGTCGCCCAGATCATTCTCGGTCCACTGTCCGTCCCCGATGACCAGCTCGGCCATGTACCAGTCCACCACGAGATTCGTCGGGAAGACTGAATCACGGTCTGCCTCGTCAAATCCACCTGATGCAAGGGCAGCGGCTACGTCGTCCCGGGTAAGGCGCGGTGTGATCCACGTGCCGTCAAGCGGAGACCCTGCCGCGGGCGACCCGCTGGCGACGGGGGATGCCGACGTGGTCCCAGCCGGAGACGCACTTCCGGAGGACGAACTGCATGCCGAAACCGCCAGCAGCAGAACGGCTGCGGCGAGCCGAGCCACCGAGATCCGCATCCATCACCTCCCCGGACAGTGTGTGCACCGGGTGCCGTGGGCACAAGCGCACGGTTGCTGTCGAGCTGGCTAGGCCGCCCAGCCGTCCAGGAAAGCGGTGAGCTCCGCATCGGCTCCGCGGAGGTCGTCATGACCCTCCATCTGCCGCAGCGCGAGCTCGAGATACCGGTGGCAGGTCGTGGCGGCAGCGAGGGCCGCTTCGGTCAGGGCCCCGTCGACCACGGCCTGATCCCGGACATCGGTCGGGAACCCGTGCTCGTCCGCGCCTCGCCGCAGGTCGAATGGTCCCCAATGCTTCATCCGCAGGATGCGCGCCCCGTCGCGATCGGCGTGGGCGGGGGAGTAGGAGTCCTGGATGCAGTGCAGGATCTCGCCCAGCTCCATCCAGCGCCGCCGCTCGTCCCCGGTCGCGAGCGCTCGACGGTGACGGGCGACCAGAAACGCGCGCATGGCGGCGACGCCCTCCTTAGTGCTCGTGGACCCATGCGCGCGGAGCGCGTGGCGGGGCTGGCGCGACGGGAACGCGAACACGGCCAGGCCGCGAATCGAGACATCAGGCGCACGGACACCGCGGACCAACGCCTTCTGTTGCGAAGCCGTCAGCCCGAGCCCGTCCCATGAGGCGCGGGTGATGGCCTCGTGCCCTTCCTCCGGGCTGAGCACGGGCACGCGGACGACCCATCCCATCGCGACCAGCAGGGGCAGACCGACGAAAGGATCGGGCACGCGGTGCAGGATACGACCGCCGCGTTGGGCGCTACCATCGGTCCATGAAGACGCTCATCACCAACGGCACCATCGTCAATGCCGATGCCACGACGACCGGCGACGTCCTGGTCGATGGCGAGCAGATTGCGCTCATCGGTACCGATCTGGCCTCGTCCACGACGGCCGACCGGACCATTGATGCCGCCGGCAAGTGGGTGATCCCGGGCGCGATCGACGTCCACACCCACATGGAGCTGCCGTTCGGCGGCACGTTCGCCAAGGACACGTTCGAGACGGGCACCCGGGCGGCGGCGTTCGGCGGGACGACCACGATCATCGACTTCGCGGTCCAGTCGCGCGGCAAGAGCCTCCGCGAGGGCCTGGATGCCTGGCATGCCAAGGCCGATGGCAACGCGACGATCGACTACGGCTTCCACATGATCATCAGCGACGTCCGCGACGACGTCCTGGCCGAGATGGACACCCTGGTCGACGAGGGCGTGACCACCTTCAAGCTGTTCACCGCCTACCCAGGCGTCTTCTTCTCCGATGACGGCGCGATCTTCCGGGCCCTGCAGCAGACCGTGAAGAACGGCGGCCTGATCATGATGCACGCGGAGAATGGACTGGCGATTGACGTCGTGGCGGGCCAGACCGTCGAGGCCGGCCACACCGATCCGTACTACCACGGCACGTCGCGGTCGCCGGTCCTCGAAGGCGAGGCGTCCAACCGGGTCATTCGCCTCGCCCAGGCGGCCGGGGCGCCGGTGTACATCGTCCACCTGTCCGCGCGCGAGGCCCTGGAAGAGGTCCGCCGGGCCCGGGACGAGGGACTGCCCGCGTACGCCGAGACGTGCCCGCAGTACCTGTTCCTGACCCTGGAGGACATGGGCAACGGATTCGAGGGCGCCAAGTTCGTGTGCTCCCCGCCGCTGCGCCCGGCCGACCACGCGCCGGAGCTGTGGAAGGGCCTCGTCCACGACGATCTCCAGGTGGTCAGCACCGACCACTGCCCGTTCGACTTCCACGGCCAGAAGGACCTGGGCGTGGGCGACTTCCGCAAGGTCCCCAACGGCCTGCCCGGGGTCGAGAACCGGGTGGACCTCATGCATGACGGCGGCGTGGTGGGCGGCCACCTGACCGCCAACCGATGGGTCGAGCTGGTGTCGACCGCTCCGGCCCGGTTGTTCGGCCTGCCCCATAAGGGCGCGGTCGCGGTTGGGGCCGATGCGGACCTCGTGGTCTACGACCCGAATCGCCGTCACACGATCAGCTCCTCGACCCATCACATGGCCGTGGACTACTCCTGCTACGAGGGCCGCGAGGTCCAGGGCGGGGCGGACGTCGTCCTCTCGCGGGGCAAGGTCATCGTCGATGGCGACCAGTGGCTGGGCGCCAAGGGCGACGGACGGTTCCTGAAGCGGGCCCGGAGCGAGTACCTCCGCTGAGGCAGACCGAGATGGGCACCAGACCGATGCGAACCCGATCCCACGCCGCAGGCGCGGGCGTGCTGCTGCTCGCCATGGTCATGGCCGTGGCCTGCCAGTCATCGGCATCGGTATCGCCGACGCCGGACGCGGCTGCCTCCGGCGCCATCCCGTCCTTCGTGGGCGCACCCGACCTGGAGGCGACGCTTCCCGACGAAGCCGGCGGGATCGTGTTCCAAAGCTTCTCGATGAGCGGCCCCGACTTCGTGGACGCCGAGATCGACGACCAGTTCGTGGCCTTCATCAACGGACTCGGCGCCGACATCGACCAGGTCGCGGTGGCGGTGGCCATCGGTGCCAATGCGTCGGGCAACCAGACCGCGAGCATTTTCGCCTTCCAGGTGGCCGGCTCAACGGCCTCGGATCTGACCGATCAGTTCAAGGCCAGCGCCGAGGGTTGCCGCCCGGCAAGTGGGGCATCTCCGGCCGAGTCCTGTGGGGCCCCGCTGGTCTGGACGCCGGGCACGATCGGCGGGAAGTCGGTCGAGGTGGCCGAGCCGAACGAGGACTTCCCGACGCCCATCGCGCTGTACGCCGTCGAGGACACCCTGTACTTCGTGTCCACCACCGATCCAGCGGCGTTCGAAGCCATCCTGGCGGCGCTTCCACCGGTGGAGGAGTGAACCTCCGTTTGAGGGCGCGCAGTATCGTGAGTGACATGCGAATTCGAGCGGCGGTGGCCGCGGCCCTGGTCGTACTCCTGCTCGCGGCCTGCCAGCCCAGTCCGGGCGGTGGGTCCCAGGCGCCCGCCTCGGTGCCACAGGCAACGTCCGAGCAACCCGGGGCGACCGCCAGCCCCTACGCGCCGGCCTACTAGGCCTCCCTGCCAGGGGGCGCGCGCCAGGGCTTCACGGCGTGGGACCGCCTTCGGTTTACCATGCGACTCCCATGACGCCTCCTGCCACGACCAGCCTCGACACCGAAGCCTTCCTGAAGCCCGAGCACCGCGAGTGGCTCATGGCCAAGGTGCGCTGGGCGGTCATGGCCACCGTGGGGGCGCACGGCATGCCCAGCCAGTCGGTGGTGTGGTTCGACCTTGATCCCGATCACGACGTCGTCCTGCTGAACACCCTGGCCGGGCGGCTCAAGCACCGCCACCTCCAGCGTGACCCGAGAGTGTCACTGTGCTTCGAGGACGAGACCAACTACCTGACCATCGAAGGCACCGCCGAGCTCTCGCCCGATCCGGGGATGGCAGGGATCTGGGCCATGGCGCATCGGTATGGCGAAGGGGAGGGATCGTTCGCGGTGGGTGAGCGGATCAACATCCGCGTCCAGATCGAGCGGGTCATCTGGCACCCGTGACCATCAGCACCGGTGGCGACATGATCACGGTCGTTCGCCGCCTTGGGATCGCACTCGGTTCGGCCGTTATCGCGTGGTTCGCGATCACGCTCATGGCGCAGTGGGTCTTCGGCTCCGCGAACTTCCTGTCCTGGGTGTTTGCCGCTGTCGTCGGTGCTGGCGTCTACCTCTTCTTGCTGCGGCGAGATAGGCGCGTCGGCTAGCGCCGTCCCTACGCAGCGGAGAAGACGTGCCCAAAGTCAAGCTCGGCGCCCTGCCCTGGCCCCAGTACAGCGACTGGGCCTCCTTCCGCGAGGCCGGCATCCGGGCCGAGGAGCTGGGCTACGACACGCTGTGGACCTGGGACCACCTGTATCCCATCGTGGGCAGCTCCACCGGACCGATGTTCGAGGGCTACCTCAGCCTGGCCGGCTGGGCGGCGGCCACCAGCCGCATCCGGATGGGACTCATGGTCGGCGCGAACCCGTTCCGAAACCCCGCGGTGACCGCAAAGATGGTCACCCAGCTGGATCACATGAGCGGCGGGCGGATGATCTGCGGCATCGGTGCGGCCTGGAACGACGAGGAGCACCACGACTTCGGGCTCGAGTTCGGGGCGTCGCCCGGTGAACGGCTTCGCTGGCTCGAGGAGGCGGTGGTCATCATGCGCGGGATGTTCGACGGAACCGAGCCGTCCGGCTCGGACCGATACGCCGCCTCCGAGGTCCGCAACGACCCGCCGCCGGTCCAGGCCCATCTCCCCATCCTGGTTGGGGGCGGCGGCGAGCGAGTGACGCTCCGGATCGTGGCCCGGCTGGCTGATGCCTGTAACCTGGGCGGCGGCTTCGAGCGCGTCGCGCACAAGGAGCAGGTGCTGCTCCAGCATTGCGCCGAGGTGGGCCGCGACCCGGCCGAGATCGAGCGGACCGCTGGGCTGGGGATCGTCGTCATCCGCGACTCCCACGCCGAGGCGGAGCGGGTCCTCCACGAGATCGCTGACCACAACGGCGGGGCGCGGACGTGGCCCAACCAGGCGTTCGGCACGCCGGAGGAAGTGGCCGACATGCTGCGGCCGTACCTGGAGATCGGCTACCGCCACCTGATCGGCGGCTTCCCATCGCCGTATGACCGTGAGTCCATGGAGCGCTTCGCGACCGAAGTGCGACCGATGCTCGAGGCCGCCTGACGACGTGAACGAGGGGCCGCGCATGGAGCGCGACCCCTCGAGTTTCGGAGGACTTTCTCGAGTCCTACTTGATCTTCAGCGTCTCCCAGCCGGTGCTGACAGAGTCAGTTCCGTACATGAAGTTGGCGTCGTAGCCCGAGGCCGACGCGGTGGCGTTCACGGCGGCCACGCCCTTGCGGAAGTGCAGACCACCGGAAGCCGGCTCGGCAATGACCTGCAACGCGAGGGTGTGGGCCAAGCCGTCACAAGCAACGCCCGACGCATACGCACTCCCCATCGTGCTTTTCTTCCCGATCGCCTCGACGATACTGACCTGGAGCGAGGTCCCGTACTGGGGGAACTCCGGTGGTGCGCCCGGGTTGCGGGTGCAGGTGATCGTCACTGGGACATTGACCACGAGCTTCTGGCTGAGCGTGGCCTTGCCCACCGAAACGGTGAGGGTGGCCGCGCCGAACTGGCCGCCACCGGTGGTGGCCGCTCCGGCGGTGGCCGGCAACGCGGCCATGATGCTGATGGCCGCGGCCAACGCCGCGATCCGGATGACTGAGTGACGCATGGTCTGTCTCCTTGTCGGGGATCCGTGCGAATCCGCACGAAGGCGACCCTAGGAGGTGGTTCCTGCGGCTCCACTCTGGCCAGACTGCGGCCAGACTGCGGGCTCCACGCGTCTCCGGGGCGACGCCCACCCAAGGGCGCGGTACTCTCCGGCCATGCGCGTCGCGCTCCTGTCGGGCGGCACGGGGGGCGCCAAGCTGGCGCACGGATTCCAGCAGGTCGTGCCGGGCGGCTCGCTGGACGTGATCGTCAACGTTGGCGACGACCTGGAGCTGTTCGGTCTTCACGTCAGCCCGGACCTGGACAGCGTCCTGTACACCCTCGCCGGCCTGGTCGACCGCGACCGCGGGTGGGGCGTGGCCGGGGACACCGATCGCGCCCTGACCATGCTCGAGCGGTACGGCGAGGAAACGTGGTTCTGGCTCGGTGACGCGGACCTGGGCACGCTCGTCCGCCGCACTGCGCAGCTGCGCCGGGGCGCCAGCCTGACCCGGGTCACGGCCGACATGGCCGCGGCCCTGGGGGTGCCCAGTCGGATCCTGCCCGCGACCGATGGACGGCTCCGGACCCGGATCCTGACCGACGACGGAGACCTCGAGTTCCAGCGCTACTTCGTGGAGCGAGGCCAGCGGGACGAGGTCCGGGGCATCAGCTTCGAGGGCGCCGCATCCGCCCCGCCCACCGACGAGGTGCTGGACGCCGTCTCGCGGGCCGACCTCGTGGTCATCGGTCCATCCAACCCCCTGGTCAGCATCGAGCCCATCCTGGCCATGCCGGGGATGCGCGAGGCGCTGGCCGCCGCGCCCGGACGACGGAGTGGGGGTCAGCCCCATCGTGGCTGGGAAGGCGCTCAAGGGGCCTACCGATCGGATGATGAGCTCGCTCGGTCACGAGGTGAGCGCGGTCGGGGTCGCCCGCCTGTACGCCGGACTGGTCCAGGAGTGGGTGCTCGACGAGTCCGATGCCGAACTGACCGATGCCGTCACCGCCGAAGGCTTCCGGGCGGTCGTGCTGCCGACCGTGATGCAGACCGATGACGATCGCGCGGCGCTGGCCCGCGCCCTGCTCGACGCCGCCTCGGGCTAGGCTGCGGGGGTGACGACCCGGATCATCGTCCCGCACCGCGGGCTCGAGCATGCGAAGACGCGCCTGGCCGCCGTCCTGGAGCCGGACGAGCGCGCGGCCCTGGCCGAGCGGCTCCTGCGCCACGTCCTGGCCACCGCCGTGTCCACGGGCCACGAGGTGGTCGTCATCTCGCCCGACCCCGCGCTGTCGAGCCGTCGTCGCGGAAACGGGTGCCGCCCTCTCCGTCCAGCACGGCATGGGCTTGAACAGCGGCCTTCGGCAGGCCCGTGACGAGGCGATCGAAGCCGACGTCACGCTGGTTGCCGTGCTCCATGGCGACCTTCCGGACCTGGCTGCCTCGGACGTCACGGCGCTCCTGAGCGCCGCACGCGGCGCGCCGATCATCGCGATTGCTCCCGACGCGGCCGGTCGTGGGACGAACGGGTTGGCCCTGTCCCCACCGGATGCGATCAACTTTGCGTTCGGCCCCGACAGCTTCGCGGCCCACCGGGGGGCGGGGGAGCGGGCGGGCGCCGCGGTCACCGTCGTGCGCCGCGCGGGCCTGGCGTTCGACCTCGACACGCCGGCTGACCTGGCCGCGTGGCTGGCACGGGGCCACGCGGCGTGAACGGGGGCAGCGGCATCCAGCTCGTCGCGCTGGAGGGGATGGGCGAGGTGCAGCCCGGGGACGACCTGGGGGCGATGATCGCGGCGGCGGCGGAGGCCGCCGCCATCGGTCTGACCGATGCGGACGTGGTGGTCGTGACGCAGAAGGTCGTCAGCAAGGCGGAGGGCCGGGTGGTGGACCTGGCCGCCGTGGAGCCGGGCGAGACAGCCCGCCAGTGGGGCGCGCAGTGGGGGAAGGACCCGCGCCAGGTGGAGCTCGTGCTGCGGGAGAGCGCCGAGGTGCTTCGCATGGCGGACGGTGGCCTGATCATCAGTCGGACCCGGCACGGGTTCGTGTGCGCCAACGCCGGGGTGGACCTCTCGAACACCGGCCCGGGGGACGGGGAGCGGGCCACGCTCCTGCCCAAGGATCCCGATGGGTCGGCCCGGGCCATTCGTGCTCGACTGGGCGAGCTGACGGGAGCGCGGCCGGCGGTCATCGTGTCCGACTCGTTCGGACGGCCGTGGCGCGACGGGATCACCGACGTGGCGCTGGGTAGCGCGGGGATCGACGTCCTGGCCGACCTGCGCGGGACCGCGGACGCGGACGGGCGGGAGCTGCACGCGACAGTGGTCGCCGTGGCCGACGAGCTGGCGAGTGCCGCTGACCTGGCGGCCGGGAAGGCCACCGGACGTCCGGTGGTCGTGATCCGGGGCTTTCCGTTCGTGGCGCCGGGGGGAGAGGACCTGGGCGCCCGACCCCTGGTCATGGCCCGCGAGCGGGACCTGTTTCCCTAGGGCCGACCCGCGCTAGCCGCTTGAAGGCTGGAGGAAGAGCGAGACGATCTCGCCGCCTTCGACCCGGAAGTTGGCTTCAACGTGGAGCAGCGGTGCACCCGGCCGGATGACGGTCACGTCCGCGATCAATGAGCTGCCCATGTTGCGGCTGTCGTTCACGTACATCCGGAATCCGTCGCCGGCGCGGATGAACCAGCCGCCCACCCGCTCGCGGCCGCGCAGGTTCGTGCGCTCGTCCGAGCCGGGGGTCGAGATGCCCATGATCGCCTGCTCCGAGAACAGGTCGACCGCGCGCTCGCGCTGGTCGTCGTTGATCAGCTCCAGGAACAGGTCGATCGTCTCGGTGGCGCCCATGGCCCGCGAAGGATACCGTGAGGTCCATGGAATCGCTCCGGATCGGACTGGTGGGCTGGGGAACGGTGGGCTCCGCCCTGGGCGGGCTGGTGACCACCGGGCCGCTCCCCGTGCGCCTGGCCTGGGTCGCCGTGCGTGACCCGGCGCGGGAGCGATCCGCCTCATTGCCCGCGGGTGTCCCGGTCGGGGACGAGCCCGGGGACCTGGGCGTGGTGGACGCCGTCGTGGAGCTCGCCGGTGGCGTGGACCTGCCACGGGAGTGGGCCATGGCGGCACTGGGCGCGGGCCTGCCCTACGTGACGGCCAACAAGGCGCTCCTCGCCGCGTACGGCGGGGAGCTGGCGGACCTGGCTCGCGACACCGGCGCCGCGCTCCTGGCGTCCGCCTCGGTTGGTGGGGGAACGCCCATGCTGGAGGTGACCGAGCACCTGGCCGCGACCGGGCGCCATTCGGCGCCTGCGCGGGCTGCTCAACGCAACGACCACCTTCATCCTGTCAGCCATGAGCGAGGGCCGGACGTACGGCGACGCCCTGGCCGATGCCCAGGCGGCGGGCTTCGCCGAGGCCGATCCGACCCTGGACGTGAACGGGCACGACGCGGCGCAGAAGCTGGCCATCCTGGCCTGGGTCGCCTGGGGCCGATGGCGGAGCGAGGGCGAGGTGGATACCCAGGGCATCGTGGGGCTGGACCGTGGAGCCCGGCGCCGCCGTGCGCCTGGTGGCCGAGGCCACGCCCGAAACACTTCGCGTCACGCCGGTCACGCTGCCCGCGGGCTCACCGCTGGCGGCGCTCCGCGGCGTCGAGTGCGCGCTGGAGGTCGAGGTGGAAGGACTGTCCACCGTGCGTATCCAGGGTCCCGGTGCCGGTGGCCGCGCCACGGCCGGCGCGGTGTATGCCGATCTCGCGCGGCTGGTTCGCGGAGAGCGTCCGATCGTGGGAGCGCCGGCGAATGCCTGAGCGGGACGCCACAGCCTGGCCGACAGTGGGCGTGGCGGGTGCCCGCGGGCTGGTTGGATCGGTCTTCCTGTCCATCCTGACCGATGCCGGCCTGCCGGCCGGACAGGTCCGGGCCTTCGGAACCGAGACTGGATCGGTCCTGTTTGGATCGACCGAGATCCCGGTCCGCATCCTGGACGAGTCCGCGGCTGCCGAGCTGGACGTCCTGTTCCTGGCCACCGATGGCGCCGTCTCGCGCGATCTGGTCGAGGGGCCGGCGCGCGCGGTGCCGCTCGTGGTCGACAACTCGAGCGCGTACCGGCTGGACCCGGCCGTCCCGCTGGTCGTGCCCGAGGTCAATGCCGCCGACCTGGACGGATACGCGGGCCACGTGGTGGCGAACCCCAACTGCACCACTGCGGCGGCGGTGATGGCGCTCGCGCCCATCCGCGACCTCGCCGGTTTGGAAAGCGTGGACGTGGCCTCGTACCAGGCGGTCAGCGGGGCCGGCAGAGCGGGTGTGGAGGCCTTCGTGGCCGAGCGCGGGACCGATGATCGCGAGGCTGCCGCCGGCAGCCCGTTCCACGGACGCGTGGCCGATTCGGTCGTGCCCCAGATCGACGTCCTGGGCGAGGACGGCTGGAGCGGGGAGGAGCGCAAGGTCCGCGCCGAGATGCGCAAGATCCTGGGCCTGCCAAACCTGGACGTGGCCGCGACGACGGTCCGCGTCCCCGTGCACACTGGCCACTCGCTTGCGCTCCACCTGCGAACCGAACGCGACACCAGCGTGGCGGCGATCGAGGACGCCCTGCGCCGCGCACCGGGGGTCGAGTACCGCCCGGCCGACGGATCCGAGCGCCACCCCATGCCGCTCGACGTCGAAGGTCGTGACCCGGTCCTGGTGGGCCGGTTGCGGGCCATCCCCGAGCGACCGCGCGGCTTCGCCCTGTTCGTGGCCAGCGACAACCTGCGCAAGGGGGCCGCGCTGAACGCCATCCAGGTGGCCGCCGCGGTTGACCCCGATCGGTTCGGGATGCTGGTGCCGCCACCCCGATGACCCGGCGCCAATGGACCTTCATCGGGTTCGGGGGTGCCGTCGTGCTGATCGTGGGATTCGCGATCGGGTTCGGCCTCTCCTCCCGCCAGTCGCCGTCCTCCTCACCGACCCCGTCCCCGTCCTCGGCGGCCGAGTGCCAGGTCAGCGTGACCCCGACCACCATTCGGGTCGATCCCGACACCGGAGCGTCCGACGACATCCTGTTCTTCGCGGGTTCGGGATTCCCGCCCAGCTCGGCGGTGACGATCGACTTCTACGGGGACACGGTGCTGGACTACACCTCCACCGCGTCTGGTGACTTCTCGGCGGAGATGCAGGCAGCCCCCGGGGTCACGTATCCCGTCGCCACCGGGCATCGAGGCTGGACCGATGACGTGGACGGTTACCAGGGTTACGACGGTCCGCAGCCCACCGATGCGCCCGCTTCGCCGCCGTCGCTCGGTCTGCGAGGTGGAGGTCACGGTAACGATCGAGCTCACCCATGCGCCGAGCGCCACTCCGAGCGCGACGGCCCCCACCGACCTGTCGGCCGGCGACTACGCGGAGGTCGTCGCGGATGGCGTCCGGGTCCGGGTGACGCCGGCGACCGATTCCACGGTGGTGGGCGCGCTGTTCACCGGTGACGTCGTCCGGATCCTGTCTCCCGCGCAGGTCGTCGACGGCCTGGTCTGGTACCAGGTCGAAACGGTCGTCCTCCAGGCCGGCGGCTCGCCGATCCGGGGCTACATGGCGGCCGGTGCCGATGGACAATCGTTCCTGGTCCAGACCACCGCACCGCCCCCGCCGACCCCCACTCCTTCGGCTTCACCCTCGGGGTCGCCCACCCCCTGACCGATAGATCGGTCCCTAGTGCTGTGGATACTCCACGAAGTCGAACATGTGGTCGTAGTCCGGTGAGAGGTACGTCTTGTTCGGGAGCAGCTCCAGGTGGGCCCCGAAGTAGGCGTTGAACAGGATCCGGAACGCGTTCACCGGACCGATGTCATCGGTGAAGCCCTGCGCCGGGAGGTCCACCCCCGGCATCCGGTAGGCATTGAGGATCCGGAACTTCCAGCCGATCTCTTCGTCCGACGCCTCGAGCCACTTGAAGTTCTCCTGGTCGGCCGTGAAGCCCGGCGGCCAGGGACCCTCGTCGGACTGCAGGATGATGATCGGGTCGGGGTCGTCCGGCCCAACATTGGCCAGGATGGTGTCGAGGACCTCCAGGGTTCGGGTGTTCGCGTACTCGAGCTGGCGGATGTACTCCTCCTTCTCGGGCCGATCGGTTCGCTCCTGGTCGGTGGGCATGGATCCATCGGTGTCGAACACGTACGGCGGGTGGGGGATCGTCAGGTGGGCGAAGGTGTAGGTCGGCCCGGGGCGGGTGGCGGCGTCCTCGATGGCGTCGAATCCAAAGATCACGCTCCGCCGGGCGAGCTCGGGGTAGTCGATCGACTCCGGGTCCTTGTCCGCGGAGGGGACCGATTCGGGGGCGAGCGCCACGAGCATGGTGGTGCCGGCCAGCACGGTGGCGAACTCGCTGTACTGCGCTGTACTTCTCGACGACGTCGGCGTCCACGTTCTTGGACGAGGGCTCCCACCAGTTGCCGATGTGGACGTACTCGTATCCCAGCTCCTTCAGCGTGGCCGGGGCAGCGAGCCGGTTCTGGAGCGCGGCGTGGATCGCGCCGAAGTCGTCTGGGTTGCTCTTGTTGTAAGCGGTTGGGTCGAGGTAGTCCATGCTCAGTGAGCTGACCAGGGACAGCGCGGTCTTGAAGTAGCCCGCCCACGAATGGTGGGCGATGGTGAATCCGCGCTCCTCGAGCGCTTCGTAGAACGCGCTGTTGTCGTAGCCGTAGACCTGGTCCAGGGTGTCCTCGCCGGCATATCGGTCCAGGATGATGTAGTAGACGTCCGGCCGGCCCGCCGCGCCCACCGCCACCGCCGGAATCTCGCCGGTCGAATGCGGGAAGAAGCGGGTGCCGAACTGGTAGGCGCCGATCACGACCAGGTTGAGCACCACCAGGATGCCGATGACCACGTTGAGGACCTGGGTCGCCGACCGGACCCATGGCCCGCCGCGCCAGGCGAGGGACACGAAAATCGCGGCCCAGATGATCCAGATCACGACCAGCGGCCATTGCTGGGTGAGGATCGAGTCGTCGAGCAGGTTCCAGACGTGCCCATACGAGAAGAACAGCGCCAGGAGGGCGGTGGCCATGAGGCCGGCGCGTGCCCAGTCCCGCCGGAAGCCGAAGCACACGAGCAGAAGCAGCAGGCCCCCGACCACGCAGACGATCAGGGGCACCCACAACGGCTCCAGGGTGACCTGGTCGGCGGTGTTCTGCGCGAACAGGAACAGGGCCGGGAAGGCGGCGACAAGCAGGCTATGCCACGGCCAGTACCACCAGCGTCTTGCGCCGGTGGCCGGCGCGCGGGTTAACATCGGCGAAACACTACCCGCAACGAGGCCGTCTCACACCGCATGCACCCATTGGGATACATCGATCCGGGGTCCGGAAGCCTCATTCTGCAGGCGCTGCTGGCCGCCATCCTGGCGCTCCCGTTCATGTTCCGGCGCACGATCGGCGGATTCTGGCATCGGTTGCGTGGTGACGCCGAAGTCGAGGAACCCGCGACGTCCGAGGCTCCTTCGTCGGACGGCCCCTCCGCCTCCGACCACTGACCCGCCCCGGGCCGGTACGCGGTTAACGCGGGGATGATCGACCCCGCGTCATTCCGAGATCCCAGCGGCTACGTCTTCCGCCGCGACGGCACGCTGTATCGCGCCATCCAGCCGGTGGCGGCCGCCGACTGGGCCGCGTTCGTGGATCGGGGCTTGGCGGGCTCCCTGGTGGCCGATGGGCTCCTCGTCAGCCACGAGCCGGCTCCCCTCGACGTCGCGCCCGAGCCGGGTGCCGCGCTCGTCATTCGACCCCACGAGGTCCCGTTCATCTCGTACCCGTACGAGTGGGCCTTCTCCCAGCTGCGCGAGGCCGCGCTGCTGACCCTCGAGGTCCAGCGCCGTGCCTTGAAGGTGGGCATGTGGCTGCGGGACGCGTCCGCGTACAACGTGCAGTTCGACGGCGGACGGCCGGTGCTCATCGACAGCCTCTCGTTCGAGGTCGCGGACGTCACCCGCCCGTGGCCCGCGTACCGCCAGTTCTGCAAGCACTTCCTCGCGCCCCTGGCCTTGATGGCCCACCGCGACCTGCGCTGCGGGCTGATGCTCCGTGACTTCATCGACGGCCTGCCGCTGGACCTGGCGGCGGGGCTGCTCCCCGGGCGGACGCGGATCGGCGGGCTGCTCCCGCACCTCCACCTGCACGCGGGCGCCGACCGACGCGCACAGCAGGCCGACCTCCCCGACGCCTCGAACGAGTCAGGCACGGCTGGAGCCGGCCGAGCCGGCGGATCGGGCGGGGCGCGGACCATGAACATGACCCGCCACGAGGCGCTCCTCGACAGCCTGAAGGGCGCCGTCAGCGGCCTGCGCCGGGAACCGGACAGCCACTGGCTCGACTACACGCGCCAGACCAGCTACAGCGAGGCTGGATCGGCGTCCAAGCGGGCCATCGTGGAGCGGATGCTCGGTGTCGCGGGCGGGACCACGGTCTGGGACCTGGGCGCAAACGTGGGGACCTACTCCCAGCTCGCCGCTGGACCCGGGCGCCAGGTCATCGCCTTCGACCAGGATCCGGCAGTCGTGGAGCTGCTGTGGCGGAACCTCTCGGCCGAGGAACGCGCCACCGTGCTCCCGCTGGTCATGGACCTGGCCAACCCGAGCCCGGCCCTGGGCTGGGCACACACCGAGCGCAAGTCCCTCCTCCAACGCGGTCCGGCGGACGTGGTCATGGGCCTGGCCCTGACCCATCACCTGGCGATCGGCAACAACGTTCCGTTCGGCCGCATCGCGGAGCTGTTCGCCCAGGCCGGCCGGTCGGTGATCGTCGAGTTCGTCCCGCGCGAGGATCCCATGGTCCAGCAGCTGCTCGCCTCGCGGAAGGACGTCTTCACGAGCTACGACCTGGACTCGTTCCGGGCCGCGTTCGATGCCCACTTCACGGTGCGCGAGGAAGCGGCCGTGGAGGACAGCCTGCGAACGATCTTCCTGATGGAGCGCCGCGCCGCCTAGAGGACGCCGGACGTCAGTCCGCGACCGACTCCGCCTCGCGCAGGACGCGCCGGATGTTCCCGTTGGCCAGCTTGGCCAGGTGCTCCTCGTTCCATCCGCGGCGCACCAGCTCGGCGAACAGGCTGGGATAGCTCGACACGTCCTCCATCCCCACCGGCCAGAACGTATTCCCGTCGTAGTCGCCGCCCAGCCCGACGTGGTCATGCCCGGCCACCGCCGCCACGTGCTCGACGTGGTCGGCCACCACGCTCAGCGGCGGCGCCGGGACCTCGAGCGAGTCGATGATCTCCTCGGCCATGGCCTCCCGCACGCGCGACATCGGTGATGCCGGCCGCGCGCCGGCTGAACTCCGCGATGGCCGGGATGAGGATGACGGCCGCGTCGGGGCTCACGAAGCCGGCCACGAACGTGACCATCACCACCCCGCCGTTGGCGGCCATGCGGCGCAGGATGTCGTCGGGCACGTTGCGGGCCACGTCGCACAGGGCGCGCGCCGACGAATGGCTGAAGATGACCGGGGCGTGAGTGGCCTCGAGCGCGTCGGACATCGTGGCGGGAGAGGTGTGCGACAGGTCGACCAGCATGCCCAGCCGGTTCATCTCGGCCACCGCCGTCGCGCCCCAGGTCCGACAGGCCGTCGTGCAGCACCTCGCCGGTCGCGGAGTCGGCCAGGTCGTTGGACTGGTTGTGGGTCAGGGTCAGGTAACGCGCCCCGAGGTTGGAGAACGCGCGCAGGGCGCCGAGCGAACCCTCCAGGACGTGCCCGCCTTCCATCCCGAGCAGCGAGGCGATCTTCCCGGCTTCCATGGCCGCGTCCACCTGGTCAGCCGTGGTGCAGTACGCGAGGTCGTCTGGGTATCGGTCGATCATCCGGCGCGCCAGGTCCAGCTGCTCCAGCTGGAGGACCGCCCGCCCGGCCGTCCCCTCGCCTGGCACGTACACGCTCCAGAACTGGCCGCCCACGCCGCCTGCGCGCAGCCGGGGGAGATCGGTCTGTCCCTTGGCCGGGGCCCGGGTGCGGAGGTCGTAGGCCGCGAGGTCGCCCGGCGCAGCCGTGTACTTGCGGATCTCCCAGGGCAGGTCGTTGTGCCCGTCCAGGACCGGATGGCGGGCCAGGATGGCCCGGGCCTCGGCCAGGTGCTGATCGTCGCTCGGCGGCTGGATGGTCACGGCGGTGGCCGGGATGATACGGGTGCGGCCGGGTAGGATTGGGCTCCTGTCCCGCGCCCGAGGTACCGATGGAATTCTCCGCCCTGACCGATGAGCTGCTGGCCGCCTACTACCGGCTGGACCCGGTCCACGCCACCGACCTGGGATTCCACGACTACGACGGCCAATGGCCTGACCTGACCGATGCCGGGCGCGCCGCCCGACTGGCCTACGCCCGGGACGCGTTGGCGCGCCTGGGTGCCGTCGACGTCGCCGCCCTGACCCGCGACGAGGCGATCGACCACCGCATCCTCGTCGGCGCGGCGGAGTCCATGGCGTTCTCCGAGGAGACCCTCCAGGAGGAGCGCTGGAATCCGCTCGCGTTCGTGTACCTCTTCGGGAACGGGCTGTTCGGGCTCCTCGCCCGCGACTTCGCCCCGCTGCCCGACCGACTGCGAAGCGCCACCGCCCGCCTCCAGGCCATGCCCGCCCTGGTCGACGCGGCTCGGGAGCAGCTGGCTCACCCGGGCGAGCGTCCGGTGGCCCAGTTCCACACCGAGAAGGCGGTCGAGCGCCTGCCGGGGATCGCGCAGCTGGCCGACGCCCTGGTGGCCGAGCTCGACAAGGTCGAGGACGAAGCCACCCGAACCGCGCTGCGTCCCGCCCTGGAGCAGGCGGCCGCGGACGCCAAGAACGCCCTCGAGGGGTTCGGGACGTGGATTGCGGACACCCTCCTGCCCACCGCCACCGGCGACTTCCGCCTGGGGCCGGCGCTGTACCGCGCGAAGTTCCGGCACGCCCTGCGGGTCGAGATGGACCCGGCCGAGCTGCGAGAGCGGGCGAATGGCGCGTTCGAGGCGGTGCGCTCCGAGATCCATCGCCTGGCCGTCGAGCTGTGGCCCGCCTGGAAGGGCGACGAGCCCATGCCCGACAACCCCGACGCCGTGGCCCGCGCCGTCCTGGACGCCATCGCGACCGACCACCCCAAGGCGGACGAGCTGCTGGACTTCTGCCGCGCCGAGAACGAGCGGATCGAGACGTTCTGCACCGACATCGGTCTCATCGGTCTGGCCGACGAGCCCATGGAGATCGTGTGGACCCCCCAGTTCCTGCGCTCCTTCGGTGGGGCCATGCTCATCCCGCCCGGGCCGCTCGACCGGGGGCTGTCCAGCTTTTTCGCCATCACCCCCATGCCGGACGACTGGACCGATGAGCAGCGCGAGTCGTACCTGCGCGAGGACAACGCGCGGATGCTCCGCTTGCTGACCATCCACGAGGCGGTGCCCGGCCACTACCTCCAGCTGGCCTATTCGAACCGGTGCCCCTCGCTGGTGCGGGCCATCTTCCAGTCCGGCGTCTTCGCCGAGGGCTGGGCGGTGTACGTGACCCAGGTGATGATGGACGTGGGCTACGGGGCCGAGGACCCGGCCCTCATGCTCGTCCACTGGAAGTTCTACCTGCGCGGCATCACGAACACGATGATGGACATTGCCATCCACACCGGGAACATGGACCGCGAGCAGGCCATGCGGCTCATGGTCGAGCAGGGGTTCCAGGAGGAGTCCGAGGCGGCCGCCAAGTGGGACCGGGCTCGCCTGTCGAGCACCCAGCTGTGCGAGTACTTCCTGGGCTACTCCGAGATGGCCGACTTCGAGCGCGAGGCCCGACGGCGAGCCGCCGAGGAACGGCGTCCGTTCCGCTGGCGCCAGCACCTGGAGGCCGTCCTGGCCCACGGCACGCCCCCCACGCCCGTGATCCGGGACATCCTCTTCGGAGAGACCTGACCGTATGGGCCGCGGCTTCGGGGCCCTCCGCCACCGCAACTTCCGTCTCTACTGGTCCGGGCAGGTCATCAGCCTCATCGGGACCTGGATGCAATCGGTCAGCCAGCCGTGGCTCGTCCTCGAGCTGGGTGGGTCGCCCTTCCAGGTCGGGACGGTGGTCGCCCTCCAGTTCGCCCCGGCGCTCTTCCTGTCGCCGTTGGGCGGTGTCCTGGCCGATCGGTTCGACAAGCGGTCGCTCCTGCTCATCACCCAGGCCCTGGCCATGGTCCAGGCCGCCACCCTGTTCGGCCTGACGGTCTCGGGCCACATCGAGATCTGGCACATCCAGCTCCTGGCCCTGTGGCTGGGGGTCACGAGCGCGTTCGACATGCCGGTCCGCCAGTCGTTCGTGGCCGAGGTCGTCCCGCGCGACGACCTGCTCCAGGCCATCGCCCTGAACAGCGCGTCGTTCAACCTGGCCCGCGTCGTGGGGCCGGCCATTGCCGGCGTCACGCTGGCCCTGTACGGCCCCGCGTTCAACTTCGGGGCGAACACCATCACGTACACCGCCGTCCTGCTGGGCCTGGTGCTCATCAACACCACGACCCTGATCAAGGTCCCGCAGCCGGCCCAGCGCCCCACCATTCGCGCCTCCCTGGTGGAGGGCATCCGCTATGCGGTGGACACCCGATACGTGGCCTGGCTGCTCGTCCTGTTGGGCGGGATGAGCATCTTCGCCATGAACTTCCAGGTCCTGCTTCCGCTCTTCTCCCGGATCACCCTGGACCTTGGGGCGATTGGCCTGGGAGCCCTGTTCGCGGCCCTTGGCATCGGATCGCTCCTGGGGTCGCTGGTCCTCGCATACATGGGTGAACGCCGGCCACGATTGCGCCTGATCCTCGGCGGCGGCGCCGCATTCCTGTTGTTCGAATTCATGCTCGGCCTGATCCGCACCCCGGCGCTCGCCTTCCCGGTGATCGCGCTGGTCGGCCTGTCGTCGATGCTCATGGTCAACACGATCAACGCGACCGTGCAGCGGACGGTCCCCGACGAGCTGCGCGGCCGGGTGATGGCCCTGTACGTAACGGTGTTTGCCGGCTCCGGACCGATTGGCGGCCTGTTTGCCGGGGGCACGGCCCAGATTGCCGGGCCCCCCGCCGGTCTCCTCCTCGGCTCCGTCCTGGCGGCCGGCGTCCTGGCCCTCGCCGCGTACAAGCTGAGACGGCTCCCGCCCGTTCCGGCCCACCGGCCGGTCCCGGCGGCGGCCATGTCACCGCCCGCGTGATGCCCGCGTGACCCCCGCGTGAGCGCGGTCGCCCCCGACCCGACGCCCGCCCAGGGTTCGGTGACCGCCGTCACCCGCCCGAACCTGACCCTTGGCCTCCTGTCCCTGTCCCATGCCCTGATCCACATGCAGTCGGCGCTCATGCCGCTGGTCTACATCGCGGTCATCAGCCAGTTCGGCCTCGACGAGGCCGACATCGGTGTGTTCATCGCCATCACGACCGCGGTCGGCGGCGCCATGCAGCTGTCGTACGGCCTGCTGACCCGGTACGTGGCCCGGCCCATGCTGATCGGCGTGGGGCAGCTCATCTTCGGGGGCAGCCTGGTGGTCGCCGGCTTCTCCCAGACCGTGGGCCAGCTGCTGGCCGCCATCAGCGGGGCGCGAGTCGGGGCGAGCCCCCAGCATCCGGTCGGCAACGGCATCCTGTCCGACGCCTTCCCGCCGGAGCGGCGCGGGTTCGCGATCAGCACCCATATCGCCGGCGGCAACGTGGGGACCATCCTCGTGCCGTTCGTGGGCGGCGCGCTCCTCGCGTCGGTGGGCTGGAACACGACGCTGCTCCTGTTCGGCATTCCCGCCGCTGCTGGTCGGGCTCCTGGTCCTGTGGTTCGTGCGCGAGGACCACAAGGCCTACCGGGCCGAGGCGCGCGCGTCGGGGAGCTGGTGGAGCCAGGTGCAGCTCGTCCTCCATCGCGGCGACCTCATGAAGATCCTGCTGGCGGCCATGGTCGCGGCCGGTGGCCGCGGGCTCGACATCGCCGCGCCGTTCCTGTTGCTCTACTTCCGCAACGAGCTGGGGATCGACGAGCAGACCGTCCTGTGGCTGTACGCCCTGCTCCTGGTGGGCGCGGTGGTGGGGCCGCTGGTGGCGGGCGTGCTGTCGGACCGCTATGGGCGGCGGCGGGTCCTGATCCTGTACTACCTCCTGTCGGCGGTGGGCATCATCTCGGTCGTCCTGGCCGGCGGAAACCTCGTGTTCCTGGCCCCGCTCCTGCTCCCCTTTGGGACGGCGGTGTTCTCCGAGGGCCCGGTCCTGCAGGCCTACATGGCCGACCGGGCGGTGGGGCCGCTGCGCGACGTCGCGTTCTCGATCTACTTCACCGCCGCGTTCGGGATTGGCGCGCTGTGGGCCATCGTCATCGGCTCCATCGTGGCCGGCCCGGGCTACGTCGCCGCGTTCTCGGTGATGGCGCTGTCCTACGTGGCGGGCGCGGTCCTCATCTCGTGGGTCCGGGACACCCCTCCGCCTGGGGCGACTGCGACCCCGCATTAGTCACCCGGCGACTGGTAGAGCGCGTATGACCTCCGTTAAGGGGGTTCCGCGCGCTCCCTTAGTCACTGGGCGCTTGGGGCGCCGCGTAGCCACCGCCCCAAGGTCCGCTCGGGCGCTCTACCAACACTGTGGCGACTAACCCGGCCGTACGGGACCACAAAGCGAGCGTGCGCAGCATGCAGCCGTGCGCAACCTCAGACATGACCCACGTCACGCAGGCCGTGAGCGTGCCCGGTGGCTGACGACCCGGATGGGCCAGGAGCTGCGCATTGCCCGGGTAACGGCCGGTCTCTCACAGGCCCAACTCGCACGACGGGCTGCAGTGACCCAGACCATGGTGAGCCGTGCGGAACGCGGGCATGGCCAGGTGTCGCTCGAACGGCTATGCCAGATGGCCGCATCCTGTGGCCACGAGCTCGGCTGGCGCCTCTATCCGGTCGCGACCGTGACGCTGCGCGATTCCGGTCAGCTGCACCTGGCCCAGGCCATCGGCAACGCGGCGCATACCGGGTGGGAGATTCAGCTCGAGGTTCCCGTGGCTCCGGACGATCGTCGCGCCGCGGACATGGTGCTTCGCCGGCCCGAAGCGTGGATTCACGTCGAGATCGAGCGGGTCCTCGTGGACCTCCAGGCCCAGCTTCGGTCCGCGCAGCTCAAGCGCGATGCCCTGTCGGCGCGCCACGGACGCCACATCCCCCTGGTTCTGGCTACGGCCGATACCCCTGGCAACCGCGCCCGGCTGCGACCGCACGCCGAGCTCCTGGGCCGAACCCTGCCGACCTCGTCAGCGGAGGTCTGGTCGGCCATTCGACGCGGGACCGCGCTCGAAAGCGATGGCATCCTCTTCGTTCGCGTCCGCGGTGTCCGGGCACGCGGATAGAATCGATGCAGCCACCCCTCCCGGCCCACACAGTCAGGAGCGCTCGCCATGGCTTCCAACCAACCACCCACCGACGCCCAGGCGGCAGGGGACGCCCCGCCTGACAGCGCGACCATCGAGAACCTGCTCCGCGAGGACCGCACCTTCCCGCCGCCGCCGGCCTTCACCGCCGCCGCCAATGCGGGGGACGCGTCCATCTACACGCGGACCGCGAGCGACGAGGGATTCGAGGCCTTCTGGGCCGAGGAGTCGCACCGTCTTGACTGGATGGAGCCGTGGACAGCGGTCCTCGACTGGTCCGGGGCCCCGTTCGCGAAGTGGTTCGTGGGCGGGAAGCTGAACGTCAGCGTGAACTGCCTCGACCGCCACGTGGCCAACGGGCTGGGCGACAGGGTCGCCTACCACTGGGAGGGCGAGCCGGGCGACCAGCGCACGATCACCTACCGCGAGCTCCTGGAAGAAACGTGCCGGATGGCCAACGCCCTCCGCGAGCTGGGCGTGCGCAAGGGCGACCGGGTGGCGATCTACATGCCCATGATCCCCGAGCTGCCGGTGGCCATGCTGGCCTGCGCTCGGATCGGCGCCGCCCACAGCGTCGTGTTCGGTGGCTTCTCGGCCGACGCGCTGGCGGGCCGGATCGACGACGCCCAGTGCGTGGCGGTCATCACAGCCGACGGCGGCTACCGGAAGGGTGCGGTCGTCCCGCTCAAGGACAACGCGGACGACGCGATGGGCCGCTCCCCGTCGGTGCGGCACGCCATCGTCGTGCGGCGGACCGGCCAGGACGTGGCCTGGACCGAGGGCCGCGACCACTGGTACCACGATCTCGTCGCGCGCCAGGCGCCCACTGCCGAGCCGGAGGTGATGGACGCCGAGGACCTCCTGTACCTGCTGTACACGAGCGGGACGACGGCCAAGCCCAAGGGGATCATGCACACCACCGCGGGCTACCTGGTGGGCACCTCGACCACCCATCGGCTCATCTTCGACATCAAGCCCGACGACACCTATTGGTGCATGGCCGACATCGGCTGGGTGACGGGCCACTCGTACATCGTGTATGGCCCCCTGGCCAACGCGACGACCGGGATCATCTACGAGGGCGCGATTGACTTCCCGGACAAGGACCGATGGGCCCAGATCGCGGCCCGCTACCGGGCGACCATCCTGTACACCGCCCCCACCGCCATCAGGGCCCTGATGAAGTACGGCGCGGACGTGTTCGCCGCCGACGACCTCTCGTCGCTCCGCCTGCTGGGCAGCGTGGGCGAACCGATCAATCCCGAGGCATGGGCCTGGTACTGGAAGGAGATCGGTGGCGGGCGCTGCCCGGTGGTGGACACCTGGTGGCAGACGGAGACGGGGATGATCATGATCACGCCCCTCCCCGGGATCACGACCCTCAAGCCGGGCAGCGCCACGCAGCCCTTCCCCGGGGTCAAGGCCGACGTCGTGAACGAGGCGGGGGAGAGCGTCCCGCTGGGCGGAGGCGGCTACCTCGTCCTCGACCGGCCGTGGCCGGCCATGTTGCGCGGGATCTACGGCGACCCGGATCGGTACCGGCAGACGTACTGGAGCCGCTACCCCGGGCGCTACTTCGCCGGCGACGGCTGCAAGCGCGACACGGACGGCTACTACTGGCTCCTGGGCCGGGTGGACGACGTGATGAACGTGAGCGGCCACCGGATCAGCACCACCGAGGTCGAGTCCGCGCTGGTGTCCCATCCCGCAGTCGCCGAGGCAGCCGTCGTGGGCAGCAGCGACCCGCTGACCGGCCAGGCGATCTTCTCGTACGTCATCCTGCGCGCCGGCAACGAGCCCTCGGACGCGCTGGCCAACGAGCTGCGGGAGCACGTGGCCACGGTCATCGGCAAGCTGGCCCGACCGAAGCAGGTCATGTTCACCCCGGACCTGCCCAAGACGCGCAGCGGCAAGATCATGCGGCGCCTCCTCCGCGACATCGCCGAGCAGCGGGCCCTGGGGGACGTGACCACCCTCGCCGACGAGGGGATCGTGACCACCATCCGCCAGCAGTCGGGGACCGGCGAGGACGAATGACCGCATGAACACCGACGAGCTGGTCGGCTTCCTGGAGGCGAACTGGTTCGCCCTCATCTTCTGGAGCGTCCTGGCCATGGTGGCCTTCCGCCTCGTCCGTCCGATCGTGCGTCGGATCGCCGAGCGTGTGATCAGCTCGCGCGAGAAGCAGGGCATGGATCCGGGCGAGCTGAACGAGCTGCGCAAGCGGATTGCGACCGTCGAGGACCTCGTCAGCAAGCTGCTCCGCGCGCTGGTCATCCTGGTGATCCTGGTCGTGGTCCTGACCCTGCTCGACCTCGTGTCGGTCATCCTGGCGCTCGGACTCCTGCTGGCCGGCATCGCCATCGCCGGACAGTCCATCGTGCTGGACTACCTGATGGGCGTCCTCATCCTGGTCGAGGGCCAGTTCTACGTTGGTGACTGGGTCGCGGTCGCCACCAACAACGTTCCGGTGCAGGGCACGGTCGAGGAGATCGGTCTGCGCCGGACCGTCCTGCGGGACGTCTCGGGTACCGTCCATTCGATCTCGAACGGCGAGATCCGCGTGTCGTCAAACATGACCCGGGTCTACGCCGTCCTCCAGGTGGAGATCCCCATCCTGCCCGAGACCGATCTCGAGAAGGCCATCGCCGTCACCAACCGAGTGGGCCAGGAGATGGCTGCCGATCCCGCGTGGAAGGACCGCCTGCTCGAGGCGCCCCAATACGCCTCGATTCCGAGCGTGACCGACCTCGGGGTGACCCTTCGCGCCGCCGGAAAGGTCCAGGGTGCGGATCGCTTTGCGAGCGCCTCCGAGCTTCGCCGGCGGCTGTTGGTGGCCTATGCCGCGGAGGGCATCACGGTCGCCCAGCGGCTCCGGCCGCCGCCCGGCCCAGGCTGATACGATGCCGATCGCATGCTGAACATGCCTCGCTCCCGCCGGGTGGTGATCGCGGTCGTCTGCAGCGCCCTGTGGCTGGGCTACATGGTCATCGGCCTGGCTGTCATCAACACCCTGCTCCCGACCTTCGAAGGGAAGGGCCCCGCCGGTGCGGCCGCGTTCCTGGGGCTCATCTCCGGCTTTTTCGTGACCGGCATCGTCATGTGGGCCACCTCGGACTGATCGCCTCCCGGGGCGCTCCCTAGCCCGATCTCACGTTCCGGACGCGCCGGACGTTCCCCCGGTATGACTGTCGCCCTAGTCCACGTCCCCCGAGAACTGGTCCGCGCTGGGCGGGTGAAGGCGGTCACGCGGCGGCTCCAGCAGCCGTCCATACAGGCCGGGACGCCGGTCGCCGATCGTGTCCCACTCGTGCTCGCCGGCGATCTTCGTGTGATGCGTCTGGCGCGCCAGCTCCCAGTCCACCTCGCCCACGATCAGGTCCTCGGTGGAGTCGCTGCCCGTGACCAGCGCCTTGCCACTGGTATCGAGCAGGAGCGACTGACCGATGAACGTGGTTCCGCGCTCTTCCCCCACCCGGTCGCAGGCCAGGAGGTACACGTGGTTCTCCGCGGCCCTCGCCGGGGCGAAGATGCCCGGGTGGAACTGGACCCCTTCGGGCCAGTTGGTGGGCAGCGCGATGAGGTCCGCCCCGTCGAGCCCGCAGATGCGCGCCGCCTCGGGGAAGCGCAGGTCGTAGCAGATGAGGACCCCGACCCGCATCCCGGCCAGGTCGTACACCTCGGGCGCATCCGGGCCGGGGGTCACGAACCGGTCCACCCCCAGGAACGGGAGGTGCATCTTCCGATACCGATAGCGACGGCCATCCTCCGAGAAGATGAGCGCGGTGTTGAAGACCTCGCGGCCCTCCGCCTCGAGGGTCCCGACCACGAGCGCGACACCAAGCTGCGCGGCCAACGCTGCCAGCCGGTCGCCGGCCACCGCGGCGTGCTGAGCGGTCGCCAGGGCCTCGTCCAGCGAGTTGAAGACGTAGCCCGTCACGGCTGCCTCGGGCAGGACCACCAGGCGCGCCCCGAAGGCCGCGGCATCCGCCACCGCCCGCTCGATCCGCTCGAGGTTCTGCTCCACCTCGCCCAGGTGGGGATCGATCTGGCATCCGGCGACCCGAATCGTCATACGTTCCTCGCTCTGCTAGGCTCCCGCCCCGTGGTCCGGTCCGTCCCGAGTGTAGTCCCGTGAGCGATCAGCAGCCGCCAGCCCAGGCGGTTCCGCGCCGCTGGCTTCTGCCAGCGGCCTTCCTCTTGTTGGGGACCATCTGGGGATCGTCCTTCGTCTGGATCAAGATCGCCGTGGAGGAGCTGCCGCCGGCGACCCTCGTCGCCGAGCGGATGATGCTCGGCGCGGTGGCCATGCTCGTCCTGCTGGCATTCACCCGGCCCACGCGTCCGACCCGCGGCCAGGTCGGCCACCTCGCCCTCCTCGGCTTCGTGAATGCCGGACTGCCCATCTTCCTCATCAGCTGGGGCGAGCAGTACATCGACTCGGGCACGGCCGCGGTCTTCAACTCGCTGGTCCCGATCTTCTCGCTCCTCATCGCCGGCCTCGTCCTGCGGACCGAGACGTGGTCGCTGCTGCGGGTGATCGGCATCCTGGTTGGGTTCGCCGGCGCGGTCGTGCTGGCCAGCCGCGAGTTCGCCTTCAATCCGGGGCCGGCCGCCATCGCCGGAGCCGTGGCGGTGGCGACCGCCTCGCTCAGCTACGCCATCGGGGCGAGCTACGCGAAGGTGCGGATCCAGAGCACCGACCGCTACGTCGTCGCGGGTGGCACGCTCGTCTTCGCCGCGCTGTACGTCACCCTGCTCGCGATCGTCGCGGACGGCGGCCTCGTCCTGCCCACCCAGCCTGCCACGATCATCGGTCTGTTGTGGCTGGGCCTCCTCGGCTCGTTCGTCGCCTACATCCTGTATTTCTTCCTGCTGACCCACATCGGTGCCACCGTCTCGACCATGGTCACCTACATGTTCCCGGTGGTGGGCGTGACCCTGGGGGTCCTCGTGCTGGGCGAGTCACTCGACGCCCGGCTCCTGCTCGGCACGGGCCTGGTCATGCTCGGGATTGGCATCGTGGGCCTTCGATATGATGCGGTCGTGAGCCTCGCAACCCGCGTGGCGCGTCGGTGAGCGGCATCGGAGACCCGCCGGCGGGCACAACCCCCCCGACTGATCCGCCGCAGACCGGTTCGGAGTGGCCGCCGCAGGACGGCGGCGACCCCTCCTGGGACGTCAAGGCCGATGGCAACCGTCGACGGGCCACGACCTCGGAGCAGGCGGTGCCCTGGCTCATCGGTCTGGTCCTCGCCCTGGCCGGGATGACGATCGTGCTCCTGGCCCTCATCTTCTCGAGCGACAACGGCATCCTGCCGGCCTACGGCAGCTCGTCGCCGTCGCCGACCATGGCCCAGACGCCTCGGCCGCAGCCCAGCCTGTCGCCGACCCCGGTGCCCACCGAGACGCCCGAGCCCACCGCCACCCCGGCGCCGACCCCGGCCTTCGCCCCGCTCGAGATCGTCTTCATGCAACGGGTCTCCGACGGCGGTCCCATTCACCTGTTCTCGCACGACTTCGCCGGGAGCGCGACGCCCGAGCCGCTCGCCCGGGACAGCCGGGGCGTGGAGCACTACGCGTGGACCCCCGACGGGACGCGCGGTGTGGCCCTCGTCGACGGGAACCCCCTCGAGCTGATTCCGGGAAACTCGGCCATCGATCTTGGCGACGGGTTCGACGGCATAACGATGGCCCGGGATTCCGCGACGGCGTGGGCCGTCCGTGCGGCGCTGGCGGGATCGAACGACCGTGTTGAGCTCCTTCAGGTGGACCTCAACAGCGGGGCTGTCCAGAGCGTCGCGACCTGGACGTACCCCCACCCGACCACCTTCCAGGAAGACGCCATCAAGGAAGCCGCGTTCGCGGACGACGGCGGATTCAACCGCGTGTTCGTGGTCGAAGACGGCCGCGTCGTGGTTTGGGTCCTCGGCGCGCCTCAGATCTTCACCTGGGATCCGGCGACCGCCACCTCGGGGACGCTCGCCCAGATTCCGTCCCTCTGGGCGCCCAATGGGGAACTGCAGGTGCAGACCACGGAATCTGGGTCGAGCTCCACGCTCACGGTGAAGGGCATTGGGGGGGAGACCAGGGCTACGGCAACGGTGACCGGCTCGCTCAGCCACCTCCGCTGGTCCTCGCTGAACAACCAGATCGTGGTGACCTTCACCAACGCGAGTCGCACCGGCGCGGTCCAGCAGGACCTGTATCTGTGGGACGTGACGACGGGCCATAGCTTCGTGCGCCTGACCCAGGACGCGCGCTCCATGGGCGGCACGTTCCGTGGCGTCGAGGAACGGTGGAGACCCTGAGGTGATGGGCGACATCGTCAACCCCATTGCGGTCGAGCTGGACGAGACGGATCGGCTCATGCGCATTCGGTGGGATGACGGGCACCTGGGGGTGTGGGGCTGGACCGAGTTGCGCCGAGCGTGTCCCTGCGCGCTGTGCGCCGGCGAGGGCAACATGCCCGGGGTGGTGACCCTGGAGACGATGTTCCCCCCGGCCGCGGTGACCATGGACCGGGTGAAGTGGATCGGCCGATACGCGCTGGCCCCCATCTGGGCCGATGGCCACGACACCGGCCTGTTCACGTACGCCAAGCTGCGCACGATGTGTGCCTGCGGCGAGCATTCGGGATGAGCCGGACCGATCCCGCGGCGCGCTTGCGGGACGGTTTCACCCTCGCCCTGGGTGGCGGCGGGGCACGGGGATACGCGCACTTGGGCGTCATCCAGGCGCTGGACGAGCTGGGCCTGCGGCCCAACCGGGTGGTGGGCACGTCCATTGGATCCGTGCTGGGCGCCGGCCTGGCGGCCGGCCTGTCGCCGGAGCGCATGGCCGCGATGGCGGTTGCCGTCAATCCCTGGCGCCTGGCCCGCTTTCCCGCCCGCCTGGCGGTGGTCGACCACCGCGCGATGATGGCCACCGTCGTGGCCGAGGTCGGCAGCCCGATGATCGAGGACCTGCCCATGCCGTATGCGGCGGCCAGCTACGACCTGGTGAGCGGCGAGCACCGCGCGATCACGAGCGGTCCGGTGGTCGACGCCCTCATCCGCAGCTGCGCCATCTCGGTCGTGTTTCCGCCCGTCCCGCAGGGCGACGCCGTGCTCGCCGACGCGGGCATCTGGGAGCCGGTCCCGGTCAGCCTGGCGCGCGCGTGGTCCGATGAGCCGGTGCTGGGCGTGCAGCTGATCGGTGCCATTCCCCCGATCCTCTCGAAGGGACCGATTGCCTGGACGCTGCGAATGGCCGCCCAGTGGCTGGGCGCCAGCCCCAACGGGCGCCTGGATGCGCGCCGCTACACCGCCCTGCTGGCGGAGGCCGTCACCCGGCCCGTCACCCAGGCCGTGCCGGACCTGATGATCAGGCCCATGCTGTGGGACGTGAACTGGGTGCAGTTCGGCGCCATCGAGAAGCCGCGCACGCGCGGGTACAACGCCGCTATGCGCGCGCTGCGGCCGGCATGAGCGAGACCACAGGGGGCTTGCTTCTGGTCCACGCCCACCCGGACGACGAGGTGTTCTCGACCGGTGGGGTCATCGCTCAATCTCTCGCGGAGGGACGCCGGGTGGACCTCGTGGTCTGCACCGGCGGGGAAGAGGGCGAGATCCACGACCCCGACCTCGACCCGGCCGAGGCCCAGGGGAGGCTGGGCGAGATCCGCGACGCGGAGCTGATCTGCGCGCTCGCGGCCCTGAGCACGGGGACCGGACACGCGGACAACCTGCACCTGCACCGGCTCGGGCACCGCGACAGCGGGATGATGGGCACCCCGGGCAACGAGCATCCTGAATCCTTCTGGCAGGCCGATCTCGCGACGGCGGCCGAGCCGCTGGTCCGCCTCATCCGCGAGGCGCGCCCCGCGGTGGTCGTTCATTACGACTCGAACGGCGGGTACGGCCACCCCGATCACATCCAGGCCCACCGGATCGCCGTCTCGGCCGTCCCTGCCTCGGCGGATTCCGATCGGTATCCGGATGCCGGCCCGCCGCACCGGGTCCGCCGCCGGTACGAAACCGCCTTCGGGTCCGGGCGGTGGCTGGAGCTCATGCGGGCCATGCGCGAGCGGGGGATGTCCCTCCCATGGGGCTACGACGAGACGCTTGACGCGGACGAGCCCGAGGAGCGGCCGGGCACCACCGAGCCGGCCGTCACGACGGTCGTTGACGTGTCGGGCTGGGCTCGCACCAAGCGCACCGCCATGGAGTGCCATCGGACCCAGCGCCAGGACTTCGGCTGGGCCATCGAGCTGCCCGATGACCTGGGCGTGCTCGCGTACGGCTCGGAGCGCTTCGTCCTGGTCGAGGAGGACGGCGAGGCGCCGGCCCCCGGCCGCTCGGAAACGAGCCTGTTCGAGGGCCTCTAGGCGGGTCGCGCCCCGCTCAGCGGCCGCCCGTCGAGCGGCCGCCCATCGAGCGGCTCGAGGATCACCAGCGGGATGTGGCGCTGGGCCCACTCCACGTACCGGTTGTAGCCCGGGTATGAGCGGCTGACCAGGAGCCACAGCCGGTCGTACTCCACGCCTACGGGCTCCCGGGCGCGGACCGGCCGTCGCTCCCCGCGAACCACGACCTCCGCCTCCGGGTGGGCGCGCAGGTTCGCACACCAGCCGGGCAGGCGGCGGCTGCCTCCGTTGGAGGCCACCAGGACGAGCGCGTCGCCGTCTGGATAGGCCCAGATCGCGGTCTCGCGCGGCTGGCCGGTGCGCGCCCCGGTGGTGGCCAGCACGATGGTCAGGTTCCCCAGCGAACGGCCGAGCAGGCTGGCCCCTCCGAAGCGGCGGTAGAGCGGGGCATGGAGGCGGCGCATCCAGCGGGCGGTGCCCACTGCGCCGACCAATCGGTACCACGGGTCTCCACGCACGAATCCAGCCTAGCGCGGGGCTGCCAATCGAACGCGGCAGACGGTACAGTTGGCGGCCGATGATGGTGACCCCGTGAACTGCCCCGCGTGCGGAACCGCGAATGAGCCCGGCCGAAAGTTCTGCGGCGAATGCGGCACCCGCCTGAGCGCCGCGTGCCCGGCCTGCGGAACGCCGAACGCGCCCGGCACGAAGTTCTGCGGGGAGTGCGGCACGGCCCTGGCCGATGCGCCACCGGCGCTGGTCGCCGAGCCCGGCCACGCCACGCCGATCACGATCGGTACCGAACGTCGCCTGGTGACGGTGCTCTTTGGTGATCTCGTTGGATCCACGACCCTGGCCGAGGATCGCGATCCGGAGGAGACCAGGAACCTCCTGAGCCGGTACTTCGAAACCGCCTCCGAGATCATCGGTCGGTACGGCGGCACCGTGGAGAAGTTCATCGGCGATGCCGTGATGGCGGTCTGGGGCGTGCCGACAGCCTTCGAAGACGATGCCGAGCGGGCGGTGCGTGCGGCCCTCGAGCTCATCGCCGAGGTCGGCCGCATCCTGGATGCCGACCAGCCGCTCCAGATGCGCGTGGCGGTGCTCACCGGCGAAGCGGCCGCCTCGATCGGGGCGGTCGGGCAGGGCATCGTCGCCGGCGACCTGGTGAACACCGCGAGCCGCCTGCAGGGCATGGCGCCCGCCGGGGCCGTGCTCGTCGGCGAGTCCACGTATCGCGCGACTCGCGACGCCATCGCCTTCGAGGATGTCGGCAACCAGGTGCTGAAGGGAAAGTCCAGCCCCGTGCCGGCGTGGCGAGCGGTGCAGGTCCTCGGCATGCGCGGCGGCGCCCGCCGTCGGTCCGCGCTCGAGCCGCCGTTCGTGGGCCGCGACGAGGAGCTGCGGCTGGTCAAGGATCTCTTCCACGCAACCGTCCGCGAGTCGAAGCCGCGGCTGGTCACGATCATCGGCCAGGCAGGCATCGGGAAGAGCCGGCTGGGCTGGGAGTTCGAGAAGTACATCGACGGCGTGAACCAGGATTTCTACTGGCACGCCGGTCGCTCACCGTCCTACGGCGAAGGCATCAGCTACTGGGCGCTGGCCGAGATGGTCCGCGAGCGAGCCGGCATCGCCGAGACCGACGACGGGCCGACCGCCCGAACGAAGTTGAGCGCCTGCCTGGACGAATGGCTGACCGATCCGGAAGAGCGCCGGTGGGTCGAGCCGCGGGTTGCCGGCCTGCTCGGCCTGGAGGAGTTGCCGGCGACCCAGCGCGAGGACCTGTTTGCCGCCTGGCGGACGTTTTTCGAGCGGATCGCCGACCACGATCCGGTCATCCTCGTCTTCAAGGACCTCCATTGGGCTGACGCGGGGCTGCTCGAGTTCATCGAACATGTGCTCGCCTGGTCGAAGAACCATCCGATCTACGTCGTCGCGATGACCCGGCCCGACCTGCTCGAGCGCCACCCGAACTGGAGTAGCGGTGTGCGCAATGCGACGACGGTGGTCCTCGAGCCTCTGCCCGAGGGACCGATGCGAGAGCTGCTTCACGGCCTGGTGCCCGGGATGCCCGACGCCGCGGTCGACGCGGTCGTGCAGCGCGCCGAGGGCGTGCCCCTGTACGCGGTCGAGACGGTTCGGATGCTGCTCGATCGTGGCCAGCTGCAGTCCACCGACGAAGGATTCGTGCTCGCCGGTCCGATCGACCGGCTGGCGGTCCCTGAGACGCTGCACGCGCTGGTCGCGGCGCGCATCGACGCCAACTCTGCGGAGGATCGTGCCGTTCTGGCGGATGCGGCCGTGCTCGGCCAGAGCTTCACCATGGACGCCCTCTCGGGGATCACCGGGCAGGACGAGTCCGCCCTCTTGCAAGGACTCGACCGGCTCGTCCGGCGCGAGCTGCTCATCCGCGACGACGACCCGCGATCGCCCGAGCGCGGCCAGCATCGGTTCGTCCAGGCGGTCGTCCGCGAGGTCGCCTACGAGACGATTGCCAAAGCGGACCGTCGGACCAAGCACCTGGCAGCCGCTCGGTACTTCGAGGCCCTCGGCGATGAGGAGATCCCCGGCGTGCTCGCCAGCCATTATCTGGAGGCGCTGCGGGCCACCAATCCGGGGCCGGAAGCTGACGCGGTGGCCATCCAGGCCCGGATCGCGCTTCGGGCCGCGGCTGAGCGCGCGGAGTCGCTGCACTCGTACGCCGCCGCCTACCGCCACGCCGAGGAGGCCATCGCCATCACGGCCGATCACCTCGAACAGGCGGCGCTCCACCAGACCGCGGCTCGGTCAGGGTCGTGGTTGGCCTTGCCGGAAGCGGTCGAGCATGCTCTGGCGGCAGCCGAGTTGGCGCGGGGCGCTGGGGACCGTGCCACCGCGAACCGCGCGCAGGCGCTGGCGGCACGGATCCAGACCGACTACGGCACATCGGACGGCATCGCGACCCTGGAGCCGGTGGCGGCCACGTTGGCCGAGGATGAGCCGGAGGCCGCGCGGGTGTTTGCCGAGTTGGCCCGCCTCTACATGCTGACCGACCGGAATGACGAGGCGATCGAGATGGCGGAGCGTGCTCTGCGTGCCGCTGCGCGTGACCGAGACACTGAAACCGTGGTCGAAGCGCTTGTTACGCAGGCGACGGCGCTCGCGTACGCGCGGCCCGACGAGGGGGAAGCCGTCTACCGAGGCGCCATCCTGCTCGCCGACCGCGAGGGCCACGTGTCGTCGGCGCTGCGTGCGCGGAACAACCTGTCGTTCACCCTCACCCAAGATCGACCATTTCGCGAAGCGATCGAAGTCGTGAACGAAGGGATCGACCAGGCTCGTCGGTTCGGTATGGCGAGCTGGCTGGGCGTCTTCCTGGTTGGCCGATCCGAGCTAGGTCTCATGGTCGGGGACTGGGATGGGGTTGAATCCGACGTGGCTGAAGCGATCGAGAACGCATTGGCTCCGGATCAGGCGGGATTCGTGGCGATGATTCGCGGGCTGCTCGCGGCCCTGGTCGGGGATGCCGATGGCTTCCAGGCGGCGGCCGACGAGTCGGCGCGCGCCCTGGCGGGTCTCGAGGTCCTGGTCTCCCAGCTCGGGGGCGTACGAATGGTGCAGTCGCAGGCGCACCTCATCCTGGGAAATCCCCAGGCCGCGATGGATTGCCTCGTCGGCATCGCTGGTGGGGGGAATGATGCAATGCTCGGGATGCTCCGGTCGCTGGCCGCCGCAAGCATGGGCGACGCCCCGACGCACGCAGCCCTCGACCCCCTGGTCGACTTCCCGGAGGTCTCATGGACGACGGTCATCCGACGAAAGCTGGCGGCCACTGAGGCGGCGCTGGGCGGCCGATGGGAGGAGGCGGGGCAGGCCTATGCGGAGACGATGGCCGATTTTCGGGCGCTTGAAGGAAACCTGTTTGTCGCCTACGTCGGCCTCGAGTTCGACGCATTCCTCGGTGCCGCCTCCGACGAAGCACGACGCGCCGGCGAAGAAGCCGCGGAGTTCTTCACATCGCGCGGCGCGGGCGGCGTGGTCGACCGCTACCGGCAGGCGTTCCAAGCCACGCCGGCGCCGGCGGCGGGTGGGACGCACCTCACCTCGGCGATTCCCGCGCGCGACGCCGTCCGCGAGGTCGAGGCTCGGTGAGCTGCCCGACCTGCGGGACCGAGAACGCCGTCGGAGCGAAGTTCTGCAACGAATGTGGATCGGCGCTCGCGTCGGGATGTCCGACCTGTGGCACCCAGAATGCGCCGGGGTCGAGGTTCTGCAACGAGTGCGGGACCACTCTGACGGGCGCGGTCTCGGCGCGAGCCGCGGTTGAGACCGCCGCCACGGCCGACGGCACCGAGCCGGCGGGCGGCTCAACGTCCGAGCGGCGACTGGTATCGGTCCTGTTCGCGGACCTGGTGGGGTCGACGACCCTGGCCGAGGACCAGGATCCGGAGGAGACGCGCGAGCTGCTGAGCCGCTACTTCGACGCGGCGCGCGAGGTCATCGATCGGTATGGCGGGACGATCGAGAAGTTCATCGGTGACGCGGTCATGGCGGTGTGGGGCGTGCCCACCGCCCACGAGGACGATGCCGAACGCGCCGTGCGGGCCGGGCTGGACCTGGTCGAGGCGGTTGCCCACCTGGAAGGGGCCACGCTCCAGGCGCGAGCCGGCGTCCTGACCGGGGAGGCGGCCGCCACCGTGGGCGCGACCGGGCAGGGCATCGTGGCCGGGGACCTCGTGAACACGGCCTCGCGGCTGCAGTCGGTGGCCCCGCCGGGATCGGTGCTGGTTGGGGAGCCGACCTATCACGCGACCCGGGAAGCGATCCGCTACGAGGAAGCCGGAGAGCAGCTGCTCAAGGGCAAGACGGCCCCGGTCTCGGCGTGGCGGGCCATGGCCGTCACCGGTCTCCGCGGCGGTGCCGGACGAAGCACCGCGCTCGAGGCCCCGTTCGTCGGCCGCGACGACGATCTGCGCCTCGTGAAGGACCTGTTCGAGGCCACCGTCCGCGAGGGCAAGCCGCGGCTGGTCACGGTCATCGGTCAGGCCGGCATCGGCAAGAGCCGCCTCGCCTGGGAGTTCGAGAAGTACATCGACGGGGTCGTCGGTGGCACGTTCTGGCACGAGGGCCGCTCCCCGGCCTACGGCGAGGGCATCAGCTTCTGGGCCCTGGGCGAGATGGTCCGCTTCCGGGCCGGGATCGCCGACGGCGAGGACCCCGACGTCGCGCGCGAGCGCCTGCGGGCGAGCGTGGACGAGTTCGTGACCGATGCCGATGAGCGCCGCTGGATCGAGCCTCGCCTCGCCGGGCTGCTGGGCCTGGAGGAGCTCCCCGCCGGACAGCGCGAAGAGCTGTTCGCCGCCTGGCGCACCTTCTTCGAGCGGATGGCCCAGCAGGACCCGGTGTGCCTGGTGTTCACCGATCTCCACTGGGCCGACGCCGGGCTGCTCGATTTCATCGAGCACCTGCTCGACTGGGCCAAGACCTCCCCGATCTTCGTGCTGGCCCTGACCCGGCCCGAGCTGTACGAGCGCCGGCCCGGCTGGGGCTCGGGCGTGCGGAGCGCGACCTCGGTGACGCTCGAGCCGCTGCCCGACCCGGTCATGCGCGAGCTGCTCCACGGCCTGGCCGCGGGCCTGCCGGAGAGCCTCGTGACCGCGGTCTGCGAGCGCGCGGGCGGAATTCCCCTGTACGCCGTCGAGACGGTCCGGATGCTCATCGACCGCGGCCAGCTGGTTCCGGCGGGCGACGGCTTCGCCCTGGTGGAAGGTGCCGACCAGCTCGACCGGCTGGCGGTGCCCGAGACCCTGCACGCCCTCATCGCGGCGCGCCTGGACGCGAACAGCCCCGAGGACCGGGCCCTGATCAGCGACGCCGCGGTCCTGGGCCAGAGCTTCACGATCACCGCCCTCGAGGGTCTCACCGGGGAGAGCGCCGAAGCGCTCGTGCCGCGTCTCGAGCGGCTCATGACCCGCGACCTGCTGGTCCGCCAGGACGATCCCCGCTCCCCGGAGCGCGGCCAGTACGCCTTCCTCCAGTCGGTCGTCAAGGAGGTGGCGTACGAGTCGCTGGCCAAGAAGGACCGACGGGCCAAGCACCTCGCCGCGGCGCGGTACTTCGAGGCCCTGGGGGACGACGAGCTGGCCGGCGTGCTGGCCAGCCACTACCTCGAGGCGTATCGGTCCACGCCGCCCGGTCCGGAGGCCGATGCGCTGGCGAACCAGGCCCGGATCGCGCTTCGCGCCGCCGGTGACCGTGCCGCCGCCCTGTACTCGGCCCGCGCCGCTGTCCGCCTCTACGAGGACGCGCTGGCGGTGACGACCGATCCGGCCGAGATCGCGCAGCTGCACGAAGCGGCCGCCCGATCGGCCACCCTGGTGGACGCGGCGCAGGCCCGCCACCACGGGCAGCAGGCGGTAGACGCGTATCGGGCCACCGGCGACTCCGCCGGGGAGCTGCGTGCGTCAGCTGAGCTCGCGCGCGCGTTCACTCACGACGGGAAGCTGACCGATGCCATCAACCTGCTTGTGCCATTGACCGCCGATCCGTCCCGGGACAACCCCGAAGCCGCGTTCGCGTTGGCCGAGCTGGCCCGGGCCTACATGCTGAGCGACCAGGGCCCCGCTGCCGTCGCCACGGCGGATCGGGCGATGGCCGCGCTGGGCACCACGCGCAACCCACGGGTGGTGGTCGAGGCGCTGGCCAGCAAGGCCTCGGCCATCTGGACGCGGACCACGGAGTCCGAGGCTCTGCTCCGGGGGGCCATTGCCATTGCCGACGCGGAGGGCCTCACCGAGCCTGGGCTCCGTGCGCGGAACAACCTCGTGTCCGGTCTCATGTACAGCGTCTCTGCCACAGAGACCTTGCGCATCCTGGACGACGGCACCGACACGGGCCGCCGTCTGGGGATCGACGGCTGGCTGGTGCAGCTCCTGACGGTGTCCGCGATCATGCGGCTCCAAACCGGGGACTGGGCCCGCTGCGACGATCACCTCGCCGAGCTCGAATCGCTGAATCCGGACACGACCCAGGCCGCGGGGATGCACGGCATGCGCGCCGCGATGCTGGCCTACCGTGGCGATGCCGAGGGCGCGGCGGTCGAGATCGCCGAGGCCAATCGGTTGGGCGAGCAATTCGAGAGCGCGCCCCAGCTGGCTGTCCTGGACGATTTCAATGCCGAAGTGCACCTTGCCTTCCAGCGATTCCCGGAGGCCCTGCAGTCAGCCCGCTCCGCGGCGAGGCGACTCCCCGACGATCCGGACGGACTGAAGCGGGCGCTCTTGGCCATTGCGGCCATGGGTGACCGGGACGCGCTCGCGTCCATGGACGAGTTCAACCTGGCGTCAGGTTTCCTCCAGAGCACCGCAATCGTCGACTTCGCCGCCGCCCTCGATGCCGTCTTCGACGGGCGATGGGACGAGGGCCGTGTGAGGTTTCGTGACGCGGTTGACCTGCTCATGGACGTGGAATGGCCCCTGGATGCCTCGAACATTGCGCTCATGTTCGACGCGTACCTTGGTGCGCGATTCCCTGACGCGCGCGCGGCCGGGGAGCAGGCTGATGCGTTCTTCGCAGGCCTGGGGGCTGGCGACTATCCAGTTCGATTCCGGGCTGCGTTCGCCGGCACCCCGGCTCCGCCCGCCGGCGGCCAGGACCGGCCCCCGTCCAGCGCTCGGGCCGCCGTCGCGGTGGACGCGGAGCAGCCCGCGTGAACTGTCCCAGCTGCGGGACGGCAGCGGCGCCTGGAACGAAGTTCTGCGCCGAATGTGGGACGCGGCTGGTCGAGGGCTGCCCGACCTGCGGTACGCAGAACGTGCCCGGGGCGAAGTTCTGCGTCGAGTGCGGCACGAACCTGGTGGGATCAGCGCCCGCCACGGCCCCTGCCGCCCCAGGCGAGCCCGCTCCGGCCACGGCTGAGCGGCGGCTGGTATCGGTCCTGTTCGCGGATCTGGTGGGGTCGACGACCCTTGCGGAGGACCGCGACCCCGAGGAGACCCGCGAGCTCCTGACCCGCTACTTCGACGCGTGCAACGAGGTCATCGCCCGCTACGGCGGTACGGTGGAGAAGTTTATCGGTGACGCGGTCATGGCCGTCTGGGGCGTGCCGGTCACCCACGAGGACGATGCCGAACGCGCCGTGCGCGCGGCCCTGGACCTCGTGGCCACGGTGGGCGCCATGGAGGACGCGGGAGCCAACCTGGCCCTGCGAGCCGCGGTCCTGACCGGGGAAGCGGCGGCCACGGTGGGGGCATTGGGCCAGTCCATGGTCGCCGGCGACCTGGTCAACACGGCTTCGCGTCTCCAGGGCGCGGCGCCGGCTGGATCGGTCCTGGTGGGGGAAGCCACCTGGCGGTCGACCAACGAGGCCATCGCGTACGAGGAGGCCGGGGAGCAGCTGCTGAAGGGGAAGTCGGCCCCGATCCAGGCCTGGCAGGCGCTGCGCGTCCAGTCGCTGCGCGGCGGCGCCGGTCGACACGGCGCGCTCGAGGCGCCGTTCGTGGGCCGTGACGAAGAGCTGCGCCTGGTCAAGGACCTGTTCCACGCCACTGGGCGGGAGCGCAAGTCGCGCCTGGTCTCGATCATCGGTCAGGCCGGGATCGGGAAGCATCGGCTGGCCTGGGAATTCGAGAAGTACCTCGATGGGATCAGCGAGGGCGCGTACTGGCATTCCGGCCGCTCACCCTCCTACGGCGAGGGGATCAGCTTCTGGGCCCTAGCCGAGATGGTTCGGGCTCGGGCCGGGATTGCCGAGGGCCTGGACACCGACGAGGCGCGCGCCCTGCTGGCCGCGAGCGTGGGCCAGTTCGTGACCGATCCCGACGAGCGGCGCTGGGTCGAGCCCCGCCTCGCCGGACTGCTGGGCCTCGAGCCCATGCCCGCCGGCGAGAAAGAGGAGTTGTTCGCCGCATGGCGCACGTTCTTCGAGCGGATGGCGGCGATCGACCCCGTGATCATGGTCTTCGGTGACCTCCATTGGGCCGACCTGGGGCTGATGGACTTCATCGAGCACCTCCTGACCTGGGCGCGGACGCACCCGATCCTCGTGATCGCGTTGGCCCGCCCGGAGCTGCTGGAACGCCGTCCCGGTTGGGGTACCGCGGTCCGGAATGCCACGAACATCACTCTCGAGCCGCTGGCCGCGGAACCGATGCGCGAGCTCCTCCATGGGCTGGTGCCAGGCCTGCCAGACGAGGCGGCGGTGGTCATCGTCGGCCGCTCCGAGGGGATCCCGCTGTATGCCGTCGAGACCGTTCGCATGCTGCTGGACACCGGGCAGCTGCGTGCTGACGGCGACGCTTTTGCGCTGGTGGGTTCGCTGACCGATCTCCAGGTGCCCGAGACGCTGCGGGCCCTGGTAGCTGCGCGCCTCGACGCCAACGATTCGTCCGACCGAGCCCTGCTGACCGATGCCGCCGTGCTCGGTCAGAGCTTCACCCTGGCCGGGCTGAGCGGGATGACCGGGCGGGACGGGGCCGACCTGGAAACCGCCCTCGACCGCCTGGTGAAGCACGAGCTGCTGCTCCGCGACGACGATCCCCGCTCACCCGAGCGCGGCCAGTACCAGTTCCTCCAGGCCGTGGTGCGCGAGGTTGCGTACGACTCGCTGGCGAAGCCCGATCGCCGGGCGAAGCATCTGGCGGCCGCCCGCCACCTCGAGTCGCTGGGGGACGACGAGCTGGCCGGGGTGCTGGCCAGCCATTACACCGAGGCATACCGGGCGACCGCGCCCGGGCCCGAAGCCGATGCGCTCGCGGCGCAGGCCCGGATTGCGCTCCGTGGCGCCGCCGATCGCGCAGCCGCCCTCCATTCGCACGCGAGCGCCGTCCACTACCTCGAAGACGCGCTGACCGTGACCGACGACCCGGGCGAGCAGGCCACACTTCACGAGCGTGCTGCCCACTCGGCGTACTCCTACAACGTGGACGGCGCGCTCGTGCACGCTCAGCAGGCGATCGCCCTGTACGAGCAGGCGGGGGATGCCGACGGGGCACTCCGGCTGACGGCTTTCGCTGCCCGGGCGCACCTGTCCCTGGGGCACGGGTCGGAAGCCATCGGTCTGCTGGAGGGAGCATTGGCAACCGCTCCGGAAACGGCCCCCGATTGGCCCGAGGCCATGGGCCAGTTGGCGCGGGCCTACATGCTGATGCTGCGCAACGACGAGGCGGTGCCGGCCGCTGACCGGGCCCTGGCCGCGATCGGGGAGCGGCGACTGCCGCAGCTGACCGCCGACATCCTGAACACAAGGGGAACCGCCCTCGTGGCGCGGCCCGATGAGGCAGAGGCCATTGTCCGGGGGGCGGTCACATTGGCAGAGCGAGCCGGCCACCTGCCCACGCTGATGCGGGCTCGAAACAACCTCATGTCCATTCAGGCCGGCGAGCTTCCCCTGACCCAGGCGGCCCAGTACCTCATGGAGTCGGCGGACCTTGCCCGCCGTGGAGGAGAAGCGCACTTCCTTGCACAAATGCTCCTCCAGCTGGTGGACATGACCACGGAGATGGGAACGTGGTCGGCGACGAATGCGCCGCTCGAGGAGCTCGCCGGCATGGAGCTAGATTCCTTCCGCGGGCTCTGGTTCGCCGCGTCCCGGGCGCTGCTCACCACGTTCCAGGGTGACCTGGTCGGGGCGGAACGGACGCTGGCGACCCTGGACGAGCGGGGCGGGGACGTGGATACCTTCTGGGCGGAAAACGTCGCGATCAGTACCGCCATGCTGCGAATGGCCATGGGCGATCTGGCCGGTGCGGCCGAGGTCGCCATGCCCGTGGCGGCATCCAGCTCGCTGGACTACTACCCCTTCCTCGTGGCCGCGAACGCGGCCGGCGCGCTCGACCCGGCTCGAGCCGCGACCCTCGTGGCTGCGGTGGATGCTGTCCGCCCCCAAACCAGGGCGCTTCTCGCCACCCGCGCCCAGATCGACGCCCTTTCGGCCGTGGCCGAGGGCCGCTGGGATGACGCGCGCGCGCGGTACCGCCTGGCGCTCGACGGGTTCGATGCGCTAGACATGGGTCTCTGGAAAGCATTCGCCGGACTGCAGTTCGAGGCCTACCTCGGGGCCCGCTTCGACGATGCGCGCCAGGCCGGCGTAGAGGGGGAGGTCCTGTTCGCCTCCAATGGGGCGGCCAGCTTCGTAGACCGCTACCGGGCGGCATTCACGGGCACGCCGGCGCCGCCCGTGGAAGGTTCGCGGACCGGCGCGGCCGCGCCCGCTGCCGTAGCAGCGACGCCTGTGGACGCGGAGCAGCCTGCCTGAGGCGCCGATCCCGGCCCTCGACCGCTATTCCTCGGCGGGTTCTCGGAGGATCGCCTCGAGGCGGTTGATGAGCGGAATCTGGGCATCCTTGATGCGCCGCCGCGCTTCGTCAGGCGCCAGCCACGCGACCTCGTCGAACTCGGGGTAGTCCGCCCAGCGGCCCGAGTCCGGGGGCCACTCGACGCTGAACGTGTTGCTCTGGGCGGTCGCCGTGTCCAGGTCCCCCTCGATGGCCCAGGCCACGACCCGCTTGCCGCCCCGCTGGATGATCTCGCCCAGCGCGACCAGGTCGTCCGCCCCGCCGGGGGCCGGGCTGCCGGTCTCCTCGGCGAACTCGCGCAGGGCAACCGAGCGCAGGTCCTCGTGGGTCTCGCCGTTCCGCGCGTCCACCTCGCCCTTGGGGATGGACCAGTGCCCCTCGCTCCGCGCGGTGAAGTACGGGCCGCCCGGGTGCCCGAGCAGCACTTCCAGGGTCTCGCCCTGCCATCGGTACAGGAGGATGCCCGCGCTCACTCGTCTGGCCATGGAGGGCAGTCTAGGGGCGCCATCCCGGCTACGCTCGACGCGCACCATGAGCACACCGTGACCGCCGCCCCCGGCACCACCGCCTCCGCCAGCCTCGCGGCCCAGCTCCGGGACGCGGCTGCCCGATGGGGCACGCCGCTGTACGTCACCGACCTCGACGCGGTGGCCGCCACCCTGGCCGAGTATCGGGCCGCCTTCCCCGGCGCCCTGATCGCGTACGCCGTCAAGGCCAACCCCGATCCGCTCCTCCTCGCCCGTCTCGCCGCGGAAGGCGCCGGGGCCGAGGTCGTCAACGCGGTCGAGCTGGCCCTCGCCCAGCGGGCCGGCATGCGCGGCGACCGGATCGTCATGAACGGGGTGGGCAAGACCGATGCCGATCACGCCGCGGCCCGCGCCGCCGGCGCCCTCATCAACGCCGAGTCCCTGGCCGAGCTCGACGCGCTGCTGGCCGGACCTCCCTGCCGCCTCGGCCTCCGGCTCAATCCCGCCCTTGCGCCGGACACGCACTCCCACCTGGCCACCGGCGCCGCCGACAGCAAGTTCGGCATTGCCCTGACCGATCTCGACGCGGCGCTGGACCGATGCCGCGAGGCCGGCCGCGCCCTCGAGAGCGTGGGCGCGCACATGGGCTCCGCGATCGATGACCCGGCGACCTTCGCCGTCCTGGCCGAGCGCCTCGCGGGCGCGGCCGAGCGCGCCGGCGTCACCCGCGTGGACCTGGGTGGCGGAGCCGGGGCCGGCATGCCCGTCACCGCCCTCGCGGACGCAGTGCGCGCCCACCTTCCCGACGCCACGCAGCTCACCCTCGAGCCCGGCCGGCGGCTTGTCGCCGATGCCGGGTGGCTCCTGACCCGGATCGTCCGGGTCCAGCCACGCCCTGCCGCCAACCTGACGTACCTCGTCGCGGACGCGGGGATGAGCGAATTCATCCGCCCCGTCCTGTATGGCGCGGACCACCCGGTCTCGCTCCTCGCCCCCGGCGAACCGCTGGAGGAACCGCTGCCCACGGTCCACCTGGCGGGGCCGGTGTGCGAGGCGGGCGACACGCTGGCCCACGATATCGGGCGCTGGTTACCACCGGATGAACTCCGGCTTACCGGGACGGGCGCGCTCATCGGTATCGGTCAGGCGGGCGCGTACGGCGCCGCCATGGCATCGATCTACAACGGTCGTCCCCGTCCAGCCGAGGCGGTCATCGATCACGGGAGGCTCGCCCTGAGCCGTCACCGCGAGACGGCCGCGGACCTCGTCCTCCGCGACGCGGACGTGTACGACCGCGCACCCGAGGCCGTGGCCGATCGGATCCGCGAGGGCATGACCATGGCTCTTTACCTGAGCCTCTCGCTCCTCGCGGTGATGGTCGCGTTCGAGGATCCCACCCACCCCGACACGCCCGACCTGGGCCAGCTCGTATTCCTCACCGCGTTGGGCCTCATGCTCGCCCACCTGCTCGCGTTCCGGATGTCGGCGCGGCTCGTGGCCCGCGGGCGGCGGACCGCGGAGACCACCTCGCTGGTCGTGGCCCAGGTCCTGGGCGGGGTCGTCGTCACCGCCCTCGCCACCATCCCGCTCGTCGTCCTGGGGCCATGGCCCGGGTTGCTCGTGTCGGAGTTCGCGCTCCTCGCCCTCATCACCGGGGTGGGATACGTCACCGGGCGCGCGAGCGGCTACACCCGCGTTCGCTCCCTCCTGTACGTGGCCGGCGTGGTCCTGCTGACGGTCGTCGTGCTCGAAGTCAAGGCCCTCGCCCTCCACTAGGCGCCCTTTCGGGTTGATCGGCGTGCTGACCCGCTGCCCGCATTCCGCGAGCCACGCGATGCCTTGTTCCGCCGGGCGGAGGTATCGGCCAAGAAGTAGCCCCTGCCTGGCCGCCTGTTCCGCAGGGAGTGACAACCGGGAAATGAGCTAGGGGAATCGCGCCTGATCGGGGCAATTCGGCCGCCTTGTTGGCCGATAGGTTCACCCCGTGGAACAACGGCCGAAACCACCTGTGCCCACGGCGACCCGATCCGACCCGTCTGCCGCCGCTCCTGGCCCCGCCCTGTAATCCCACGCCCCTCCCCCCGTTTTGTTGGTGGTTCATTCGGGTGGTCGCGGACGACGCAGGACCCGGCCGCGACCACCCAGCACTCATCGGTCCATCACCGGACCACACGCGACCACACAACGCACCAAGACCGCAGCAACCAACGAAACAGGAGAGAGAACGACATGAGCAAGGTTCCAGACCGTAAGCGATCCTCGCTGACGACCCGCATCGGTATTTCTGTCCCGGCCGCGATCGGGGCATTGCTGTTTGCGGGCGCCGTGGCGTTCGGGTCGGGCATGGTCGACACCTTCGTGCCGGGTCACGGCGGCGAGTCCGCCTATCACGGCGGCCACCACGCTGGGCACGCGGGCGGAACCAAGGGCTGGCATCACCCCAAGCATCCCTACGGCGACGGCGACGAGGACAGCAAGCAGCCGTACCACTACCACCCCATCAACACCCCCAAGCCGGAGCCCACGCCGGCCCCTGACCCGGGCAAGGCGACCGAGCCCCCGGCCCCGGCTCCCATCGTCGAGCCACCGCCCGGCAACGGCAACGAGAACGAAACGCTGACCCTCAACGCCGAGTGGCTGAGCGGCAAGGTGAAGTTCACCTGGTCGGCCTGGACCGGCGATGGGTTTGGCTACTACAAGCTGGTTCGCTCCACCGATGCCGATGTCACCTGGCCTCCGGGCGGCAACGACAAGCTGATCGCGTACATCAGCGACCCGAACCAGACGTTCGCGAAGGACTTCCCCGGTTGCGGCAAGACCTGGTTCTACCGCGTCTTCGTGGTCACCAGCCACGAGGCCGGCCTGACCCAGCTGGCGGCCAGCAACGTGGTCAGCGGCTCGGTGGCCTGTGGCGGATCGGATCCGACCAAGCCCCCGACCCCGACCCCGGCGCCCACGCCAACGCCGGCGCCGCCCACCCCGGCACCCCCACCGTGGTCACCGCCCACCCCGGGAAGCATGACCTTCTCGATCGGCCTGATCGACGGCGGCGTCCACCTCACCTGGGAGAAGGCCACCTCGCCAGAGTTCGTCCGGTACGAGGTCGTGCGTTCCATGACCAACGCGGACCCGCAGTACCCGCTCAACGCGGGCACGGGGCTCGCCGCGGAGATCACGAACGTGAACATCACGAGCTTCGTGGACACCATGGTGAACACGGGCGAGACCTGGAACTACCGGGTCGTGAGCATGGGCCAGCACGACGGAACCTGGTACGTGCTCGGGATGACCTCCGTCCAGACGGCGACCATCCCGTAAGGGAGCCGATGGTGGTGGAGCGGGGCCAACCCCCGGGACTGGGTCATCGGTACCCGGTACCCGCGGTGGATGGCCCCGCTTCGTTTGGAGCCTCACGATGCGGCGACCCATGGCCGATGAACGCCGCCAGCCCAGCCGACTGCCCGTCGAGCGCGAGCGCGCGCTCGTGGCCCGTGCCGCTGGCCGGCCACCTGACACCGCCGCCTTCGTCGAGCTCTACGACTTCTATCTCCCCCGTATCTACGGGTTCATCTACCGCCGCATTGGGGATCGCAGCGTGGCCGAAGACCTGACCGCGTCGACGTTCGAGAAGGGTCTCGAGGCCATGCGCCGCGGCACGTTCCGCAACGACTCGTTCGGCGGGTGGCTGTACCGGGTGTCGGCCAACGCGTGCGTGGACCACTTCCGCCGCTCCTCGCGGGTGCTGGCCCTGGACGGGACGGTGGCCAGCGGGCGACCGGCGTGGATCGACCGGGCCGATGAGCCGGCCACGTCCGAGGCCTGGGCCTCGGCCCTCGAGCGCGACGAGCTGGAGCGGGCGATGGCCCGCCTCCCCGAGCGCCACCGCCGCGTCCTGACCCTGCGCTACTACGACGACCTCGACCCCGCCGAGGCGAGCGCGGTCCTCGGTGTCTCGCCGGGGACGTTCGCCGTGCGCCTCCACCGGGCCCTGGCCGCTCTTCGGGGCGTGCTCACCAACGAACGGGCGACGCCAACCACGGAGCAGACCGATGTCGCCTAAGTCACGCAAGCGCCCCATGAATGACCGCGCCGTTGACCGAGGTACCCCGGCGGACCGTGGTGCGGACCGAGGTACCCCGGCGGACCGTGGTGCGGACCGCGGCGCCGAAGGCGCTGGCGACGACCGCAACCTGTCGGCCGAAGACCGTGCCCTCGAGGCCCAGCTGGTTGCCGCCGGCCTGACCGCCCGCAAGGCCGCTTCGGCCGGGCCGGAGGCTGCGCCGCATCCGGTGTACGCGGCCGCGCTCCGCGAGCGCCTGGTCACTCGCCTCGAGACGGCGCCTCCGCCGTTCCTTGCCTTCACCCTGCGCTCGCGCATCGCCCGATCGGTCCCGATCGCGGTCGGTGCCCTGCTCCTCATCGCGGCCATCGCCGCTGCCGGACACCTGTACATCGGTCAGGCGAAGCCGACCAGCCCACCTCCGGCTGCCACCGAGAGGCCCCAGGCCACCGCCGAGCCCACGACCCAGCCCTCCGGCACCGGGGAGCCCACCTCGTCCGAGGGTGCGCCGGTCGTCGTTCCGGGCGCTTCCGCCACGCCCGAGGTCCACCCGTCCGTTGCCCCGTTCGTCGCGCCACCTCCGCCACCTCCGCCCCCGCCAACCCCGGCGCCTCCCGAGACGCTGACCCTCGCGCTCAAGTCGTGCGACGGCGGCGTGGTGATCGGCTGGTCCAAGTCCCACGCATCGGACTTCAACCACTACACGACCCTGCGCAGCACGAGCGCCTCCATCCCGCCGGCCTACCCGCCCCAGGATGGCGCGGTCGACTTCGGCGGGACGTACACGACGGACCGATTCACCCTGTCCGCGGTTGACGCCACCGGCTCGGCGGGCACGACCTACTACTACCGGACCATGGCCTTCAACGCGGGCGACGGCGTGACAGGGGTCTCGGCGGTCGGCTCCGCCACCGCCCTGCCCGTGGTCGCGCTCGGTTCGCTGGGCGTGGCCCCCGACCCCGGCGGCACGGCCTTCGCGTGGACTCCGTACAGCGGGAACGGCGCGTGCTTCACCTGGTACAAGCTCGTCGCCTCGACCACGAACCCCGATCCGTCCTACACGAGCGGCGACGGCTACCTCTGGTACGGCTCCACGCAGGGCGACGGCGCCACGGTTGTCTCGGACCTCGCCAGCGGCACGACCTACTACTTCCGCATCCAGGTCATCAAGTCCGCCGCGCTGGGCCTCTTCGTCGCCGCCCAGACCGACGTCACGACCTACACCATCCCCTAGCCCTACCCGAGCGCAGCTCCGGAGACCCTCGACCGACCCGCCAGTCATGCGCAGCACGCATCTATTGGCCAACATCGGTCTCGTCGCTAGGTCGCTTCACCCCTTTTCGCGCCCTTCCTTAGCCATCTGAGTCCTGCCACGCCCGATTCGGCCTCCGGGTGGACGTGAGGCGTGCCTTTGACGCATCAAGTTGGCCGATACATGCGCCCGGCGACTCAGGTGCTCCCCAGCCCGCGCATTCGTGCGTCACGAAGCGGTAAGAGCGGCGGAAGACGATGGCGACATGCCCAACCGCATTCGTTCCGTGGACCAGGCCGCGCACGCCGGAAGACGACTGATCTCCGACTTGGGCGACGACCTCAGGGAGGCCAGGCTCCGCGCGGGAGTGAGCCAGCGGGACGTTGCTGCGGCCACTGGCGTGTCACAGACCAAGGTGGCGCGAACGGAAGGCGGTCGCTTGCTCGAGGTCTCGGTCCTCGATGTCGCCAGGCACGCGGGGGCGGTGGGGCTGCGGCTACATGTAGCCAAGCTATACCCGGCGGGGCCGCCCTTGGCCATTCGCGCCCAGGCCCAGGTCGCGTACTGGACCGATTTCGGAAGCGTCTCTCACCGATCTGGCGAATCAGGCTCGAGGCGCCGCTCCCCGGGGATCGGGACCTGCGGGCCTGGGACATGCTGGTCGTGGCGCGGGCGAGAGGCCGCCGGGACGCCGGGCGTGAGCCTTGGTGTCGAGGCCATCACTCGGCTGCGCGTCCCTGTCCTCGTCCCGGCGTTTCCCCTCTTTCGAGTTCTCCGCTTCGTTTCGTTCGACCTCTCCGGGTCGAGTGCACTACCCAAACCTCACCAAGCGCCCGTGCGAACGACGTGCAGGCCCAGGTCCGCGCCGCGCAGCTGAAACGGCGGGACGCATCGGTGACGCGCCTGGTCCTCCTGGTCGCCGCCACGCATGCCAATCGGCGCGCGCTCGCCGCCGCGGAACCGCTCCTGCGTTCCGACTTCACCGTTGGAACACGCGCCGCCCTCGCGTGCCTCGCAATGGGCACGGACCCGGGCGGCGACGCGCTGATCCTGCTCTAGGCCGGCGACCGCGAACCTTATATTCTATATTGACAACGGTCGATATACTCCAGAGGTGAAGTCCACCGATCCAGACGTCGAGCTCCTGCAGGCCATCGCTGACCCGGTTCGACTGTCGATCCTGCGCCAGCTGGCGACCACCCCCGGATCGGTCTGTGCATGCGACTTCACCGAATGCTGCACCGTCAGCCAGCCCACGGTCAGCCACCACCTGAAGGTGCTCCGCGAAGCCGGCATCGTGACGACCGAGCGTCGCGGCACGTTCATCTACTACGAGCTGTCACCCGACTTCGCCGGCCGCTGGTCGGGAATCGGCGCCAGCCTGGCGGGACTCGTCCCGCTCGCGTAACCCAGCGACCACCAAGGAGAAACCGATGACCAACCAGATCCACGAAACGGTGCGCGAGCACTACGCCAAGTCCGCGCTCCAGGTCATCGACCAGGGCACCCAGGCCAGTTGCTGCGGCGACGGCTGCTGCAACGGCGTGTCGTGCACCGATCCCAACCACGCCACCGAGCACCTCATCGACCCAGGCGCCGTCACCTTCTATTCAGACGCGGATCGCGCGTCCCTCCCCGACCAGGCGGTCCTCGCCTCGCTCGGCTGCGGCAACCCCCTGGCGGTTGCGGACCTGCTCCCCGGGGAGCGGGTCCTTGACCTGGGTTCCGGCGGCGGGATCGACGTCCTGCTGTCGGCCCAGCGCGTCGGCCCGGAGGGCCGCGCCATCGGTCTGGACATGACCGACGAGATGCTGGCCCTCGCCCGTTCCAACGCTGCGGCCGCCAAGGCGACCAACGTCGAGTTCCTCAAGGGCCACATCGAGGCCATCCCGCTCCCCGCGGACAGCATCGACGTGGTCATCTCGAACTGCGTCGTCAACCTCGCCGCCGACAAGCCGGCCGTGTTCGCGGAGATCGCCCGCGTCCTGCGTCCCGGCGGTCGGATCGGGATCACCGACATCGTGGCCGACGACGCCCTGACCCCGGACGAGCGCGCCGAGCGTGGCTCGTATGCGGGTTGCATCGCCGGTGCCCTGTCCGTCTCCGAGATGACCGATGGCCTGACGGCCGCCGGACTGACCGATGTCAGCGTGAAGCCCACCCACGAGGCGGCCCCGGGCATGTACAGCGCCATCATCCGCGCCACCAAGCCGGAGCCGCGGCCGGCCTGACGGGGAGCGGGCGAGTCCGAGCTCGCCCGAGGCTATTGACTCAAGGATAGTTGAGTCAATATCATGTGAATTATGGATTCTGTCGAGCGAGCTCGCGTGCACGCTGCCCTTGGTGACGGACACCGGCTTCAGATGGTCGAGCAGCTGCTCGAGGGCGACCTCACCTTCCAGACCCTCGCTGCGTCGGCCGGTCTGCCCGGAAACGCCGCCGCCCATCACCTGGGCGTGCTCGAGGCCGCGGGCCTGATCGAGCGGCGCGTGTCCGAGGGAGACCACCGGCGGCGGTACATCACCCTCCGACAGGACCGCCTGGACGCGATCCAGCTTCGGCCCCCGACTCCGACCGGGCGCGTGCTCTTCGTCTGCACCCACAACTCGGCCCGTTCCCAGTTTGCTGCGGCCCTGTGGGAGCAGCGGACCGGGGGTCACGTCGGACAGCGCGGGGACGAGCCCTGCGTCTCGCGTCCACCCGTCGGCCATCCGCGTCGCTCGCGAATACGGCCTGGACCTCGGCGGTGTCCGGCCCAAGGGGTACGACGAAGTCCGGTCCGATCCTGATTTCATCGTGTCCGTGTGTGATCGTGCGCACGAGGCTGGCTGGCCATTCTCCAGCCCCGCGGTCCACTGGTCCGTGCCCGATCCCGTCCCTGACGGGACAGTCGATGCCTTCCGCTCGGCCTTCGCCGATCTCGCCGCCCGGATCGGGCGGCTCGCCCCGCCCGCCTGAGGAGACCCGCCATGACTTCGACACCCACCCCCACGCCAAGCCCGGCCCGGTCCCTCCGGGACATGACCCCGGCCGAGCAGCTGAACATTCGTCAGTCGGCGGCCGCTCTCGAACGGCGTTGGCAGGGACGTATGAACCGGGAGACGATCGAGCGCTTCATCGCGGAGTCGCTCGACTTGATCCTGCCCAACGCGAAGATCCGGACCTGGGTACCGGTCATCGTCGAGCGTTTGACCGACGACCGCCTCCGCGCGCTCGTCCGGCTCGAGTCCAACCCGACGGACCTGAATCCCAGCGTCCTGTTCCTATGCGTGCACAACGCCGGCCGCTCCCAGATGGCCGCCGGTTGGATGCGCCGCCTGGCGGGCGACCAGGTCGACGTCTTCTCCGGCGGCTCGGAGCCCGCGTCCGAAGTCAACCGCGCGGCTGTCGAGGCCATGGCCGAGAAGGGGATCGACATCAGCCGTGAGCTCCCGCAGCCCTGGGCCGACGAGATCGTCCGGGCCGCCGACGTGATCGTGACCATGGGCTGCGGGGACGCGTGCCCGGTCTACCCCGGAAAGCGCTACGTGGACTGGGAGCTCGACGACCCGTCGGGTAAGCCGGTTGAGGAGGTCAGACCGATTCGAGACGACCTGGAGCAGCGCGTGCGCGCCCTGATGGCCGAACTGGGAGTGACGCCCGCGGCCTAGGGCCGGCGGCGGTGGACCAGGGCCAGGATCCCGATCGGTTCGCCGGTCGGATCGTCCAGCGCCGCGAACTCGTCCAGGGTGTGGATCCGGCGCCGTAGCCGGGCCAGGTCCTTCGCGTTGAGCCGCACGCCCAGCCGGAGGGTCGTGATCGTGGCGTCCTCGCCGGCCTCCACGAGCTCGCCCTGCACCGCGCCGAGGACCGATGCCGTGTGATCGGTGCTCGGCGGCATCCGGATCGCCCACGACTTCCCGGTGGACCGATACGGCCGCTCCAACGCCCCGCGCTTGCCGGTGCGGACCGCCTCCGCCCGGAGGAACCCGTGGCGGGTGAGGGTCCGCACGTGGTGGAGGACGGTGCCCGGGTCCTCGCCCAGCCGATCCGCCAGCTCCTTGTTCGTGTACGACTGGTCCAGGGTCAGGCGCAGGATCCGCAATCGCAGAGGATGGGCGAGTGCCCGCATCTCGGCCCGAGTCGCGTCCCGCTCGGGAGGCTCGACCTTCGGGCGCACAGCTCGCGGCCGGCGGGGCTTACTGATGGACACTTCTCAATCGGTTGACTATCATCGACCGATGGTACCGCGCGCCAGGCTCCGGCTGGCAAGTCTGGCCGCTCTCGTCGCCCTCGCCGCGTGCCAATCAGTCTCACCCGGGGAGGGGTCCGTGCCGCCATCGGTCAATCCGAGCCCGTCCGCCACCGAATCCGGCGCCGAGGTCATCGATGCCGCCACGGCCACCGCCTACGACGACACCGCACCGCTGGACCTGACCGAGGCCGGCGTCGAAACGCGCGACAACGGGACGACCGTCCACGACGTGAGCTGGGCCAGCGCGACGGGGGAGCGGGCCACGGCCTGGCTGGTCGTGCCGCCGGGGAGTGGCCCGTTCGCCGGCCTGGTCTACCTCCACGGCTCGGAAACGGACCGCAACGACTTCCTCGACGAGGCGGAGGCCATGGCCACCGGGGGAGCGGTCTCGCTCGTGGTCGACGCGCCGTTCGCGCGGACGGGGACCGATCGGCGCGCCTTCCTCCAGAACTACGGCCTGGTCGAGCGGGAGCGGGACATGACCGCCCAGGCAATCATCGACGTGCGCCGCGCCTACGACATCCTGGCCGCCCGCCCCGACGTGGATCCCGCGCGCCTGGGATTCGTGGGCCACTCATGGGGCGCCTCGGCCGGCGTGACCCTGGCATCGGTGGACCCTCGCCCGGCGGCGCTCGTGCTTCTCAGCGGCCGGCCCTCGTGGACCGGCTTCCTCGCGACCTCGACCGATGGCTGGGTCGCCTCGCGCCCGCCAGCTCACCGGGGACGAGAAGTGGGCGCAGTACCTCGCGGTCATGGCCCCCTTCGACGCCCTCGCGGTCGCGGACCAGGTCGACGGGGAGCGGGTCTACCTCCAGTACGGATCGGTGGATGACGTGGTCCCGCCCGACGTGGCGCAGCAGCTCCTCGACGCCATCCCCGCCGCCACGGTGAGCTGGTACGACGCGGGCCACGCCCTGGACGACGTCGCCACCGCCGACCGCGCCGCGTGGCTCGTCGAACGGCTGGGCCTCACACCGATCACCCCCGAGACCCTCGCCACGGTCGGCCTCCCCGACGAATAGGCCGCGGCGGCAGCCCCGGAGACCCGCGGCCTAGATCGTCCGGCGGTAGCGGCGGAACGCCTGGAGGGCGAGCACGAGGCTCACCACCAGGAAGATGGTCAGCCACGCCAGGCGCGCGAGGATGAACGCGGCGTCGCCGCTCCCATCCACCGCGGCCCGGGACGCATCCACCGCCCAGGTGAGCGGGTTGTACGTCGCCACGGTTGCCATCCAGTCGGGCATGAGCGCGGTGACCATGAACGTGGTGGACAGGAAGGTCATCGGCAGGATGATTCCCTGGCTCACCGCGATGAGCGTCTCCTGGGTCCGTGCGAGCAGCGCGATCGCGTGGGACAGCGCCCCGATGGCCGTGCCCAGCAGGATCGAGGCGCCCAGCATCACGGCCACGCCCGCGATGCCGCCGTCGAAACGGGCACCGATGAGGAGGCCCAGACCGATGAGCACGATCGCCTGGAGGGTCACGATCAGCGCCTGCTGACCCAGGTGACCGATGATCACCGCGCCCCGGCGCACCGGCGTGACGAGCATGCGGTCCATGACCCCGCCGTGGATGTCCTCGATCGAGGCGGTGCCCGCCCAGCCCCCGCTGGACAGGGCGCTCATGACCACGATCCCGGGGAGCAGGAAGTCGATGTACGAGCCGCCGAACGCGGCCCCGTTGGCCAGCTCGGCGAAGAGCGAGCCGAACAGGACCAGGTAGATCACCGGCTGCATGAGGCTGATGGCGATCCACCACGGCTGGCGGCGGAAGGTGCGGATGTGGCGGGCCGCAATGGCCCCGGTGTGGGTGACGGCAGCAGTCATCGGGTTGCCTCCTGGAGGGTTCGCTCGGCCGATGCGAACGATCGGCCGGTGTGGCGGAGATAGACGTCGTCCAGCGATGGGCGCGAGACGGTGGCCGAGGCCACGACGACGCCGGTGGTGTCGATGGCCGCGAGGACCATGGGGAGGGCCGATGCGCCGGCGGCGACCCGCAGGTGCACGGTCCGCTCGTCGAAACGCAGCTCGTCGACGCCGGGGACGCGCGACAGCGCCGTGCGCACCTGGGGCTCCGTGGCGCCGTCGGCGAGTTCGACGGCGATCGCGTCTCCCCGCAGGTCGGCCTTGAGCTGTTCTGGCGTTCCCGCGGCCACAACCCGGCCGGCGTCGAGGATGACCAGGCGGCCGGCCAGGCGGTCGGCCTCCTCGAGGTAGTGGGTGGTGAGGAGGATCGTGAGCCGCTCCTCGGCCGCGAGGCGACGGATCTCGTCCCACATGGCGGCCCGCACCTCGGGGTCGAGCCCGGTGGTCGGCTCGTCGAGGAACAGGATCCGAGGCCGATGGACGAGGCCCATCGCGATGTCAAGGCGACGGCTCATTCCGCCCGAATAGGTGCTGGTGAGGCGGTCGGCGGCATCGGTCAGGCCCACCAGCTCGAGCAGGGCGTCGATCCGGGAGCGCAGCGCCTGGCCACCCATCCCGAAGAATCGGCCCTGGAGCGAGAGGTTTTCCCGCCCGGTGGCCGTCGGGGCGGCGCCACTCCGTTGCGCGACGACGCCGATGGCCTGTCGAACCGGGCCGGGCTCGCCCACGACATCGAATCCAGCCACGCGGGCCTCGCCCGAGGTGGGACGCGACAGGGTGGTGAGGATCTTGACGGTCGTCGTCTTCCCTGCCCCGTTGGGGCCGAGGAGCGCGAACACCTCGCCCTCGTTGACGTCGAAGGTGACGCCGTCCAGGGCCCGGACATCGCCGGGGTACTCCTTGACGAGGTCGTTGGTCTGAATCGCGGCCGAAGCCGCAGCTGAAGCGGTCATGCCAGGTTCCTCTGCTAGAATGTCTTGGTGACTGCGGTATCTTAAGGACTAAGACATTCATATGTCAAGACAAACACGCGAAGAACTCGAGACGGAGCTCGGACGACAGGTCCGCGGCTGGCAGGTCGAGCAGGACCTGTTCGACGACGTGGTCGCCATGCTGGCCGGCCTGAACCGGACCGATATGCGGTGCCTGGACCTCGTGAGTCAAGACGGACCGCTGACCGCCGGCGAGCTGGCGGCCCGGGCGCACCTGACGTCGGGCGCGATCACCGCCGTCCTCGACCGACTGGAGGCCCGCGGGCTCGTCCGCCGCGTGCGTGACACGCAGGATCGGCGGAAGGTGATGGTCGAGCTCGCTGCCGACCTGGACGCGCTGTCCGTCCCGGTATTCGGCCCATTCATGGAGGACGCCAACCGATCGCTCGCGACATATAGCGATTCCCAGGTGGCGTTTCTGATCAGGTTCCTCCACGACAACCGCGAGCTCCTGGTGAAACACACCGCCCGGCTTCACCAGATGCTCACCGACCAGCCGCCATCGCCTGGGCGCCCTTGATCGGGGGCCCACATGATGGCGCATCGACCACAGGACGGCGCCATTGGTAAGGCCTTCGTTCGCATCACATCCTTTCGTGACAACGTGCTGCGCGATATCACGAAGCGATGTGACACGGCGACCGAGCCCTCCCTCGACCGCCCGAGGCCAGCCAGGCCTACCGTGATGCAGTTGCAGGACTTCGTGCTAAGGCGCGGCGATCGTTAGCACGAAACCTCGCCATCGGTGCACCACCCGCACCCCGCGCCGCGCGAAATGTCATACATTCGCGCACGCTGATCGCCGCGCCGGGCGGGCCCCAGACCGTGGGCTGACATCGGGTCCACAGGTGGTCCACAGGCTGTCCACAGCCGAAACAGGCATGGCCCATCATGTGGGGGCAGGACGAAAGCACCACCACAACATCTTGTGATTTTTCCTTGACCGGGCCCTTCGTCGGGAGTACAGTGAGCATCCCTGAGACGGCCCCGGAAACCAGCCGGGACAGCCTCGACAATCTATCCGTGACGGGCCTCCTGGAACCCTCCCCAAGGGGTCCGTCCGTCACACAAATGCCCTAGGAGCGACCCGACTGATGGCACGAAGCGCAGCCCCCGCCACCCCCACGACCAATGGCAACGGAAACGGGAATGGCCACGGGGCCGCGAAGTCCAGCGGGGCAAAGACCGCTTCGGCGGGGGCAACCGACGCAACGGGCACGGGAACCGTGGACCTGAGCGGCGGGTACCGCCAGCTGCAGCCGGGCGCAGGAGCGGACCTGGTCGGGCCTGAGCATGGAGCGGCGCTACACGCGCCCCGGCGTGGACCCGTACGACACGGTCGAGTGGGACAGCCGCGAGGCGACCATCACCAACGAGCACGGCGAGACGGTGTTCGAGCAGAAGGGCCTCGAGTTCCCCAAGGCGTGGTCGCAGCTCGCCACCCAGGTGACCGCCAGCAAGTACTTCCGCGGCACGCTGGGCACCCCGGAGCGCGAGACGAGCGTCAAGCAGATGATCGGCCGGGTGGCCGACACGATCGCCGGCTGGGGCCGGACCGACGGCTACTTCGCGACCGATGCGGACGCGGACACCTTCCAGGCCGAGCTGACCGACATCCTCCTCAAGCAGCGCGCCGCCTTCAACTCACCCGTCTGGTTCAACGTGGGGATCGACGCCCACCCGCAGTGCTCAGCCTGCTTCATCAACTCGGTGGACGACACGATGGACAGCATCCTGACCCTGGCCCACACCGAGGGCATGCTCTTCAAGTTCGGCTCGGGCACGGGCAGCAACCTCTCCACGCTGCGCTCGCAAGCGCGAAGGCCTCCGCGGCGGGGGATCAGGCCTCCGGCCCGGTCAGCTTCATGAAGGGCTTCGATGCGTTCGCCGGGGTGATCAAGTCCGGTGGCAAGACCCGACGGGCCGCCAAGATGGTGATCCTCAACGTCGACCACCCCGACGTCGAAGAGTTCATCGACTGCAAGATGACGCGAAGAGAAGAAGGCCTGGGCCCTGATCGACGCCGGCTACGACGGCAACTTCAACGGGGGCGAGGCGTACGAATCGGTCTTCTTCCAGAACTCCAACAACTCGGTCCGCGTGACCGATGCGTTCATGGAGGCGGTCGAGGCCGATGCCGACTGGACCACCAAGGCCGTCCTCGACGGGCGCGCCATGGACACCGTCCCGGCCCGCTACCTGCTCAACAAGATGGCCCAGGCGGCCTGGGTGTGCGGCGACCCGGGGATCCAGTACCACGACACCGTGAACCGCTGGCACACGAGCGCCAACACGTCGCCCATCAACGCCAGCAACCCGTGCTCCGAGTACATGTACCTCGACGACTCGGCCTGCAACCTGGCCAGCCTGAACCTCATGAAGTTCGTGACCGATGACGGCGAGTTCGCGATCGAGGACTTCAAGCACGCGGTGCGGGTGGTCCTGACCGCCCAGGAGATCATCGTCGACAACGCGAGCTATCCCACCGAGCGGATCGGTATCAACTCGCACAACTACCGCCCGCTGGGGCTGGGCTACGCCAACCTGGGCGCCCTGCTCATGAACCGCGGCCTGGCCTACGACTCCGACGAGGGGCGCGCCTACGCGGCGGCCATCACCGCCCTCATGCAGGGCGAGGCGGAGCTCCAGTCAGCGCGGATCAGCCGCGACCAGGGCGGGGCCTTCGCCGGCTACGCCTGCAACGCGGAGCCGTACCTGGGCGTCATGAACCAGCACCGCGACGCGGCGTACCGGATGGACCGCCAGACGGTCCCCACCGACCTGCTGGACGCCACCCTCACCACCTGGGACGAGGTCATCGCCCTGGGGACCGAGCACGGCTTCCGCAACGGGCAGGTCAGCGTGCTGGCCCCCACCGGGACGATCGCCTTCCTCATGGACTGCGACACGACCGGGGTGGAGCCCGACATCGCGCTCATCAAGTACAAGCGCCTCGTCGGGGGTGGCTACCTGAAGATCGTGAACAACACCGTCCCGCACGCCCTCCGCCAGCTGGGCTACAGCGCCAAGGAAGCGGAGGAGATCGTCGCCTACATCGACGAGCACGAGACGATCGAGGGCGCCCCGCACCTGAAGGACGAGCACCTGCCCGTGTTCGACTGCGCCTTCAAGCCGGCCAACGGCCATCGGTCCATTCATTACAACGGGCACCTGAAGATGATGGCGGCCGTCCAGCCGTTCATCAGCGGGGCCATCTCCAAGACGGTGAACATGCCCGAGGCGAGCACGCCCGAGGAGATTGCCCAGGTCTACATCGACGGGTGGAAGCTGGGGCTCAAGGCCATCGCGGTGTACCGCGACAACTCCAAGCGCAGCCAGCCCCTCAATACGAAGAACGAAGGGACTCAGGGAGCGGCGGTCATACAGGCTGCTGAGGGCACGGCAGTCGCCGCCGCTCCCTCCAAACCCTACCGACGGCGCCTGCCCGATGAGCGGGCGAGCATCACCCACAAGTTCAACGTGGCCGGCCACGAGGGATACCTCACGGTGGGCCTGTACGAGGACGGCCAGCCGGGCGAAATCTTCCTCCGCATGGCGAAGGAGGGCTCGACCATCAGCGGGCTCATGGACGCGTTCGCGACCGCGGTCAGCATCGCGCTCCAGTACGGCGTCCCGCTGCCGGACCTCATCAACAAGTTCTCGCACCTGCGGTTCGAGCCGGCGGGGTTCACGACCAATCCGGACGTGCCCATGGCCAAGAGTTTGGTGGACTACATCTTCCGGTACCTGGCCACCAAGTTCCTGTCGACGGGACGAGCAGGACGTGGTCGGAGTCATTAACCGACAACTCACCCTTGCAGAAGCCGATCCAATCCGTGGGGAGGCTGCCGATGGGGACCCAGCCTCGGCAAGCTCGGCAGGGCCGCCCCCGGCAGCCGAAACCAAGGTTGACTCGGCTAAGGCACGGGGCGCAGGGGTTGATAACCCCGACCAGGTCAGCACGTCACAGACCGATGAGGTTCAGGAGGCGGAGTCGGAGCCGCTGCCCGGGTTGATGGATGGGTTGAAGATCGTGGCCCAGAACGGGCACGCTCGCGAAGAGCGGCTTTCAGCCGGTCAGCCGACCGTGATCTTTGATACCGCCGACTCGCCGGCCTGCACGGACTGCGGCTCGATCATGGTCCGCAACGGCAGCTGCTACAAGTGCCTGAACTGCGGCTCCACGAGCGGATGTAGTTAGCGTTTGTGGGGGAGGTAGGCGAGGGCCCCGACCGCGTAGCCATTCGTCGTTGGCTCGCTGCGGTTGGGCTGCTCGACACGGCCGAGGGACTAGTCGCACGCGGCAGCGCCGCTGAATCGCTCATCGTTTCGCAAGCGGCTGCCGAGACAGTCCTGGGGCTTCTGGCCGGGTGGGCGCCCGAGCCGCTCCCCTCACAGCCGAAGTGGGACAACTTGATGGCAGCGGGACGTAATGCAGTTGTGGCGGTCGGCGGTGACGTCCCGGCACGCCTAATTGCACAACTCAACGCAAGTCAGACACTCCGCAATGGAGTAGTGCATCGAGGATCTGTAGCCCCTCAGGACGAAGCGCGAGCCTCGCTGGCAGCAACGCGGGAGTTAATAGACCTGCTCCCTGAGGTGTCGGCGCATTTCGCAGCGCTGCCATTGGGGGCAGGCCTTGCTGGCGCAGTGGCTCAGCTGATCGATGCGCCAGACATAGCTGAACAACTGATTGCCGCCGAAGCTGCCGTCACGGAGGAGAAACCGGGGGAAGCGGCGGACGCCGCAGCGCGCGCGCTGAGCATGTCACTAGGCCGATCCGAGCCCCGATTAGGCGGCACCGATGAAGCACGCGTGCAATTGGGATTCATGCGATTCCGTTCGAGTGGGATTGATCGCGATCTCGTGAGAACTCTGGAGCAGACCGAGGAGCGTATTTCTGATCTCGAACGTTGGGTGGTGGGCGCAATCTTGGGCATCCGGCCTGTTGATTTCGGGAGGCTCCAACGCATAGTCGGCCTTCGGATCCAATACCTCGGAGGGACTGACTCCATCCACCGAGCTCAAGAACCGGCGCTCGCAGATGCCGCCTGGGCAGTCCGTCAGGTTGCCGAAATTGTGTATCGCCTTCAGGAGACCGGCTCCCTCATCGAGGGTCCTGCTGAGGAGGTCTGGCAGAAGCGGCAGGAGATCGAATTTGGCCGCTAGGTCCTCTGATTACGGAATTGTGCCCGAGTCCCTTCATCCTCGAAGAAGACATAGCAGCCTTTCATGCCGCGGGTTAGAAGGACGCGGTAGGTGCGCTTGACGAGGTCGGTGAACTGGTCGCCGCTTCGCTTGACGATCGAGTCGTGGGACTCGGACTTGTCGCCGATCCAGGATTCTGAGGCGGGATCCCAGCGGAGGTCGCGGCCGAAGATCACGCCCACGTAGTCGAACTCGAAGCCCTGGGCGGTGTAGATGCAGCCGACCTGGTTGATGCCGCGGGGATCGGACGCCCAGTAGCGGTCCTGGGGGATGCCATCGGCGAGGCGGCCGGCATCGGCTCGGGCGTTCCAGGGCATCTGCCAGTTGCCGACCTTGACGTCGGGTACGAGGGTGCCGTCGTCGAGCGGATCGGACCAGGGCCAGCAGAAGCCGGCGACCAGGCGGGCGGTGTGCCCTTCATCGGCCTTCGATCGGATCATGGCGTCGAGCTGCTCGACCGAGTCGACGATGCGGAAGTCGAATGCGTCGTCGCCGTCCCAGATCGGGTTGGCCGTCTCGTCCAGGCCGAGGGTGTGGTCGACCCAGCTGACGAAGGCCTTTGAGCCGGCGCAGCGGAACTGGGTCTCGAGCTCGAACTCCTCGATCTCGGCTCCGGCCTTGGCCGCGGCCTCCTTGATGAGGTTGACGCTGCCCACCTCGTTTGGCCGCACGAGCTGGAGGTCGTCGATGAAGAAGACCGATGTCTTGGCGGCTCGCACTAGTTCGTCGACCTGGGCGAGGTCGGTCCGCTTGGATTTGGGGGTGAAACGGCTGGCGGAGGTCTCGCGGATGCGATGGGCCTCGTCCAGGATCAGGACGTCGATGTCGTTGGGATCGGCGCCGCCGAACTGGTTGAAGTAGGCGAACTGAGCTCGCGCGCGGCTTCCAACGATCCGCCGGATGTTCTCGGTGAAGGCCTTGCTGCCCGTCGCGTGCTGAGCGTTGTATCCGTCCCGCGCGAGGCGGCCAACCAGGTGGAGGGCGATGACCGACTTTCCGGTGCCCGGACCGCCTTTCACGAGGACCACGGCCTTGGTCGTCCGGTGCACTCCGTCGCGAGCGGCCGCTAGGACCGACTCGAAGACCACGAACTGCTCGTCGAGAAGGATGAACTCCTGCTGGCCCGCCACCATCTCCGCGGTGTGGTCGAGGAGCTTCTTCGACGGTTTGTATTGCGAGTCGAGGACCTTCGCCATGACGGGGATCCCGTCGCCTTCGGACAGACGCTCATTCAGGAAAGCAGCCAAGGCGTCCGACTGGTCCCCGGTGAATACCGGATTGGTCTTCAGGTACGCGGCGTGTTTCTTCGCGAACAGCTCTTCGTCCGGGTCGTACTGAAGATTGTGCAGCCACGCGACGCCATCCAGGCCGATGCCGTCCTCGTAGAACGCCGTGTGGTTGTCGAGGAGCCACGTTTGGTAGTGGCCGACCTGGACCGACGGATGCGGAACTGGGCGCTGTCGATGCCCAACGAATGTTTCAACGCAGCCATCCGCGTTTGACGGTGCCGTTTCACCCCACTGCTTCAGCTCGATGATGACGGCGTTTTCTGACTCGTCTACCGCGTGACCTGTCAGCAGCGCATCAAGGCGTCGGCTGGTATTGCCCAGCTGGTATTCGAGGATCACGCCATGGTCATCGAGGTCCGCCTGGCTGACGAGGAGCGCAAGCGAGGTCAGGCTGTTCTGCCAACTCTCGAACTCCGCAGCACCTGGTTTGTGTCCGACTTGCGCGACGTACTCGCCACGGAGCTTCTCCGCGATCCGATGCATCTGGGCATCGGTCATGAACTGTTCGGTCGAACTGGCGTAGAGCCTCATTGAACTGGCGGAGCTTCGCTCGTCACGTCCACTTGCTCAGCGAGGTCTTCGACAAGGTCCTCGATCGCCGACGCTTCAAGGGCCTGCCTTTCGGGCAATTGCGGTGCGCGCGGCTTCCATGCCACCAGATTTTGCAGGACGTCCCCGTAGTAGGCCTTCGTGGTCGTCACGACGCTATGGATGAACGAGCCCCGACCTCCCGCCCGATTCAACCCCATGTCTCGCGCGAGGCTCAGTCTGAATCCCTTGATTTCGCGTCCCTTGCTCGGCAGGAGCGGCGATGCGTCCTCACGGACGGCACCAAGTTGACCGGCAAGCGTGGCGCTGGTGTAGGCAAGCCTCGCTTCGACAGTGAGGTCGGCAGGCGCCTTGTGAAGCTGCCGAAGAATCCACCCGACCCGGCCTCGAGATAGGCCATCTCTCGGCGCATCGACGTCGGTGGAGATGATTACCTGGCGCGTGGTCAGGTCGGCGACGATTTGGAGAGCGCCTGCGGTGTTTGGGATCTGAAGTTCGCCGTAGAGCTGGCCATTGTTTGCCAATGAGTCTCGAAGCGCCTGGTGTCTCGCCGCCCCGCTTGACTCACCACGGCGTAGGGACTCCTTTACATCCAGTCCGAGCTCCCGAGTCAATTCGAGACTCAAGAAGCTCATTAGTTCGTCCCAACGACTCGCCACAGCGCCAACCTCGGGGTCCGTCCTACGGAGAGAGTGGTTCCGAGCCCCCTCACGGACAGCGGTCCAGCCTGTGCCCATATCGTTGAACTGCACGACTCCTGAGCGCCCGTCGGATAGGTATCGAATCAGTTCACTCAGGATGAATGCCTGGTCGGGGTCTTTGACCCCTCGGTATTGGCGTTGCACTTCAGCCTCGGTCAGGACGCGAACCCACGACCAATGATGAATTGCAACCCGCCGCAGCTTCTTTCGGTCGATGGGGACGGGGTAATCCGACGATTTCGATGTGTATTGGTTCGATATTGAAAGCACCGCGTCGATACCCGCTTCGCGTGCGAGATCGATGTACATCTCCATCTGCTCGGTGGTGAGTTGCTGATCTGCGATCTTTGATTCAACGAGAACCCACCACGTCTTTCCGGCGCGGGAAACGCCGATGAGGCCATCCGGGCGAACCGTCTTGCCACTCTGAAGTTTGAAGGCCACCTCGATGTATGCCTCGATCTTCCCAGCGGGTGCACCGAGCGGCTTGAGCAATGCACGCCCAAACTCGTCTACCGCCGCTAGTACTGCGAGGAGGGCTGAGGCCGCATGCCGCTCCTTAGCTTCGACTCCGGAACCCGTAGGGAGAGGAATGAGGCGGGCACGCTGCCAGTTCTCACCGCGATTCATTGCCGGACCCATCCTTTCGAGGTAACCCTGTCGAACCCGATCTGACGAGCACAGTCATTGGTTCAGGGAGCATTTGATGGAGCCGTCTGACTGGACGTCGTAGCTCATCGTGTAGGTGAAGGACGGCTCCGCGACGACGTCGATGGTGCAACTGATGATCGTGGGGTCGAGGTAGTCGCAGTTGGCATCGCAGGTCCGTGCGAACGCGGTTACCTGATAGGCGCCAGGTGGGATTTGCTGATCGAGCGACGGCCACATCCACTCCCGTTCGAGGACGATCCGAGCCGTGGGGGACATGGCTCGAACGAAGAACAACGTTCCCTCGATGCCCATTGGGGCCTGGCCCGTGGCTTCGATGCGCAGGAGCGGGTCGCTCGGTGCGACGGAAGGGATCACCTCGGGCGCACGCTCGAAGTACTCGGCCGGTTCCCAGCATCCGTTCTCGTCGTACCCCGGAGGAGGAGTGGGTGCGTTGTATTGGTCACAGATCTGAGGTCCCCCAGAGCCTCCAGCGGCCGGATTCTGATAGCAGGCGCTCACCAGGCCCAGCAGCGTGATCCCAGCGACCAGGTGCGACCACGGTTTCATCCGTCTGTTGCGGGCGGCGCCTGAGGCGGCGGTGGCGGTGACGCCTGGGGTTGCAGTGGCTCAGGCTGCGGTTGAGGCTGGAGCTCGGTCATGTGTCCCCCCGCGTGGGCTTGCGGGTATCGGTTTCTGACAGCCTACCAGTGGCGGCAGGTGCTGAACATCCTCTGGGGCTGGTCACCCCTACGGACCATCGATCCAGCCGATCGGGTCGAAGGCCCCGCTGAGCTGCGGGATGGGCTGACGGGCGCCGTCTGGGTCGAGAAGGAACCACTCCGGGATGCCTGCGCCGGCAGACGAGATGACGAAGCGGCCATCCGGCAGCCAGGCGCCGACGGTGGAGAGATCGGTCGCATCGGTCACGCGGGTTACGTTCGACCCGTCGGCGTCCATCAGGAAGCTGGCGCCGCGGCCGTCACGCTGCGAGTAGAAGACGATCCTCGATCCATCGGCCGACCAGGCGATCGGGTAGTCGCGCGCCGGATCGGCGGTGAGCTGGCGTTGGTGCGAGCCGTCGCGGTTCATGACCCAGATGTCCCAGTTGTCGGTCACGAGTCCGGACACGTCCTCGTTTCGGCAGAAGAGGAGTGTCAGCCCGTCCGGTGACCACACCGGACACTCGGCGTTCGGCACGCCAAGGGAAGTGAGGTCGCTGCCATCCGGCCGGATGACCGCCAGGTCGATGCTCGGGAGTCCCCGAAACGCGATCCAGGCGCCATCCGGCGCCCAGGCGGGGAAGCTGCCCGCGACCAGGTCCCGCGCGCTGGTGACGTCCGCCTGCACGATCCGAATCGTGTCGGCGTCCTGCGTGCCGCCAGTCGCCCCGGTCGAGTGGCGAAACGCAAGTCGCGCGGCATCGGGCGCCCAGGTCGGGCTGGTGTCAACGCCCTCTCCGGAGGTCGTGACCCGGTGCCGCTCCGAGCCATCCCCACGCATCGCCCACAGGTCCCCGCCAGCGACCGTGAACGCGAACCAGCCCGGGAGGGACAGCGCCGCAGGCGACGACGTCGGGTTCATCGAGGTCACAGGCGACGGTTGAATGACAGATTCGGTAGGCATCGGTCCGCAACCGGCTGCCAGAGTGCCAAGCCAGAGCAGCACAAGAACCCGTGGGCTCGCCTCCGTGGCGAGCTCGGTCATCGGTCCACCCGCATGGGCTTGCGGGTAGCGGTTGCGGAACGCGTAGCAGTGCGGGCAAAGGTTTCTGGATTCCTCGGGGGACAGTCGTCGAGTACTTCGCGGATGAGGGCGTCGACCTGCAAGTCGGTGGGTTCTTCGGACGGCTCCAGCTTCGGCAGTGGTTTCACGTATCGCGCGAGCGACTGGTAGTCGGACCGGCACCGGCTAAACCCGCCGCGCCGCCGGAGCGCGGTGGCGGCCTGAACGATCCGATGGGCAAAGTCCGGGTAGCCATCGACCGCCGCCAGGGCAGCCCGGGCTTCGAGGATGCGGGGCATGAGAAACGGCTCGTCAATGATCTGCGTCTGCGCGAGAGCGCGACAAATGCGGGCACGCGCTCGCGGGCCGTCTCCGAGGGCCAGTGCCACCCAGGCCAGGTTGATGAGCGGGGGAGACAGCCAACCCTCGTTCCCGGCGTTCTCGAGCATCGAGAGGGCTTCGCTCGAGGCGAGTTCAGCTTCCTCGTACCTTTCCATCTGTCGGAGAGCTCGCCCACGGTGATGTCGGGCGACGGCCAACCCAGTGGTGTCCCCGAGCTCCCTGTACAGTGGCTCCATCTCCGTCGACAACGCCAGAGCCGCTCCTGCGTCTCCGGATTCCAACTCGAGAAGCGCCAAATTGTGGAGGGCGTCGGCGACGCGACGCGTATCTCCGTATCGCCGGTGGGCGGCGAGCGCGTCGTGGAGCAAGCGCCGTGCCTCGCCCGGGCGGCCTTGGGTCGCGGCGACACCCGCCATGCCCCGCCAAGTGTCCGCGAGGCCAGCGTCATCTCCCATCTGACGCTGGAGTGCGCTGAGCTCTCGGTACGTCCTCCCCGCGAGCGCGATGTCGCCGTGATGCTCAGCGAGCACCCCGCGCCACCTCAGCCCTCGCGCCCTGAGCCTCAGGTCTCCCGTCGGCGTGTCCATCGCACGCTCGAGCCATGCCCATCCTTCTGCATTCAGGCCGGCGTCGCCCCAGAACTGCTCCAGGTCCACCACCATCTCGAGCAGTCCGTCCACCGCGTTCCGCTCTGTCCAGGCGAGCGCGGCCCGCAGGTTCGGAAGCTCCAGCGTGATTTGACTTCGCCACGTGCCCTGGTTGGGTCCTTGTAGCTGCTCGCTGGCGGCTGCCGCCAACCGGGCGTAATACGCCGCATGCTTGGCCTCGGCATCGGCCAGGGCGCTGCTGGTCAGCATCTGCCGGGCGAATTCCTGCACTGTCACGAGCATCGAGAACCGTCGCTCGTCCCCCGCGCCCTCCACGGGTAACACGAGGTTGCCTGCAACGAGCGTGAGGAGCTCGCGGTCCGTTTCTTCCGGAAGTGCGCCGCAGACGGCTCGGGCGGCGGAGATCTCGAACGAGCCAGCGAATACCGCGAGCTGAGCAAGAACTTTGCGCGCCCCTAGGCCCAGAAGCTGGTAACTCCAGGCCACGGTTGCGGCCAGGCTCGACTGTCGGTCATCGGGACCTCGGGATTCCATCGACACGGACGGATGGCGGGCAAGCGAATCGAGCGTTGAACGGACGCCAATCCTGGCGACCGCCGGCGCAACCAACTCGAGGCCGAGGGGCAACCCATCGACGTGCGAACAGATCTCAGTGAGCAGCCCGGCAATTTCCGGATTCAATTGGAACGACGGATCCAGAGCGCGGACGCGATCGACCAGCAAGGAAACCGCCGGGCTTGTCATCCCCTCGTCGGTGGCCGGGGGCACCGCCGACATGGGCCGCAGCAGTTCGTGACGAGCGCCGGGAAGGTTCAACGTGGAGCGGGAAGTCACCAGGAACGTGGTTTGCGGCGCGGACGTAGCTAACTGGCGAATTGGTGCGTTCACATCGGCCAGATGCTCCGCGTTGTCGAGGATAACGAGCATCTTCTTGTCGGCAAGGTAGGCCGTCACCACTTCCTCGATGGATCGTCCGGGGGTCTCCCTCAAGTGCAGCGCAACGGCAACGGCGGGCACGCACTCCGAAACATGCGAGAGGGGCGCGAATTCCACGAAGTAACAGCCCTGCGGGAACTGGTCCAGCACGTCATGAGCTAAGTGGATCGCCAACCGCGTCTTGCCGACGCCTCCGGGACCTTCGACGACGATCACCCCCGGCTCAGCGACCTGCGCGCCGAGCCTCTCAAGGTCCGGGCCCCGACCCACGAAGCTGGAGAACTCCGCCGGGAGGTTGTGCTTGGCTTCACCGATCGAGCGGAGGGGCGGGAATTCGGACGGCAGCCCGTCTCCGTCAAGTTGAAAGACGTGCTCGGGTTCATCGAGATCCTTTAGGCGCTGCCAGCCGAGGTCTCTGAGAAGCCCATCGGCCGGGAGCTCGTCGCGAACGAGGTCCGCCAAGGTTTCCGACAGCAGCGTCTGGCCCCCGACGGCCAGTGCCTGGAGTCGTGCGCAGCGGAAGAGGGGAGCGCCGAAGTAGTGCGTCCCGCGCGACTCAACTTCGCCGGTATGGAGGGCGATTCGCACGTGCAGCCTAGGCAGCACCCCCCACTCGTGCGCCGCGAGGGCTCGGTGGACGGTCAACGCGGCGCGAGCGGCATCCGGCGGGTTCTGAAACGCTGCATAAACCGCGTCGCCAACCGTTTCAAAGACAACGCCCGAATGCGCCTCGATCGCCCCTGCGAGGAGCTCGTGATGCTGGGCGAGCGCCGGTCCGATCTGGTCTGGGTGCGCCTCGAGCAGACGAGTGCTGCCTTCGACATCGCTGAAGAGGAACGTGACCTTGCCGCGCGGCGTGGGTGTCATCTGAGGACGACCCGATCCTGTTGCGTGTCGGCAGCCTACCCCCGCCGCGTGGGCTTGCGGGTATCGGTTTCTGACAGCGTAGCAGTGGGGGCAAGGGAACTTCGGGTCTTGAGGCGGGAGACCAGGGGGGTCCGGTGTAGGCTCCGCAGGTGCGACTGCTGAACGGCTGCCTGATGCTCGTCGCCATCGGTCTGGCGCTGCTGCTCGGCATGGTTGGGTCTGTTGCGGTTATCGGCAGCTTCGCCGCAGCGTTTGACGGTCCGGGAGCCGTGCTGCAGTGGCTCTCGATTTTTCTGCGCGGCGTGATCTGGTTTGCCGCTGCGCTGCTCGTGATCACATTGCGTGGCCCCTATCTGCGAACGTGGCAGGCGCCCGGGGCCTGGGTCGCGATCATCGGCGGGATGGTGACCCTGGTCGGGGCGACCATCCTCGGCGCGTGGCTGGGGATTGGCCAGGTCGTCGGCTCGCTCGCATGGGATCTCAGGCTGATCGCCGGGCTGATCGTTCAGGTGGGGCTGTTCCTGTGGATCGTGTGGGGTATTCGGATCGTCGCTGTGAGTCCTTCTGGTCTGCGGCTTCCAGCGCCCGTCACGCAGCTCGTCGTGGGCGACTCCGGTGCCGTGTTTGGACAGGCCAAAGCCGCGGTCAGGCAGGCCATGCGTTGGCTGATCACGGCCGATCCTCGGCCACGGTCGAAGCGGGTCGTGGTGGGTGCGGTTGCAGAGGTCGCCTCCGGAATTGTGGCGGGCGTCTTCCTGGCGGCGGTCGTTGGCGCGGCAGACCCGTCGGTCCAGCTGTTGCTGGCGACGTGGGGGGTGCTGATGGTCCTGTCTGGCATCGGCCTGTATGCACAGGTTGGGTTGGCCCGCGTTTCGTCGGTCCTATTTGCTGTACCGGCGGCCCTCTTGTGCCTGCCTGCTCTCGTACTCGTAGAGGGCGGCTCAGCCGCGGACTACCTGCTCCTCGCGTTGGTCATCGCCACGGGAGGCCTGGTCCTGTACGCGGTGGGATGGCTCGGCGAGGCCTTCTCGTTCGTCGTTGGCCTCCTATTGCGGAGCGTGATTCGGTAATGGGGAGACTCGCTCGCGGGCGACGGCGTTGGTGGTGAGCTCGGTCACCGGTATCGCTACTCGGTGCTCGAGGGGACTGATCGGTACAGGTGCCAGCGGTCGGGGATCCCCTTGAGTTCGTGTTCACCGGCGTCGGCGAAATGCAGCTGGCTTCCGGTGGTCAGATCCTTGACCGTCTTGGAGACGAGGATTTCGGACGGGCCAGCCAGGGCACCGATCCGGGCGCCGATCACGACCGCCAGCCCGCCAGCCTTGCCGTCAACGGTCTCGATCTCACCTGTGTGAGCGCCCGCCCGGACCTCGATCCCGAGTGAGCGAACCGTCTGGACGAGCGCTTCGGCACAGCGGACGGCCCGCGCTGGACTGTCAAATACGAAGAAGAAGCCGTCCCCAACGGCGTCCACCTCGACGCCTCGAAAGCGTTCGACCAGCTCGCGCGTCCGCCGATGGTAATCCGCGAGGGTGTCCTTCCAGGCGCGATCGCCCATCGACGCCGCCACGGTCGTGCTGTTGACGATGTCCGCGAACAGGACGGTTACCAACGTCCGGTCCAGGTCCAGCGGGATGAGTCGACCTTCGACCCCGCCCCAGGCGAGGCGGACGAACGGCTCATCGCCGATCACCCACGCGTCGTGGCCCGGGGGGATGTTGACCACGTCCAGTGGTCCGGCCTCGAATTCGGTGCCATCGCGAAGGTGCCATCCCATTCGACCGCTGAGCACCACTCCCACGTGGTGGACTTCACACCACTCGGTTCCGACGACGGGCTGAGCATGGGTCTTCCAGCGCCACCCGGGCTGCTGGACGTCATACGACACCTTGGCGCCGCCGATGGTGATGACCTTCGACTGCAGGTCCGCCAGGTCGATCTGCTCATCCGGCGACGAGAAGCTCCTGACGTAGGGGCTGGCGACGTTGGAGGCGGGCTGCGTCATCGGTCCAACCTTACGCCCCTATCGGTTGGTGTTCGAAGCTGGGAGGCGGGAGTTCAGGCGGTGGAAGCGCCGGGAGAAGAGCCGGTACTCGCGGCGGCCCTCGAGGGCCAGGACGAGCGAGATGACGACGGTTTCGATGGCGAGGACCCCGGGCAGAAGTTCGGGGCGATCGAGCCGGATCCCGACCGGGATGGCCACGATGGGGACTGCCACGATGAGTGCCGCCAGGGTGAGAACGATGGCCCAGCTGGACCAGCGCTGGTTGGTGATCCTGATCGTGGCGGTCTTGGTTCCTTCCAGCCGCTCCGGGGCGCCGTAGGTCTTGCCGCCGCCGCTGAGGACCGTCACGCACAGGAGGGACACGGCGATGGCGGCCAGCACGTAGCCAACGGCCAGGGTCGGTTGGTCCTCTCGCCACAGCAGTCCCGCGACCAGGAACGCGATGGGCACCACCAGGACACCGAACAGGTACCACCGCCAGGTCCAGAGCGGCCGGGAGACACCGCCGAAGAACGTCTTCTCATCGGCCACCATCAGCCCGTTCCACGTCCCGTTGACGACGAGCCAGAGGATGCCTCCGGCGAGCAGGATGACCACGTATCCCGCAACGGCCACGACCAATTCGCGCTGCTCGTTGATGAGCCCGTTCACGAAGAGCAGGTCCAGCGAATCGATGAAGGCCACCACGTCGCGACCGAACTCCGGCGTCAACCAGGTGTAGATCGCGCCCGCCAGGACGCCGAGCATCACGAACACGCGCAGTACGAGGAGCAGCAACACCCGGGCATGGCGCCGCATGGCCGGAACCTCCAGGCGAGGGTCGCGCAGCGAAATGCCGTACTGGCGCGGACCCCCGAGCTGGAACAGGTACGACGCGAGGATGGGCAGGAACTCGGTGGTGTTCTGCCAGTAGGACACGTGGTCGGCCAGGGTGGATCCGCGGTTGCGGATCTTGTAGGAGGTGATGCGTTCCCCCTTGATGCCCAGCGGACCGACCGGCGCCGGGTCGGCGGATGCCCACAGGTCCAGCCATTCGAGGAGGCCGCTCTGGGGCGCGCGCGCCGTGGCTTCTGCCGCGAGCAGCGCCTCCCAGTCCTTCGCGACGTCGGCGCCCGAATCGTCCCACGCGTCCTTGGCGAGCAGCAGGAGCCGCATCTCGGCGACGAGCGCGAGGACGAGGGCCACCACGGCGAGCGGCGGCGCCCCGACCAGGAATGCCCCCACTGCCGCCGCGACATAGCCGGCGCTCAGCAGGGCGTCCCAGACCTGGTCCGCGGTCTGCCCCCCGCGCGCCATGTGCAGGGCGAATGCCAGCTTGCGAAGGGCCTGGCCGTGGGTCAGGAACAGACCGATGGGCGCGAGGTCTGGCGGGGGTACCGGCTCGGGTTTGGCGATCGGGGCGAGCCCTCCCATGATCTCGTGCTTCAGCCCGTACCAGGCGACCGCCGTCCCCTGCGACTCGGCGACCACGACCACCGCCGAACATTGCTCCCGCAGAACGTGGATGCCGGTGCGCACTTCGGCGGCCATGGCGCTGAAACGCATCGGGCTTCGGCTCAGGACCTGTGCGTCGCCCAGTCCGTTGGCCAGCTGGCGCTGTGCTCCTTTCGCGGCGTCGGCGAGGAACGGGATGTTCGTGATCGCCAGGATGAACACCGCTGCCGCCACCACGGTCATGAGGAAGCCGGCCACGGCGGCCAGCAGCACGAACGCCAGTCCGACCACCAGCGTGATCGGGATCAGCCCGATCCGGAGCCAGCGCGGGACGTGTCTCCCGATCTCCATCCGCCGGGTCATGGCGGACACCTGGGTGGCGAACACCCACGGGCCCACGGTGAACAGCCACCGGACGAGCTCGTTGAACGTGGCCTGCCGGAAGTTCTCGGCCCAGAACGCCTCGGCGACGACCCAGAAGGTGGGCTCGGATACCACCTCGGGCGGGCCCTTTGCGGCCGGCGGCGTGATTCGGATGACCGCGTGGGCGCTCGGGATGGCGTCGGTCGACTGTTGACGAGAGGCGGCGTCGACGACGTCAACCTTGGCGTCACCGTCCCGGCCGGTGCTGCCCACCCGGCCCCGCAACCAGGCAACCAGGGGGTCGCCCTGAACGGTGAGCGTGTCGCCGCGGGCCTGCTCTCCGAGGCCATGGACCAGGAGGATGCCGAGGTCGTACCGACCTGGCAGCCCGATCCGCTGGCGACTGTCGGTGAGTGCCTGGTCGAGCTGCGCCCTAGTCGTCATCGCGTACCCGTCTCAGAAGGGTTTCAGCAGCATCAGGCCCAGGATGGCGATGAAGCCGCCGAAGCCGAGGACTGCGGTGGGCATGGGATTCCAGGCCGCCAGCAGGCGCTGCAGCTCCTCGGGGTCGGCGGGTGGAGCCTCGCCCTCGTGCCCGAGGCCGAACGGTGACCCGATACCCCTGCCCCGCGGCCCGTCGCATCTGATGGAGCTTGGTTTCGGTCATCGGGGTGAGCGGCGTCATGGCCAGGCTGACCCCCACGAAGATCGCGAGCGCCAGCCAGATCCACAGATGGCCCCACCAGCCGCCGACGAAGCCGGCGACGATGCCGGCCACGAACCCGACCAGGAGGGCGATCCCCGCCGTGCGGCCCATGGACCACCGCGCCAGGTCGAGGAGGGCCAGCACCCTCGCGGGATCGCGCTCGTTGCGGAGGCGCAGGCTGACCATGGCGGGGGCTCCATGCGCGATGAAGAACAGCGTCATGCCGGTCACGTGGACAAGCACGATCCACGGGTAGACGTTCACCGGAGCTCGGTCATGGCGCGCTCGGCCTCGGTCATCGGTCTATGCGCCGTCGGCTGTGATGTCGGGGCCGCTCAGGACCCAGAACTCACGGAAGGGAGCCGTGATGTGCCACGTGGTCTCGGTGCCTGCCGGGAGCGCGGCGATATCGCCGGCGTGCAGGTCCAGGGTGGCGCCACCGGCGATCTCGATTCGGACAGCACCCTGGATGATCATGAAGGTCTCGTGGCGGGGAGGCGTCCAGGACACCGGTTCGGGATCCGTGTCGAAGCGGGTGAAGCCGGCCCAGGCGTCGGGAACGTCACACAGGATGTGCATCAGGCCGCCGACATCGGGATCGGACTCCCATTGGTCCGTGGTCAGGCTCGAGACGAACACGCCGGGTTGCGGCTCCATCAACCAAGCTCCTCTGGAAAGGTGCGGGTCAGCCTAGCAGCGGCGGCAAGCGATTCATGCCGCAGTAAGCCACCGGTGAGTGGTCCATCCGAAACTGGTGGCATGGTCGCCGGTTGACATGGATTGCACGAGTTCCCGACGGATGATCGGTCGATCGCGCGCTGGATCGGTCCTGGTGGTTGTGTTCACCACGCGAGGGGATACCATTCGGATCATCTCCGCACGGCTCGCCAGACGAAGCGAGCGCATCAGGTATGAAGCAGAAGCGCGACGACGCGGATACTGAGCTCGAGCGCCCCTTCGACTTCACGAAGGCCAAGCCGAACCCCTACGCGGGTGGGTTGCCGCGCATGAACCCTCCGTCACCCGAGGCGCCCCTCGAGCCAGGAGTACCCGCTGCGCCCTCGGGCGCTCAGGCACACCCGCCCGGGGACAGCAGGCAAGACTGACTCCGAGTCCGGGCCGATCGGCCCTAGGCTGGTACGAGGTTGGGCGGCAGTATCAGGGGGGAGGTCCTCAACGATGCTGAAGCGACTGGTGGGGAGCGGCGACAGGATCGGGCTGCTCCTGCTGCCGTTCCTGGTTGGCGGTCTGATCCTGAACCTGGCGTTCCCCGCGTTCTTCGCGGTCGGTGGCCCGCCGCCCGCTCTCGCCGCGCTCTCCGCGCTGGTGCTCATCCTGGGACTGGCGATCTGGCTCTGGTCCGTCGTCCTCATCCTCACCCGCGTCCCGCGCGGGGAGCTGATCACGAGTGGGCCCTACCGGCTGATGAAGCACCCGCTCTACACGGGCGTGGCCCTGCTCGTCCTGCCGTGGGCCGGGTTCCTGCTCAACACCTGGCTGGGCGTCGTGCTGGGAATCGTCCTCTACGTCGGGGATCGCATCTACGCCCCCGCGGAGGAGGCTGCCCTTGCGGCGAAGTTCGGCCCCCGGTGGGAGGCCTACGCCCGAAGCGTGTTGATGCCCTGGATCTGAGCCCGGGACTGCGGGGAGGAGCTCGGGAGGCTAGGTCCGTCGGCGATGGATCTCGAAGCCCGCGGCCTCGTCGACCAGCTCTTCGGGGACGCCCAAGATGCCCGCCAAGCCAATGTCCTCGTCGAGATCGGGCCACCGAACCGCGGTGCCCAATGCCGTGATGTGCCAGTTTCGCCGCTGGGCGGGCGTTGCCCCTCGAAGTCGGGGGAACCGGTCGAGCGGGACGCTGATCTCGCGTCCGTCGTCCAGGAGCGCATAGAGGCGGTCGGCGCGGAAGCGGATGGAATTCAGCAGCCCCGGGTGCGGCCGCATCGGCTCAGCCAAAGAACTCATGCCATCGCTCCAGGAACTGGGCCTGGTGTGATCGGACGATCCTGACGATCTCGCTCACCTGGCGCGAAGTGTAGCCCGCGGAACTCGCCAGCTCGACCTCGTCGATCCAGACCTTGGCGGCTCCACCGTGCCCCTCGACGTGGACGTGAGGTGGCTCTGGCGCGTCAGATGAACGGAAGCGAAACGCGTAGCCCTTCTCCTCCCACAGCGTAGGCACGGCCCGGAGTTTGGAGGGCCCCGGTTTGTTCGCTTACCCCCCGTTCCGCGCGGGAAACGACCATGGCCACCGTATGCTTCGGGACGATGAGTGAGGGGGCCGACTCGGCAGCGGGGAGACCGTGGCCGAGGAGGGGGATCGGTGGGCGATCGAGCGGGTCACGCTCCGCTTTCGGGATCGTGACCTGGAGCGGTCCTTCCAGGCGGCATTCGCCCGTCAGAACCTCCCCAACCTGCGGGTGGGCCACGCGCTGGGGGTCGTCCTGTGGATCGTCTGGGGCGCGCTGGTGGTTGAACATCTGGGCGACCAGCGCGAATTCGACTTTGCGGTGCGCTACGGGGGACTGATCCCGCTGGTGTTGATCGGCCTGGCGCTCACCTTCTGGCGCGGCTATCCCCGCTTCTGGAAGGCGGAGGTGATGCTCATCCTCCTGGCCACCGCGTTCATCTGGATCGCCTACGCGACCCGGATCGAGGGCCTCCCGGCGGACTACGGGTACGTGGGCCTGATCCTCATCCAGACCTTCGCCTTCAGCATCCTGCGGCTGCCCTTCACGCTCATCGGTGTCCTGGTCGTCGCGACCGCCCCCATCTACCTGGCCGTCGCGGTGTCCGTCGGCTCGCTGGAAGGGGCGCAGACCCTCCTGGCGGTCTTCTACCTCGCGTCGTTCGGGGTCCTGGGGCTGATCGCCTCGTACGTGCTCGAGTGGACCTCGCGCAACCTGTTCGTCCGCGAGCAGCAGCTGGATCGGGAGCGGGATCGGTCAGACGCGCTCCTCCTGAACATCCTGCCCCGGGCCATTGCCGACCGCCTGAAGCAGCGGGGCGAGACGGGGAGCGCCGAGCACGTGGCGCAGGCCCTCGACGAGGTGACCGTCCTGTTCGTGGACGCCGTGGGTTTCACCGAGCAGGCCACGAAGATGCCGGCGGACGAGCTCGTCAAGGCGCTCGACGGCCTGTTTTCCCGTCTGGACAGGCTTGCCGACCGGTTTGGACTCGAGAAGATCAAGACGGTGGGGGATGCATACATGGCCGTGGCCGGCGCACCCGAGCCCCGGGCCGATCACGCTCAGGCGGCCGCAGACATGGCGCTCGCCGTCCGTGACGCGCTGCCCGGCGTGCAGTGGCCCACGGGCGACCCCGTGCAGGTGCGGATGGGAATGGCCTCCGGCCCTGCGGTGGCCGGGGTCATCGGTCAGCGGAAGTTCGCGTACGACCTGTGGGGTGACACGGTCAACGTCGCCAGCCGGCTCCAGGCGAGTGGGCAGCCCGGCGAGATCCTCGTGTCCGACGGGGTGGTGGCCCGTCTCGGTGCCGCCTACGAGGTGGGGCCAGAGCTGGTGCTGGATCTCAAGGGCCGAGGACCAACGCGGGCGCGGCAGCTCCTCGGCCGCGCCTGAGGCACGGCGGCGAGCGGACGCCTCGTCATCCTGGTCAGCGACGCATGGACCAGATGCCGACGCGCTCGAAGGTCATCGGGACATCGACCAGGATGAGCTCCGACACGTCGGTGGCCTCGATGGGCAGATCGGTCTCATCGGTCACCTTGACGGCATCTCCGGTTGCCAGCTCATGCCCGCCCACGGTGGCTGCACCGCCGATGAGGTACAGGTAGGCGCCGCGACCTGATCCGATGGGGTGGCTGACCCGCGTCCCCACATTGAGATGGGCGACGTGGACCGATGCGTCCTGGTGGATGCTCACCACCTCGCCGCCCTCGGGCCCAATGACCTTCAGGAGTCGATCGGTCCGGTCCTCGGTGGTGAAGACCCGCTGCTCCACGCCGGGGCGCAGGCTCGGCGTGTCGGGGAGGATCCAGATCTGGATGAAGCGCATGGGCTCGGTGTCCGACGCATTGAGCTCGGAATGGAGCGCCCCGCCGCCCAGGGTCATCCGCTGGATCGAGCCGGCCGGCAGCGGACCGAACGGTCCGCCGACGTTGTCCTCGTGGCCGAACGTGCCCTCGACGACGTAGGTCAGTCCCTCCACGTCACGGTGCGGGTGGAGGGGCCACACGGCGCCCGGGATGAGCCGGTCGTCGTTGAACACGCGCATGGCCCCGAATCCGTCGTTTTCCGGGTCGCGGTAGGTGTCGAAGCTGAAGTGCCAGCGGGCGTGGAACCAGCCGCCCTCGACTTCATGGATCTCGCTATCGCGGCGGACCGTGATCATCGTTCAGCGCGGTCCAGGCTGCCCCAAGCCTACGGCTGCTTCGTCGCGTCCCAGGTCCCGGTCAGGGGGGTGGTCCCGTCGCTGCAGGCAAGGGCCGACCATGTGCCCGACATCGAGGTGCCGCTGAGCGTTCCGGTGAACTGGATCGGTTGCTGTTCGAAGACCCAGCCGAAGGTGATGCTCGATCCGTTCAGCGTGCCCTGTACGGACCCGCCCGTGCAGTCGGTATTCGTGACCTGGAGCGGACCGCTGAAGTCGTTGCCCGTCTGCACGAGCTCCATCGTGAAACCGCCGATGACCGCTGCGTAGGGAGGATCGATCGCCCAGTTGCCGTCCCAGGTGCCCGTGACTCCCGACCCCTCGGGCGCCGTCGCCTCCTGACTGGGGCTGGGCGAGGCGGCCTCGGTGACGTTCGGCGAGTCCGAGGCGGGAGGCCCGGATGGTGACGGGCTGGGGCTACAGCTGGCCAGGATCGCGAGGGCCAGGGCACCCACCAGAAGTCGGCGTGGAGTAACGCTCATCCTGTCCAGAGGGTACCAGCGCCGTCCAGAAGCCGGTCAGCGCTGCCAGAAGGGATCGGTCAAACCGATTGCGAGGGCGTGGGCCGCCTGCTCGGTGGGCGTCGGCCGCGTGTACTCGAGGTCGAGCTTTGTCGTGTACAGCGGCTCGCCCAGGGCGTGCACCTGGTCGGGGGTCAGCGACACGCCGGATGCATCGGTCTCGCACAGGCCCGACGCGTCGCGGTGCTCCGGGGAGGCGAAGAAGACCATCGTGTTGCCGCAGGTGGTCGTGATGTCGTCCCACCACTGGGACGGCGGGCGGGCGAGGTAGACGATCGCCTCGGCGGGCTCGACGGTCGTGGCCTTGCCCTCGTGGAGCTCGATCGGTGATCGGTTCGGCGCAGTGATCGCAGAACGAGTCGACCCGGACGTCGTGGTCCAGCATCGCGTGGAAGGCGATGGCGTCCCAGGCGCAGTTCGCGAAGTACCGATCCTCGTCAACCGTGACCCGGAACGGGGTGGCGATGGCCGAGAACGGGAAGGCCATGAGGATCCGGGCCGTACCCGGCACGAGGGAGATGTGGTGGGCTGCCTCGAGGTCGTGGAGGACCTCAGTGGCCTGCTCGCGGGTCAGGTGGAAGCGGTTCATCACGAGCTCGATCACCGGCGGCGTGCCCCACGCCCGGAAGCTCTCGAAGATGAACTGCCGGACCTGCGCCTTCAGCGCGTTATCGGTCGCCATGGTCAGGCGGCCTCGGGCCGCGGCTCGAGGATGACGACTTGGGTCTGGCGGGAGCGCCGCGCGGCCCAGCCGTTGAGGTTGTCCTCCCCGTCGTAGTGCGCCCAGCGGGTCCAGAGGCGGTCCCGCTCCTCCCCTTCGGCCGCTCGGGCGTGCACGACGCGACGCCCGTCGACCAGGTCGATCGTGACGTCCGGGTTTGCCTGGAGGTTGAGCCACCAGGCCGGCTCGGGATCGCCCCAGCCGTTCATGGCCATGGTCACCAGGTTGGGGCCGTCCTCGTAGTAGCCGAGGATCGCGACCCGCTTCGCGCCGGATTTTCGACCGACGGTGTGCATCCGGAGCATGCCCCACTGGTCGGGCGTGGGCTTCCGCAGGCCGAAGCGGCCGCCAGTCATTCGATACAGGCCGCGATGGACGAGCCACGCGGTGCTGATGAACCAGCGCGGCGGCAGGCGCCCCGCCTTCTCGGTCTGTGTGGTCATCGGTCCGCTTCCATGGGCTCGAGTATGAAGACGGGGATCTGGCGCGTGGTCTTGGTCTGGTAGGTCGCGTAGTCGGGCCACGCATCCACCGAACGCTCCCACCATGTGGCCTTCTCGTCGCCCGTGGCTTCGTGGGCGAGGTAATCACGCTTCGTGTCGCGATCCTGGAGCTCGACGTGGGGGTTGGCTGTCAGGTTGAAGTACCACCGTGGATGGACCGGCGCGCCGCCCATCGAGGCCACCACCGCGTACACCCCGTCGTGCTCGACGCGCATGAGCGCGGTCTTGCGGAGCTTGCCTGTACGCGCGCCGACCGAGGTGAGGACGATGACCGGCTTCCCGCGCAGCTCGCCTGCCTCGCGGCCGTTGGTCGCCTCGTAGCGCTCAGCCTGGCTGCGCGCCCACTCCGACGTGCTCGGTGCGTACTCCCCGGTCAGTGGCATCGACGCATTCTCCGCGCTCTAGGGCCGGACCGGTTGGTTCAGGACGTCGAGGAGCGTGTCCTCCGCCGCCGTCCCGTTTGCCGTGCTGAGGTAGGAAGCGTTCGTATCGCCGTCGACCGGGCGGGTGAAGCCTGATTCGGGGCCTTCAGTCTGTTCGACCTCGACTCGCGCCTCGCTGAACTCGCCCACGGGGTAACCGGCGGCCATCTCCGCGGCCAGCGGATCCCACAGGTAGTACGTGCCATCGGTCATGAACGGGTGAGTGGCGAACAGCTCGGCCAGGACCATAGCGCCCTCGCCCGTCGCTTCGTCCTGGACACGCTGCGCGAACTCGGTCGTGACCGGGACCTGGTTCGTGCCATCGAGGCTCACGAGGAGGGGCGCCAGGCCGGCCTCGATGACCTGCTGGAGGGCCGTGGGGTCGACGTAGACGTTCCACTCGGCGACCTGGTTGTCCGCCGGACCGCCAAAGGCCACGTTGCCGGCCACGTACAGGGCACCGCCCATGGCGTAGACAGATTCGATCTGGTCCGCCAGCTCCGGGTGAGTGGTGAGGGCGTCCGCCAGGTTGGTCAGTGGTCCCAGGGTCAGGATCCGGAGCGAGGTCGCGTTCGCGGCCGTGTCGGCGATGAGGTCGACCGCGGTGCCGTCGGCCGGTTGGCGCGAGGTCTCTGGCAGATTCAAGCCCGAGCCGGAGTCCGCGGCGGTTCGCCATTCGTCGGGGAAGGCATGGTCGCCCTTGATCGGAGTTTCGCGGCCACAGGCCACCGGGATATCCGGCGCCTCGAGTCGCTCCAGGAGGCGTAGGACGGTGTCCACGCCTCCATCGCAATGGGCTTCGCCGGTGCCCGAAACGGTGATGGCCGTGATCTCAACGTTGGGTGACGCCATGAGGAATGCGATCGCAGCGATGTCGTCGGGAGCGACGTCGGTGTCCACGAGGATCGGGATGGCGGCACCCGGGGATCCGGAGGCGGCCGGAGATCCGGACGGAGACGAGCACGCCACCAGGGTTGCGGCGACGACCACAACGACGACCATCGGTCGGCGCGAGATCATCGTGCTTGCCCCTCCGTCACGTCCGTACCGTACGCCAGGCGGTTCGTGGCCGCGGTCCGGATGGCGGCCGCAAGGCGGGCGCCGGCTTCGTTCAGATCCTCGGGTGGATACATGCTGAAGGCGAGGCGGAGCGACTCGGGGGCGGTGGTGCGGTCCACGTAGAAGGGGCTGGCCGGGATGAAACCGATGCCGTTCGCGGTGGCGGCCTCGCCCACGGCTGATGCGCGAACGCCGGGCGGGAGGTCGAGCCAGGTGAAGAAGCCGCCGCCCGGCCGGGTCCATGTGGCGCCGTCGGGCATATTCGCCTCGAGGCTCGCCAACAGTGCGTCGCGCTGGGCGCGATACGCGTTCTGGAAGCGCTCCACCTGGGCCGCGTAGTCACCGACGGCCGCGTACTCGGCCAGGACGGTGCCCGCGAAGTGGGCGGTGCCGCCGCCGGAGTCGAGCAGGCCGCCGGTGATCATCCGCTCGACCAGTGCCGGCCCAGCCGTGAGGTAGCCCACCCGCAGGCCGGGAGCGACCGACTTCGCGAAGCTCCCCGCCCGGACCACGACGCCGGCCGTGTCCTGCGCCCACAGGGACGGGGGAGCGGGGCCGTCGTAGGACAGCTCGCGGTACGTGTCGTCTTCCACGATCACGAGGTCCTCCGTCGCGGCGAAGGCCAGCAGAGCGGCCCGGCGTTCGGCTGGGAGCGTGGAGCCGGTCGGGTTGCGGAAGGTGGGGATGGTGTACAGCAGGCGTGGTCGCTCGCCGCGGCGGCGGAGATCGGCAACGGTGGCGGCCAGCTGCTCGAGCAGGATGCCCTCGTGGTCGGACGGGACACCGATGAGGGCTACCGGGTGGTCGCTCAGGATCCGCATGGCCAGGTGGTAGGTCGGGACGTCGACCAGGGCGGTGTCACCGGGCTGCAGCAGGTGGTGGGCGGCCAGGTCGATGGCCTGCGAGGCCCCGCTGGTCACGAGGACCTCCGCGGGCGCGGGCGCCCGCGCATCGGTCAGGCCTAGGCGCTCGACGATGAACTCGATCAGGGGTGGCGGGCCGGCCGGGTTGCCATAGCCGAGCGCATCGGTCCCGTATCGGTCGAACACGCGCGCGGCGCTAGCACGAAGTTGTGCAACAGGAAGGAGCGACGGGTCCGGGTGGCCCCAGGACAGGTCAATGACCCCGGGCGCGTGCTGGAACTGGGTGAGCGACGGATTCTCGATGGGGCCGAGAGTACCAATTCGGTGATCGCGGCCTTTGCGGCTCCGAGGTACTGATCGATAAGCGGCCGGTAGTGAGCGGGAGCAGACGCTCTCGTGGTGCCCAAGGTCCGGGACGTTCTCCGCCGGCTGCGAGGCGCTGGCTGGGTTGAGGTACGACAGCGGGGGAGCCACCGGCAACTGCAGCATCCGGAGCGACCGGGGACCGTGACCGTATCCGGGAAGCCAAGCGACGAAGTCCCGCGTGGGACATGGCGCAGTATTCTGAGACAGTCGGGATTGGATGAGGATCGATCGTGAAATACGCCGTTGTATACGAAAAGGCCCCCGGGAATTGGGCTGCGTACGTACCAGACCTTCCTGGTTGCATCGCCACCGGCCAGACGAAGGCCGATGTCGAACGTCTCATTCGTGAAGCTATCGGCCTTCACCTCGAGTCCATGCGGGCGAGTGGCGAGACGATCCCTCGGCCGACCTCCGGCGTGGGGCTGGTCGAGGTCTAGGCTTCCGGAGCCTCACGGGCCGGCCGACGCACGGGCCTAGAATGGGTGGACATGGCTGTGCCCACACCCGCATCGCCCGTCTCGAGCGCCCAGGAGGGCTATCTCCTGCTCGCCGACATCTCGGGCTACACCGGGTTCATGTCGGACGTCGGAAGCGTCCACGGCTTCGACTACGTCGACGGCATTCCGCCCGGGTACGAAATGATGGGTGAGCTCCTCGATTCGGTGTCGAGCGGCCTGGACAGCCCGTTCGAGGTGGCCAAGTTCGAGGGCGATGCGGTGTTCGCGATTGCCCCGGTGGCTGGCTTTGACGGGCGCGGAACCGATCTGCTGGCCATGCTCCGCAGCACGTACACCAGTTTCATCGAGGCGCGCGAACGGGCCGACCCCGCCCGGTTCGCCCACGAGTGCACGGCATGCTCCAGGGTCGGCAACCTCGACCTCAAGATGGTCCTGCACGAGGGCCCCTACGTCCGCCAGGCCGTTGGCCAGCAGTCGGAGCTCCTGGGTCATGCGGTGAACGTCGTCCATCGGCTCCTGAAGAGCACCGTGGCCGAAGAGGTGGGACACCGCCACTACCTGTTCCTGACCGATGACGCCGCCGTCCGCCTGGCCCTGACCGATGCCGGCGACCCTCACGCCGAGTCGTACGACCTGGGCGACATCTCGGGACGCGTCCTGGACCTCGCGCCCGCCCCCTAGGGAAGCCTGCCGGGGGGAGCCACCCAGGTCAGATGGTGATGACCACCTTACCCCGGGCATGCGTCGTCTCGATCCGATGGAACGCGGCCGGCGTCTCGGCCAGGGGATAGGTGTGGTCGATCACCGGGCGCAGGGCGCCCGTCTCGGCCAGCTCCTTCAATGCGAGCAGCTCCGCGTGGTCCACGTTCGCGATGTACGAGCGGATCGGCTGGCCCAGCCGGCGCCGAAGGGCTCCACCGAAGAGCCGTGTCATCGGTCCGAACATGCCCTTGCCGGCACCGATGAGCACGATCCGGCCGTTCGGCGCGAGCAGGCGCCGGAGGTCTTTCAGCGACCGATTGCCACCGATGTCGAACACGACCTCGAAGCGCTGACCCATGCGGGTGAAATCGTCCTTCGTGTAGTCCACGACCTCGTCCGCGCCGATGTCGCGGAGCGTGGCCAGCTTGTCCGTGTCGCTGACCGCCGTCACGTGGGCGCCGAATGCCTTCGCGACCTGGACGAGTGCCGTCCCCACCCCGCCACCCGCTCCGTTGATGAGCACCCGGTCACCCGCGACCAGCTGCGCGTGGTCGCGGACCGCCTGGAGCGCCGTGCACCCGGTGACCGGGATGCTGGCCGCTTCCTCGAACGTCAGGTTGGCGGGCATCGCGACGAAGTTCTTGCCGCTGACGTATTCGCCGCACGCTCCCAGCCGGACGCCGTACACGGAGTCGCCCACCTGCACGTGGGTGACGTCCTTGCCCACCGCCTCCGCGACTCCGGCCGCATCGGTCGCGACCCCGTGGCTCTTCGGGCTGAGCCACCCGTTGAACATGCGGATCAGGACCGGGGCACCGCGGACGCGGCGCCAGTCGCCCGAGTTCAGTGACGCCGCGTGGACCCGGACGAGCACCTGGTCGTCGCCGATCTCGGGAGTGGGGATGTCCATCAGCTTGAGCAGGTCCGGGGATCCGTACCGCTCCTGGATGATCGCTTTCATGGCTGCCGTGCCTTCCATGGTCCTCGCTACTCCAACTTACGGTGTAAGGTTGTGGCCGGGACTGTAGGCCTTACGGTGTAAGATTGTCAACACCCTTGTTGGAGGACACGGCTTTGGCATCGGTCGCGCGCACATCGGTCACCGGCGCATCGGTCGAACGGGCTCCGCTGACCCGCGATCGGGTGCTCGAGGCCGCCATCGGCCTGGCCGATGCGAACGGGATCGAGTCACTGAGCATGCGGAAGCTTGCCGCCGAGCTTGGTGTCGAGGCCATGTCGCTGTACCACCACGTGGGCAGCAAGGACGAGCTGCTGGGCGGGATCCTGGACATCGTCCTGGAGCAGATCGACCTCCCGCCGCCGGGCACCGAGTGGAAGGCGGCCATTCGTCGGATCGCCACCTCCGCCAACCAGGCCCTGTTCGCCCACAAGTGGGCGGCCGGCCTGGCGCTATCCGGGCCTTCGCTGAGCCAGCCGCGCTTCCGGTACATGGACAGTGTCCTCCGCGCCCTGCGCGAGGCCGGCTTCACGGACGAGCTGGCGGACCACGCCTATCACGCCCTGGACGGGTTCATCATGGGATTCACCCTGTGGGAGGTCAGCATCTCGGCCGGGATGGCCAAGCTGGTCCCCTCGCTGCCGGAGTTCCTCGAGACGTTCGACGCGAGCGGCTACCCGGACCTGGGGGAGCACATCCGCTGGCACCTGCGCCCCGACAGCGCGGGGAGTGACGAGTTCGCCTTTGGGCTGGAGCTCCTGATCGACGGCCTCGACCGAATGCCCGGCCGGCCGACCTCTCGGCCGTAGTTCCGCCGGGCCGCCAACGGTGGGTTCGCCCGTATCGGTGGGCTACCATCGGGTTCCCACATGGATCCGCTGATCTTCGCGATCCTGGCGGCCTTCATCCCGGCGTTCGGGTGGCTCGTCTACTTCTATCGCAAGGACAAGCTCAACCCTGAGCCCCACCGCGTCGTGATGGGCTTCTTCATCTGGGGCGGCGCGTTCGCCGTGCCGGCCGCCCTCCTCCTGGCCGTGCTGACCGGGTCGACGGTCGAGAGCCTGAACATCGACGAGACCGCGTTCATCGGTGTGTTCGTGTTCTTCTTCCTGGTCGCGGGCCTGCCCGAGGAAACGATCAAGGGACTGCTCGCTGCATTCCGGGCGCGGAAGGAACCGAACGTCGATGAGCCGGCCGACCCGATGCTGTACTTCACGAGCCTTGGCCTGGGCTTCGGCGCGGTCGAGACGACCATGTACCTGCTCGCGTTCTCGGACCAGTTCGCGGAGGTCGCCGTCATGCGGGCCGTCACCGCGACGGTGGGCCATGGGCTGTGGACCGGGATCATCGGCTACTTCTACGGGGCCAAGCGGTTCGGGATGAACCGATACATGGGATTGATCAGCGGGATCCTGATCGCGGCCACCGTGCACGGCCTGTATGACGCCGTGGTCGGGTACAGCCTGGCCCTGGGGGTCGTGATTCTGGTCGTCACCGCCCTGGCGTACGGGTGGCTGTTCAAGAACGCGCTGCAGCATTCGCCGCACGCCGTCGTGCTGGCGCCGCCCGTGGCAGGCGTGGTGCCGCCTCAAGCCCAACCCCCCGCCCAGCCCCCGGTGCCGCCCGTCTGACACCTTTCCCGGGGCATCCCCGAACCCAAGCCCAATCGAAGGAGGTTTCCCGTGCGCGTTGGACTGATGGCGGAGAACCCGCTGGAATCGGTGCTCATGCCGACCGGCCTGGTGCCGGTGCCCATGCTCGAGACGTATGCGCCGGTGTACGCGCGGGCGCTCGTGACGGCCACCAAGCTCGGGCTGTTCGAGGCCCTGGCCGACGGTCCGCAGTCAGCCGCCGCCGTGGCCGCCGCCTGCGGGACCGAACCGCGGGCCACCGAGAAACTGCTGAACGTGCTGATCACCATGCGTTACGTGCGGCACGGTCAAGGTGGCTACACGCTGTCGAAGCAGACGCGTCGGTGGCTGCTGGCCGATGCGCCCGGCGGGATCCGCGACCTGATCCTCATGAAGGAGCTCGAGTGGCGCTGGATCGACCAGCTCGAGGCGTTCACCCGCAACGGCGCCCCGCTCGACGTGCACGGGACGATGTCCTCCGCTGACTGGGGCCTCTACCAGCGCGGGATGCGCGCCCAGGCCAACCCGTTGGCCGGTCTGCTCGCGCGGCGATTCCCCATGCCGAAGGGCGCGCACGACCTGCTCGACGTCGGCGGATCGCATGGCTACTTCTCGGTCGTGTTGTGTCGCCGCTATCCCGAGCTCCGGGCCACGGTGCTGGACCTGCCCGAGGCGGTGGCGGAGGCCGCACCGATCCTCGCGCGGGAGAACATGGGGGACCGCGTCGTCCTGCGGGCGGGTGATGCCCTGACCGATGACCTGGGCGAAGGCGCGTACGACGTGGTGATGGCCATCAGCCTGGTCCATCACTTCGACGAGGCCACGAACCGGGCGTTCGCGGCCCGGGTGGCGCGGGCGCTTCGCCCGGGCGGGTACTTCGTGATCGGGGACGCGCTCCGTCCGTCGGCGCCCGGCAAGGGCGGCCAGCAGGGCGCGTTCTTCGACCTGTACTTCTCGATGACCAGCGAGTCGGGCCTGTGGAGCTTTGATGAGATGCGCTCCTGGCAGGCGGCGCGGGACTGATCCCTCGGAAGTCGATCTCGGTGGCCCCGGGTGGCGCCTTCGGTCTCCAGGCGGCGGAACGCCCCGCCTGATGGGCGCCGCCCTATCATCGGTCCGTGGCTGAAACCAGGCCGATCTGGGTCCTGTTCACGGTTCCGACACCGACCCCCACCCGAGGGGAGACGGCGAAGGACCTGTACGACAAGCGCCTGACCTGGATCACCGATGCCATGCGCGACTCGGCGCGCTCGCACGGCTGCCTGTTCCACCGCTGCTGGCATGCCGCGGACGGATCGGCCTTCTATGCCCTCGCCTGCTGGGCCACTCGCGAGGGAGCAAGCGCGTTCTTCAACGAATGGGACATCTCCGACGAGGAGGGGGAGGAAGCCATCTACCTCGAGGGGGACTGGGGGCTGATCCCCCTCCCATAGTGCTTCCCGCGTCCGCAGCGGCAGGGGACGTCAATAGGGGGGTCGCAGGCTCCGGAACATGGGGAAGTGGTGCACGTTCTGGGTGGCGAGGGTCATGTCCAGCTCCAGAGCTGTCGCGCCGATGATCAGGTCTGCCAGGCTGAGCCCCGGGTGGCTGCGCCGGTAGCGCCGCCCGATCTCGCCGGCGCGGCGGGCGATTCCCTCATCCACCGGGACCCAGGTCAGAACGTCGAACAGGTCCTCGGCGGCCGCCCGTTCCGAGGCTCGGAGACCCTGGATGACTTCGACTCGGCTGACTTCCGAGCAGGACGGGACTTCCGGAAGGGCTTGTAAGAAGGCCCGCGCAGCCCCAAGTCCACGGAGATGATCAATCAGGACCGTTCGCATCGGGCGTGGCTTCGGCTGGGGCCGCGACGGCGGACCCGCTCGGCGAGGGGATCGCCCCAGAGGAGGCGGGCATCGAACCCGAAGGAGTGCAAGCCGCGGCCACGATGATCAAGGCGAACAGGACTGCGCCGCGCATCGTCATTTCTCGAGCTCCTTCAATCAAAGGTCATGGAGCCGACGAGTTCGTCCGCGCCCTGCTCGACGTAGGGCAGGCTGCCCGCGTCGCTCCAGGTCACGTACAGGATCGTGTCGTCGCGGGTCGGAACCGCAAATACCCGCGTCGTCAACGGATAGCTCCCCTCGCCAAGCCCGTTATCAGCGTCACCCACTTGGCAGCCAGTCGGGCCTCCAACCCCAGTCCATGGCGGCGACGTGATGTCATATCGAAGCGCGGTTCGGCCGTCTACGGGGATCTCGACTGGATCAGCGACCACGAGCGTGGAGCCGGAACGGAGCCAGCTGCCCACGTCCTCGGGCGTCGCGGGAATGTCGGGAAGGACGCCCCGCGATGAGTCGCACACATCGACCCGCACGGGCTGGTCGTCCAGGAGCCACGTGACCCAGCAGCACCCGTATTCGATCATCAGGACGCCACCACTCGATCCCAGCTGCTGGGCCACGGCCACGACGCCGTCGCCCGGGGGCACGGTCGGATCGAACTGAGGCGTCACGAAGGTGAGCGGTTCGCTGAACGCCGTCGCGTGATAGACGGTCCCGAACTGCAGCTTGGTTCGCTCCGCCTCGACCACGGGAGTCGGCGACGCCGTCGGGCTTGCTGTCGGGGTGGGTCCCCGATTGCCGGGCAGGGGGCCCGTGAGACCAAAGTAGAGGCCAATGATTGCAAGCAGTACCACGGCGGCGGCCAGGCCAAGGTATCGGTACTCCGGAAGCCGCCGGCGGCGGACCTGCCCGAGGCGTGGGAGCTCGGCGTGGAGGGCGTCACGGACCGCGTCGGGCAGCGGGGTGACGCCCTCGTACTCGTGGAGGTACGCCTCCATCTGATCGATGAAGTCTCGCTCGCCGGTCATGCCGTTCCTCGCGTGGACATCGGTTCGGCATCGGCCTCGATCGAAGCACGGAGCTGTTCGAGCGCGTAGTGCAGCCGCGAGCGGGCCGTGCCGGCCGGAGTGCCCATCCGCTCGGCGGCTTCGGTGGGGGTCAGACCCAGGTAGTGGACCAGGACGACGACGGTCCGATGCTCCACCGACAGCTCGGCGGATCAACGCGATCTTCAGCTCCGACATCGGCCACTTCGACGTGCCCGACATGACGCGCGTGGTCGAGGAGGCCTGGGAGCTGGTCGAGGACGGCGCGATGAGCGGGGACGACTTCCGCGACTTCGCCTCCGACAACACGATCCGGCTGCACGGCCAGATGAACCCCGACTTCTGGAAGAGCACGCCGGTGGCCGAGCATGCGGCGCGCGTGCTCGCGCGCGCGCCGCGGCCCTCCTGAATGCCGCGCGGCGCGCGCCTGAACAAGGTGATCGAGCTGCTCGAGACCGGGCGGCCGGTCTTCTGTGCCGCGGTGGCGCAGAACGGCGACTGGGATGGCCTGGCCCAGCTCGCGCTCTCGGACTTCGACATGGTGATCGTCGAGACCGAGCACCAGGGCTTCGACCTGCCGCTCTTGCGCCACTCGCTGCAGCACCTGCTGCACCGCGGGCGCATCGCGGCCAAGGGCAGCGTGCAGCCCGACGTGGTGCCGTTCGTGCGCATCCCGCCGTACGCGCGCGAACGCAACCAGTGGGTGATCAAGCAGACGCTCGACACCGGCGCCTACGGTCTGGTGCTGCCGCACCTCGACAGCGTCGAGGCTGCACAGTCTGCGGTGCGCTCGGCGCGCTACCCGCAGGTGCGCGGCGCTCCCGACCTGGAGCCCGCGGGCGAGCGCGGCTGGTGGCCGTGGGGCGCGGCGCATTACTGGGGCATCTCGGGCGACGCCTACTACGACGCCGCGGATCTCTGGCCGCTCGATCCCGACGGCGAGCTGCTGCTGATGGGCATCATCGAGAACGCCGAGGGCATCCGCGCGCTGCCCGAGATCGTCGAACAGGTGCGCGGGATCGGCGCGATCTGGGTCGGGCCTGGCGACCTGTCGGTGTCGCTCGGCTACCGCGGCGAGCTCGAGCACCCGGAGGTCGAGGCCGCCGTGCAGCAGGCCCTGCGCGTCTGCAAGAACGCCGGCGTGCCGGTCGGTGCAGTCGGCGGTCGCAAGAGCGACGCGGTCAAGCGGCTCGAGCAGGGCTTCGACATCATCGTGCTGCCGCCGGGCGCGACCGCCGAGCTGCAGCGGGCGCGTCAGGCGTCGCGCAGCGGCTCGAGCTCGTAGCCCAGCGCGGTCTCGAGCTCGACCCGGCGCGCATCGAGCTGTGCGCGGTCATCGGCTCCGAGGTTGAGGATCGCGTAGCGGATGCTCGCGCCGTCCTCGGAGTCGAAGTCGCGCAGTACGTGACCGGCCTCGCACTCGCTCCACAGCAGCGGCGCGCCGGGGAATTCGCGCTCGAGCGCGCGCAGGCGCTCCGGCGGGGGGGCCTTGATCACGCGCACCGGCTCGAACGTACGCAGCGGTATGCTCGCGGCGCAGCCGGTCGGACGCGGCGGACGCGCGCGCGGCGACGAGCCCGTCGCCAGGCGCATGGCATCCGGATAGCTGCTGCCGCCGAGCGCCCTCGCGTACAGATCGGCGAACTGCCCCACCATGCGCGGGTTCACCTCGACGATCGCGATCCGGTCCGACTCGGCGTCCCAGAACATCTCGACGTTGAAGAACGTCGGAGTCGAGCCCGAGCGCGGGGACCAGGCGGCGCGCGACGTCGGTCATGCGCGCCTGCACTTCCGGCGGGAGCTGCGAGGGAAAGTCGAAGCGCGTGAAGCTGCCGGTCGCGGGATCGCACGGCTGAATCGACCACCCCCAGGATCTCGACGCGCGCGCCCTGGCGGAAGCCCTCCACGGTGGCGAGCGCGCCGCCGAGCAGCTCCTCGGCCAGGAGCGAGCTCGCGCCGGGCACGAGCTCCGGATACGGCGCGATCAGACGCTCGAACATGGCGGGCCAGCGCGCCATGAACTCATGCAGCGCGGGGTTCGCGAGCAGCCGCGCGAGCTCGGCCGGACCGTCGATGCGCCGCGCCCAGAGCGAGAAGAGGCCTTTCACCGGTTTGACGAAGCACGGAAAGCCGAGCGCCGGCGCAGCGCCGTCGGGATCCAGCAGCTCGAAGCGCGGTGTCGCCTCGGGGACCGCGCGGCGCGAGACGCCGCGCGCGTGGAACTTGTGCGCCGCGCCGAGCACCGCTCGCGGGGACGCTCCGGGCAGATCCAGCCGCCGCGCGAGCAGCGCCGCGGCCGCGGCGCCGGGGTAGTCGCACGAGGCGAACACGCCATCGATCTGCCCGCGGTACTCCTCCGCACAGCGCTCGACGTAGGCGGGCACGTCGAAGTCCCAGCCCAGCTCGAGCTCCGTCGGACTGCCGAGCGCGATCTCGAACTCGCCCTGCCACTCCGCGCGGCAGCTCGCGAGCTGGCGCAGGTCCCACTGCGTGGGACAGAGCAGGAGGACCCGCTTCAAGGCGAGCCGAGCGCCGCGCTGCACACCTGCGCGATGGCAGGCGCGCCCGGCGGATCCGAGAGCCGGCGGCGCACCACGACCGAGTCGGCCAGCGAGCAGGGCCGTTCGCTGCCGATCACGCTGCAGCGCGCGCTGCCCGCCGCGGAGAGCGACGCGCTCCCGACCAGCACCGCGCGGTAGAGCGCGGCATCCACGGCGTCGAGCGAGCGGTCGAGATTCAGGTCGCCGCACAGCGCGCGCGCGGGCCGCACCAGCACTCCCTCGCGCGGCTCCCAGCTCGCCAGCCGGCGCTCCCAGGGATCGGAATCGCCCGGGTTGAGCTGCACCTCGACGTCGCGCAGCGCGATCGGTTGCAAGGTGGTGCTGCCCGCGGGAGCCTCGGCCTGGAGGTGCAGGTGCGGCCAGGAATAGCCCGTCCACCGAGTTGCCGACCTGACCGACGATCTGACCCTCGACCGCGTCGGCCGGCATTCACGAGCACGCTGGCCTGACGCAGGTGGTACAGGCTCACGCTGCGATCGCCCGGCGCGTCGATCTGCACCAGGTTCGACTGTGAGCCGGGCGGCGGGACGCTGCGAGGCGGCCGATCGGGCTGGCTGCCGCGCGCGAAGCGCACCGGACCCGAGAGTGGCGCGCGCACCGGCGCGCCGAACGAGTAGTAGTCGGTATTCGCGACCCCCGGGTCCGGATCGCTCTCGTGCAACTCGGCGTCGATCCGGCTCAGGTCCCAGGCCCAGGCATTCGCATGGCTTCCCGGCGTGAAGGGTCCCTGGACGATCATCCACGGGCCGTCGAGCGGCATCCCGATCTCGACGGCGGGCCCGGCCACCGCAGGCCGCGGCGGGTCGAGCGGGTAGGGCGTCGGTACGAGGCGGTAGGACCCGACGATCGCCTGGTCGAGGCGCGCGAAGGTCGTCGGGTGCTCGCTGAACGCCCACACGCGCAGCCAGCCGCGCGCGCCCGCGCCCGAGAGCGCGCTCGCCATCTCCGCGGGGAGGGCCGGCGCCAGCGCCGAGTACGGGATGCGCGCCTCGACGACGCCGGCGATCGCCAGCTCGGAGTCCGCCCAGTACTGGAACGAGGGATCCGCGTCCTCCGGGTAGGTCCAGAGAAGGTCGTCGAAACCCGGATACAGGCCGATCTGGAGATCGAGCGTCTGGTAGCCGCGGTAGTCGATCTCGATCCAGTAGATCGCCTCATCCGATGGAGGTGCGGCGGTCGCGATGCGCACCAGCAGCGCGTCCTCGAGCGGCGCGATCGAGACCGAGGTGATGTCGCGGTCCTCGAAGCTGCCGGCGTCGCCCGGGGGATCCGCGATCGCGGGGATCCCCGACCAGTCCGAGCCGTCGCCGTCGATCGCGATCGCGACGGCCCGGAGAGCCTCGATGTGCTCGAACGTCGCCTGGTCTCCGTACGCGGGAGGTCCGGCGTGGAGGGGCGGAGACAGGCTCAGCAGCAGCAGTACGAGCGCGAGTCGCCAGGGGTGCACGTTCGCAGCCTACCGATGCAGAATGCATTCAGGCAAGCATTGCGAGGTGTGGGATGGCAAGGCTCGACGGGCGCGTCGCGATCATCACGGGAGCGGGCGAGGGCATCGGTCGCGGCATCGCGCGGCGCTTCGCGTCCGAGGGCGCGACGGTGCTGATCGCGGAGCGCGACGGCGCCAACGGCGCGCGACGGCGCCGACGAGCTGAAGCGCGACTTCGGAGCGGAGGCCCTGTGCGCTGCAGACCGACGTGAGCGACAAGGCGGCAGTGGCCGGCGATGGTCGACGCCGCGGTCGCCGCCTGGGGCGCGGTCGACGTCCTGGTGAACAACGCGTGGGGCGGCGGCGACGCTTCCGCCGCTCGAGCACAAGACCGACGCGCGATCTGGCGCACGGCTTCGGGTGGGCTTCTACGGCCCGCTTCTGGGCGATGCAGGCGGTCTTCCCGCACATGAAGGCGCAGGGCCGCGGCCGCATCGTCAACGTCTGCTCCCTCAACGGCGTCAACGCGCACATGGACACGGCCGAGTACAACATCGCGAAGGAGGCGCTGCGCGCGCTACGCGCACGGCGGCGCGCGAGTGGGCGCCGCACGGCATCGTCGCCAACGTCATCTGCCCGGCGGCGAAGACCGCGTCGTTCGCGCCGCGTCATGTCGCCAGCACCCCGAGATCGAGGCCGCCGCGGATGCGGCGCAACCCGATGGGCCGCATCGGCGACCCCGAGCGCGACATCGGCCGGTCGTCGCTGTTCCTCGCCAGCGACGACGCCCGCTACGTCACCGGCAACACGCTCTTCGTCGACGGCGGCTCGCACATCAACGGCGTGGTCTGGGCGCCGGAGATGCCGGAGTAGGCGCGCAGCCGCTAGAGCAGACCGAGCGCGAAGCGGAGCGCGCGATCGACCGCGACGAGCTTCTCGGCGGACAGTCTCGCGAGGCGCCGGGCGAGCAGGCGCTTCGGGATCGTGGTGAGCGTATCGAGGTTCACGGCACAGCGTCTCGGAATCCCGTCGGCGCGGCCGAGCGGGACTTCAGTGGGGATGCGCCGGATCCGCGATGTGAGAGGGGCGACGATCACGAGATCGCGCACCGCGTAGGCTTCGCTCCGGGAGAGCAGGAGGACCGGCCGCGTACCGGCGGGCGCAGGGAGTTCGGCCCACCAGACCTCGCCGCGTCGCATCACCACTCCTCGTCGCCGAGCAGGGCGGTGGCGGTTGCGAGCGCCGACTCGGCCTCGCCCTCGTCCTCCGGTCGTGCGCGATATCCCTCCTCGTACTCGCGGACGAGCTCGGCCTGCGCACCGCGCCGCAGCCAATCGCGCAGGGCCTCCTGCATCACGGCGCTGCGGCTCTTGCCCGAACGCCTGCGCGCCCGCTCGAGCGCCTGGTACAGCGGCTCCGGGATGCTCACGGCTACCTTCGTCGCCGTCTTCGGCAAGCTGTCCTCTCCTACTCTGGTATGACCGAATTCATACCAGAGCGGGAGGTTGTCTGCATGCCGTCCGACCAGAAGCTGTGGGTCCCGACCCGAGCGACGCGGCGCCAAAGATCCTCGGGGGTTGCCGTGTCAGACGTAGCGAGACGGAGGAACAGCTCATGGATCTCTTCTGGGAGTACGTGAAAAACCTTACCCCCCTTCAGACGCTCGCTGGTCTGGCCGTCCTTCTGGTTGCAATCGCGGTCGGCGCGTGGCGGGACGCGAACCGGAGCCCCCACCGGTACCGGTCACCACCCCCGGAGACCGCACCGCAGCCCAGGGATCGGGACTCCGTGACCGGTGCGGCTTCGCGCCAGAGCGCCTCACTACGGGAATCTCAGTAGTGGGTCACGAGTCGGAGCGTCGTTCGCTTAGCCTCGGGTGCCGTCGAAGAGTCTGCCAGAGCGAGCCGGGCGAGTAGAATCGCGGAGCATCTGGGGAGCGACAGCCAACGTGAGCTTCACCCGCAGCGGATCGTTCGTAGTCGCCGGAGTCTGTCTCTTCGCGAGCATGCGGGCGCTCGCGAGCGAGGTGGGCTTCTCGCACGTTGGAGACAACGACCCGATCAACGAGGAAGGCTGGCAGACGCCCGACACAGACCCGGGCGTAGTCGTCGGACCGATCGACGACGCGGGGACGAGTGCGTGGTTCGTCGACGATAACTCGGGGGCCAGCGGTTCGCGCCGGACCTACATCCGGACGCCGGCTGCCGGCCAGGTCGCATCGGCCAGCGCCGAAGGGTGGGTGCTCCGGCTCGAGCTGAGGCTTCCGGATCCGGGAGATGCGCCCGACTTTTCCGTCCAGGCGGAGTACTCGACCGGCGTCACGCGCTACCTGATCCACTTCGGAACGGAGACCGATGGGGACCCGATCGTGCTTCTGGGTAGTGGTGCGTCGGAGGTGTCGTATGCGTTGCAGGGCGCCGGTGCCACGTATCACCTCTACGAGCTCGTCTACTCGCCCGCCGCGGGGTCAGCCTCCCTGTATGTGGATGGCGAGCAGACGCCCCTGACCGGTCATGGGGGCATCGCCGCAGGCGGCGTTCCCGCGCGTATGACGTGGGGCAGTAATGACTCGAGCGGAACGGGGCAGGGGAATTATGCGCTGGTCGAATGGGAGATCTCCAGCGATACCGACAATGACGGCATCGTCGATGCAATCGACAATTGCAAGTACGTTCAGGACAATCCAAATGTCGATAGCGGCAGCATCGCGGAGGGGCCGCCGGATAAGACGGGGATGTCTGCCAATCGGAGCGCTGCTCTCCGTGGCAAGGTCGGACCCGACGATCTGGCTCGATACCGGGAGTATCTGGTCAACCCCGCCGGCAAGCCCCTGACTACAGAGGAAGCCTCCCGTTGCGGGATCCACGGGGCGGCCACCGACTGCGATCTGCTCAGCGTGGTCCTGGTGGCCCGTGCCCTGAAAGGCCTGGGGCCCGGTCTGCTGCAGGTCTGCTCGGCAGCCACCGGGTTCGGTGCGCTCTGTGGCGACGGGATCTGCCGGAGCGACCAGGGATGCCGCGCCAACGGCTGTCAGGAGGATTGCGGGCGATGTCTGCTCGGCGCGGCGTGCAGCGACAATGCCGACTGCGCATCGGGAGTCTGTCAGGCGGGTCTCTGTACTGCCCCGCCGCCATCCGCTCCGGGTTGCGGCGACGGGATCTGCAACGGCAAGAAGTCCTGCTCGAAGCAGGGGCTGCACGGTTGCTATGACGATTGTGGTCCCTGCGAGGCGGACGCCGATCCTGCCGACGGCATACCCGCGGACTACTGCAATGATGACGACGACTGCCGGAACGGAGACACCTGTCAGAGCGCCGGGAAGTGCCAGATCAGTGGCAATCTGTGCGCCGATGCCGCGGACTGTCCGTCCCCCGGCGACGCGTGCGATTTTTCCGTATTCGGCACCAACATCTACGAGGGCTTCGAAGGCATCTGCTCCGACTTCCAAACAGACTGCGACACCGGCTTCGGCGGAGGGTACTGGCCGTTCAAGAACCAGGACACCTGCGACGCCGGAGACTACTGCCGCCAGCGCAGGATCTGCCATGGGCCGGTGGGTGAGGGCTCGTCTAGCCCCTCCGTGCTGCGGAGCACCACCGCAGTTCGCCGAGCGATGTCCCGACTGGGAGGGATGTATGGATGACGCCGAATGCAGATCCGGCGTGTGCTATCAGGCCATCTACATCGTTCCCTGGCTGGTACAAGAGTCCGTGTCGATGTGCACGCCGGGCCCCGTTCCCGACGGCTTGCCCTGTTCTCCAGAGCCATGATTGCGAGAGCGGGGTCTGCAATCTCGGCTACTGCGTGGGAAGTGTGTGGCCCGACGGTACGCCCTGTACGACCGACGCCGCGTGCCAGAGCGGCAACTGTTACAACCTCATTTGCTCGGCGGATGATTGCGGCGACGGCACCCTGCGACTCCCTGGAGAGCTGCTCTCCTCCAGTGACGCAGTACTCCAACCCGATCCAGCAGTGCCAGGAAGACTGCGGGAAGTGTCCAAACGGGCACTCGTGCGTGGCGACAGCGACTGCATCAGCGGAAGTTGCAGTGGCATCCTCGGCTGCCAGCGCGAGTGCGACAACGGGATCTGCGAGGCCGGAGAAGCCTGCAGCACGAGCTTCATCGATCTCAGCCAGACATGTACGTCAGACTGCGGAAAGTGCGGGAACGGCTATACCTGCGATGCAGGCACTGACTGCCTCAGCGGCCATTGCGAGAGCGGGTACTGTACGCCGAGGCCGCTCACCTGCATCGACCTTGGAGACTGTCCGAACGGCAGCATCTGCACTCAGAACAGTAACTGCGCGAGCGGTCGCTGTCTCGGTGCGCCATTTGGCACCAAGTACTGCATCCAGCAGGGCTGCATTGCACCGGGCAGCTACTGCGGGCCCGGCAGCAGCGGAAGTTGCTGCAATTTCCCGGGGGTCAACCTGAGCTGCACCGGGTTTCCGACCTACTACTGCGACCCGTGAGACGAGCCGGCAACACGCTCTTCTTCGACGGCGGTGCGCACGTCAACGGCGTGGTCTGGCTGCCGGAGGCCGGAGTGGTCAGCCCGCGTCCCCGAAGCGCGCGATGTCCTGCGGAGCGCCGACGACGATCAGCGTATCGCCGCGGCGCAGCGGCCGGTCAGGGTCGGGCAGGTGCTCGAAGCGCTCGCCGCGCGGGCGCACGCCGACGACCGTGAGCCGGTCCGCCGCGCGCAGGTTCGCCTGGCGCAGCGAGCGTCCGACCAGACGCTGCGGGACCGGTACCTGCGAGGTGGTCTGTCCGGGCTCGAGCATCACCGGATCGCGCGGTCTGCCGCTGGCGGGTGCTGCATCCGAGACGCCGAGGAAATCGCTCTTGAGCAGCTCGGTCGAGTAGATGCGCAGCACGTCGCGCCGCGAGATCACGCCCTCGAGCTGGCCCTCTGCCCCGACCACGGGAAGCTCGTCGTGGTCGCTGAGTACGAAATGCTCCATGCAGCTCGCCAGGCTGTCTCCGGGAGAGACGCGATGCACGTCGTGCTCCGCCAGGTCGTGCGCGATGACCAGCGGGCCGAGCCTGAG
>CAWEPF010000007.1:0-91266 GCA_963810925.1 uncultured Chloroflexia bacterium | reverse complement strand
CCGTTACTCACTCTCTTACTCAGTCAGTGATCTGAAGATCCTTGAGGACCATGGCTCGTAGGTGGCTAAAAACACTCCCGCCGTAACGGCGAAGCGTCAAGTCCGTCGCTTCGCCGAGAGGGTCTCCGCGGCACCCCGTCGCGCGGAGACCCTCCGCGGGAAGACTTTCCTGGGTGAGGCATCTGGATCTGAGCGGCCGTCGGGTGTTCTGAATTGTTGCAAACTCAGCTTCATCAAGATGTAACATATTGATATTTAATATCAAATTCGATCTGCTGGGCGGCGCAACATTAACCTTCCATAACACTGATTAACGAGCCAGGAGCGGTGCCTTGCTGCACTCTCCCGCCGATCCGAAGCCTCGGATAGTTCGGCGAGGAAGTGACCATGGAAGGACTTCAAGTCACCACACCAAAGTCTGTCCCTGCAGAGGATCAACAGTTTCACCTGGTTGCTAACAGCGTGGCCAAGCTGCTCGAAACTGCAAGGCGAGAGTTGGGGCATGACCAGGAGGCGGCCAAGGCGTCGCTGGTCACAGCATCGCACATCCTGCAAGCGGAAATCGAACGTTGTTCGGGCGCTAACGGCTCCGCAAGGGGCGGTCTGGCGGCTTGGCAGATCCTACGAGTGCGGTCTTACATTGACAGCAACTTACACCGCACCATTCATATCCGGGATCTCAGCGCTGTCGCGCGTCGAAGCCCGGCGCACTTCTCACGCAAGTTCAAGCTGGCCGTTGGCGAGTCGCCACATGCCTTCGTGGTGAGCAGGCGTCTGGAGAGAGCCTGCCACCTGATGATCACCAGTGCGGCATCACTGAGTGAAATAGCCTTGAGCGTGGGCTTTTCGGATCAAGCACATCTATGCAGGCTGTTCAGGCAGGCCTTTGGCCAAAGTCCGGCCAACTGGCGACGTGAGCGCGAAATCCCTGACGAGGCCGCCTCAAGAACCGGCGTCGACGAGAATATCCCATGAGCGATCAGCGCGGCAAACTGCTGAGCTTCGGCCCTTTCGAACTCTCGATCGGAACCAGACTTCTGACCAATGGCGCAAAGGTCGTACCGCTCGGCGCGCGCGCCATGGATCTCCTCATCGTCCTGGTGGAACAAGCAAACAATGTCGTCGGCAGGAGAACCCTGATCGAGCGCGTTTGGCCAAAGAGAGGAGCCGAACAAGTCAGCCTGCGCGTCCACATCTCGGCGCTACGGAAGGCTCTCGATCAGAGTGACCCTGGCAGGCGGTATATCGCGAACGTGCCGGGGCGGGGTTACAGCTTCGTCGTACCGGTAACGTCACTTTCCTCGCCAACGTCGGGGGATCTCAAGCCATCCCCGAGATCCCGACTGCCTGCGCGCTTGATGCGGATGCTAGGACGAAGGGACGCTCTGGCCGCGATCCAGATGAAGCTGACCGAGCAGAGGTTTGTGACGATCGTCGGGCCCGGCGGCATCGGCAAGACCACGGTAGCGGTGGCAGTTGCCCACGAGATGAGCGCCACTTTCAACGGCCATATTCATTTCGTCGACTTGGGTGCTCTCGGCGCTGCTTCACTCGTCGCGCCCGCCGTGGCCACAGCACTCGGTGTATCGGTACAAACAAACAATGTCGTACCGGCCTTGATAGATCGTTTGCAGGAAAGGCCAACGCTCATCATTCTCGACTGTTGCGAACACCTTATTGATGGAGCGTCTGCTGTCGCAGAGGAACTGATTCGCCGTGTTCCGACACTGCATTTGCTCGCGACCAGCCGGGAGGCGATGCGTGTTGAAGGCGAACATGTCCATGAACTCTGCGCGCTTGCATGCCCTCCGGAAGATAGCAACTTGTTGGCACGCGAAGCCCTGCAATATCCCGCCGTTCAACTGCTGGTCGACCGCGTGCGCGCCGTGCGAGGTGATTTCGAGCTGGTCGATGTGGATGCGTCGATTGCCGCGGGAATCTGTCGGCGGCTTGATGGAATTCCATTGGCAATCGAACTCGCAGCCGGCAGGGTTGACATATTTGGCCTCAGCAAGACGGCAAGCTTGCTCGACGACCGGCTAAACCTGTCATGGGTGGGGCGTAGAACAGCCCTGCCGAGGCATCAGACCCTAAACGCTGCGCTTGAGTGGAGCTATGATCTGCTTGGTGAGGCAGAGAAGCGCGTACTGGGCCGCCTCAGTGTTTTTGCCGGCGGGTTTACATTCGAAGCGGCTGTCGCAGTTGCCGCTGACGAGACGATAGATGAAGCGAATGTCTCGGATTGCCTTTGGGAGCTTCGTTCGAAATCGATGATCGCCGTTCGGGGGCAGGAGGGGCGGCTGCGTTTACTCGACACCACTCTTGCCTTTGCTTCACGACGACTTGCCAAGAGCGATGAAGAGAACCACTGTCGCCGGCGTCACGCCCTTTACTTCTGCGACTTGTTCAAACAAGGCGCTTCAACGGATGAGCATGAAAGGCTCAAGGCGTTTGGAGATGAGGTCGACAATCTCAGAACCGCCCTGAACTGGGCTTTCTCAGTCGAAGGCGAAGCGAAAATTGGCGTTGAACTTGCTGCCGCATCGGCAAGTACCTGGATGGCAATGGCTCTGCTTACCGAATGCCGGGAGTGGATGACGAAAGCCATCAGTCGGCTCGACGAGGCGAGCGCCGGCTCACGGCAGGAAATGATTATTCAGTCCGCACTCGCCAGCTGCATGATGTTCACGGATGGTATGACCGAAGAGTCGTACGCGAGCTGGGCGAAAGCGCGTCTTCTTGCCGAGTGCCTCAACGACACCGAATGCCAGCTCGATTCCCTGCTTGTTCTCTGGGCTCACCAGATACGGCTTCCAAGTTATGCCGATGCGACAGAGTTGGCTGATCGATGCGGCGATGTCGCTGACGGGAGCGGCAATCGTGGCGCGATCGCAATGGCCAATTACATGCGCGGGGTGACCTACCACCATGTCGGGCGAATATTGCAGGCCGAATTTCACTTCGAATTGTCCCTGCATCGCGACGATGAGACGTCCCGACAATCTCTCATCAAGCGGTTTGGCTACGATCGGAAAGTTGACGCCCTGGCTGTACTGGCCAACGCGGTCTGGCTCCGGGGCTCTCCAGATCAGGCCCGGCGCCTCAGCCTGATGTCGATCGCTGAGGCACGCCAGTTAGATCACGCGGTACCGCTCTGCGTGGCGCTCGCCTGGGCAAGCTTCAACGCATACCTGATAAGTCCGGACGATCCCGAGACCGAAGCGCTCGCCAACGAGCTTGTCGACCACGCCGCGAAATACGCTGTGGAAAGCTATCACGGCTTCGGCCTCAGCATGCAGGCTCTCTGCAGAGTCAGGCGCGGTGAGGGCGATGCAGCTTCGGCGACGCTCTACCGCGGTTTGGAGAAGCTGTCAGCGGCGCGATATGGGGTCTTCAATTGGATCCTGCAAGCAGAGTTTGCAAGATGTACGGCCGTCGCCGGTCGTCACCGGCAAGGACTGGCTGTCTTCGAACGAGCGAAGATCAACCTTGGCGAGGCCCAATGGTACGCTCCGGAACTGCTTCGCATCAGGGGCGAACTGGCCCTTGGCAATGGCGAGGGACTTGCGGCTGGCAGGCAGTATTTTCTCAGTGCGCTTGAACTATCGGACAGACAAGCGAGCTTGTCGTGGGCGCTCAGGGCCGCGACCAGCCTTGCCATTGCCGAAAAGTCGCTCGGGCGAAAGGAGGCCGCGTGGCGGACCCTGCAAACCACCCACGCGAAATTTCGAGAAGGCCTTGAGACCTCTGATCTACGATTGGCCAAGCAGGTGTTGAACGGCTCATACCGACCCGACAGCAACATCAACTCGTTGCACTGACAGCTTGTTGCTGGAGGAGGTTTCGGCTAACACTTGATGGGCTGGGAGTGTATTTGCACAAGACCGACGACGAACGGCGAAACGACCGAATTGTCGAGGATCTTGGCGGAATAACTCATGTCGATTCAACAAATTGGCTCACCCAGTGCAATCCGGCTAGGTTTTGGCCCATTCGAGCTCAATGTCGCCGAGCGTTCCCTCAGGAAGGCGAACCAGGTCATTCCACTTGGTGGCAGAGCTTACGACATCCTGATTGCGCTTCTCGAAAACGCCGGTGAGGTTGTCGGAAAAGCCGAACTGATCGCGAAGGCATGGCCTGACGTAACGGTCGAGGAAGGCAGTCTTCGCGTCCATCTGTCGGCGCTGCGCAAGGCACTGGGCGATGGTCAGTTCGGTAACAAGTACATTGCGAGCATACAGGGCCAAGGCTACAGCTTCATCGCGCCGGTCGCTCGCCTTCCCAGCCGACCATGACAGAGGTAGTGCATCCGCGGGAATGTCCAACCTGCCGCCCGCACTGGGCCGCATGGTCGGTCGCGAAAATGTTGTTCGTGAGATTCAAGGTTGGCTCCAGACGGACCAGCGCCTGATTACAATTCTGGGTGCTGGCGGTATGGGCAAGACGACGGTTGCCCTGGCAGTCGGACACGGGGCGTTGGCCGACTTCTGCTGGCGCGGCATTCTTTGTCGATCTTTCAACCGTAAGCGACAACGAGCATCTCATCGGCGCCATCGCTTCCGCGGTAGGGCTCGACCCGCAGTTGGTCGATCCAAAGGAGGCGTTGCTGAATTTTCTGCGCCCTCGCAGGGTGCTTATCATTCTCGATAGTTGCGAGCATCTCATCGAGAAAACCGCGGAGATCGCCGACTATATTTTTCAAAATGCCCCCGACATCTACATACTTGCGACCAGCAGGGAGGCATTGCACGTCCCTGGTGAACGCGTACTTCGTCTTTGTCCATTGGATTGCCCGCCGGAGCAGCCGGGGCTGACTGCGTCAGAGGTGATTGCCTATCCGGCCGTACGGTTGTTCGCCGAGCGTGTCAGTGCTCGCCGCGGCGAGTTTTCACTCAGTGATGACGAAGCCCCGATTGTCGCCGAGATTTGCCGCAAGCTCGACGGGATTGCACTCGCAATCGAACTTGCCGCCGGAAGAGCCGCTGTCTTCGGCGTCAGGAACACTGTGGCAAGGCTGGGTTCGCGCCTCGATCTCCTGAAGTTCGGTCGACGAACCGCCAATCCACGGCATCAAACGCTCAAGGCAACGCTGGACTGGAGCCACGACCATCTTTCCGAGGTTGAACGAGTTGTCCTGCGACGCGTCGCGATCTTCATGGGGCACTTCACGCTGGAGGCCGCGCTCGCAGTGGCGAGAGGAAGGGGGGATAGACCGAGTCTGAGATCGCGGGCGCGGTAGGAAATCTCGTCAACAAATCGCTCATCGGCGTGTGGACCAGCTCGCGGGGACGCGTTCTACCGATTGCTCGATACGACGCGCTCCTATGCTTTGGAGAAACTCGCCGCGAGCGGCGAGCATAATTCCATTGCGGCGCGCACGCGAGCTTCTGATCCAATTGTTGGAAAGCAACGCGGTCAATCTTTTCGATCTGGAGTCACGGAGAGCTGCAGCCAACGCCGTACAGCACTATCTTGGAAATATCCGTGCCGCGCTTGAATGGAGCTTTGGTCCCGATGGAAACGACCGCACAGCCATAAGATTGGCGGCGGCGGCTTCGCAGCTATTTCTGGCCATGTCGCTCTTTTTGGAATGCCGAACATGGATGGAGAAGGCGATCGATCGGATGACGCCGGACTGCGATCCTCGGCATCAGATGGAAATCCACGCATCGCTTGCTTTGTCGCTCATGTACACCGAAGGGAATAGCGAGAGGGTTCGCGATGCCTTCCATACGGCGCTGAACTTTGCGCAGCGGCACGATGATACCCATCTGCAATTGCGTCTCCTTAGCGGAATGTCGATGTATCTTCATCGCATCGATCGACGCGGCCGGGAACGTTGAACTCGCGCTTCGCAGCGTGGCCGCCGCGAAGAAGACCGGAAGTCCAGACGATGCGGCCATCGCCGATTCCATGCTGGGGGCGGCATACTGTCTGCGTTCTGACCACGTCCGGGCGCAAGAACATCTGAAACGGTCACTGCATGGCTCGCCTCGCCTCCGACGGTTCAACGCCAGCCAATACCTGTTCGATCTGCGGAGCTCTTCGCTTTAGCGTTCTTACCCATTCACATTGTTCGCCGGCAATCTCGACCAGGCCGTCCGACTATGCCAAAATGAACATTGAGGAGGCCGCAAGGTCAGGGCATCCAATCGGACTGTGTCGGGCGCTCACTCACCCGATGCGGCTCTATTTTTGGATCGACGATTTGGAGCAGGTCGAACGTGGTCTTTCGAAGCTCGAGCATACCGCTGAGAAGCATTCGTTGGCGCCATCTCGCGCGGTCGCTTTGGGGCTTAGGGGCCGCTACTTGATCCGCGTCGGGCCGAATGACGGATGGCATACAACATCTGCAGGAGAGTTTGGAGAAACTGGCAAGTTCACCGGTACGAAGTACTTGACGAGCGATTTTGTCTCTGAATTAACGGTCAGCTTGGCGAAGCAAAACGCGCGCTCGGAAGCGTTGGCGCTTATCGACGATTCGATCGCTGGCGTTGTCGAAGCCAATAAGCCTCTTCACCTGCCTGCATTCTTCCTGGCGAAAGGCTCGGCGTTTGCGTCCGGCGAAGTGCCCGAGGACTCTCGGCAGAGGAGTTTTTCGAGAAGGCGATGATGCTGGCACGGCAACAATCGGCGCTTTCGTTCGAATTGCGTGCTGGATTGGAACTCGCGCGTATCTGGATCGGGCGCGGCGAACTGCAGCGTGCCCATGATCTGATCGGCCCCGTCTACAATCAGTTCTCCGAAGGTCTCACGACACCCGATCTCATTTCGGCCAGACAAATCCTCGAACGGACGAGCGTTCGGGCGCGACGCTTCACTGCGTAGTGACAAGACCCAGGGTCTGCGCGCGTGATACCGCTTGCGCGCGCCTCTCCACACCCAGCTTGGTGAAGACGCTCTTGAGGTGCGACTTCACGGTCTCAGGACCGATGTAAAGGCTCCGGGCGATTTCCTTGTTGGACAATCCTCCCGCAATCAGCGTGAGAATGTCGGTCTCGCGGGAACTCAATGCCTGCAGGGCCTCGAGAGTCTGAAGGTCGGCGCCAGGCGATCTTGCCGGGCCCTTTGGGAATCGGCCACGAGCCGATCAACATAAGACGTCAAGTGCGCGCCAATGCTGCCGCTCTGCTGGGCTATCTGGACGAGGTCGGAAGTGAACGAACCCTCGTCCAAAATGATCTGATAGATACCCCCGCTGGCGCATGCGGCAAGGATGCGGCGAAATCGACTTGTTGCTTCCGCGGCCTTGCCAAGGCGTAGCCGAAGGGCCGAGATTCGAATCTCGACCAGGATCAGGAAGTAGCGATGGTCGGCCGCTTCGGTTTCACGCTGAAGCTCCCGCAGGATAGACATCGCCTCCTCGGGGCGCTCCTGTTGTCCCAGCAAATGAGCTTGGGCCAGTTTGTGGTCCCATTGAATTTCCGACCATGCACAAAGTCGCGGCGCAGGATACTTTCTCGCAAGTCGCTCCAGCCGATCGACGCACGCGGCGCCTTCGTCGACGCGGCCTTCGTTGAGGTAAAGCCGCGCTTGTTCTGCTGTTGCAGCTGCCGTCAGCCTTCCCCAATCACGTGAGATGCCGTGGCTTTCAGCTCGTTCCAGCAGCGTGTGGGCACGCTCGAGGTTCATCCGCGCGGCGGCGACCCTGGCCATCACGAAATAGGCGCTGCGAACGCAGTCGAGCATCGTCCCGGAGTTGATCAGCGATGCGCGATCGATCACCAGCGCTTCTGCTTCGTCCAGTTGGCCCTGCTCGTACAGGATCCGTGCAATCAGGCTGGTCGGCAAAGCCGCTGCCACCGAGTGCGGGCCGACATACTGCTCCGCAATGCGCAGCCCCTCACGGTAATGAGCCTCCGCCGCGGCGAGTCGCAGCTGCCGGAGTTCTGCGACACCTTGAAGGCAGCGCCGATATACCGACGCGAATACGTTTCTCCGGTCTTCGTCCGGCGAATAGGGCATCCAGGGCGTCGCATAGAACTGCTTGAGGTCACCGGCCTGCAGGTGGCCGAAGCGAACGACGTTTGAGGCAACATTCGCGGTCCAGGGATCGGACGAGCGATTCACGCAATCCTGTGCCAGCGGCAGCGCCCGCTCGCTGTCATCCTTCAGCGCGATAGCAACAGAGCGGATCGCCTGGCATGCGCACAGCAAGTCGCTCTCCGGCAGCTGAGTGGCAGCGATATCGGTCTCTATTCCAGTTGCGACTGCAGCGCCTCATCAAAACGAAGCGCGAGCGCCAATCCCCAGGCGATCGCCAACCTGACCTCGGGTTGACCCCGCATCAGTTCGTCGGTGGACCGCGAATCCGTTCGCCTCGTACACGCCCAGCGCCCCGGTGGGGTTGGTCGCATCCACGCCCAGCACCGCTTCGGTCATGCCGTGCTCGCGGAGCACGATGAGGCTCTGTGAGACGAGCGCCCGGGCCAGGCCTCGACCGCGCCATGCACGGCGAACGCTGACCCCGGCCAGGATCCCCCGCTGCGACCCGGTCTGGGCGTTGTACTCGCGCATGATGATGTTGGCTACCGATCCAGCGACCTGCTCGCCATCCCAGGCCACGCGCCAGATGTCGGGTTCGAAGCTGGGCCCGCTGAAATAGCGCTCGAACGCCTGGTCGGAGCTGTCCATCCCGCCCCAGTGATCGGCAAACGCCTCGGCATCGGCGTTCCAGACCGCCCGATAGTGCTCGGGCAGCATCGGTCGGACCTCCAGGCCCTCGGGCATGGGCAGCTCGACGGCAGTCTCGAGGTTGGGGCGCAACATCTCGAAGAAGGTGCGGGCGACGGTGAATCCCTCCGACTCGAGCAGGGCGATGGCGCCGACCTGCGACTCCATGACCCAGGCCTCGAGCCGGCGCTCCACGGTTGACGGGAGGTCCTGCCCCGCCGCGATCTCGCGCAGCCGGTGCACGTTGGCGTGGTACATGGCCCGTCCCAGGCCACGGCGCCGCCAGTCGGGATGGATCGACCCGTGGGTGCTGTAGTTCCGGCCCCCGTCGGTGTCCTGCGACCATTGGACCTTGCCGTAGCCAATGACCGATCCCTCCACCTCGGCCACGAAGCAGTCCACCGCGGGGTCCCAGCCCGAGGCCGTGGCGTACCACTGCTCGAGTCGGTCGACGTTGTTGCGGTCCTCGACGTCGTCGAAGGCATTGCACGTGTTGAACAGGTCCGCGATCGCCGGCAGGTCCTCGGGCAGGCGCAGGCGCCGGAAGTCCAGCCCCGGGATGGGCGGCGCCTCCGGCACCTCGACCCGCGCGGGGGCCACGGTCATCGGTCCACCTCGAAGTGACGCCGGTAGGCGGTGAACTTCTCGGTGGTCAGGAAGCCGTTGTCGGTGTACACGGCCAGGGCGCCGTTCTCGTTGTCGGCGTCCACGCCCAGGATGCCCTCGGCCATGCCCTGCTCGCGGAGCATGACCAGGCTGCGACTCACCAGCGCCCGGGCGAGGCCACGGCGTCGCCATGGACGCCGGACGAAGACCGAGTCCAGCCAGCCGCGGTTCACGCCCAGCGTCGCGTTGGCCTCGGGGTAGATCGTGTTCACGCTCGCCCCGGCGATCTCGTCGCCGTCGAAGGCGACCACGAACAGCGCGGGGTCGAAGGTGGACTCGCCGACCCACTTGTTGAACTGCTCGTCCGAGCCGTCCACCCCGCCCCAATGGTCGCGGAAGGCCTCGATGTCCGCGTCGAACAGGCGACGAGCATCGTCCATCGTGATCGGCCGTACCTCGAGTCCCTCGGGAAGCGGCATGTCCGCGATGGGCTGCGCCAGGTCGCGGTTCATGTGGAAGAACCAGCGCGCCGGCGCGTACCCGGCCGATCGGTACAGGACGTCTGCCCCGCGATCTCTGTCGGAGCACCAGGCGCCCGCCACCCGGGGGAGCGGCGTGTCGTGCCCGGCGGCCACCTCGGCAATCCGCTGGCGGGCACGGGCGAACAGCACCGTCCCCACCCCCCGGCGCCGCCAGGCGGGATCGACCTCGCCCCAGCTCCGGTACTCGCGGAGCCCATCGTTGGTGTCGATCCATTCCACCTTGGCAAAGCCGACCATCGCGCCGTTCACCTCGGCCACGACCAGGTCCGTAGCCGGGTCCGATTTCTCGGACGGCCGCATCTCGGTCGTGACCTGCTCCAGGGTGAGGTGCTCGCTGACCTCGTCCGCGGCCATGGCCTCGTTCGCGATCCGCACGAAGTGCGGGACATCCGCCTCTCCGGCGTACGGCCGGAGATGGACCGATACGTGCGTCGTCATCAGCCCACCCGCTTCAGCCGGCCGGTGCGCTTGGCATAGCGCTCCGCCCGCCCGAAGGCCCACAGGCCCAGCGGAATGAAGACCACGGCCATGATCAGGAGCGGCCACACGTCGTACAACAGGTCTCCAATGCTTGCACCATGGATGAGGCCCTCACGCACGCCGTCGAGCACGTACGTGGCCGGGCTGAACTGGCTGATGAACTGCATCCACTCGGGCAGGATGGCAATGCTGTAGTAGACCCCGCTCACGAGAAGCAGGACCGACTGCAGCACGAACACCATCTGCGCCCCGCGTTCAACGTACATGAGCGGCAGGATGGACGCCGCGATCCCGATTCCGGTAAACGAGATCGTGCCCAGCAGGGTGAACGCCACAGCGGTCGCGAAGTTCGCATCCGACAGGTCCAGGTCGAAGAACAGGGTCAGGACGACGAGCACGAACAGGGTGTGGATCAGCCCGAAGATGACGGCGTACATCGCCGCCCCCAGGAGCTGCGCCGGACGCCGGATGGGCGCCATGAACGTGTACTCGAGCGTGCCCTCCCAGCGCTCCCACTGGACCGACTCACCGATGAACTCGAAGATGATCGCCAGGTAGCTCCAGAAGATGGTGCCGATGACCAGGGTGAGGAGCAGCTCCTCGTCGCCCAGGCTCTTGCCGATGAGCGTCACCGACAGGGCCCCGGCCACGGAGTAGACGAGCCAGGCCACTTCCCAGCCCCAGTACCGCTTGGTGAGGTTGAAGTTGCGCTCGACGAAGGCCAGCGAGGCCTTCACGTCACGCGTCAGCAATGCCATCGCTAGTCCTCCTCGTCCTCGGATGACTCGTCCTCATCGAGGTCGTCGTCGAGGGAGCGCCCGGTGTAGGTCATGAACACGTTGTGCATGGTCGGTTCCTCCCCGTGCTCGGCGGCCACCTGGGCCTTGAGCCGCTCCGGGGTGTCCTCGGCCACGATCTTTCCGTCGTTGAGGATCGCGATCCGCCGGCAAAGGCGTTCCGCTTCGTCCATGTCGTGGGTGGTCAGCACGATCGTCGCGTCGTGCGTGTCGCGCAGCTGCTCCACGAAGCTCTGCACCTCGAGCTTGGACCGCGGGTCCAGTCCGGTCGTGGGCTCGTCCATGAGCAGCAGGATCGGGCTGGTCAGCAGCGCGCGGGCAATCGCCACCTTCTGCTGCATGCCGCGGCTCATCTGCTCCAGCGGCCGGCTCAGGCGCTTCTCGCCAATCCCCAGCCGGGCCAGGATCCGGACCGACTCGGCCTTCGCCTCGGTCGGGTCCATCCCGTACAGGCGCGCGGCGTACGCCAGGTTCTCGAAGGGGCTCAGCTTCTTGAAGAAGGCTGCGTCCACCGACACCCGGTTGATCATCCGCTTGACGGCCATCTCGTCGCGTTCGATGTCATGGCCGAACACCTCCACCCGCCCCGTGTCCAGGGTGAGCAGGGTCGAGAACAGCCGGATGAGCGTGGACTTCCCGCTCCCGTTGGCGCCCAGCACGCCGTAGATCTCGCCGCGCTCGATGCGCAGCGAGACGTCGTTGATGGCCATCACCGGCTTCTTCTTGCGCCCCACCCGGAACTGCTTGGTGACGTGCTCGGCCAGCAGGGCGGGCAGTTCCGCGGGCAGGGCCGTCTCAGGCATGGCAGTCTCCGGCGCCTCGGCCGGCTCGGCCGGGCGCTCCGCGGTCACCGTCTTCTGTTCGGGACTGAGTTCGGTCTGCATCTGAGGTTCCTGTCTGGCTGAACCGATGTCTCTGGGTCAACCGATGCGGACCGGGGCAACAAAAAGGCCGTGGTCCGGATCGGTCCCACGGCTTGGGTCTGGTCGGCGGTTGCCCGCCGGAATCAGCTGGTCGTGGGCATAGATCTCCCGTTTCGCGGGTCGATGAGAACCGTGCGTGTCATGCGGAAGCGGCTCCTCGTTGCGAACGGGAAGGATGGCAGGTGGCGGCTACACCCGGCGCTGTGAACGCCCGCGGAGTCTACGAGCGGGCCTTCGGCCCTGTCAAGAAACGGGCGGAAAGGGGACCCCCGACTGTCATCAGCGGCGGCCGGAACATCATCGACCAATGCCCATTAGGAGGCCGGCGAGGGGCCGTCCTGAACCTGTACGCCTTCCGTGGTGGGGACGACCTCGACGTACAAGCTCGAGGTAGGCCACGGGAACTCGAAGATCACCACGCCGACGTCGGGCGAGGTTGGGCATTCGCGGCCCGGCGGACAGTAGTTCCCGTAGAGGAAGGTAATCCTCGTCGGCTCGGTGCCGTCGTCCGGCAGCGCGGCGAGCGCTGCGTCGATCGCGTCCTCGCACCGCAGGGGCGAAGGAGGGCTCCAGGTCGTCTCCTCGCAGGAAACGGTAGGTTCTGATGCCGAGCAGCCGACCAGAAGGACCGCGCAGGCAACCAGCCAGGCGGAGCGGAGATGCCTCGTCGTCATCAGCAGGCCATCGCCACCATCACGAGGACCGTCTCCGGAGCACGTACCCAACCGCAATGCCTGCGCCGAACACGGCGATCAGAGCCATCACCGTTAGCGTGAATGGGGTCGCGCGACCTGGGGTCGCAGTGGGGCCAGGCTCAGGAAGGTCGGCCAATGCTTCGGCCGTCGCGCTTGCCCAGTCGAACGTTTCCTCGTTGCCCCCGTGGAAGTCTTCCCTGGGGAGAACCGCGGGTTGAGCATCCTCGGGCTGAATGACGGCGGCGGCCCGCAGAACGCCCTCGACGTCGACAGGATCGTTGATGGTTCCAGCCGTCGCATCCGCGTAGCCGGGCGCGACCGCCTGGAGGAAGGCTCCGTCATCGAACGTGCGCGCCACGGTGAAACGCATCTGGAACCACGTGCTGTGGACCCAGTCGAGCTCCGACGCCTCGACTGCTGGCTGAATGGGGCCAGCCACGTCGAAGTGGACCACGCAGGCACCCGAATCATCACAACTCGGGAGAACGGCCGTGGTCTGCATGGGACCGACGCTCTTGGTGTATGTGTCGCCGAACTGGTTATCCGCGACGAAGACCACGGGTTGCCAGTAGACGACCACCGGTCCCGGTTCGGCCGTCGTGCGCGCCTCCGGCAGATCGGTCGTGATCACCGCCGTGAATTGATCACCGTTCATGGTCGTGACCTGGCGGTAGGAGCCCCCATCGTCGACATACTCAAGTCCGCTGAGGAGCAGGTCCGGGGCAGCGATCCCGATATCCGGATGCGTCGCGCCAGATGTGGGCGCGACCAAGACGAGCGCCGCACCGAGGACGAGGACCGGGACCAGTAATTGGCGGAATCGGATCATCGGTTCAGTCGCCAGTATCCCGCGCCAGACAAGGTTCCCGGGATAGGGGGCCACATGGCTCTTGGAGGGACTCGCGATGGCTGCGAGAATGCGGTCACATCGCGGAGGGAGCACTACTGGAATGAAGCGCGTGTCACGCGGCGCCATCTTCTGGGGCGCGGCACTCATTGCGGCCGGGGTCACGATCCTGCTCATCCAGCAGGGCTACGTGGACGAGCAGCTCCTGGCCGATGCGGGCCAGTGGTGGCCGCTCCTGATCATCGGCGCCGGCGTGGCGATCATCTTCGCGGGCATCCTGGGATCGGTGGCCACGGGGCTCGCCGGGCTGCTTCTGGGCGTCATGGTGGGCGCGGTGATCTCGGGCGCCACGTCGCTCCCGACGAACTGCTCCGGTGAGGCCGGCCCGGTTCAGGCGTTCCAGGACGGATCGTTCGGAGGGTCGGGGGCCGACGTGATCGCCGACCTGAGCTGCATCACCCTCGAGGTGAGCGGCGGGTCTGGATCGAACTGGGCGGTCGAGACCGATGAGGACACCCAGAACGACCTCGACCTCGAGGAGAACTCGGACGGGATCCAGCTCAAGACCGACAACGACGTCACCTTCTCCGGGCGGCGGCACGTGGCGATCACGGTGCCGGGCGACGAGGGCACGAACCTCGATCTGAGCCTGAACGCCGGCGAGGCGACCCTCGATCTGTCCGACGGGCAGTGGGGCTCGACCGCGCTGACCGGAAACGCGACCGCGCTCCACGTGGACCTTTCCGATGCTGACCTGGACTCGCTGGCCGTCACGCTGAATGCGGGCTCAAGCGAGATCCAGCTGTCGGATGGGACGAGCATCGGCTCGGTGGACTTCTCGGCCAACGCGGGGTCCATCGAGGTGTGCGCGCCCGACAGCGTGGGTCTCCGGGTGACGATGGGCAGCGACATCGCGGTGGGCCACAACCTGGACGACCAGGGGTTTACGCAGGACGGCGACACGTGGACGAGTGACGGGTATACCGCGGCGGACACGCAGATCGAGATTTCCTTCAGCGGGAACGCGGCGTCGTTCAACGTGAACCCGGAGGGAGGCTGCTCATGAGCAGGCGGCTGTATCGGTCAGTTCAGGATCGTCGGATCGGTGGTGTCGCGGCCGGGACCGCGGAGTACTTCGACATCGATCCGTCCATCGCGCGCGTCCTGTGGGTCCTCCTCGCGATCTTCACGGGCGGCGCGTTCCTGATCGCCTACCTCGTCATGTGGGCCGTGGTGCCCGAGGAGCCGTGGGATCCGGACACGATCGTGGGCACCGCGTCGGTCCCGGGCCAGGCGCCATCGGGAGACGCCGCGACCAGCGGAGACGCGGCCGCGAGTGGAGCCGCCGCAGGCGCATCGGTACCGCCTCCGTCGTGGACGCCCTCATCGGTCTCGCACAACGGGCCCAGCGGGCGGGTGATCCTAGGCGCGATCCTCATCCTGATCGGCGGCTGGGCCCTCGCCCGGGAGTTCATCCCCGGGTTCAACTGGGGGCTCCTGTGGCCGATCGGGCTGGTCGTGATCGGGGTGATCATCCTCCTCGCCGCCGTCCGCCGCCCCGGCTGACGCGGGCTCGGGCCGGCCCAGCAGGTCACGCCCGAACGAGGCGAACGCGGCCGATCCCACCGAGAGCGCGGTAGCCACCATCAGGACGATGGGGTCGTTGCTGATGAGCGGCGGGCGCTCGCCCTGCGGCGGGCCGGGGAACTGGAATGCGTAGTTCCACGGCGGCAGCGCGCGGGCGGCGTTGATGTACCAGTCGGGCATGGCCAGCGCCGAGTTGAGCGGGTAGATCATCAGGCCCAGCACCCCGGCCGCCACCAGGAAGGCGATCCCGTAGTCGCGCAGGGTGCGGTCGCGGAGGATCTCGTCCAGCAGGTACGCGACGGCGATGAACGCGAACATCACCGCGGTCAGGTAGTGGTACTGGAACGTCGCGCGCTCGACCCGCATCCAGGGCACGAACTGGAAGGCGAAGGCCATCGTGATCAGGAGCAACGCCCACGAGCGGCGGCGCCAGGCCAGGAACAGGGACACCAGGATGGCCGGCACGCTGGCCCAGAAGAGCGCCGGGTTGCCGCCGTTGTAGACGACCGCGATCTGGTTGAAGTCGAACGAGTGGCTGTAGAACCAGACCGGCTTGAGGTCCAGCGGCCAGCTCCACCACGGCGAGGACGCGGGATGCCCGGCCTGCAGCCCGAAGTGGTAGCTGTACATCTGGGCGTGGAGCTCATCGAGTGACCACCCGTAGCCGGGCCCCACGTCGGCGATGGCAAAGGTGTGGCCCAGCGCCAGCCACGGGATGTAGGTCGCCACGTAGACCGCGGTCGGAACGATGAACAGGCACGCGAAGATCCACGGCCACGCGAAGCCGGTCATCTCGGCCGGCGCGAACCAGCGTGCGTCGCTCCCCCGTTTCCACAGGCTCCGGATGGCACGCCACAGGAGCAGGACGGCGGTGATGCCCAGGGCCACGACCGCGGGCCAGCCGGCCTGGAGGCCGCGGAACAGGAGCGAGAAGGCCAGCTCGATCAGGCTGTGGGGTTCGCGCGCACCTTCGATGGTGGGCCACGCGACGGCGAAGGCCAGACCGATGGCGCCAACGACGAGCGCCGTGGCGGGGAGGGCCATCAGCTCGCCCGTCGTCAGGCGCACTGGCTTGACCCACGCGATCGCCAGGCCGATGGCCAGGGTCGCGAAGGCCACCAGGGTGAACGGCCAGGGGGCACCGATCCCCACCGCCACCGCGGCGAAGCCGGTGGCACCGATGAGCACGAATCGGCCCAGCTGCGAGCGCAGCAGGACGAGGAACCACAGGCCGTACAGGGCGTACCAGCCCACCCACTTGGACGCCGCGGCGAGACCGATCATGACCCCCACCATGGGGAGCACCCACCACGCGCTGCGCAGCCAGCGCCCGCCGTAGATCGGCCAGAACAGGGCGTACGCGGCCATGATGAAGACCGCGGCGAACATGTCGTTCATGGCGATCCGGCTCATGGCGAAGGCCATCAGGTCGAACGCAATGAACAGCCCGGCCAGGACCGCGATCCGCCGTTGGCGGAACAGCATGGCGGTCAGCAGGTAGACGATCCCGGCCAGCGCCGCCCCGAACAGGGCGGACGCGAGGCGCCAGGCGTACGCGTTGTCGCTGACGTCGATGCTCACCAGGGCGCCGGCGTCACCGGTGGCGGTGGCCAGGACCAGCGTCCCGTGGTCATCGGTCTGGGAGGTGTCGCTGATGTCGAACGCCATGGGGCCTGGCGTGCCCTCCACCGGGGTCTCGTCGAAGACCCCGTAGCCGGAGCGGCTGTCCCCGTGGGGCTCGATGGCCCACACCTGCGACGGCCCGGCCACGAAGACGAGGTTGGCGACCGAGTCCCAGCCCATGGACAGCGCGGGGCCGGGGAGTGGCACCGTGTCGTCGGGGATGATCGTGCCGCCCTTGAGGATCAGCATCCCGCCATCGACCGCCGGGTGCTCGTCATCCGCCGGGAGCGGCCCGACCGGCACCCACACCAGCTGGTTCGACCCATGGCCGGTGGTCAGCAGCATCCCGAGGGGCGCGGATTCGGGGCGCTGGGTGGAGGTCGTCTCCAGGCTCGTGCCGTCCAGCGACATGATCGTCTGGCGCGCCATGTCCAGCGCGATGACCCGGGCCGTGACCGGGCTGTCGCCGGTCACCTCGGTCGTGTAGGTCACGGCGTCCACCGCGATGTCGCGGTTGGCCATCTCCGCGCCGGTCGCGCGCTCGAAGATCTTCACCTGGTCGGCGCTGCGGACCACGATCACCGACTCGTCCAGCGGCAGGACCATCTGGAGGACGCCAGCTCATGCCGGTGTCGATACCGGGCGTCGAGACGGGCGGTGCCCGCTCCCCGTTCCCCTTGAGGAACTCGGTCAGGTCCCAGGCCGCGATGTTGCCGTCATCGGTCATGCCGGCCAGCAGGCGGCGGGTGTCCTGATCCCAGGCCAGGCTGGCCACCAGCCCCGGCGCATCCCAATCGGTGATCCGTTCTCCCGAGCGGAGGTCGGTGGCGACGATCTTCCGGGTGCCGTCCGACGTGAACGCGACCGATGACGGCCAGCCCGACTGGGCGCGCTGCGGGGCGACCGTGAGGGCCACCGGCGGGCGCGTCGAGGTCCGCGGTGCCGCTGACCTGGTTGGGGTTCGCGAGCTCCATGCCGGCCGCGATCAGGTACTTGCCCAGCATGGGGTGGGTCCACTCGTAGGCGTCGCGCTTCCAGCCCCAACGCCAGTCGGACAGGAAGTCGACCGCGGTGCGGGCGTGCCAGACCTCGTCGAAGATCATCTGGCGCGGCAGGTCCAGGCGCCACAGACGGAAGACGAGCGCTACCAGGACGATGACCGTGAAGATCCACAGGTCGCGCCGATCCAGGCGGCGCGGCGGGTTGCGCTCGGCATCGGAGACGGGGTCCTGGCGCAGCCACCGGAGCGCCGCGCGCCCGCGAGCGGCGCGAACGGCGCTGGCCGCCGCAACCGCTTCCTCCGCTTCTCGCTCAGCTTCCTGCTCCTCGGCCAGTTCGTCGGGCGAGACGGCTTCGGCGGGGCGCGGTTCACGGCGGAAGGCGAGCCACATGACCCAGCCCAGGACGATGACGATGGCGAACGAGACGAGGTAAATGCCCCAGTCGGTGAAGACCGTGGCCGCGAGCAGGGGATCCCGCGCAAACGCATCGCCGCCGACCCCCGGATTCATGGTCGGGGGCGAGGCGAAGGCCCAATCGGCGGAGTAGACCCAGTAGATGTTCAGGAAGAACAGGGCGGACAGGGTCGCGTACAGGACCGCCCAGCGGGCCGCCTTGCCGGCCAGCGGGGCCAGGAGGGCAAGCGCGGGGAAGAGGTAGCGCTCGTGGACCCGGGTGGGAAGCGCGAAGAACGCCACGGCCATCGTCAGCGAGCTCATGAGGAGGCCCTGCATGTCGTCACGACGGGCGACGGCCACCAGCGCCAGGACCGCGGCCACCGCGAACAGGGTCACGCCCAGCATGGCCCAGGTCACACTCAGACCGCCCAGGGCGAACGCGATGCCCTGGTCGTCGCCCCAGACCAGGGTGTTTCCCAGGCCGCTCCACGGGTTGCGCCACACGTTGAAGGCGTTGATCGAGAGGCCCTGGTACTGGTTCGCGGCGGCCAGGAACTTGTCGATCAGCCCGGTGGTCGGATCGCCGGTGGGCAGAACCGTCATCCCGAACGGCCAGATGAGGAGCACCAGCGACCCCACGCCCACCGCCAGCGAGCTGAGCACGCGCACCGGGTCCGGGCGGGCGGCCAGGGCCGGGTCGCTGGAACGGCCGAAGAGGTGGCGCTTGATGCCCACCACCGCCACGATCGGGATCAGCCAGCCGAACTGGAACTTGATGACGAGCGCGACCACGGCGGCGAAACCGGCGGCCTCGGTCCAGCCCCGGCCCAGCGCGTACAGGCCCAGCAGGATGACCAGGGCCCCCACCGAGTCCATCTGGCCCCACACCGCCGAGTTGAAGACGACCCCGGGGTTGAACAGGTACAGCGCAGCACCGATGACACCGATCCGGGTGCCCGAGCCCAGCCACTTGACCGGGGGCTGATCACCGAAGAACCGTGAGCCGATGAGGAAGATGACCCAGGCCACCCCCAGGTCGGCCAGGATGCCGGGGATCTTGATGAGCCCGGTGATGGCATCCCCACCGATGACCGGCTCCAGGGCGCGCGATATCTCGCCCAGAACCCAGAGCACGTACATGTAGCCCGGCGGGTAGTCGGCAAAGTAGCCGGGCGCGTAGAAGTCGCCCGGGCCCACGTCGGCCATGCGCATGGCCCACGCCGCGAAGGCGTTGATGTCGGTATGGAACCCGCTCGCAGGGAGCAGGATCGCCGCCACGACGACGCGCAGCGTGAGTCCGGCGATCAGAAGAAGGAGCATCGCGCCGACCGCGTCGATGCGCCGGGCACCCCAGATTCTCATGGTCGGCGGCGCGGGGCGTGATCCGCCGCCGGTGTCGCTCGGCAAGGCGGCGGTGAGTATAGCGCCGCACTTCGGCTACCATCCGCGCCACCCTTTGAACGTGACGACCTCGACCCGCCCCGCGCTGACGTTCTTCTTCCCCGCCTACAACGAGGAACCGAACATCGAGCGGACGGTCGCCCTGGCCCTGGAGCACATCGGTCCGCTGGTCCCCTCGCTGGAGGTGCTCGCGATCGATGACGGCTCCACCGATCGTACGCCGGAACTGGCCGATGCCCTGGCGGCGGCTGATTCGCGCGTGCGCGTGGTCCACCAGGAGAATCGCGGGTATGGCGGCGCCCTGAAGGCTGGCTTCTCGAACGCACGCGGCAACCTCATCGCCTTCTCCGACGGCGACCTCCAGTTCGACCTGGCCGAGCTGTCACGGCTGCTCGATCGGCTCAACGACCCGACGCGCCCCGTGGACGCGGTCATCGGCTACCGGATCAAGCGGATGGACCCCGCCCATCGGCTGGTCATCGCCAAGACGTACAACGCCATCGTGTCGGTCCTGTTCGGCCTGCGGGTGCGCGACATCGACTGCGCCATGAAGGTGTTCCGGCGCCAGGTCTTCTCGGGCCTGCGCCTGGACTCGGAAGGTCCGTTCCTGTCGGCGGAGCTGCTCATCAAGCTCAACGCGCGGGGCGCGAAGATGGACCAGGTGGGCGTCACCCACTACCCGCGCACGGCGGGCACGAACACCGGGGCCAGCTTCACGAAGATCCTGCGGACGTTCCGGGACATCTTCCGGCTCCGCTGGGCCCTGTGGACCGACCGGGAGCGGACGCTCTCCGCCAAGTAGCCACGGCCGCTCTCGGCCGCTCGGCCGCTCGGCTGCGCCTATTCGGCCGGCGGACGGCCCTCGGTGGGACCCAGGTCCACGTCGAGCGAGTTCACGAAGTCCCGGAACACGGCCAGCTTCTCGTCGTCCTCGCCGCCCAGCTCCCCGTTGGACTCGGGCTCGACCCCGGCCTCGTCCAGGACGCGCTCGTCGACGTAGATCGTGGAGCCGGTCCGTATGGCCACCGCGATGGCATCGGACGTCCGCGAGTCGATCTCCGTCTCGCCGCCCTCGGCCGTCTCGAGGTACAGGCGAGCGTGGAACGTCCCGTCGCTCACGTGGGTGACAACCACTCGGCTCAGGTTGCCGTGCACGGCTCCCAGCACCGATACCAGCAGGTCGTGGGTCAGGGGCCGCTCGGCGCTGATCCCCTGCAGGCGCATCGCGATGGCGTTCGCCTCCGATGGACCGATCCAGATGGGCAGGTATCGGTCTCGCTCGGTCTCCTTGAGGATGACCACGTGCTGACTCGACAGAACGTGGACGCGCACGCTCTCGACGACCATCTCGATCAGCTGGGTCACGGGCGCGATTCTAGTGTCTGCTACTCGAGGACGACGCGGATGACCCGATCCGGGGTGGCCAGGTAGGCGACCGGCGGGCCGTCGGGGGTGGACAGGACGGCCATCCCGACCACCTCGTCCAGGATGTCGGCCGAGTCTCCGCGCCGCGGCGCCATCCACTGGCGGACGAAGGAGCCGTCGGCGCGGTTGAAGGCGATGATCCGGGCATTGCCGCGGTCGTACACGAAGAACTCGTCGCGGTCGCCGATGGTGGCGGCGTCAACCAGGCGTAGTCCAGCGGCTCACGGACGGCGGCGTCCGGCGGTCGGTCCAGCGAGAAGTCGGTCTGCGGGACCGGGGTCCCGAAGTTGACCCGGGTCACGGTCGTGCGGTGCAGGAGCCACAGGTTGGCGTCGGCGTGGAGGTCGGTGGCGGCCGCCGGGTCGAGGTCCGGCGGGTCGGTGAGGAACGACTCGGCGGGGTCCGGGAACGTGACCGGGATGACGGCCGGCGGGGTCCACTTCCAGACGTCACTGGTCGCGTGATCCACCGCGTACAGGGTGAAGATCTCGAGCGGCGGGCGGTGCTGGAGGGCGGTCATCAGGGTGCTGGCCGGATCCAGGGTCTCGATCCCCGCCAGCGGCATGAGACGCGGGATCCGCTCCACCAGGTCCGCGCGCCAGGCCTGGTGGTCGCGATCGACGATGACCACGTCCGTGGCGGCAGTGGCCAGCAGCCACGGGTCGCCGGCCATGCCCCCTTCCAGCTGCTGGCCGGCGCGGTACACCGCCTCGCTCGTGCCGGCCAGGGGGTCAACCCGGAAGATGCGGCCCCGGCCACCATCCAGGATCCAGAGCGAGCCGTCCGATGCGGCCACCATCCGCTCCGCGTTGACCCCGGTGAAGGACGACGCCAGGTCCGCAACCGTCGTCAGCTCGCGAATGCGGGTCACGGCGTAGATGGCGTCCAGCCGCCCGTCCAGCCGGATGCGAAGCGGCTCCAGGGCCGATGGGCTGACCCCGGCCGCTTCTGCCCGGTCCAGCGCCACCGCCGCTTCGGACAGGAGGTCCCTGGCCTGCTCAGGGTCGCGGTCGACCAGGTCCTGGCCGTCCACCCGGGCCTCCACGGTCGCGATCCGATCCTCTGCCTCCGCCACCGCCTCACGGGCCACGGCGAGGCGCGGAATGGCCTGGGTGGGGTCCAGCGAGGGGTAGCTCGCCACGGTGACCCCCACGGCCAGGGTGGCGGCCAGCGCGACCATGCCCAGGATCCCGATCCGGCGTCTTCGGCGGGCCTCGACCGCTTCCGTGCGCACCACCCGTCGGGGGTAGTTCACCCGCCGCCGCGGCATGTACGACATGACGCGGCTCACCGCGAGGTCCAGCGAGTTGCCGACCCGGGTCTGGGCGCTGTCCACCGCTCGATCCGCTCGGCGGATGGCGCCGCCCACCGCGTCCGCCCCGGGGACGGGGCTGCGGTCCGGGAGGCCGGCCAGGGGGTCGGCCGCACGCACCGGCTCCAGCCGATGGGTGGTGGTAGTCAGACCGATCGCCGTCAGCTCGATGGCGATCAGCCCGTCGGAACCGGTGCCTCCGCGCTCCCGGAACAGCTCGTGGATGCGCTCCGCCGCCGCGCCCGGTCGGTCGGCGAGCAGTGCGGCACGCGTGTCCTCGGCCCCCACCACCTCGGCCAGGTTTCGGCTGATGAGCGCCACCCGGTCGCCGCCGGCCAGCTCGCCGGACCAGGTCACGGGATCGACCTCGAGCGCCTCCCCGAGGGAGGTGGCCACCCGCCGGTCGGGACCAAAGTCGTCCGCCGGGACGGGAAGCGGCGGCGGCAGCTCGAAGATCCGGTCTCCGCGCACGATGATCGCCCCTGCCGGGCCGATCTTGGCCACGTGCAGCTCCCCGGTCCGGATGACCGCCGCCACGATGCTGAGCTGCGCCCCCTTGGTCAGGCCGGCCCGTCCGCGCCCGTGGTACAGGCGCCGATTGGCCTGGGCCAGGGCCCGGGCCAGGGTGTCCTGCGGGCCGGCCGAGAGGTCGTAGTAGTACTCGTGCTCGATGGCCTCGAGCGTCTCGCGGGCGGCGCGGATCGTGCCGCTGGTCGGATCGGTCAGCTGGGCGAGCAGGTACAGGCTGCCCTTGGTCCGGACCGGGGCGCCGACCGTGGGCTCGTTGACGCGGACCAGGTCGGTGGCGTCGGGCGCGCGCTCCGCCTGGGGGACGAGGCCGTGTCGGGCGGCCAGGCGCTGGCTCACGGTGCCTCCGCTGGTGGCGCCTCGCCGGGCCGGACGCTGACGGTCAGGCTCCGCAGCTGGTGATGAGCGCCTGGTCGCCCGCGCTGCCGCTCGTTCACGGCCTGGACCAGTGCCGGGCCACGCAGGTTCAGCTCACCGGCCAGGATCGGCTCCGAGGCGACCACGGTGGCCGTCCCGTTCTGAACGGTCACCAGGCGGCTCCACATCCCGGCCGGGGCCAGGCCGAGATCGGCGACCACTTCCTGCCAGGCCACGCGAGCCTGGGCGAGCGCCAGCTGCTCGGCCGCCCCCGGGCCCACGCACTGGAGCAGCGCTCGCTGAACCGCGCTGATGGCTTCCTCGGTGCTCGCGACGGTGCCCATCGGTCTGGTTGGCTAGGCCACGCGCGAGGCGCGGGCCAGCTGGCCGTCCCCCACGGTCCAGATGGGAACCCGGTGGCGGTGGCGGGCGGGGAGCAGGCCCGGGTCCGTGATCGTGACCAGCACCTGGCCGCGCTGACGGAGCAGGTCCAGCGCCCGCTCAGAGCGCTCCGGGTCGAGCTCGCTGAACACGTCGTCCAGCAGGACGATGGGCGAGGGGCCGCCGGACTCCGCCAGCAGATCGGTCTCGGCCAGCTTGAGGGCCACGATGATCGTCCGCTGCTGGCCACGGCTGGCGTGGGCCGCCACCGGGACCTCACCGAGCGTCACCGCCAGGTCGTCCCGCTGGGGGCCCACCAGCGACATCCCGTTCCAGATCTCCTTCTGGCGGACCTCGGCCAGGCGGCGTCGGAGCGCAGCGGCCAGGAGGTCCGGGTGGCGGGCCTCGGGGTCGGCGAGGGCGTCGGTCCGCCCCGGCCAGGCGTCCTTCAGGGTGTCGACGTAGGCGAGGCCCACCTCCTGGCCCCGCTCGTCATCGGGCGCCACCGCGTCGTGCAACGGACCGATGCGCAGGCCCAACTCGGCCACCAGGTCCAACCGGGCGGCGAGGACCCGTCCGCCGGTGACCGCCAGGTGCTCGTCCCAGGCCGCCAGCCCCGTCTCGTCGGCCTCCTCGGCCCGGATCGCGCGGAGCAGCGCGTTGCGCTGGGCCAGCACCCGGGCCAGGTCCGCCAGGTCCTGGGCCACGCCCCGCGAGCGCTGGGCCAGGATCGCGTCCAGGAACCGCCGCCGCTCCGACGGCGTGCCCACCAGCAGGAGCATCTCCTCCGGACGGAAGAGCACCGCCCGGACGACCTCCGGCAGGGTTGCCTGTCGACGGGAAACGCCATTCACGGTGAGCCGTCGCCGCACCCCGGGGAGCGGCTCCTCTCCGGGGATGACGAGCTCGAGGCGGCTCTCGACCGGGTCCGCGCCGACAGCCCGATCCTCCGGACCCACGTCCAGCCGGACCCGGGCCAGCGGCGCCCCGCGGGTCACGAGCTCCACGTCGGTCGCCGCCCGATGGGAACGGCCGGACACGGCCACCCAGATGGACTCCAGCAGGTTCGTCTTGCCGGCCCCGTTTGGCCCGGCGATGAGGGTCAGCCCAGGATCGGGCTCGAGCTCCGCGTAGGGGTAGCTCCGGAAGTGATCGAGCTCGAGGCGGACGAGACGCACATCAAGGTCAGGACGCGGTGCGGACGGGCATGATCACGTGGACGTAGTCGTCCTTCACCGCGGTGCCATCCGTGCCTCGGATGACGCCGGGGGCCAGCGGCCCGGAGAGCTCGAGCACGACCCGCTCGGAGCCCAGGGCGCCGAGCACATCGGTCAGGTAGCGGGCGTTGAAGGCAATCGTCGTGGCCGTGCCCTCCACCTGGGCCTCGAGCGCATCGGCGTTGTCACCGATGTCGGCCGCGTGGGCGCTGATCGTGACGCCCGCCCCATCGCCGTCCTCGCCGCCGACCTCGACCTTCACGATGTTGGCCGAGTCGCGGGCGAAGAAGCTGGCCCGCCGGGTGCCGGCCAGGAAGTCCTCGCGGTCCAGCGTGGCGCGCGCGGTCCACGCGTCCTTGCGCGGGACGATGGGCTCGTAGTTCGGGAACTGGCCCTCGATCAGGCGGCTCACCAGGTCCACGCCCTCGACGTGGAACAGGATCTGGCTCTTGTTGGGCGTGATCGTGACCTCGACCTCGGTGTCCGCGTCGGGCAGGATCCGGACCAGCTCGGCATAGCTGCGCCCCGGAACGACGACCGTGATCTCGGCGGACACCGGGCGGGCCAGGGTGAGCTCGCGGACCGCGATCCGGTAGTTGTCGGCCGCCGCCAGGGTCATCGTGTCGCCTTCCAGCCGGGTCAGGACGCCGGTCAGGATGGGTCGTGACTCGTCGCTGGCAGCGGCGAAGACCACCTCGCCCAGCGCTTCACGCAGGACGCGCGCCTGAACCGCCGTTACGGGCGCGTCTCCGATGCCACCCACGACCGGGAACTCGTCGGCCTCGATGCCCTTGATCGAGGCGCGGCTTCCGCCCGAGCTGACCTTGAGACTCCGGTCCTTGGCCGACAGCTCGAGATCGATCTTCCCCGGGGGAAGCGAGCTGACCAGGTCGGTGATGAGGCGGGCCGGCACCGTGATCTCGCCCGGATCCTCGACCTTGCCCGGTACCCAGCACGTGATCCCGATCTCGAGGTTGGTGGCCGTGAGCTTGATACCCCCATCCTCGGTGCGCATCAGGACGTTGGCGAGGACCGGCAGGGTGGCCCGCGTGGCCACGGCGCGGCTGACCATGCCCAGGCCACGGGCAAGGTTTTCCTGCATGACGGAGATGTTCACGAGGGGCTCATGGGGCTGAACGAGCTGCTCACTACGGTACCTCTGAAGAATAGAGTCTTTGAATAGTCGTCTCTGGCAGTAGGGGTGTGGACGGTGTGGACATCCTCGCCCGGTGAGACCGCCGGGGCTGCCAGGCCTCGGTGCGCGGGGTGGGGACCGATGGTGGGCTGACCGCCCGCCGGAACTGATGGACCGGGGATGACCGTTCCTCGCGCCGGTCGCTGGCCCCACGCCGCGCGCTCCGCTATCCCCCGCCGGTCACCAGCTCCGGGCTGGTTATGCACCGCTCACTCCGAGTAGATCATCTCCCGCACGGCGCTGATCTCGCGCCGCAGCTCGTCGTTCTCCTGCATCTCGCGGTTGATCTTGTCGCAGGCGTGGAGGACGGTGGAATGGTCGCGCCCGCCCAGCTCGGCACCGATTCGCAGGAGCGAGATATCGGTCTCCTCGCGGATCAGGTACATCGCGATCTGGCGCGGGACGACGATGGCCTTCTCCCGCTTGCTGCTGCGCAGCTGGTCCAGGTTCACGCCGTAGTAGTCGGCCACCACCCGCACGATGCGCTGGGGGGTGATCGACCGCTTGCGCGGGTTGTACATGACGTTGCTCAGGACCGCCGACGCCAGCTCGATGTTGATGGGCGCGCCACTCATGGAGGCGTACGCCAGGACCCGGTTCAGGGCCCCTTCCAGCTCGCGGACGTTGCTCACCACCTTGCGGGCGATGAAGTCGATGACCTCCGACGGGATGAGGTGGAGCTGGTCCTCCGCCTTGGAGCGAAGGATGGCGATCCGGGTCTCGAGGTCGGGGGGCGTGAGGTCAGCGATGAGGCCCATCTCGAACCGCGAGCGGAGCCGCTCCTCCAGGGTGGTGATGGCCTTGGGCGGGCGGTCCGAGGACAGGACGATCTGCTTGCCCACCTCGTGGATGGCGTTGAAGGTGTGGAAGAACTCCTCCTGGGTCCGCTCGCGCTCGGCGATGAACTGGATGTCGTCGATGAGCAGGACATCGATCCGCCGATATCGGCTCCGGAAGTCCTCCATCTTCTGCTCGCGGATGGAGTTGATGAAGTCGTTCGTGAACTTCTCGCTGGTCGCGTACATGATCCGCTTGCGCGGGAACTTGGCGGCGACCGCATGACCGATGGCATGCATGAGGTGGGTCTTGCCCAGGCCCACCCCGCCGTACAGGAAGAGCGGGTTGTAGGCGTGGCCCGGGCGCTCGGCCACCGACAGGGCCGCTGCGTGGGCCAGACGGTTGGCGCTGCCCACGATGAAGTTCGCGAACGTGTAGCGGGTGTTGAGGTTGACCGTGTTGCCGCTGGGGGTGGTGACCGGGACCGGGGTCAGCTCGTCGCTGGCCTGCTCGGGCGCGGGGCCGGGCGCATCCGCGACCACGAACTCCACGCGAACTGAGCGGCCCACCACGCGGGCCAGGGTCTGGCTGATCAGGGTCCGGTAGCGGTTATCGAGCCAATCCCGGGTGAAGCCGTTGGGTGCCGAGATCCGGAACAGGTGCTCGTCGATCTCCTCGAGGGAGGTGTCCTTCAGCCACGTTTCGAAGTTTGCAGCTGAGAGACTGACCTGCAGCTCGCCAAGGACGGCGCGCCACACCTGTTTCGCATCCATTCGACAGACGCCTCCAGGCCGGCCTTGGGAGTACCACGGACCGGGCGAAATCCGAGAATCTGGTATGCCACCGGGGCGGGCACGGCCCGTAGTCGTGGGCGTCTGGTCCCGGGGGTCGGCGTAGTGTAGCGCCAGCCGGTGGGGTGGGCAATGATTGTTCACCTGGGATAGAATCGCGGCCGCGCACCGCAGTCCGTGATGGACCGATGAGGCTGGCGAGACGCCAGCCTCGCAGCGTGTTTGACGGCTGCAGCGCCATGGTTCAACAGAGGGAAAGCCAGAGCGACGATGAAACGGACCTACCAGCCCAAGAAGCGCGCCCGAAAGCGGAATCACGGCTTTCGCGCTCGCATGGCTTCCAAGGGCGGTCGCCGCGTGCTTTCCCGCCGTCGGGCGAGGGGGCGCAGCCGGCTGAGCGCCTGAGCCCGACGCCCACACCCGTGGCGGCCTATCCGACACTTCGTCGCCGGGCCGACTTCGAGGCGGTGGTGCGCTCGGGAAGCCTCAACGCCACCCGGCTCCTGGTCCTGCGGGCCCGACAAACGGAAGAGCCGATCACCCGGATCGGCCTGGCCACTCCCGCCACATTGGGCGGGGCAGTGGAACGCAATCGGGTACGACGCCGCATGCGCGAGCTGGTCCGGAAGCGCTATGGCGAGATGGGAGCGGGCTGGGACCTGCTGGTGATCACGAAACCCGGGGCGCGTCGTGCGTCCTTCGCAGAGCTGGGCGACGCCCTGGATCAGGTGCTGTCCCGCGCCGGCGTGCGGGAGCGTTGACGTGCGCTATCTCGGGATGGGCATGATCCGTGCCTACCAGATCCTCACCGTGTGGATGCCGCCCACCTGCCGCTACACCCCGTCCTGCTCGGCCTACACCTACCAGGCAGTCGAGAAGTACGGCTTCTTCCGGGGTTCGTGGATGGGGGCCAAGCGCATCGCGCGCTGTCACCCGTTCCATCCCGGTGGCTATGACCCGGTCCGCTAGGAACGCCCTGTGACGCCATTGCTCGCCGACGGATTCTTCGGAATCGAGACCTTCAACCCGCCCTGGGACGTCATCTTCCTTCCCCTCTTCAACGCCCTCATCGGCCTGTATCACCTGCTGTTCAGCGACCTCGCCCTGGCCCTCATCGCCCTGACCCTGATCATCCGGACCCTGCTGGCTCCGCTGTTCATCCGCCAGATCAAGTCCCAGAAAGAGATGCAGCGCCTCCAACCCCTGCTCAAGGAAGTCCAGCGCAAGCACAAGGGCAACCCGACCAAGATCCGCGAAGAGCAGGCGGCCATCTACCGCGAGCACGGCGTAAACATGTTCGGGGGCTGCCTGCCGCTCCTCCTCCAGCTGCCCATCCTGTTCGCCCTGTACCAGACCCTGAGCCGGGCCTCGAGCGTCATCACCTACACCCCGCCGCAGGACAAGCAGGCGAGCTTCGACGCGTTCCTGGCGTCGAACCCGGGCATCGCCCTGATCGGCACCAACCAGTACGAGATCCCGATCAACGGCTCCTGCACCGTCCCGCCTGACTTCCACCAGTTCCTGCCGCTCAACTGCCAGCTGATCACCCCGTTCAAGCTGGACGTGCCCATCGACACGATCATCGAGTGGCTCACCAACCCGTTCACCCACGTGTCCCTGAACCTGGCAACGGTGGACCACGCATTCGCGATCGTGCTGCCGGGGATCGGTTTCTCCCTGTCACTCCTGGCCGTGATCGCGGCCGCACTCCAGTTCGTCCAGGTCCGCATGACGTCGCCGCGCGGCAACGCGGGCGACGACCCCACTGCGGCCACCACCCAGACCATGACCTTCCTGTTCCCGGTCATGACCATCGTCTGGGGCGGCATCTTCCCCAGCGGCCTGGTCCTGTACTGGGGTGTCTACACCGCCTACCTCATCGTTCAGCAGTACCTGATCATGGGGTGGGGCAATCTCTTCCCGCTCTTCGGGTGGCAGCCCCGCTGGGCTCCGAGCCCTGACGCCGGAGACCTCGGCATGACGGCGACCACCAAGAGCGCCAATCCATCACCGACCAACGGGCAAGACAAGGCTGCCCCGGCTCCCAACGCCGGTCAGCGACGCCCAAGCCGTCGGAAGAAAGGCCGGGAGGGCCGACGACGATGACCTTCAAGGAATTCAGTGGAAAGAACGTCGAGGAGGCGATCCGGGCTGCGATGAAGGAGTTCGGCGCCGACCTGTCCGACCTCGACATCGAGATCCTGGCCCAAGGCAGCCGAGGCATCCTCGGCGTGGGCGGTGACGAGGCCCGGATCCTGGCCGCGCCCAAGTCCGCGGTGGCCGGAGCGGCCACCCTCCGGGTGGAGCCACAAGCCGATGACGAGCCGGAGGCCGTTGTGCCGGCCGCGCCGTCGCGTCCCATCGACACCGATGACGCCGCCGAGGCGGCGCTGGCCGATGCGGAAGCCGATTCCGTGCCGGTGATGGCCGTCGAAACGGCAGAGGCCCCGCGTGGTGCGCCCCGTGGGCGCGGACGAGGCCGCGACGGTGACCGGGGCCGCGGCCGCAGCAGCGGGACCGGACGGAGCAGCAGCAGCCGCCCGCCGTCAGAGGGCCGCTCGTCGGAGGGTCGCAACGGCGACTCTCGGCCGGAGCCGCGCCCGTTCGTTCCGGCCAAGCCCATGGAGGAGCTCTCCGACTCGGAGCGGGCCACCCTGGACGAGGCAAAATCGGTCCTCGAGGAGCTGCTTCGGCTCATGGAGCTCAAGGGCGCCGTCGAGATCCAGATGGGCACCGAGGCCGCCAAGCTGAACGTGGTGGGCGACGACCTGGGCGTGCTCATCGGTCGTCGAGGCGAGAAGCTGGCCAGCCTCCAGCACATCGTCAACCTGATCGTCGCCCGCAAGGACGAGGGCCAGCCCAACCGGATCATGGTCGACGTGGAGAACTACCGCGGCCGTCGCGAGGACCAGCTCCGTGACGTCGCCGATCGGGCCGCCAAGCGCGTCGCCCAGAGCGGGAAGATCATCCAGCTCGAGGCCATGCCGGCCATGGAGCGGCGGATCATCCACCTCGCCCTGGCGGAGCACACGGAGGTGCGGACCCAGAGCGTCGGCGTGGAGCCCAACCGCAGGGTCGTCATCCTCCCCGCCAGCAAGGTCGAGTAGGGGCCCTCGACGTGGAGCGGGCCGGCGGCCCGGTCCGCGCCATCGGTCGGCTCGCGCCCTCCGGGGCGTGGGTCGGGATCGAGCCGCTGCCGAGCGGCTACCGGCTCGTCTTCGGTGCTCCTGACGGGGCGCTGGTGCCGGACCCGACCGATGACCCGGCCGGAATCCGGGCCGGGCTGGTCGCGGCCGCCATCGTGTACTTCCTCGCGTCCCTGGCCGACCCTCCCGGGGAGCTGGAGGCGACCCAGGCCGACATGGCGGCCCTCCTCACCGACCTGCGATCGCGGGTGACCGGATCAGACCGCGCCCTGGCGGCGGAAGCCCTGGACGCGGTGGACGATGGCCTGCCGGCCGACGCCGTCGTCCTCCGTCTGCAGCGGCTGCTGCCTCCCGGCAGTCCGGACGCAGCCGAACTGCTGGAAACGCGGTACCGCGTCCTCAGCGGAGCGCGCTAGGCGCGCCCGCCCGTCGTCAGGCGGCGGGGGGAGCCGGGGGAACCGGGGCCGACGGGGCCGACGGGGGCGCGGCGCCTGCCGTTCCCTTGTCCGCCTGGAACGCCTGCCAGCCGAAGAACGCCATGGCCAGGGCCGCGATGAACCCCACGAAGAATTGCAGGACGTCCAACGAGAGCAGGTGCTCGAAGATGTAACCCAGCCATTCGAGTGCCACGACGGCCCAGAACAGCGCGGCTGCCGCCCCTCCAACCAGGAGGAGGAAGCCGTGGGTCATCGGCAGCTTCACTGTCGGGGCGACGCTCGGCTGGAAGACGACGAACAGGACGAAGAGGCCGGCCACCAGGGGGAGGAGCATCAATGCCCCCCACGCCCAGACCAGGCTGATGATCGACGTGATCAGGACCACCACGGCAGACAGGGCGGCCATGCGGTCAGTACCGCTCAGGGCAGAGAAATTCATGGGCGTTGCTTCTCCAACTCGGCGGATTGGGCGCGAGAAGTTCCTCGGCACGCGGACCCTACCGCGCCCGGCATCGGTCAAGCAAGACCGATGTGCAGGAGAAATGGTGGAGATGGGGGAGAATCGAACTCCCCGTCCAGAACCGAGTTCCCGGGTCTCACTACGAGCGTTTCCGGCCTATTTGGGTTTCGGGTCTCGGGCCCCCAACCGGCGGGGTGCTCCAAGTCCTATCCGGCTGCCTTTCGGCTCTTTGTCACCGCTCACCGGAGTCGGCGGTGCCGCATCTCCCCTGATGACACCTTCACCGCCCGGGGAGAGGGGACGGTGTCAGTGCTCACTGCCTAGGCAGCGAGGGCGAACTGACGGTTGCCAGTTACGTTTGCCCGCGGTTTAACGAGGCCTGCGGGCGACCTCGGCTCGCGATTCCCGGTTCGTTGGCCCTGTCGAAACCTGACATCCCCACGAACACCGAACGGCTCCGCCCGGTGTTTCGAGGATACCACGGGCCCTCCGCCGGTCCGGCTGGGCGAGTTGGGCTAGAGCCGGACCCGGACCTTCGACTCGCGCTCCAGCTCGCGTCGTGCATCGCGCTCCGCAATGACCCGGCGCTTGTCGTGCGCCTTGCGCCCGCGGCCGATGCCCAGCTCCACCTTGGCGATTCCCCCGCGGATGTACAGCTTCAAGGGAACCAGGGTGTATCCCTTGCTCTGGGTCTTGCCCACGAGCTCCGCGATCTGGTCGCGATGGAGGAGCAGCTTGCGGGTCCGGGTGGGCTCGTGGTTGAAGCGGCTGGCCTGCTCGTACGGAGCGATGTGCGCACCGATGAGCCAGGCCTCGCCTCGCTCGATCCGGGCGTAGGCCTCGGCCAGGTTGGCGCGACCGGCCCGGATGCTCTTGATCTCGGTCCCGGTCAGGACGAGGCCGGCCTCGAGCGTCTCCTCGACGGCGAACTCGTGGCGGGCGCGGCGGTTCAGCGCAACGGTCTGGTCAGGCATGTCCCTTGGGGGTGAGATGGAAAGAGCCGGCCTGCCGGCCGGCTCCATCCTGCGCTACCACGCGATGGCTGTGTCTAATGCACCGCCCCGGTGGTGGCGCGCCTGGAACTGTCCATCTGCACACCACCTCCTTTCGTGGCCGCGGATGCTAGCACGCGCCGCAATCAGCCCACAACCCATCCGGGACTGACGCGACCCACCACGCTCATCGGCACGAGGCCAGCAGGGGCGCCCACTGCCCGGGCCGGAGCCGCCGCGGCCGGCTGCTCCACCGTGCCGAGGTACTGGAGGGCGCGGTCCAGAACGGGGTCTTCGGTCGGCGGCGTGCCCTCCGGAATGGCGACCACGATGTCGGGCTGGATCCCGTCGGGGGCCACGCTGTTGTGGTCCGGGGTGAACCACCGCGAGATCGTGATCCGGACGCCACCCCCGTTCACCAGCTGGTCCCAGACCTGGACCGTGTTCTTGCCGTAGCTGGGCTCACCGATGATCTCGGCCCGATCGGTCTCGTCCAGCGCGGCTCCCACGATCTCGGACGCCGAGGCCGAGCCGCCATTGATGAGGACCACCAGCGAGATGTGCGGGTCGGTGGCGATCCCGTCGCCGGTCGCCTCCCAGCGCTTGACCTCGCCGCCCGAGGACTCCTGCGTGAACAGCAGCCCGTCGGCGATGAACTCCGACGCCACCTCCTGGGCGGCGCTGATGTAGCCGCCCGGGTTGTCGCGCAGGTCGAACACGATCTGGTCGGCGCCCTGGTCGAGGAGCGTCTTCAGCTCGTCGTGGAACTGGGTGCTCGCATTGGAGCTGAACCCGTGGAGAGCGATGTAGCCCACGTGGTCGTCGATCATCCGGCTTTCGACCTCGACCACCGTGATCTGGGCCCGGGTGATGGTCAGGTCCGAGACCTCGCCGTCGCGGCTGATGGTCAGCGTCACATCGGTCCCTTCGGGGCCGCGGACCTTGGTGATGGCGTCCTCGATGGTGCCGCCGTTCACGCTCTCGCCGTCGATGGCCACGACGATGTCCCCCGACTGGAGGCCGGCCGCCTCGGCGGGCGATCCGTTGATGGGGGCGATGACCTCCAGGACGCACGTGTCGGAGAGCGTCTGGCACGCCGCCAGGTCGTCGGGGTTCTCGGTGTTGCTCACCGCCAGCTCGGCCCCGATCCCGCTGAACGTGCCCTGCAGGTCGCCGAGCGAGTTCTCGTAGTCCTGTGGGCTCATGTACCCGCTGTGCGGATCCGGGACGCCGTACTGGAACATGCCGTGCAGCGCGCCATCGACCAGCAGGTCGTCATCGAGAGGGTCGACGTACTCCGCGTGCAGCTTGTCGTACGCCTGGCAGAAGGCCGCGAAGGCCTCGCTCGGGGCCGCGCACGAGCTCCCGTTGCCGCCGGCGGCCAGGTAGCCACCGATGAACAGGAACGTACCGAGCAGGGCGGCCAGGCCGAACAGGGCCGCGTAGCGCAGCGACCGACCGCCCGTGGAGCGCACGGGCGCTTCGGTCGGCAGCGGCGCCGTGCCGGGCGGCGTGTCGGCGGGATCCGGGATGGGGTCGGGCAGATCTGCCGGGGGCAGATCCGCGGGTGTGTTGTCGTCCATGTGGGTGCGGGAGTCTAGCACCGGCCCGGTCAAGGCCCGGTGTTGGTCAGATGCGGGTTTCGCAATGCGTCATGCGCCGGCTCCCAGGTGGGCGCGGACGCTGATCCAGCTGCCCAGCATGCCCACGACCAGGCCCACCGTCAGGATGAGGGCCGCGACGAAGGTGTAGAACTGGGCGCCCACCGCGGTGGGCATCTGGAAGATCTCGATCAGGAGCGGTTGGACCGGGCCCCACACGAGGGCCACCAGGAGCACGGTGACCAGCGCTCCCAGCAGGCCGCACAGCATGCCCTCGACGATGAACGGCCAGCGGATGAACGCGTCGCTGGCGCCCACCAGGCGCATGATCTCGATCTCTCGGCTGCGCGAGAAGACCGCGATCCGGATCGTGTTCACGATCATGAACACGACCGTCAGACCGACCAGGACCATGGCCGCGATCCCCGCCAGGCGGACGACGTTGGTGACCCCCAGCAGCTTGTCGTACTGCTCCTGGCGGGTCGTGATCCGCTCGATCTCGGGCCGCTCGGATAGGGCTGCCGCCACCGAGTCGCCCATGACCGGATCGGTCAGGTCCACCTCGATGCTCGCGTACAGGGTGATCTGGGCGCCGCCGGTGTCCAGCTCCTGGCCCCGCTCGGCGTAGGCCTCTTCCAGCCGGTGCATGGCCTCCTCGGGAGAGACGTAGGTGACCGATGCCACCCCGGGGATCGTCTCGACGTCCGCCACGAGGGCGTCCACGTCGTCCTGGCTCAGGTCGTCGACGAGGCGCGCGGTGACCCCCACCTTGCTCTCGATGTAGGCCAGTCCCGAGTTCAGCCCGCCCAGGACGATGACCAGCCCGGAAAGGAGGACCAGCATCAGGATGACCGTGGCGGTGGCGGCGAGGCTCATCATCTTGTTGCGCCAGAAGCCCTGGCCGGCGCGGACCAGAGCGAACCGAAGGAAGCGCAGGAAGCCCATCGGTGCGCATCCTACCCGGGGTCAGCCGCGACGGTAGGCGGCCCCCAGTTCGTCGCGCACGATCTTGCCGCCTTCGAGGGCCACCACCCGTCGGCGGAGGGCGGTCACGATCTCCTGGTTGTGGGTGGCCATGACGAGGGTCGTCCCCAGCCCGTTGATCTCGAGCAGGAGCTGGACGATCTCCCAGCCGGTGACCGGGTCGAGGTTGCCGGTGGGCTCGTCCGCGATGAGGATGGCCGGGTCGTGGACGAGGGCCCGGGCGATGGCCGCCCGCTGCTGCTCCCCGCCCGAGAGCTGACTGGGCAGCTGGTTGGCCTGGTCCTCGAGCCCTACCAGGGACAGGAGGCGCGGCACCCGACGACGGATCTCCGACAGCGGCGCCCCGGTCACCTCCAGGGCGAAGGCCACGTTCTCGCGCACCGTCTTGTTGGGGAGGAGGCGGAAGTCCTGGAACACGACCCCGATCCGCCGCCGGAGGCGGTGGACCTGGCTGCGGCTCACTCGCGCCAGGTCGCGGCCGGCGAGGTACACCCGCCCGCTGCTCGCCACCTGCTCGCGGATGAGGAGCCGGATGAGGGTCGACTTGCCCGCTCCGGACGGCCCGACCAGGAAGATGAAGTCGCCGCGCCGGATGTCCAGGTCCACGTTGTTGAGGGCCACCTTGCCGTTCGGGTACGTGACGCTGACGTCCACCAGGCGGATGAGCGCCTCCTCGGTCGTGGCCACGGGGGTGGTCATGCGGCGCCGTTCCCGTCCACATCGGTCCCGATCTGGTCGCGCAGGTAGCCCTCGATGAAGTCGTCGATCTCCCCGTCCAGGACGGCGGTGGGGTTCGAGGTCTCGACCCCGGTCCGCAGGTCCTTGACCATCGTGTACGGCTGGAGAACGTAGCTCCGGATCTGGTTGCCCCAGCCCGCCTCCACGTGCACGCCGCGCAGGCGGGCCAGCTCCGCTTCCCGCTCCTCCTCCGCCCGCTCGACGAGCTTGGCCCGCAGGACGGCCATCGCCCGCTCCTTGTTCTGCATCTGGCTCCGCTCGTTCTGGCAGGTGACCACGATTCCGGTCGGGAGGTGCGTGATCCGCACCGCGGAGTCGGTCTTGTTCACGTGCTGGCCACCGGCTCCGCTGGACCGATAGGTGTCGATCTTCAGGTCGTCGTCGCGGATCTCGATCTCCGCGTCGGCCGGCACCTCGGGCATGACCTCCACCAGCGCGAACGAGGTGTGGCGCCGCTTCTGCCCGTCGAACGGGCTGATTCGCACCAGGCGATGCACGCCCCGCTCGGAGCGCAGCCGCCCGTACGCCCATCGCCCGTCGATGGCCGCCGTGGCGCTCTTCAGGCCGGCCTCCTCGCCCTCGCTCTGGTCGAGGATCTCGGTCTTGTACTTGTGCCGCTCCGCCCAGCGCAGGTACATCCGGAGCAGCATCTCGGCCCAGTCCTGGCTCTCCGTTCCCCCCGCTCCGGCGTAGATCGAGACAATGGCCGGGCGCTCGTCGTAGGCCCCGCCCAGGAGCAGCCGCTGCTCCGCCGACTTCCAGCTGGCCTGGAGCGCTGCCAGGTCGCTCTCGAGATCCGCTTGCAACGCGCCATCGGTCTCCGAGTCCGCGGCCGCCAGCTCGGCCAGCTCGGCCAGCCCAGCGGCACGCGCCTGGAGATCGGTCCAGAAGGTGATCTCGTCACGGAGTTCATCCGCCCGGCGCAGCACGGTCTGGGCTGCGGCCGGGTCGTCCCACAGGTTGGGGTCTGACGACTTGGCGGTCAGCTCCTCGAGCTCGGCCTGCTTGGTGACCAAGTCAAAGTCGCACCGCCGTGTCGGCCACGAGGCGCGCCAAGCGCTCCGCCTCGGTCCTAATTTCGTCCAAGGTCGTTGACGAGGGTGAGCTCCACGTCGGCCAGGCGGCCGGATCGAGATCGCAGCTTGGCGGGGTTCACGCACGGGCAATACGACTGGCGGGGGCATGCCCCGCAGTTGCCGTCGCATCCCAGGGTGGCCGCGTAGCTGCACCGCATGCAGTCCCGCTCGCACTGGATCAGGTCTTCGTAGGGGACCGATGGATCCCGGAAGCGGGTGACGAGAGGAAGATCCTGTGCCGGAAGAGGGGGCGCCGAAGCGGGGAGATCAGAGATCTGAATGGGAGACTCACCCGCCAGTTGCTTCACTCACGCCTCCGCCCACGTGGGGCGCGCCGTTCCGAGGACCGACGTGCCTTGAGGTCAGCATCGTACCCGGACGAGCGCTCGATGTCACCCCCCAATCTTGGCTCGTCGGCTTTCAAGCTGGCTTGAATCCCAGGTCAAGCTGCGATCGAGGGGGAGCATGCCCATTCTGAACGCCCCGGGGGGTCGATGGCGGTCCGGGCGGGGACCAATGGGTCTGATCAGGCCCCGTGACAGCGCTTGTACTTCTTGCCCGATCCGCAGTAGCACGGGTCGTTCCGACCGATCTTGGCGCCCGTCCGGGTCGGCTGGCGGGACGCTCCCGCCGTCGCAGCGGCGACGGCCGCTCCGCTGGGGGCCGCGCCCGCGCCGTTGCCGTTCGTGCCGACCACGTCGGGACGGCTCTCGATCATCCGGGTCGCGCTGATCGCTGGCTGACGCATGACCGTGGCGCGGAAGATGACCCGGGCCACGTCGCGTCGGATCAAGGTCTTCAGGCTGTCGAACATCCGGAAGGCCTCGACCTTGAACTCGTTGAGCGGATCGCGCTGGCTGTACGCCCGCAGGCCGATGCTCTTGCGCATGTCGTCGATTTCGGTCAGGTGCTCGACCCACAGGCTGTCGATCACCCGGAGCAGGACGATGCGCTCCATGCTGCCCGCGGCTTCCTCCCCCAGCTCCTCGCGCTTGCGGCGGTAATGCTCCTCGGCCAGCTCGATGAGCTGGTCGCCCAGCGCCTCGGCGTTCCGCGATTCGTCCACAACCGCCAGCTCGTCGGCGGTCAGGGTGGGGATCATCCCCTGGAGATGGGCCTTGAGCCCGTCGCGGTTCCACTCGGCGGGGTCATCGGCCGTGAACTCCCCCACTACCGATCGAATGTCCGCGTCCACGAGGCCCAGGATGGTGTCGGTCAGATCGGTCGCGCGCAGGATGTGGTCCCGCTCGGAGTAGATCGTCTCGCGCTGGAGGTTGATGACGTCGTCGTACTGGACGACGTGCTTGCGCAGGTCGAAGTTGTAGCCCTCCACCCGGGTCTGGGCGCCTTCGATCGTCCGGCTCACGATCCCCGATTCGAGCGCCATGTCGTCGGTGAAGCCGACCGTCTTCATGAGGCTCTGGACCCGGTCGCTGGCGAACCGGCGCATGAGGTCGTCCTCGAGGGACAGGTAGAACCGACTGCTGCCCGGGTCGCCCTGCCGTCCGGCGCGGCCGCGCAGCTGGTTGTCGATGCGCCGCGCCTCGTGCCGCTCGGTCCCGAGGATGTGCAGGCCACCGACGGCGATGACCTTGTCGCGGTCCTCGGCGCAGATGGCCTCCGCTTCGGCCTGCGCGGCGGCGATCTGCTCGGGGGTCGCCTCCAGGATGGTGGTGTCCTGCTGGTGGAGGAGTTCGGCGGCCAGGGTGTCCGGGTTGCCGCCGAGCAGGATGTCCGTGCCGCGACCGGCCATGTTGGTGGCGATGGTCACCGCGCCGCTCCGTCCGGCCTGGGAGATGATCTCCGCCTCCCGCTCGTGGAGCTTCGCGTTCAGCACGTTGTGCTTGACCCCGCGCCGCTTGAGCATCTCGGACAGCATCTCGCTGATCTCGACGCTGATCGTGCCGACCAGGACCGGGCGGCCGCGCTCGTGCTCCTCCACGATCTCGTCGATGACCGAGTTCCACTTGGCCGGCTGCCCGGCGTACACGAGGTCCGCAAAGTCGTCGCGGACCATGGGTACGTGGGTTGGGATGACCACGACCTCGAGGTTGTAGATCTTGTTGAACTCCTCCGCCTCGGTCTCCGCGGTACCGGTCATACCGGCCAACTTGCGGTACATCCGGAAGTAGTTCTGGAAGGTGACCGTGGCCAGCGTCTGGGACTCGCTCTGGATCCGGACCCCCTCCTTGGCCTCGACCGCCTGGTGCAGTCCCTCGCTCCAGCGGCGGCCCGGCATCAGGCGACCGGTGAACTCGTCCACGATGACGACCTCGCCGTCCTTGATGACGTAGTCGCGGTCGCGCTTATAGAGCACCTGGGCCTTGAGGGCCTGGTCGAGATGGCGGGCCATGCTGAAGTCGTCGAACAGGTTGTCCACCCCCAGCCACCGCTCCAGCTTGGCGGTGCCGACCTCGGTGATGGCCACCTGGCGGAACTTCTCGTCGAGGATGTAGTCCTCCTCGAGGGCCAGCCGCGGGGCCAGGCGGGCGAACTGGATGTATCGGTCGGTGGACTGCTCTGCCTGGCCGCTGATGATCAGCGGCGTCCGCGCCTCGTCGATGAGGATGTTGTCCACCTCGTCCACGATCGCGAAGAAGTGGCCGCGCTGGACGCGCAGGCTCAGGTCCACCACGAGGTTGTCGCGCAGGTAGTCGAAGCCGAACTCGTTGTTCGTCCCATACGTGACGTCCGCCTGGTAGGCCTCCCGCCGGGTCACCGGGCGCAGGTCGCGCAGCCGCTCATCGGTCGCGGGGTAGTCCGGGTCGAAGACGAAGGCCGCCTCGTGCTGGATGGACCCCACCTCCATACCCAGCCGATGGAAGACCGCACCGATCCACTGCGCGTCGCGCTTGGCGAGGTAGTCGTTCACGGTCACCACGTGCACGCCGCGTCCGGCGAGCCCATTGAGGTACGCCGCCAGCGGTGCGACGAAGGTCTTGCCCTCGCCGGTCCGCATCTCCGCGATGGCGCCGCGGTGGAGCACCGCCCCGCCGATCAGCTGGACGTCGTAGTGGCGCTTGCCCAGGGCGCGGACCATGGCTTCGCGGACCGCGGCGAACGCCTCGGGGAGCAGCTCCTCGAGCGCCTCGTTGATCTGGTCCATCTCGCGCTTGGCCTGTTCCCGTTGGCGCTCGAGCCGGCGCGCCGGGTCGCCGCCCACCAGTTCCGAGTCGTCGACCTCCGGTTCCGCGCCAGGCTCAGCCGGCGCGCCGAGCGACCCGAGGTGTTCGGCCAGCCGCGCCCGGAACTGCGCGGTCTTGTTGCGCAGCTCGTCATCGGTCAGGGCCTGGTATTCGGGCTCGAGCGCGTTGGCGCGCTCGACGAGGGGTTCCAGACGGCGGACTTCCCGTTCGTTGGAGTCCACCATCCGGTTGAAGAGCTTCAGCATTGGTCGGCGGCGAGTATATCCGCCTCTTCGGTTGGGCCCCGAGAGGTGGCTAAGCGACGACCTCGACCGGCTCGGAGGCGGCCTCGACCCGTTGCTTGATGCCCAGGAGCTGCTTGCGCATCATCACGAACATGCCAAAGCCCATGAATGGCAGCGTGTACCGGGTCCACGGCTGGTCGGTTTCGCCGAAGCGGAAGCGGAATCGCTCGATGAGCCGGGTCTGTCCATTGGGCTGCTCGTCAAGCACGAAGGCCCAGGTCGCCGCGAACTCGATGGGCGGGGCGTTCTCCATGAGCGCCCCGCGGCCCTGCTTGCCTGCCGGCGCGTCGGCGGCTCCGTCGGCCTTCGCCGCCGCCGCCTGCTCGCGAGCAAGGTTGCTGTCGAGATACAGGACGAGTGCCCGGCCGGGCTCCAGGCGAGAGACCACGAAGCCGCCGCCCGGGTACGTCGGCACCAGGTCCCCCACCTTCAGGTCCTGGAAGTCGGGCAAGACCTTGAACGCACTCTGTCCCTGCATGCCCATCCCTTCGTAGCTGTACCAGCCCCCGCGCCCGGTGCCCAGCTGGACGAGCCACGGCCAGACCGCTGCGGCCGGCGCGTTGACCGTGATGGCCCGCGTCTCTCCCGCGTTCGCATCGGCGATGACGTCATCGCCCGGCAGTGCCTCCTCGGCTTCTTCTGGGGACACTCCCCAGCTCTTCCACCACGGGCGAACGGCAACCTGATAGGTGACGACGGCAGCCGCTGTCGCGGCGGCGATGGCGAATAGCACCTTGCGCATGATTGGTCCCCTTCTGGTAAGTGACGCTCAGCGTGAACCGAGATCGGAAACGGCGCAAGTGCCGCTCGGCTCAGCCCTCGACGGTGACGGCCTCGGCCTCTTCCTCGTCGTCGCCGCGGGCGCCCCAGAAGGTCATCTCCTCGACCAGCTCGACCTCCGACGAGAAGAGCGCCCCCACGCTCTCCCCGCGGTGGATGCGGCGAATGGCCTCGCCGAACAGCGGAGCCACCGAGAGGATCGTGATCCGGTCCGACTCGGTGCCCTCGGGGAGCGGGATCGTGTCGGTCACGATGACCTCCTTGAGGGGAGATGCTTCGATCCGCTCGATGGCCGATCCCGACAGGACGCCGTGGGTCGCGCAGGAGTAGACGTCGCGCGCCCCTTCGGCGATGAGCGCGTTGACGGTCTCGATCAGCGAGCCTGCGGTGTTGATCTCGTCATCGATGATCACCGCCGTCTTGCCTTCGACCTCGCCGATGACGTTCTTCAGCTCGGCCTGGTCGTCGTTACCGGTGCGCCGCTTCTCGACGATGGCCAGCGGTGCGTCGAGTTTCTCGGCGAACCCGCGCGCCTTCTTGGCGAACCCCAGCTCGCTGACCACGACCAGGTCCTCCTGGTCGATGGTGTCCAGGTCGATGATGTAGCGAGCCAGCATGTCCACGGCGGTCAGCTCGTCCACCGGGATGGAGAAGAAGCCCTGGATCTGTCCCTGGTGGAGGTCCATGGTGAGGACGCGGTCCGCGCCGGCCACGGTCAGCATGTCGGCCACGAGGCGCGCGGTGATCGGCACCCGCGGCTGGTCCTTCTTGTCCGAGCGGCCGTAGGCGTAGTACGGGATCACGGCCGTGATCCGCCCGGCGCTGGCCCGCTTGAAGGCGTCGATCATGATCAGGAGCTCCATGATCGAATGGTTCACCGGGCGGCAGGTGGGCTGGATCAGGAACACGTCCTGCTCCCGCACGTTTTCCAGGATCCGCACGAAGATGTTCTCGTTCTGGAACTGGAAGACGTCGGCCTCGCCCATCCGGGTCCCGAGGTAGCGGCAGATGTTCTCCGCCAGCGGCCGGTTGGCGTTGCCCGAGTAGATGCTGAACTCGTCGGCGTACAACGGCTCGCTCCGTGCGCGTCGCCGGACAGGGATCCGGCCCGCCGATTCTACCGCCTCATTCCTCCCCGCCGGGCTCTTCGGGCTGATCGGCCTCGTCGGGCAGCCCGTTGTCGACGAAAACGGCGATCGAAATGATCCGATCCTTGTCTGCCGGCTTCATGACCGTGACCCCTCGTGATGAGCGTCGATAGTTGTTCACGCTCGCCACCTCGGTCCGGAGCATCGTCCCCTCTTCGGTGATGAGCATCACGTCCTCGTCCTCGCCGCCCACCAGCCGAACCGCGGCCACCGCGCCGGTCTCCTCGTTGAGCGCGTTGGCGATCACGCCCCCGGTGGCTCGGTGCTTGATCGGGAAGTCGCTCATGTCGGTCCGCTTGCCGTAGCCCTGCTCGGTCACGACCAGGAGCTGGGCGGCCGGGTCGTGGATGACCTGCATACCGATGACCTCGTCCTTGCCCTTGAGCCGGATCCCCGTCACGCCCCGCGTGTCGCGGCCCATGGCACGCACCTCGCGTTCGGTGAAACGCGCCGCCTGGCCGTCCTTGGTCGCGATGATGATGTCGCTGTTCCCGTCGGACAGGTCCACCCAGCGCAGCTCGTCGTTGTTCACGAGATTGATCGCGATCAGGCCATTGGCCTTGATCTTGGCGTAGTCCGCCAGCGAGGTCTTCTTGATCATCCCCCGTCGGGTGGCCATGACCAGGTAGTGGTCGGGCTCGAATCCGGGCAGGGAGATGATCGCGCTGACGTACTCGCCGCTGTCCACCTGGATCCCGGGCAGGTTGATGATCGGAATTCCCTTGGCATTGCGACTTGCCTCGGGCAGGGCGTGGACCTTGGTGATGAACACCCGCCCGCGGTTCGTGAAGAACAGGATGTTGTCGTGCGTGTTCGCGACCAGCAGGTGACGGACCGCATCCTCCTCCCGGGTGATCATGGCCAGCTTGCCTTTGCCCCCGCGCCGCTGCGACCGGAAGGTGCGGATCTGCTGGCGCTTGATGTAGCCCCGCTGGGACAGGGTCACGACCACGTCTTCCGCGGTGACCAGGTCCTCCGCCGACAGCTCGCGGTTGGCGTCATCGCGGATCCGCGTCCGGCGTTCCTCGCCGTACTTCGTGCGCAGGTCCGCCAACTCGGTCTTGATGACGTCGAGGATCTTGCGCGGGTTGGCGAGCAGGTCCTCCAGGCCGGCGATGACCTGGATGAGCTCCTCGTACTCGTCCTCGATCTTCTTGCGCTCGAGGGCCGCCAGCCGTCGGAGCTGCATCTCGAGGATCGCGTTGGCCTGGATCTCGCTCAGCGTGAAGGTCTTGATAAGGGCGGCCCGGGCGGCGTCCACGTCTGCGGCCTTGCGGATGGTGGCAATCACCTCGTCGAGGTGGTCGAGCGCGATCTTGAGACCTTCGAGGATGTGGGCGCGCTCCTTGGCCTTGGCAAGGTCGAACTCGGTCCGTCGCCGGACGACGTCGCGCCGGTATGCGATGTAGTGCTCGAGCATCCGCTTGAGGCCCAGCGTCTGCGGCTGCCCGTCGACCAGGGCCAGCATGTTCGCGGAGAAGCTGGACTCGAGCTGGGTGTGCTTGAACAGCTGCGACATGACCGTGTGCGGTGAGCCATCGCGCTTGACCTCGACCACGATGCGCATCCCGTCGCGGTCGGATTCGTCGCGAATGTCGCTGACATCGGTCAGTTTCTTGGCCCCGACCTGGTCCGCCATCTTCTCGATGAGCGTCGTCTTGTTGACCTGGTACGGCAGCTCGGTGATCACGACGGCCATCCGTCCCGGGCGGATCTCCTCGAAGGCGACCTGGCCCCGCATCACGATCCGGCCACGACCGGTGGCGTACATGTGCCGGATGGCGTCGATCCGCTCCTTCTCGCCGGCAATCGAGCGCTGGTCCGCGTAGCGGAATACCGTGCCGCCGGTCGGGAAGTCCGGCCCGGTGACGATCTCCGCCAGCGCGTCGACCGTGACATCGGGCTCGTCGATCAGCTTCTCGATGGCCCGCGTGATCTCGCCCAGGTTGTGGGGTGGAATGTTGGTGGCCATGCCGACCGCGATCCCCGACGAGCCGTTGACCAGCAGGTTGGGCAGCCGGGCGGGCAGGACGGTGGGTTCCTGGAGCCGCCCGTCGAAGTTCTCGACGAAATCGACCGTGTCGCGCTCGATGTCCGCCAGGAGCTCGTCGCTGATCGCGGCGAGTCGGGCCTCGGTGTACCGGTAGGCGGCCGCGGGATCGCCGTCGATCGACCCGAAGTTGCCCTGGCCATCCACGAGCGGATACCGGAGGCTGAAGTCCTGCGCCAGCCGGACGAGCGCGTCGTACAGGGCCACGTCGCCATGGGGGTGGTACTTCGCCAGCGCCTCGCCGACGACGCCGGCGCACTTACGGTAGCCGGAGGTGGAGCGCAGCCCCATCTCGTGCATCGTGTACAGGATTCGGCGGTGGACGGGCTTCAGGCCGTCCCGCACGTCGGGGAGCGCGCGGGCGACGATGACCGACATCGCGTAGTCGATGTAGGCCGAGCGCATCTCCTCCTCGATCGCGACCTCGCGGACGTTGCCCATCCGATCGTCGATCACGCCCCGCTACCCCGTTTGGCGTGTCGCGTCTGTCGCGTCTGTCGCAGTCGACCGGTCATCCGGCCACCCCGCTGGTCGGGCGGAAGCCGTATCGGTCCTTCAGCTCGGCCTTCTGGCTCGGAGACGCTCCCAGGAACTTGCCGGTCGCCTCTGCGACGAGCCGCCCGTCGGCACCGCGGATCTCGCCGCGCACCTCGTAGATCCGGCGCCGCTGACTCTCGACCCAACCTTCAGCCCGCAGGGCTTCCCCGGGCGTGGCCGGGGAGTGATAGCGAATCTCCATCCGCGAAGTCACCGCCCAGGCGTCCTCGCTCGACGGCGCCCAGGCCATGACCTCGTCGAGCACGGTGGCCAGCAGGCCGCCGTGGACGCGATCGCTCCAGCCCACGAAATCCGGGCCCGGCGTCCAGGTCGTGCTGGCGCGGCGATCTCCGAGCTCGATCTTCAACCCCATCCCGATGGGATTCGTGGTGCCGCACGCGAAGCAGTGGTGATCGGCGAAGCCGTAGCGGGGGGCGGTCGGCTGGGTTGTCTTCCCATCGGTCACCAGCTCGGCTCCTCCCAGTCGTCGGCGTATTCGTCGCGGCCAGGGCGTAGGCAGTGATCCGCGATGGCCAGCGCATAGGCATGGGCCACCGCGTATCCGTCGCGCAGGAAATTCACCGCTTCGCGCCGGTCGCCGATGCCATGCGCCTCGAGCAGGGAGCACCAGTCCTCGAGCGTGCGGCCGGTCTTGGACTCGACCTGGCGAATGTCGGCGACGTGTCGGGATGGCATCGGTCTCGTCTCTCAAATGTCGAGGTTGCGGACCTTGCGGGCCTCGCCACGAATGAAGTCACGGCGCGGTTCCACCCGCTCGCCCATGAGCGTGCTGAACGTCTCGTCCGCCTCGGCCGCGTCCCGGACGTCGACCCGGAGCAGGGTCCGAGTCTCCGGATTCATGGTCGTTTCCCACAGCTGGTCGGGGTTCATCTCGCCGAGGCCCTTGAACCGCTGGACGGTCACGTTGCGGCCCTTCCCGTCGCGCGACAGCTCGCGGAGCGCCCCTTCGCGTTCCTTCTCGTCCTTGGCGTACCGGGTCTGCTTGCCGGTGCTGACCCGGTACAGCGGCGGCTGGCACAGGTACAGGTAGCCGTTCTCGATGACGTCGGGCATGTGGCGGTAGAAGAAGGTGAGCAGCAGGGTGGTGATGTGCGCCCCGTCGACGTCGGCGTCCGACAGGAGGCAGATGCGGTGGTAGCGGAGCTTGGCCAAGTCGAACTGGTCACCGATGCCAGCGCCCAGGGCGATGATCAGGGGACGGACGTTTTCGCTGGACAGGACCTTGTCCAGGCGGGCCTTCTCGACGTTCAGCAGCTTCCCGCGGAGGGGGAGGATGGCCTGGTAGCGGCGGTCTCGCCCCTGCTTGGCCGAGCCGCCGGCCGAGTCGCCCTCCACGATGTACAGCTCGCTGAGGGCAGGGTCGCGCTCCTGGCAGTCGGCCAGCTTGCCCGGGAGGGCCATGCCGTCGAGGGCACCCTTGCGAATGACGAGGTCGCGTGCCTTGCGGGCGGCCTCACGGGCACGGGCCGCGGTCAGGGACTTCTCGATGATCCGTCGTCCGTCGCCCGGATTCTCCTCGAGGTGCTGCACGATCCCGTCCGAGACCACCGTCTGGACGATGCCCTTGATGTCGGCGTTGCCCAGCTTGGCCTTGGTCTGGCCCTCGAACTGGGGATCGGTCAGCTTGACGCTGATGACGGCCGTCAGGCCCTCGCGGACGTCGTCGCCGCTCAGGTTCGCGTCCTTGTCGTTGAGCACGCCAGCCTTGCGGGCCCAGTCGTTCAGTGAGCCGGTCAGGGCGGCGCGGAACCCGGTGACGTGGGTTCCGCCGTCCACCGTGTGGATGTTGTTCGCGAACGGCAGCACCGTCTCGACGAAGCCATCGTTGTACTGGAGTGCGACCTCGACGCTCGTCCCGTCCACCACGCGCTCGACGTAGATGGGCACCTGGTGAAGGGGCTCGCGGTGGCGGTTCAGGTGGCGCACGAACGAGGTGACGCCTCCCTGGAACACGAAGTTCTTCTCGCGGTCCGTGCGCTCGTCCACGAGCCGGATCCAGAGCCCCTTGTTGAGGTACGCGGACTCGCGGAGGCGGGTGGCGATGGTCTCCCAGTTGAAGTCGACCTCGTCAAAGATCTCCACGTCCGGAACGAAGCGCGTCCGCGTCCCGTGCTTGCGCGGCCAATCGAGGCCGCGGTTGGCCTCCGCCTCTCCACCGTCCTGCTTGACCGGCTTGAGCGGCGTCCCACGCTGGAACTCCTGGACGTAGCGCTTCCCGTCGCGCAGCACCTCGACTCGCATCTCGGACGCAAGCGCGTTCACGACGCTCACGCCCACCCCGTGCAGACCGCCGGACACCTTGTAGCCGCTCCCGCCGAACTTCCCGCCCGCGTGGAGCACGGTCATGATCACTTCGAGTGCGCTCTTGCCGGTCGCGTGCTTGTCCACCGGAATGCCACGCCCGTCGTCCACGACCTCGAGATGGCCGTCCTTCCCGATCGTCACGTCGATCCGGGTGGCCTGGTTGGCCATCGCCTCGTCGATGCTGTTGTCCACGACTTCCCAGACCAGCTGGTGGAGGCCGCGCGCGTCGGTGGAGCCGATGTACATGCCGGGCCGCTTGCGGACGGCCTGCAGGCCCTCGAGGACCTGGATGTCGGCTGCGGTGTACGACGAGGCCGCGCGGCTGCGGCTCCGGCTTGGCTGCGCAGTCATTCGCCCAGCTCCCCGATACCGATGGCCACGGGCTCAGCGTCGCTCTGTTCCGGAGTCGGCGCATGCCCCACGATCCAAGACAGGAGGCGTCCGAGCTCCTCGTCGGAGCCGAAGTCGATGCTGATTCGCCCGCCGCGCCGGGTTCGCGTGATGGCCACCCTCGTGGCCAGGATCTCGCGCAGTCGCTGCTCGACTTCCTGCAGATCGTCACGATCTGGGGCTGCCGTATCGCGCACCGGGCGACGACGACGCCTGACGAGTTCTTCGGTCTGGCGCACCGAAAGGTGCCGCTCCAGCACGAGTTCGAGCACGGCGACCTGGAGCTCGGACACGGTGAGGCCGGCCAGCGCCCGGGCATGCCCCTCGGAGATCTGGCCCTCGAGGAGTGCCTCCTGGGTTTCGGGGGCCAGGTCGAGGAGGCGGATCGCATTCGTGACGGACGCGCGCGAGCGCCCCACCCGAGACGCGATGGCCTCGTGCGGCATGCCGAACCGGTCGATGAGGACGCGGAAGCCAAGCGCTTCCTCCAGAGGGTTGAGATCGGTGCGCTGCAGGTTCTCGACCAGGGCGAGCTCGATCATCTCCTCTTCGCTCGGGTCGCGGACCACGGCCGGGATGCTGGTGAGACCCGCCTGCCGCGCGGCACGGACGCGCCGCTCCCCGGCGATGAGCTGGTAGTTTCCGTTCGCCAGGCCCCGCACGATGATGGGCTGGAGCACGCCGTGGGCGGCAATGGAGACCGCCAGCGCATCGAGCTGATCGGTGTCGAATCGGGCACGCGGCTGCTGGGGATTGGCCACGATCCGCTCGAGCGGGATGGGCAGCCCGGCATGGCTGTCGGGGGGAGGCGGAATGAGCGCGTCGAGGCCGCGTCCCAGGCCGAACTCGCGGGGAGTGGACACGTCAGCCACGAGCCATCACCTCCGCGGCCAGCGCTTCGTACGCGTGGGCGCCGTGCGAGGCGGGGTCGTACATCGCGATGGGCATGCCATGGCTCGGCGCCTCGCTCAGGCGGACGCTGCGCGGTACGACGGTGTCATACACCGTGCCGTTCAGGTGGCGCCGAACCTCGTCGGCCACCTGGAAGGAGAGGCGCGTGCGCCGATCGAACATGGTGATCACCACGCCCTCGATCTCGAGGCGTGGGTTCAGGGATCCGCGGATCAGACGAATCGTGTTGACCAGGTTGCCGAGCCCCTCCATGGCGTAGAACTCCGCCTGGATGGGGATGAGCACCCCATCGGCCGCGGTGAGCGCATTGACCGTAAGCAATCCGAGTGACGGTGGGCAGTCCACCAGCACCCGGTCATATGTGTCGTCGACCTCGGCCAGGCTGGCCGCCAACCGATGCTCGCGGGCGGGAACGCCCACCAGCTCGATTTCCGCGCCTGCCAGCGTTGGGTTCGCCGGGACCAGGTCCAGGCCCGGAATTGCCGTCGGGCGTGCGATGTCCGAGATCGGTGTCCGATTGATCAGGGCGTCGTAGATCGTGAGAGATGACCGTCGGTCGGCTCCGAGCCCCGTGGAGGCATTCCCCTGGGGGTCGAGGTCGATGACCAGAGTTCGCGTGCCTGACAGGGCAAGGTAGGCCGCGAGATTGATGACGGTGGTCGTCTTTCCGACGCCGCCCTTCTGGTTGGTACAGGCCGTGACCCTAGCCACGCGCACTCCGTTGCGAGTTCCTGTCGGGCAGCCTCAATTGTACCAGTTTGGGTGGTTTCCGGCCGCTTACCAGGCGCTCCATGTTTCACGTGAAACACGCCTTCGGGACCGATTCCCCGTCTCCCTCTCGGGCGTCGAGGCGGTCCTGGAAGTGCCCCGCCGCCTATACTTGGCCGAGCCCGCCCAAAGCCGCATGAACCCCGCGAGAATCGTCCGATCAACGCCATCAGCGCGCTCGTCGCCATCGCCATCGGTATCGTCCACGCCAGTCTTGCCCCGGTCCTGGCCGTGGGGGATTTGAGACCCAATCTCATTCTCGCGTTCGTCGTCGCTGTCACGGCTCTCCTGGGCCTCGGTTCGGGAGCGATGTGGGCCTTCCTCGGCGGTCTGACCGCCAATCTCCTGACCAGTGACCCGCTCGGAAGCCTGCCGCTGGGCCTCCTGCTGGCCGCTGCGGCCGTCGCGGGCCTGGTGCGCCTCCTTGAGCGTCCCCCGGTCGCGGCGGTGCTTCTGGGCGGTTTCAGCGGCTCCCTCGTGGTGGACGTCACGGGCCTGGTGGTTCTCGCCTTCGCGGGAAGCGCCTCGATGGCGCTGTCACCAACCTCATTGCTCTCGCTTTTGGTGCCCAGCGCCCTCGTGAATGCCGTGCTCGCCCTCGCCGTTTGGTACGGGCTGCGCGCGGTCCTGGCTCGGGTGGGCCAGGAGCCAGTCGGTGCCTGAGCGATGAGCGCCGCGTTCGGCGAGCGCGATGTGCCGCGCCTGGGCCGCCGCTTCGTGGCCTTCCTGGTGATCGGCGTGCTCCTCTTCACGATGCTGGGCGGGCGGCTGTTCCAGCTGCAGGTGCTCGAAGGGCAGGTCCGTGCCGCCGACGCGGAGGCGGCCCGCACGGTGGCGGTCGCCATCCCGTCGGAGCGCGGCCTGCTGTTCGACCGCGCGGGCCGGCCGCTGGCCATCAACGTCCCCACCTGGACGGTTGCCGTTCGGCCGGCGGACCTGCCGGAGGTGGGCCAGAGCGCGATCCTTGGACGGGTCGCCCGCATCACCGGGATTCCGTTCGAGGATCTCCGGACCAGGCTGGCGGCCTACCAGGGTTCACCCTTCGACCTCGTTCCGGTCGGGCGGGACATCGAGCGCGATGCCGCGCTGCTCCTGGAAGAGGAGGCAGAGGACCTGCCAGGTGTCGAGCTGCAGGTGACGGCCCGCCGGGAGTACCTCGACGACCACGGGGCCGTTGATGGAACGCTCCTGGCCCACGTGGTGGGATACACCGGGCCGATCAACGCCGAGGAGCTGGATCGGCTGGCGAGCGAGGGATACCTCCCCGATGACGCCATCGGTCGGAACGGGGTGGAGGCGACATTCGAGAGCGCCCTGCGCGGAACGTATGGGTCGGAGCTGTGGGAGCGCGACGCCACGGGCCGGCTGGTGAAGTCCCTGGAGCAGACCCAGGCGCCCGTGGCGGGCGAGAACCTGGTCCTGACCCTGGACGCCGACATCCAGCGCATGGCGACTGATTCGCTCCTGTGGGGCATGCGCGAGGCGAACGTGTCGCAGGGCGTGACGATCGTCATGAACCCGCAGACGGGGGAGATCCTGGCCATGGTCTCGCTCCCGTCGTACGACAACAACGCGTTCGCGGGCGGGATCTCGGACGAGTTGTACCAGTCCTACCTGTCAGACCCGAACTTGCCGCTCCGCAACCACGCGATCAGCGACATCTATCCCCCCGGGTCGACCTTCAAGCTGGCGACCGGGCTGGCGGCCCTCCAGGAAGGTGTTACGACCGCGACCCAGCGCTGGCAGACGTATGGGTGCTACCAGATCCCCGACGCGCCGGCCGGGCAGTGCCTGTACGACTGGAACCACCGTGGCTTTGGCCGCCTGAACATCGTCGAAGCGTTCGCCATCAGCTCCGACACGTTCTTCTATCAGATGGCCGTCCACCTGGGGGTGGACAAACTCGCCCACTGGGCCCACGCCCTCGGCTTCGGGGCGCCGACCGGGATTGACCTGCCCAACGAAGCGAGCGGGATCATCGCCTCGACCGAATGGGCCCACTCCCAGGGTCGGGCCGGCGTGTACACCGGGGAGCTGGCACAGGCCGGCATCGGTCAGAACGTCATCGCGGTGACACCGCTCCAGCTCCTCAATGCCTATGCGGCCCTCGCAAACGGTGGCCATCTGATGAAGCCGATGGTCGTGCGCGGCGAGGCCGACGCCGACGGGAACCTGATCCGTGAATACGAGCCCCAGGTCTTGGCCGAGGTGGGCGCTACGGACGAGAACCTGCGACTGCTGCGGATCGGTGCGCGCCAGGTGATCACCACCGGCCACGCCTACAACATCAGGGACCTGCGACTGCCGGGGTCCCTGTCAGGCAAGACGGGCACGGCGGAGTTCGGTCTGCCCGATGCCAACGGCGTCCTGCCCTTCCACTCGTGGTTCGTCGCCTTCCTGCCGTCCACCCCCGGGTCGACCGACTCGCCGCTGGCCGTGATCACGTTCACCTACCACGCGACCGTCATTGGCAACGTCTCGACCGAGGTCGTGAAGTACTTCCTCCAGCAGTATTTCCACACCAGCCAGGACCTGCGCCTCGACCCGGTCACCCTGCGCCAGCTGGTGGGAGGCAACTAGAGCATGGGCGTGGCCGTTTCGACCATTGCAGTAGCCCGGCAGGCACGCTGGCGCGACTTCGACTGGCAGCTGACCCTGTACCTGGCCCTGCTGCTGGGCTTCGGCGTGGTGCTGGGCATCTCGGCCGCGTGGAATGACCCCGCGTCCCCGGGCACCGTTCCGGAACCGGTCAAGACGCTGGTCTGGACCGGGATCGGGTTCACGCTGATGCTCGTCGCGGCGTCGGTCGACTACCACTGGTTGCGGACCTTCGCGGTTCCGATCTACCTGGTCACTCTCGGCCTGCTGGTGTTGAACCTGCTCATCGGGACCGAGGTGTCGGGGGCGCACCTGTCGGTCAGCATCGGTGGCCTGGACTTCCAGTTCTCAGAGATCAGCAAGGTCCTCATGGTCGTCGTCCTGGCGGCGTTCCTCTCGAGTCGCGGCGAGCGGGTGGGGAAGCTGTCAACGATCGTGGGCGCCGGCCTGCTGATTGCGCTGCCGACCGCGCTCGTCCTGCGCCAGCCGGACCTGGGCACCGCGCTGGTGTTCGTGGCCATCCTGGGCGGGATGCTGTTCATCAGTGGGGCGAGCATCGGCTGGATGGCGCTCCTCCTCGGCGTGGCGGTGGCACTTACCCCGGTCGCACTGAATGCCCTGGCCGAGTACCAGCGGGCGCGGCTGCTGTGCTTCCTCGATCCCGGGGCCGATCCGCAGGGCGCGTGCTACCAGCTGATCCAGTCCATGAATGCCGTTGGCTCGGGCGGCTGGCTGGGTCAGGGGCTGACCGCGGGCCACGCCAACCAGCTGGGCTTCCTGCCGGTCCAGACCACCGACTTCGTGTTCACGATCGTGGCCGAGGAGCTGGGTCTCGCCGGCGGGCTCATCCTCCTCGCCCTGTTCAGCCTGCTCCTGTGGCGGATCGTGCTCATCGGTTGGCAGGCGCGGGATGGGCTGGGCCGTCTGGTGGCCATGGGCCTGGCGACGATGATTCTGTTCCAGGTTGTCGTGAACATCGGGATGGTCATCGGTCTGCTGCCGGTGACCGGCATCCCGCTCCCGCTCATCACGTACGGCGGGTCGTCGACGGTGTCGATCCTGTTCGGGATGGGGATCCTGCAGTCGGTCCGGATGCACACCCGGACCGAGACGTTCTAGAGCGCTTCCACCTGCGGAGGCGGCCCCTGGCCGGGCGGTGATGGTGGGGGTGCTGAGGCGGCCGCCGGGGGCCGTGCGCCGCCGGCCACGGCAAGTGCCTCTTCCGGTGTCCCGCCTTCGAGGCGACGGAACAGGTACCGGTACATGTCCCGCAGGAGCGAGACGACCGGCGCGGCCAGAATCGCGCCCCAAAGTCCGAACAGCGACGCGCCCACGATCAACGCGAAGATGACCACCGCCGGGTGGAGGTTCACCGCGTCGCCCATCACCTTGGGCACGATCAGGTGGTTCTCCAGCTGCTGGATGACGGTGTACAGGGCGATGGCGGCGACGGCCGCTGCCGGCGAGATGGAGGCGCCGATCAGCACCGCCGGGATGGCCGAGATGATGGGACCGATGATGGGGACCAGCTCGAGGATGCCGGCGATCAGGGCGAGCAGGATGGCGAAGTCCGCGAACTCCGAGAAGCCGATCACCGACAGGACGAGCAGGCCGATCAGGGTTGCCGCGAAGATGACCGCTCCCAGCAGGAGCTGGCCGCGGATCCAGCGCCCGATGACGCCAGCGGTAATGTCCATCGTGTTCTTCCCGTCCGGGCGCCAGTTCACCGGCAGCAGTCCCAACACGCCGTTGGGCAGGCGCTCGCGATCCTTCAGGACGTAAGCGAGCCACACCGGAACAACGACCAGACCGACCACGAAACTGGCCGTCCGGGCGACGACGCTGAGCAGCGGCCCGACGATCGTCTCCAGGAGGCCGATGACGGCTTGCTGTCCGCTCTTGATGACCGTGTCCAGGGCCTCGCGAATCGGCTCCGGGAGGGGGAGTCCCGTCAGCCAGTCGACGATCGCCTGCTCCCACGCGATGAACTGGGACGCCAGGTTGGGCAGGTCCTCGAGGAAGCGACGGATCTGGTCGAACAGCGGGGGGATGAGCAGGAATCCCAGGCCGATGGCCCCGACCACGACGACGACGTAGACGAGCAGGATTCCCGCGATCCGAGGCACGCCGAACCGGCGGTTCAGGGCGGTGACCGGCGGGTCGAGCAGGAAGGCCAGGGCGATGGCGATGCCGAAGACGGGGAGCGCCCCGCGCGCCTCCCACAGCACGAGCGCCACGATGGCGATCGTGAAGGAGACGAACAGCCCCAGCCGATGGCGGGAGATGAACTCCATGGCCCGCCATCCTAGCCGAGGGTGTCCGGGCGGTTCCGGCGGCGGTACCATCGCGGGAAGATGAGCAGTCAACCCGCCCAGCCCCGCCAGCGATGGCAGATCCTGTACTCCCGGACCGATCCGGCCATGCACCTGGGCCAGCAGGACATCCTGGCCGAGTTCGACCGCGTCCTGTCGGCGGCCGAGCTGCCCGTTTCGCAGACGGCAGCCGCGCGCCCGCGACCCCGGTTGCGGCTGGCGGCGACCGCGCCGCCCGGCATGGAGCTGCGCGGTGACATCGTGGAGGTCTGGTTCGACGACCTGGTCTCGCTCGAACAGGTGATGGCCGCCGGCTCCACGCTCGCCGACGGGCTGGCCATCGTCGACGCGCGCGAGGTGTGGCACGGGTTTCCCTCGGCCGCCTCGCAGGTGCGCGGCGGAGAATACGAAGTCGTGGTCACGATCCAGGACGGCGTGACCGAAGACGACCTGCGGGCGGCGGTGGTGGAGCTGCTCGCCGCCCCGTCGCTCCCCGGGCTGCGGCGCCGGGGCGAGTCCGAGCGGAAGTCCGACGCGGCCGAGCGCGACCTGCGTCCCTACGTGGAGGACCTGGAGCTGCTGGAGACCGACACCGCGAAACGGATGGCCCGCTTGCGGATGCAGCTCCGCCTGGACCCCAGCGGTGCCGGTCGACCGCGTGACGTGATCGATGCCCTGGGACTGGACCTGCGGCCCACCCGGACGATCCGCCACCGCCTCCTCTTCGTTGACACTCCCCCGGTCGCCCGATAGACTCCCAACTCCGCGACGGCGCCTCATCGGTGTCCGACCGTGCCTCAAATTCCATGGAGAACGCGCATGTACGCCGTGGTCGACAGCGGCGGAAAGCAATATCGGGTCGAGGCGGGCACCACGCTCGTCGTTGACCGCCTGAACGCCGCGGCGGGAGCCACGGTGACGTTCGACCGTGTCCTCCTGGTGGGGGACGACGACGGCGTCACGGTCGGTACGCCCACCGTGAGCGGCGCGTCGGTCCGTGGAACGATCCTCGAGCACGGGCGTGGGCCGAAGATCATCGTGTTTCACTTCCGGCCCAAGGATCACTACCGCCGCAAGAACGGCCAGCGCGCGTCGCTGACCCGCATCCGGATCGACGAGATCGCCACCGGGGCGGAGAAGCCCAAGCGCGCCGCCAAGGCTGCCGAGCCCGCCGCTCCCAAGGCCGAGAAGGCCGAGAAGGACGCGGTCGCAGAAACAGCGGTGGCCGAGAAGGCTGCCCCAACCCCACGCAAGCCGCGGAAGGCCGCGGCACCGGCAACGGCCGCCAAGGCGCCGCGAACCCGGAAGACCAGTCCCGCGAAGGACGAGGAGTAACCCATGGCACACAAGAAAGCAGGCTCGTCCTCGAAGAACGGGCGCGACAGCGCCGGCAAGCGGCTGGGCGTCAAGCGCGGCGACGGGCAGACCGTCCTGGCCGGAACGATCATCGTTCGCCAGCGGGGGAGCACGTTCCACCCAGGCCCCAACGTGGGGATGGGTCGCGACTACACGCTGTTCGCCACGGCCGATGGCCGCGTGCGCTTCACCCACGAGACGCGTGATCGCAAGCGCGTCTCGGTGGTGGCCGAGGCCTGACCGATGAAGCCAGCGATTCATCCGCAGTACCATCAGGCCGAGGTGCACTGCGCTTGCGGGACCACCTTCACCGTGGGTTCGACCGCCGAGTCGATCCGAGTCGAGGTGTGCTCGAATTGCCACCCCTTCTACACCGGCACCCAGAACATCGTGGACACCGCGGGCCAGGTGGAGCGGTTCCAGCGGCGGATGGAGCGCGCCGGCCGCTGACCGCGGCTCGTAAGCCCGCGGGCCGCTTCGCGCGGCTCATCCCGCATCTGGTCTTCCTCATTCCGGAGCAGCTGATCGCTGCCGGGCCGTTCGTCATTCAGTCGGTCGCCGGCACGCGGCGGTACCGCATGCCCGACTTCTTCTACGGCGGGCAGGCCCTCATCGAGGGCGTCATGATGCGCGGCCGCTCGACGGCGGCCATGAGCGTCCGGATGGCCGATGGCGAGATCCACACGACCTCCGAGCAGCTGCCCCGCGCGTTGAGCGGCGGGCGGTGGCTCAAGGTCCCGTTCGTGCGGGGCGTCCTTGTCCTGTACGAGACGCTCGTCCTCGGAACGCGGATGCTCATGCGTTCGGCGGCCCTTGCCGCAGAGGGCGAGGACATCCAGATCGGTCGCGGGACCCTGGCCATCTCGTTGATTGCTTCGCTGGGCTTTGCCGTGGCGCTGTTCTTCGTCCTTCCCCTCGTCCTGTCCAGCCTGGCCGAGGAGGCCGCCGGCAGCGACCTCGTCGCCAACCTTCTGGAGGGCCTTTTCCGGCTGGCCATCTTCGTCGTGTACCTGGCCCTCATCGGTCTCATGTCCGACGTGCGACGCGTCTTCGGGTACCACGGCGCCGAGCACAAGGCCATCAGCGCACACGAGGCCGATGCCGTCCTCGAGCCCGAATCGGTCGATCGGTTCAGCACCGCCCACACGCGATGCGGGACGACATTCGTGCTCATCGTGGTCGTGCTGAGCATCGTGTTCTTCTCGTTCATTCCCCGCAGCGGAGTGCCGCTCCCGGTGCTCATGCTGTCGCGCATCGCGCTGATCCCGGTCGTGGCCTCGGTCGCCTACGAGCTGGTTCGGTTCGGTGCCCGCCACTACGGGAACCGGCTGATCCGGGCCATCTACGCCCCGGGCCTGTGGCTCCAGTCCCTGACCACCAGGCCCCCGGATCACGACATGCTCGAGGTCAGCATTTCCGCCCTGGAGCGGGTGCTGGCCGAAGACGCCGACGGCGGAGGCACCCAGCCAGCCGGAGCGGCCTGATGACCGATCGCCTGGCGGAGCTCACCGCGCGCCACCGCGAGCTGAGCGAGCTGCTGACCCAGCCCGAAACGGCCACCGACCCCGCGCTCCTCGCGAGGACCGGGCGTGAGCTGGCGCGGCTCGCGCCCATCGTTGACCTGCTGGCCGCGCGGGACCAGGCGCAGGAGGCGCTGGCGGCGACGCGCGGCATGCTGGACGACCCGGATGCCGAGGTGCGGGCCATGGCCCGCGACGAGATGACCGTCCAGGAGGAGCGGCTCGCCGCGCTGGAGGCGGAGCTGCGGCGGCTGCTCGTCCCGCGCGACCCGAACGACGAGCGCGACGTGATCCTCGAGATTCGCGCGGGGACAGGCGGCGACGAGGCGTCGCTGTTCGCGACCGACCTCTTCCGGATGTACGGGCGATATGCGGAACGCCGCCGGTGGCGGGTCGAGCTCCTGTCCACCAGCGAGAATTCCTCGGGCGGATTCAAGGAGGTCATCGCCGAGGTGGCCGGGGACGGCGCCTACGCGCGCCTGAAGTTCGAGAGCGGGGTCCATCGCGTCCAGCGCGTGCCGGTGACGGAGTCAAGCGGACGGATCCACACTTCCACGGCCACCGTGGCCGTCCTGCCCAAGGCCGAGGAGGTCGAGGTCGAGATCGACGAAGGGGACCTGCGGATCGAGACCTATCGGTCCAGCGGTCCGGGCGGACAGTCGGTCAACACGACCGACAGCGCGGTCCGCATCACGCACATCCCCACGGGCCTGGTGGTCGCCATCCAGGACGAGAAGAGCCAGCACAAGAACCGCGCCAAGGCGCTGTCAGTGCTCCGGTCTCGGCTGCTCGAGGCGGAGCGCGCCCGCCAGGCCGAGGAGCGCGGCGATGCCCGTCGGGCGCAGGTGGGGACCGGGGAACGGTCGGAGAAGATTCGGACCTACAACTTTCCCGATGACCGGGTGACCGATCACCGGATCGGGCTGACCGTGCACAACCTTCCCGGCCTGCTGGACGGAGACCTCGACCGATTGATCGAACCGCTGGTGGAGGCCGATCAGGCCGCGCGACTGGCCGCGGCCGGGGTAGACGGTGACGGCTGAGGCGCCGGCGCCGACCGTGACGGCGGGCGCCGCCGTGGACGCGGCGGTCGTCAAGTTGCGGGATGCCGGGTCGCCCACGCCGCGCCTGGATGCCGAGCTGCTGGTGGGCTTCGCGCTCGATCGCGACCGCGCGTGGCTGCTGGCACACCAGGAGGCACCGATGCCGGCAGCTGCCGAAACGCGCCTGTCGGCGCTGGTCCACCGGCGCGCGGCCGGGGAGCCGGTGGCCTACCTGCGGGGATTCAAGGAGTGGTACGGCATGCGCCTGGCCACCGACCAGCGGGCGCTCATCCCGCGGCCCGAAACCGAGCTCCTGGTGGACCTGGCGGTGACCGAGATTGCCCGGCGACTCACCGCCGACGACCGGCCGATCATGGTGTGGGACGTGGGAACGGGGAGCGGCGCCGTGGCCGTCGCCCTTGCCCGTCGGTTCCGTGCCGCCCTGGCGCTCGGCCGCGTCCGGCTCGTGGCCAGCGACGTTTCACAGGACGCGGTGGAGCTGGCCGCGGAGAACCTGGCTGCGCATGGTGTCGATCGTCTCGTCGTCCTCCAGGTGTCGGACCTGCTGCAGCCCGTGGGCGAGGACCCGGCTCATCCGGACGTCGTCGTGGCCAACCTGCCGTACGTGCCGGCCCGTGAGGTGGACGCCGGGATGGGGAGCCTTGCCTGGGAACCCCGCACCGCCCTGGACGGCGGGCCGGACGGACTCGACGTCGTGCGGCGCCTCGTGGCTCGGCTGCCCGATCACCTGGCCGCTGGCGGCGTGGCTCTGCTCGAGGTGGGTGCTGGGCAAGCCGCGGAAATCCGGACTGCCGTTGACGATCTCCCGGGGCGCTGGTCGCACACCGTCTCCGCCGACCTGGCCGGCATCGAGCGCATCGTCGTGATCGGTCGTGAATCGTGACCGACGTCCTGCAACCGACGCCCGAAGGCATCGCCGCCGCCGCCGCCCTTCTGCGTGACGGTGCCATCGTGGCCTTCCCGACGGACACGGTGTACGGGGTTGGGGTGGCCTCCGGCGACCCGGATCGAGTGGAAGCGCTGTTCGTCCTGAAGGACCGGCCCCCGGACCGGCGCATCCCGATGCTCGTTTCGGACCTGTCGCAGGCCACGGATGGCGGCTGGGAAGCCGACGACCGGGCGACGGCCCTGGCGGGGCGTTTCTGGCCCGGGGCCCTGACCCTGGTCCTCCCCGGCCCAACGGGGTCGCAGGCCTTCCGCGCACCGGACCACGCCATCGCCCTGGAGCTGATCCGCGCGTCCGGTCCACTGTTCACCACGAGCGCCAACCGGTCTGACGAACCCGACACCCTGGGTGCCGACGAGGTCCTGATCGCGTTCGCCACCCAGCAGGACGAGCTGGCCGCCGTCGTGGACGGCGGTGCTTCACCGGGCGGGCAACCATCGACCGTGGTTGACCTGACCGTCACACCCGCCCGGCTGCTCCGCGCCGGGCCCATCGGTCCACTCGAGATCGCCGAGGTCATCGACCTCGAGCCGTGAGCCCGCAGGCGACCGGCTGACCCGATTCCGGCGCGTACACTCGGCCCATGCGGGTCGCCATCGGCTCCGATCACGCCGGATTCGTCCTGAAGGGCCAGCTCTGCGCGTTGCTCGACACGCTGGGCGTGGAGTTCCGAGACTTCGGGACCAACTCCGAGGAGCCGGTTGACTATCCGGACTTCATCGCGCCGGTCGCGCGCGCCGTCGCGCGTGGGGAATTCGACTTCGGGATCGTGCTCGGCGGCAGTGGGACCGGGGAGGCGATCGTCGCCAACAAGATCCGGGGCATTCGCTGCGTCCAGGCCAACAACCCGGTCGTCGCGCGGCTGGGTCGGGAGCACAACGACGCCAACGTGATGGCGATCGGCGCCCGGGTGACCACCCTGGAGCAGGCGGAGGCCTGCGTCCGCGAGTTCCTCTCCGCCGAGTTCGAGGGCGGGCGGCACATCCGGCGCGTGGCAAAGATCGCGACCATCGAGGCCGAGGAGGCCCGCGGCTGAGCCTCGACCTGGCACCCGACGAGCGGCGGATGCTGGCGGGTGACGACGGCCCGGGAACGGCATTCGCCATGCGGCTCGTGGTCCGCGCCGCAGAGGTCCTCGATGCGGACTCGCTGATCCCGATCGCGGGCGCGCACGTCGACTCGTGCCTGTACCACGGCCAGGCGACGCTCGACTTCGTGGATCGGCTGGTGGACGGCGGTGCCACCGTCCGGGTGCCGGCGACCCTCAACGTGGGAACGATTGACCTGCTCCATCCCGAGCTGTGGCGTGGCGACCCGCTGCTGGCCGAGCGGGGACGTCGACTGATGGAGCAGTACCGCGCGTTGGGCTGCCGGCCGACCTTCACCTGCGCCCCGTACCAGCTGGCCGGCGCCCGACCCGGACTGGGCGAGCAGGTCGCGTGGGGCGAGTCGAACGCGATCGTCTTCGCGAACTCGGTGCTGGGCGCGCGCACGAACCGATATGGCGACTTCCTGGACATCGCCTGCGCGGTCGTCGGACGGGTGCCCGACGCGGGCCTCCACCGGACCGAGAACCGCGCCGCCCGGGTCGTGGTCCGTCTTGCCCCGGACGTCCCACCGGTCCTGATGGACGACGACGCGTTCTACCCGGTGCTCGGCATTGTCGTCGGGCGGCTGGTGGGCGGCACGGTCGCCGTGATCGAGGGCCTGCCGCCGGGCGTCTCGGAGGACCGCCTCAAGGCGCTCGGTGCCGCGGCCGCATCCTCCGGCTCGGTGGCCCTGCTCCACGTCGCCGGATCGACTCCGGAGGCGGCCACCATCGAGATTGCGCTACAGGGCCAGCGAACCCGAGACGGTCTTCACGGTGACCGTTGCCGAGCTCCAGGCCGTCCACGGTGAGCTTTCGGACGGCGAGGACGGACCGATCAGCGGGGTCAGCCTGGGGACGCCCCATGCATCGGCGTCCGAGCTGGCACGGGCCGCGATCCTGCTGAACGGGCGCCGCGTCGCCCCTGGCGTGGAGTTCCTGATCTCCACCGGTCGGGACACGCTTGCCGCGGCGGAGGCCGACGGGACGGCGGAGCGCCTGCGGGACGGCGGAGCCGACCTCCTGGTCGACACCTGCTCGTACATCAGTCCCATCCTGCGCGGTCCGCACGGACGGGTGATGACCGACTCCGGGAAGTGGGCCTACTACGCGGCCGGCAACATCGGGGCCACGGTGCTGTTCGGTTCCATGGCCGAGTGCGTCGAGTCGGCCGTGGCCGGCCGGGTGGTGCGCCACGACCGCGCGTGGGGCGAGCAGTGATCGGTCGCCAGCTGGCCCCCGGCACGGCACGCGGCACCGCGCTGGTCCTCGGCGAGCCGCTGTCCCTGTGGGGCGGGATGGACCCCGCCACCGGCCTGGTGAGCGAGCCCCGCCATCCACAGGCCGGCGCCAGCCTGGCGGGACGCATAGTCGTGATGCCGAGTGCCCGCGGGTCGTCCTCGTCGGCCAGTGTGCTGGCGGAGGCCATCCGGGCGGGCACCGCCCCGGCGGCCATCGTCATCGGGGAAGTGGACCTCATCCTGGCCCTGGGCGCTGCCGTCGGGGAGGAGCTGTACGGGATCCAGGTGCCCATCGTCGTCCTGGCGCCGGCCGAGCTGGCGCGGATCATCGACGGCGCAGCCGTCGACATCGGTTCGGACGGCACGGTCACGGTCTAGACTCGCCCTCCGACCACCCGACGGAGGAGAGACAGACCGATGGACGCCTGGGCCGGCCTGGAGGCCGAGGACCACGAGATCTGGCAGGTGATCCAGGACGAGGAGCATCGGGCTCACGCCAACCTGGAGCTGATCGCCTCCGAGAGCTATCCGAGCCGCGCGGTCCTGGAGGCCACCGGATCGGTGCTGACCGCCAAGTACGCGGAGGGTTACCCGGGGCGCCGCTACTACGGCGGCTGCGAGGTCGTCGACCGCGCGGAGAATCTCGCCCGCGACCGGGCGCGCGAGCTGTTCGGGGCCGAGCACGTGAACGTCCAGCCCCACGCCGGGGCGCAGGCCAACATGGCGGTCTTCCACGCCCTCCTCGAGCGGGGTGACACGGTCCTCGGCCTGGCCCTGGACCAGGGCGGCCACCTGACCCACGGCTCGCCGGTGAACTTCAGCGGCCAGTACTACAACTTCGTTCCGTACCACGTGGACCGCGAGACCCACCTGATCGACATGGAGGAGGTCCGCGCCCTGGCGCGCGAGCACCGTCCCAAGATGATCGTGACCGGCGCCACGGCATACCCCCGGCATTGGGACTTCGCCGCGTTCCGGGAGATTGCCGACGAAGTGGGCGCGCTGCTCATGACCGACATGTCGCACTTCGCGGGGCTGGTGGCCGGCGGCGTGCACCCGAGTCCCGTGCCCCACGCGGACGTGGTCACCACCACCACCCACAAGACGCTCCGCGGCCCGCGCGGGGCGATGATCCTGTGCCGCGAAGCGCACGCCAAGGACATCGACCGGGCGGTCTTTCCCGCCATCCAGGGCGGGCCGCTGATGCACGTGATCGCCGCCAAGGCGGTCGCCTTCCACCAGGCGATGAGCCCTGAGTTCCGGGCCGATGCCCAGCACACCGTGGACAACGCGCGCGCCCTCGGGGAGGCACTGGCGCAGCGGGGAGCTTCGCTCGTGTCCGGCGGGACCGACACCCACTTGCTGCTGGTGGACGTGACCCCGTTCGGGGTGACGGGCAAGGAGGCCGATCAGGCCCTGGGCGAGGTGGACATCACGGTCAACAAGAACGCCATCCCCTACGACCCCAACCCGCCAATGGTGGCGAGCGGGGTTCGGGTGGGGACGCCGTGCGTCACCGGGCGGGGGATGGGGACCGCCGAGATGGACCAGATCGGGGCGCTGCTCGTGGATGGGATAGCGGCCCGCGAGGATCCCGACGCGCAGGCCGCCGTCCGGGCGCGGGTGGTGGCCCTGGCCGAGCGCTTCCCGGTGCCCGGATTGGCGTGGACACGCGCCTGACCGACCAGGGGCGGGCGCCGGAGCCAGACGCTATACTCGCCGCGGCTTCCGATCGCCCGGAGTCGAGCGCAATGCCCAATACGAGCCCCGGGCCGGCCAGGATCCTTGGTGAAGTCACCCTGATCATGGTCATCCCGATGCTCGGCGGCGTGGTCATCGGTCTGGTGCTTGACGCGCAGGCTGGGACCTCGCCGATTTTCGTGCTCGGCGGTCTGGCACTCGGCAGCCTCACGTCAGCCGCGGGTATCTGGCTCTACATCCGGAAGCGCCAGCGGTCGTGAACAACAACTGGGGGATCGCTCTCGATCTGGGGATCCGGCTCGGGGCGTCGGTGATGATCGGGTTTTTCGGCGGCCTGCTGCTGGACAACCTGCTCGGGACCCGACCCCTGCTGACCCTGGTGGGCGCCACGTTTGGAGTGGCGGCCGCGATGTACACCATCTGGGACGTCGCGAAGCGAGCGATGCGGAAGTAGGGAAGCAGAGGAACAATCGCCCTGGTCCACGTCGACATCGCCGCGGAGCCCCTGTTCCAGATCGGCCCCCTGATCTTCACCAACAGCATGGTTGGCGCGCTCATCGCCAGCGCCCTCCTGCTGATCGCCACGGTCGTCGTCCGCCGCAGGGCGGCACTCGTCCCCGGCCGCTTCCAGGCCATCGTCGAGCTGCCGATCGAGTGGCTGGCGGACATCGTCCGGGGCACGGGCGGCAAGCGCTGGCGCGAGTTCGTGGGGTTGGTCGTCGCCATCTTCATGTTCGTCCTGGTGGCCAACCTGATCGGCCTGCTCCCCGGAGTGGGGGTGATCGGGCAGGCGGTCCGGGGCGAGAGCGGGGAGCAAGAACTGGTTCCCTACGTGCGGGCCGCCGCCGCGGATCTCAACTTCACGCTGGGCCTGGCGATCATCGCGTTCGTGGCCTTCGTCGGATGGGGCATCCGGGCGAATGGCCTGGGCGGGTACCTCAAGGAAACTCTCATCGCCGAGCCGGCGTACATGACCCCCCTGCTGACCCCCATCCATATCATCAGCGAGCTTTCCCGGCTGATCAGCCTCTCGATGCGGCTGTTCGGCAACGTCTTCGCGGGAGAGGTCCTGCTGGCCGTCATGCTGGCCCTCGTGCCGCTTGTCGTGCCCGTCGTATTCCTGGGCTTCGAGCTGTTGTTCGGCTTCGTCCAGGCCCTTGTCTTCGCGCTGCTGACGATGACCTACATCACCCTTGCCATTGCCGAGCACCGGCAGCACGGCGAGGGTGAGGGCCACGGGGCCGCGACCCATCACCCAGACGCCGGACCCGAACCGGGCACGGCCTGAAAGGGGAGGCTCCGCCCCTTCCGCGGAGCGCAGTGGAGGAAACGAACACCGTGGAATTCCAACTTCTTGCCGCTGGTCTCGCCATCGGCCTTGGCACCATCGGTCCGGGCATTGGGATCGGGATCGGCTTCAGCAAGGCCATGGAGGCCATCGGCCGCAACCCGGACGCGTCGGGCACCATCTTCGTGCCCTACATCCTGGGCCTGGCCCTGACCGAGGCCATGGCGATCTACGCCCTGGTCATCGGCCTCATCCTGATCTTCGCGGTCTGAGCGTCCCACCATGGCTTTTTTCGAGGCGTTTGGCGTCGACATCTGGAAGCTCGCCTTCCAGATCGTCAACTTCCTGCTCCTCCTCTATCTGCTGAACAGGTTCCTGTTCAAGTCGGCGCTGCGCCGGATCGACGAACGGAAGCAGAAGCTCGAGGAAGGATTGGAAAACGCCGAGGCGGCCGCCCGCGACCGGGAGCTGGCTCGAGCCGAGCGTGAGGCCGCCCTGGCCGAGGCGCGTCGCGAGGCCGAGGCCATGGTCCAGCGCGCCGCAAAGACGGCCGAAGCCACGAGCGCCGACATCCTCGCCAAGGCACGCACCGACGCCGAGCAGATCGCGTCCCGCGCGCGGGACGAGATTGCCGCGGAGAAGGACCGCGCCCTGGCCGAGATCCGCGGAGAGGTCGCCGACCTCGCCCTGGAGGCCGCCGGCAAGCTCGTGGGATCCGAGATGAACGAGCCCACTCAGCGTCGCCTGGTGGAGCAGTTCCTCTCGGAGAACCGCAACTGACCCATGGCCCGACGCGACACCGCCGCTCGCCGCTATGCCGAGGCCGCTTTCCAGGTGGCCCGGGATGACCACGCCCTCGACGCCTGGCAGGCGGACCTGGGGGTGCTGACCGAAGCGGCAGCGATTCCCGCGCTGCGCGAGGTGTTCGAGCATCCGGCCATCCCGTTCGCCGAGAAGGAGCGGGTGCTCCGCCGAGCGGTCACCGACGTGGGCGCCGGACCGATGAACCTGGTCCTGCTCATGATTCGGCGGGGCCGCCCGGGAGCCATTCCCCGCATGCACCAGCACTTCGAAGAGCTGCTGCGGCGGGACCGAGGGATTGCCAGGGCCGAGGTTCGGACGGCGCTTCCGCTCGGGGACGACGAGCGAGCCGAGCTGGAAAAGACCGTCGAGCGCCTTGCCGGTCGTCAGGTGGAGATCACCGAAGTGGTGGATCCGGGCCTGATCGGCGGGGTGGCGGTCCGCATCGGCGACCAACTGTATGACGCGAGCGTCCGGAGCCGGCTCGAACGGCTGCGGATGCGCCTGACCACGATCTGAGGAGAACGCACACCCATGGCCATTCGATCCGATGAGATCACGTCGATCATTCGCGACGAGATCCGCAGCTTCACCGAGGGCGCCGACGTCGCCGGTGTCGGCACCATCGTGGAGGTGGGCGACGGCATCGCCCAGGTGTACGGCCTGTCGGGCGCGCTCGCCTCGGAGCTGCTCGAGTTCCCCGGTGGAGTCATGGGCATGGCCTTCAACCTCGAAGAGGAGACGGTCGGCGCCCTGATCCTGGGCGACTACACCGCTCTCAAGGAGGGCGACCAGGTCAAGACCACCGGACGCGTGGTCCAGGTCCCGGTCGGTGACGCGCTCATCGGTCGAGTGGTGGACCCGCTGGGAAACCCCCTGGACGGCAAGGGCCCCATCGAAACGAGCCAGTTCCGCCCGGTCGAGCGGATCGCCCCCGGTGTCATCGTCCGTCAGCCGGTGGACACCCCGGTCCAGACCGGGATCAAGGCCATCGACTCCATGATCCCCATCGGCCGGGGCCAGCGCGAGCTGATCCTGGGCGACCGCCAGACCGGCAAGACGGCGATCGCGGTCGACACGATCATCAACCAGAAGGGCCAGGACCTGATCTGCGTGTACGTGGCCATCGGTCAGAAGCTGTCGACCGTGGCCCAGATCGTGGCCCAGCTCGAGGAGCACGGGGCCATGGGCCACTCGATCGTGGTCGTCGCCGGGGCCTCGGACCCTGCGCCCATCCAGTTCCTGGCTCCCTACGCCGGAGCCGCCATGGGCGAGGAGTTCATGGAGAACGGGCGGGACGCGCTGTGCATCTACGACGACCTCTCCAAGCACGCCTGGGCCTACCGCCAGGTGTCGCTCCTCATGCGCCGCCCGCCCGGCCGCGAGGCCTACCCGGGCGACATCTTCTATGCCCACTCCCGGTTGCTCGAGCGGGCCGCCCGGATGGGCAAGGAGCACGGCGGCGGCTCGCTGACCGCGCTGCCGATCATCGAGACCCAGGCGGGCGACCTGTCGGCCTACATCCCGACCAACGTGATCAGCATCACCGACGGCCAGATCCACATGCAGACCGACCTGTTCAACCAGGGGCAGCGGCCCGCAGTGAACGCCGGCCTGAGCGTGAGCCGGGTAGGTGGCAATGCCCAGATCAAGGCCATGCGCCAGGTCGCCGGCCGCCTCCGCCTGGACCTGGCCCAGTACCGCGAGCTGGCCGCCTTCGCGCAGTTCGCATCGGACCTCGACAAGGCAACCCGCGACCAGCTGACCCGTGGCGAGAAGCTGACCGAGATCCTCAAGCAGCCCCAGTTCGCCCCCCTCTCGGTTGAGCGCCAGGTGGCGATCATCTGGGCCGGCACGAACGGCTACCTGGACGACGTGCCCACACCCAAGGTCAAGGAGTTCGAGAGCGGGTTCTATCGGTTCCTCGACCAGAACCACGCCGACCTGCTCCCGACCGTCGCCAAGGAGAAGGCGATCTCCGATGCGTCGCAGGAAGCGCTGAAGGCCGCCGTTGCCGCGTATCGCCGCGATGCAGGCTTCGGAGCGGAGGAGTCCGCCGCCTGATGGCATCCCTGCGCGACATCCGACGCCGCATCGGCTCCATCCGCAACATCGCCCAGATCACGCGGGCGATGGAGATGGTGGCTGCGTCGCGCATGAAGCGCGCCCAGGAAGCGATCATCGCCGCCCGCCCATTCGCCGAGGAGCTGGACGACATGCTGGCCCGGGTCGCGGCCGCGGCGGACGACCGCGAGGAGCCGCTCCTCGCCCGACGCCCGGTGCGCCATATCGCGCTGATCATGGTCACCACCGACCGCGGACTCGCCGGCGCGCTGAACTCGAACGCGGTGCGCAACGTCCTGCGCTTCATCGCCGAGCGGGCCGGCTCCCCAGTCGACGGCGAGCCGGTTCGGGTGTCCGCGGTGACCGTGGGCCGCAAGGGACGCGACGCCCTGCGCCGCGCTGGGATCCCCATCGCCGCCCACTTCCCGCAGTTCGGTGACCGCCCCAGCTTTGCCGAGGTCCAGCCCCTCGCGCACCTCGTGATCGAGGACTTCCTGGCCGGGGTCTACGACGAGGTCGTGATCAGCTTCAGCGGCTTCCAGAGCACCCTCGTCCAGCGGCCCACCGTCCGCACCGTCCTGCCGGCCGAGCGCCCGGTCCTCGACGCGGAGCAGGAAGAGCGGAACGACGAGTACCTGTTCGAGCCCTCGGCCGAGATCCTCGGCCAGCTCCTCCCGTTCTACGTCGCGAACAACATCTATCGGGCCGTGCTCGAGAACATCGCCTCGGAGCACTCGGCCCGGATGATCGCCATGCGCAACTCGACCGACAACGCCCACGAGCTCATCGGTGAGCTCACCCTCGTCTACAACAAGACTCGCCAGGCCACGATTACCCGGGAGATGATCGAGATCGTCTCCGGGGCCGAGGCGTCGGCGGGCTGAGCCCAGACCGGAAGAAGGAGCACGACAGACCAATGGCCACCGGCAAGGTGATCCAGATCACGGGACCCGTGGTCGACGTCGAATTTCCCGCGGGCGAGCTGCCCGCGATCTACAACGCGCTCGAGATCGGCGACCTCACGGTCGAAGTCCAGCAGCACCTCGGCAACAACTGGGTCCGGACCGTGGCCATGTCCTCGACCGACGGCCTTGCCCGCGGGGTGGACGCCACCGACACCGGCGGCCCGATCTCCGTCCCGGTGGGCGCGCCCACGCTTGGACGGGTGTTCGACGTGCTGGGCCACCCGATCGACGGTAAGGGCCCGGTCGACAGCTCGGTCACCCTGCCGATCCACCGCAGGGCGCCGGTCTTCGAGGACATGGAGACCGAGGCCGCCGTCTTCGAGACGGGGATCAAGGTCATCGACCTCATCGCGCCGTTCAAGCGCGGCGGCAAGGTCGGCGTGTTCGGCGGGGCCGGCGTGGGCAAGACGGTCATCATCCAGGAGCTCATCCGCAACATCGCCGCCGAGCACGGCGGGTACTCGGTGTTCGCCGGGGTGGGCGAGCGCTCGCGCGAGGGGAACGACCTGATCGGCGAGATGACCGAGTCGGGCGTCATTGACAAGACGGTCATGGTCTTCGGCCAGATGAACGAGCCGCCGGGCGCCCGCCAGCGGGTGGGACTGACCGGGCTGACCATGGCCGAGTACTTCCGCGACGTGGAAGGCCGCGACATCCTGCTGTTCATCGACAACATCTTCCGCTTCACCCAGGCCGGCTCGGAAGTGTCCGCCCTCCTGGGCAGGATGCCGTCCGCGGTGGGCTACCAGCCCACCCTGGCCACCGAGATGGGCGACCTCCAGGAGCGGATCACCTCCACCAAGAAGGGATCCATCACCTCCCTGCAGGCCATCTTCGTCCCGGCCGACGACTACACCGATCCCGCCCCGGCGACGACCTTCGGTCACCTCGACTCCACCATTCGGCTCGAGCGTTCGATCGTGGAGCTGGGCATCTACCCGGCGGTGGATCCGCTGACCAGCACCTCGACCGTGCTCGACCCGCGGGTCGTGGGCGAGGAGCACTTCGCGGTGGCTCGCGAGGTCCAGCAGACGCTGCAGCGCTACAAGGACCTCCAGGACATCATCGCCATCCTGGGCATGGACGAGCTGTCCGAGGAGGACAAGGTCACCGTGTCCCGGGCGCGGCGCCTCCAGCGCTACATGAGCCAGCCGATGTTCGTGGCTGCCCAGTTCACCGGCCGCGACGGCAAGTACGTGGAGCTGAAGGAGACCGTCCGCGGCTTCCGCGAGATCCTCGACGGCACGCACGACCAGCTCCCCGAGCAGGCGTTCTACATGGTCGGGTCCATCGACGAGGCGGTCGCGCAGGCCGAGCAGATGGCGGCCGCCGGATGACGCTCCAGCTGGAGATCGTCTCCCCGGAGGGCCGCGTCTTCACCGACGAGGTGGAGATGGTGGTCGTGCCCGGCGTGGACGGGGAGCTGGGGATCCTGCCCCATCACACCCAGCTGGTCACGGCGCTCGGCACCGGGGAGCTGCGCATCCGCCGCGCCGGCACGACCCAGTTCATGCTCATCAGCGGCGGTTTCGTGGAGGTCCGGCCGGACAAGGTCGTGATCATGGCCTTCGTGGCCGAGCACTCCGAGGAGATTGACGCGGCCGCGGCCGCTGAGGCGCGGCGCCAGGCAGAGGCTGACATCAACGACGTTCACGACCCGGTGGACCTGGCCCGCGTCCGCGCGGCGCTCCAGACGGCCCTCATGCGCGAGCGGATCGCGACCCGGCGCGGCAATCGGGGCTGACCGATACTGGTCCGGTGAGCGACCAGCCAGACAAGCCGTTCCGGCGGATGCAGGAGTTCCGGAAGATCAGCCGGGACTACCCGTTCATCTGCCCGGTGGACTTCAAGCCGCATCGCGGGTCGCCCCCCGGATCAGACCCCAACCTGGATCCCGAGTTCGTCGCGCGCCACCGCGAGGACGACGGCGACCACTACCTCGGGTGACCGACAGGCCGTCGTGCTGAGCTGCGAACGGTGCGGGGCGCGGAGCGGCGCCCTCCCGGTACGGATCGACATCGTGCGCGAGAGCGGACCGATCGGCATGGGCGGCGGCCCCGATCTGGTGGGCAGCTCGAATTTCACCCGCCGCTTCGCCTTCTGCTCGAGCGCGCATCTGTACGAGTGGCTGCGCGAGAATCAGTACATGCTCTGCAATCGGCAGCCCACCGCGGTCGAGGACGGCATGCAGCCGCTGCTCCCCTCGCGCCACATGGGGGGCCGGCTGGGCCTGTGTGACGGGCACCACCTGGGTGGTCACGAGTGGAAGGAGGCGTGGCCCGCGTAGGGCCAGACCGATGGATCGCTTCGTGATCGAAGGTGGCGTGCCGCTCAAGGGCGAGGTCCGGGTGGCGGGCGCCAAGAACGCGGTCCTGAAGATGATGGCCGCGGCCATCCTGACCGATGAGCCGGTCGTGCTCCAAAACGTGCCGCGCATCAGCGACGTGGCGATCATGCGCGAGACGATGGCCGACATCGGCTTTGGCTGGACCGATGTCGACGGGCACACGCTGACCCTATCGGACCGCGGCCCCGAGTGGCTGTTCGTGCCGCTCGAGGCGGCCATGAAGATGCGCTCCTCGTTCATCCTGCTGGGCCCCATCCTGGCCCGGCACGGTCGAGTGATCATCAGCAACCCCGGCGGCGACCGGATCGGTCGCCGCCCGGTTGACCTCCACGTCGAGGCCATGCACGCGCTCGGTGCGGAGATCGAGTACCGCAACGGCTACTACTTCGCGCGCGCCCGAAAGCTGCGGGGAGCCACGATCACCTTCCCGTACGTGACGGTCATGGGCACCGAGAACGCCATGCTGGCCGCCACCCTGGCCGAGGGAACCACGGTCATCGAGAACGCCGCCCAGGAGCCGGAAGTGGATGACCTCATCGCGATGCTGGTCGCCATGGGGGCGCGCATCCGGCGCACCGCCCCGCACGTGGTCGAGGTGGAGGGCGTGGCCCAGCTGGGCGGCGTGGAGCACACGGTCCTCGGCGACCGAGTGGAGGCGGGAACCTTTGCCCTGGGTGCAGCCGCGACCGGGGGCGAGGTGACGATCACCGGCTTCGACCCGGCGCACCTGGGTGCCTTCGCCGAGGTGATGACCGCCATGGGCGTGGTCCACGAGCCGTTTGCGGCGAACGGGGAGCGCGGGATCCGCGTCCGCGGCGGCACCCCGGACGGATACCGCGCCGCGTCCGTGGAGACGGAGCCATACCCCGGTCTCGCGACCGACCTCCAGGCCCCGCTGGCCGTCCTCATGACCCAGGCCGACGGCGAGAGCACGATTCACGAGACGATCTACGAGGACCGCCTCGAGTACACCGCGGAGCTGGTGAAGATGGGGGCCGTGATCGAGGTGACCGACGCGACCCACGCCCGGATTGCCGGGCCCACCCCGCTCCACGGTCGGACGGTCCAGATCCCGGACCTCCGGGCCGGGGCCACCCTCGTGGTTGCGGCGCTGGCCGCGGAGGGCACCAGCACGATCACCGGCGTGGAGCACGTCGACCGCGGGTATGAGGCCTTTGAGGCCAAGCTGGTCGGCCTGGGGGCCCGAATCAGCCGCGTCGGGGACTGACCGCCCCAGACCCGGCCAGGCGCATCGGTACAATCAGCGCCCACCCCCGACCTCGACTCCCTCCAGGACCGCGTATGACTCGTCCGGCCACGCCATGAAGATCGGTATCGACCTCGGCACCGCCAACATCCTGGTCTACGTCCAGGGCAAGGGCGTGGTCCTCAACGAGCCGTCGGTGGTGGCCATCTCCGATGACGAGAACCGCCTCCTGGCCGTCGGCGAGGAGGCGCGCGAGATGATCGGTCGCACGCCGGGGAACGTTCGGGCCATCCGTCCCATGCGCGATGGGGTCATTGCGGACTACCTCATCACTGAGGCCATGCTTCGCTACGTGATCAACAAGGTGACCCGGGTCCGGATCTTTCGCCCCGACGTGATGATCAGCGTGCCGTCGGGGGTGACGAGCGTGGAGAAGCGCGCGGTCCGCGACGCCGCGCTCAAGGCGGGAGCCCGGAACGCGTTCCTGATCGAGGAGCCGCTGGCGGCGGCCATCGGGGCCAACATCCCGATCAGCGGGCCGTCGGGGAACATGATCATCGACATCGGTGGCGGCACCACCGAGATCGCCGTCATCGCGCTCGGCGGGATCGTCGTGTCGGAGTCGGTCCGGGTCGGCGGGCAACCGGCTGGACGAGGCGATCGCGTCCTACATCCGACGGAAGTACAACCTCATGATCGGGGAGCGGACTGCCGAAGAGGTGAAGATCAAGATCGGTTCGGCGCTGCCCCTCAGCGAACCGCTCCAGATGGAGGTCAAGGGCCGCGACCTGATCGCCGGCCTGCCGCGGACGATCCCGTTGGCCAGCGGCGAGGTGACCGAGGCCATCGAGCAACCGCTCCAGCAGATCATCTCGGCGGTGCGCGGCGTTCTCGAGCAGACACCGCCCGAGCTGGCCAGCGACATCATCGACAAGGGGATGGTCATGTCGGGCGGCGGCGCCCTGCTCCGCAACCTCGACACGCTGCTGACCCAGGTGACCGGCATTCCATGCCTCGTCGCGGAGAACCCGCTGAACTCGGTCGCGGTGGGCACCGGCCGGGCGTTGGAGCAGTTCGGAACGTTTCGCAAGAGCCTGGTGAGCTCATGACGGCCACCGTGGCCGTCCAGGCTCCCGCCCGGGAGGCGACGGGGCCGGACAGCCGTGGGTTGGCGTTCGCCGATTTCCATTGCCATACCCGGCACAGCCCCGACTCCCGGCTCGGCGAGGACCGATTCATCGATCTGGCCATCGAGCGCGGGTTGACCCACGTGGCGGTCACCGACCACAACACGATCGACGGGTCGACGGCGGTCCGGAGCCGCGTCGCGGAGCGTGGTGACGAGGAGCGCCTGACCGTGATCCCCGGCGAGGAGGTGTCGAGCGCCGATGGCGAGATCGTGGCCCTGTTCATCGACACCACCATCCCGCGCGACCTCAGCGCGGAGGACACTGCCGACGCCATTCACGACCAGGGCGGCCTGGTGTCGGTGCCTCACCCGTTCGATCCGTTCCGCAAGTCCCATATCCAGCCAGAGCCGCTCGAGCGGTTGGCCGCCAGCGGCCGGATCGACATGATCGAGGTCTTCAACAGTCGCGTGACCCTGGGCCGCCACAACGAGCTGTCGGCCGAATTCGCCACCCGTCACGGGATCCCGGCGATTGCGTGCTCCGACTCGCACACGGCCATGGAAGTTGCCATGAGCTTCAACGCCCTGCCCGTGTTCGAGAGCGCCGCGGAGCTCCGGACGTCCCTGGGCCGCAACGAATGGCACGGCAGCCGCACGACCAAGCTGGTCCACCTCGGGACGCGGTGGGCGGCCGCCGCCAATTGGGTGGAGCGTCGGGGCGGACCAGACCGATGACCGACGAGCAGCCGCACGGCCACTCGGTCTACGAGCCGAGCGAGTTCCTGGGCGCGCCGCCATCCGAGGCCATCCCCGAGAGCGAGGTATCGCTGGCCCAGCGCTTCCTGAACGTGCGGACCATCGGCTCGCTGGTCTTCGCAGTCCTGCTCCTGTTCCTCTTCTTCAAGGTCGTCCTGGACATCAACTTCGGGGCGACCATCGACCTCATACGGGGAGCAGATCCGGCCCTGCTCCTCGCCGCCCTGGTCGTCTACTACCTGACCTTCCCGATCCGTGGCGGCCGGTGGTGGTACATCCTCCGCAAGGTCGGGACCGAGGTCCGCTACTGGATGGCGACCGAGATCCTGTTCCTGTCGTGGTTCGTGAACTGCCTGGTCCCCGCCAAGCTGGGCGACCTGTACCGCGCCTTCCTCCTCAAGGGAAACGTGGGCGCGTCCGCCTCGAAGACGGTGGGCACGATCTTCGTGGAGCGCATCGCGGACATCGTCGTCATCTTCGTCCTGGTCCTCGCGGCGGGATTCTGGAGCTTTCGCGGACGGCAGCGGCCCGAGCTCGACTTCATCTTCGTGGTCGGCTTCCTGGTGGCCTCGACGCTGCTCCTGCTCCTGATCGTGCTCCGCTTCGCGGGCCAGCACGTCGAGCGGATCCTCCCCAATCGGGTCGAGGGGTTCTATGTCCGGTTCCGCGAGGGGAGCACGGCAGCCCTGACCCCGCGGGCCATCGCGGTCATCGGTTCGGTCACGATTGTCATCTGGTTGGCCGAAGGACTTCGCGTGTTCTTCGTCCTCAAGGCCCTCGACCTCCCGGATGCGCAGCTGGGGATCTCCGCCGCCATCTTCGTCGCGCTGGTGGCCGCCCTGCTCACCGCCATCCCGCTGACCCCGGCCGGCATCGGCTTCGTAGAGGCTGGGATCGTGGGGGCGTTGACCCTGTACGGCGTCAGCCCCGAGTCCGCGGTGGCCATCGCCCTCACCGACCGCGCGATATCGATCCTGACGGTGATCATCCTGGGGGGCATCGACTACGTGCGCAGTCCGCTCGTGCGGCGCGCTCACCGAGCCGGTCTGGGCAATCCTCCAGCGCCCGAGGCGCTGACCGGCGGCTGAGTCGGTACCTTCGTCCCATTGAGGCGGTTCGCCTCGACGGTGATGCTTCGGGTGCGCGCACGCACCACCTGCGCTGCAGGTGACGCGCGCCGTATGAGCCTCGTGGATGACGCTCCAGACGCCGCGCTCCTTCAACAGCTGGCTTCGCGGCCAGTTGAAGGAAAAGAAGATGAGCCAGCGACAGTTGGCGCTCCAGTCGGGGGTCGATCATTCGACCATCTCCCGGCTCATCAAGGGCGACCGAATGCCTTCGCTGGGAACCGCCACCAAGCTGGCGCGAGGCCTGCGCGAGATCCACGACGAGTCCGAGGGCCCAACCTACTTCGCCGGCCTCGCCGCACGCCAGCTCATGCCCACCAGCCGGGTCGAGTACGCCCTGCGCGGTGATGAGCTGTTGAACGAAACCGACGTGCGGGAGCTCATGCAGGCCTACATCACCGTGCGATCGCGGCGCATGCGCCCGGGCACGCCCGGCCACGACGTGGCTCGAGCCGGGACGAACGGCGACGCTGCCCCGACCGCCGAGGTCCGCTCCCGCTCCTGAGGCGTGTGGGCATGTGCCCGTCTGGTAGCGTGCTTGCGTGACCGAACCCGAGCCTGAGCGTATCCAGCCCGCCAGCGGACCCGATCTGCTGACGATCGCGCTGCTCGTGTTCTTCATCGCCCTGATCGGGATCGTGGCGGCTCTGCTGCTCCTCCCCATCCTCGCCGGCTGAGTCCACGCCGCCCGGCGGCGGCCGACCCGGGTCAGACCTCGCGCGCGATGGCGAACCCGTACACCGCCGCAACTCCGGCCGCGCGCAGAACGCCGGCGCTGGCCTCGAGGGTGGCGCCCGTGGTCAGGATGTCGTCCACCAGGATCACCGTCATGTGCCCGAGCCCCATGGGCGGTGGCGTGCGACCAACGCCCATCGCGTCACGCAGGTTGCGGAGTCGGGTGGCGCGATCGAGTCCATGCTGCCGGGCGGTTGCCCGTCGCCGGACGAGCCCCGCCCACACGCCCGTTCGGGTTTGTCGTCCCAGGCGCTGGGCCAGGAGGTCCGCCTGGTTGTAGCCGCGGTCCCGCCGCCGTTCCACGTGGAGCGGGACGGGGACCAGGACCACCGGTCCGGTCTCTCCCAGCAGGCGTCGGAAGGCGGGGAGCGCCAGATCGGCCAGGGGAGCCGCGAGTCGTGCCCCACCACCGTACTTGAGCCGGCGCAGCACGCGCTGGATGGCCTCGTCGTGGGCGAACGCGGCGACGGCGACGATGCACGCGTCACCGACGAGGACCCCGGGATCCGGGGCCAGGAACCCGTCACACCCAACCGTTCGGAAGCTGTTGCGGCACGCGACACAGATGGCCGAGCCGTACTGGCCGCACCCGGCACAGGAGGGTGGCAGGAGGACGTCCAGGATGGCCATGGTCCTGGAGCGTGGCGGAGGCGGCTTACTCCCCGCTTACGGCCCGCGTGGCGAGCACGTCACCGGCCACGGTTCCCGTTGGACCCACGGACCCCGCGGGCAGCTCGATGCAATCGCGCGCGCCGCGGACCCAGGCCACGATCCGCCACGGCCGGAGCCGCTCCACGACCCGTATCACGCGGCCCGCGTCGTCCACGAACACGACGTCGATCGCGTAGCGCATGAAGAACATGTGGATGGACGGCGATCGCTCGATCCACAGCCCGTCCCCCGGGCCGACTTGGCTCGTGCCGAGCAGGCCCACCGTGCGGTCGCGCATCGAGCGCGCGACCCGGCATCGGTGTGCCAGGACCGTGTCCCGGGCGGGGTTGCTGACCTCGAGCCAATCGGTCATTTGGGTCATTCGGCTCCATCCGCGTCAACAGGCTCTGCGGGAAGACGGATCCGGACCGTCGTACCTTCCGCCGCCTTCGATTCGAGGTGGACCGACCCGCCCATGGCCTCGATCAGGCCCCGCGCGGCGTACAGGCCGATCCCGCTGCCATCGGGCGCGGCCTTCCGTGCCTCTTCCGACCGGAAGAACTGGTCGAAGGCGTGCTCCTGGACCGACGGAGACATGCCCAGGCCCCGGTCGGCCACGGCGACCTCGCACCAGCTCCCGCCGGACGTCCCGGGACCTCCTGGCGGCTCTGCGGTGAGGGTGACCGCGATTTCCGAGCGCGCGGGCGAGTACTTGACGGCGTTGTCGAGCACAGCCCACAGCACCTGCTCGAACCGATCCGGATCGCCGACCGCCAGCTGGGTGGGACCGATGGACTGGAAGGCGAACGGCCGGTCGGCGCGGAGCGCCTCCCAGGTCCGCTCGACGATGGGCTCCACCCGGAACACCTCCTGGCGCGGCTCCAGGGCCCCTGCCTCGAGGCGCGACACGGCCAGCAGCTGACCCACCATGCGCCGCAGCCGATCGGCCTGATGGGTGATCGTTTCGAGATCGGATCGGGCCTGGTCGGTGAGGTCGGCCTCCTGACCGATGTCCGCGGCCAACGCCCGGATGCTGGTCAGGGGCGTCTGCAGGTCGTGGGTGATGCCACGCAGGAAGTCGCGCTGGACCGCGGCCAGGCGGTTGAGCTCATCGGTCTGGACACGGAGTCGGGCGTACAGGAGCGAATGATCCATGGCCGATGCCGCCACCTGGGCGATGACGCTCATGAGGTCGCGTTCCGCCCTGGTGGGTTCGGGACGGCCTTCCCACGGGGCCAGCAGGACGGCCGCCAGCTCATCACCGCTCGAGGCGTCCACGGCCACCACCGCGCCCCACGGCCCCACCAGGTAGCGCGGCTGGAGGCGGGCGGGCTCGCCGCTGACCGCGGCCCATTGCTCGAGCTCGCCCACCGGTCGGGGCGTGGCGGCCGGATCATCGGTGTACACGCCCGCCGGGAGCACCGCCGGATCGGCGGCTCGCATCACGACCAGGAGCCAGGTCGGATCCCCGGTCACCTGGCGCGCGACCGCGACCACCCGGGCCGCCACTTCGACCGGACCACCGGTGATCGGGGCTCCGGCCACGTCCGCGGCCAGGGTCGAGATCTGGCGGTTGCGCTCGTCGAGCGTGGCCCGCAGCTGGCGCTGGACGGCCCCCAGGTCCTCGCCACCGCTCGCGCCGCCCCCGGTGTCGGTGTCACCCCGCGCGGCGAGGGTCACCACGTCGCGCAGGTCCCGGGTTGCGGCGCGCGAGGTCAGGCTGGCCACGATGCCGGCCCAGGCCAGGGTGCCCATGCCAACCAGGAAGAAGACCATTCCCGGGCCGACCCGCGCGACCCATGCGTCAGCGACGGTGAGCAGGAGGGCGAGCACCGCAATGGCGGGGAGCGCGACCACGACGATGATCGCGAACAGGCGGAACGCAGGCCGGCCGAGATCCACCGCCGAGTCGGCTAGCGATCCGCGCCAGGCGCGGAAACGGTCAGGACCCCCGGCCCGTTCATGGTTCGCATGATACGGAGTCGGGGGTCCCGCTCGGTGTCGCGGAGGCTCTGCCCCTTACGGGACGACCAGGTGGACCGGGTTACCTCGAATCGTGACCTGCCACGTGGTCAGGTCGAATGCGGTGTCGGTCGAGACGCCGCCCATCGTGTACTGGATCTTCCACCAGTTCTGGTCGCCGGCGGTGGGCGCCACGCCGTCGTAGTTGCCGGGGATGACGACCACGATCGTCAGCCAGCAGCCGTTGAACTGCGAGGTGCCGCCGGTGTTGGCCACGATGTACGGGTCACCCGAGCCGGAGCCGTCCGACCAGCTGATCGTGGAGGGCGGGTTCACGTTGTTGTCGGTCTTGCCGGCGCAGCTGGCGGCGCCCGAGGCGACCTGGGTGGCCACCCAGTCGAGCGGGGCGTCAACGTACGCTCCACCGATCGGAACCTTGACCCGCAGGGTGGCCGACAGGTTGCCGGTATCACCCGGGTCCCACAGCCGGATCTCGACGCTCTTGCCGGCGTGGATCGGCTCGATCTCGGCCAGGTAGAACTGGGCCGCGCCACCGCCGTTGAGCGGGGTGTAGGCCTCCATCGCGCCCAGGCCATAGACCCGAGCGGATGCGCCGCAGGCGCCGCTGCAGGTGGCCCGGTCCAGATCGCGAACGAGTTGTGGCCGTTCGCGTTGTCCATGGCCGTGGGGTTGGTCGGGTTGGTCGACCGGGTGTGCAGCCGATAGGTATGTCCGCCCAGGAGCGGAAGCTGCACGCCCACCGTCGCCGAGGCAGGAATGTCAGAGCCTGCCGAACCGCTGTTCTGCATGGGGTACCAGCGGTTGTGCCAGAAGCGTCCATCGGACAGGCTGGCCGTCGCGCCCGGGGCGCACGAGCTCACGCCGCTCGGCCCGTTCAAGGTCGTGTCCGAGGCCTGCTGGTTGGCGAAGATCGTGTTCGTGCGCGACACGATCGTGTCGTCGCTCGTGTCGAACAGCGTGTTGTTCGTGTCGTACAAGGTGTAGTAGGCGCTGGTGGCCGCGGTGGAGCCGCTGAACCAGCGGTCGCCGGTCCCGTACTGGCCGCCGCTATCGGTGGCGCAGAAGGGCGCGTCGTAGACCCACACCTCGCCGCTCGTCGCGCCGGCGGGCATCTGGATGGCGTAGTTGTAGTACTGGTTCGGGTTGTACTCCGCGTTCTGCCTCGAGGTCCGCGGATCCCACTTGGGCAGGTACGCGTCGCCGTTGACCTTCTCCGCACCCTGGCTGATGAACGTGCCCCACAGGCCGCGCGGGGTCATGGCGCCGCCATACGGGTCGGCCAGGTTCTGGTCGGGAACAAAGGTCGAGGTCGTGTAGTGGACGATGACCTGCAGGTAGTCGACCCGGGCCTGGCCGGCCGGTGCGCCGGTGGAGCAGCCCGCGGGGCGCAGGTTCGTGATCCGAACCCGGAAGTTCGTGTTGTTCAGCTGGGTCGGCCGTCCAGGGGGTGTGGTTCCACATGTCGTTCGTGCTGCCCGAGGAGCCGCCCAGGACCGAATATGGCTGCCCGGCGGCCTCCGCGCCGGTCAGGGCCAGCGTCTTGACACCCGATCCCGGCGCCGGTCGTGAAGCTACCGCTCGCATTGCCGTACGACAGGTCGACCTGCAGCGAGCACCCGGTCGCGTCGGTGGCGTAGGCCTCGAGGCGGACCTCGATGCCGGTCACCGTGCCACCAGCCGGCAGGTTGAAGCCGAAGTTCCCGAAACAGGCGACGTGGTTGTTCGTCGCGTCGACCGCCCACTGGTTGTTGCTCGTGTTGACGTCGTTGACCAGGGTCGTCGCCGCCGTCGGCGTGCTCGTGAACTGGTCCGCGGCGGGGCAGCCGTTGCTGTTCGACTTGGCCGTGGCCACCGCGCCCGGCGGGACGCTGGCGGGCAGGGTCCAGGCATCGATCCGGGTCGTGCCACCGCTCGGGGTGCGGAGCAGCCCGAAGTCGCCGTAGTAGTTCTCCGGGCTGCCCATCGGGACGGGCAGCACGTACTCTGCCTTGGCGTCACGGGTGATGCGCAGCGTGTCGAAGCCGAAGACCTGCATGAAGAAGGTGTCGATATTGGCCTGGCACCCGAACGAGCATCTTGCGAGGGTCGCCAGGATCGGGGCGAGCCCACACGTCGACGGCCTGGGTCGGCTGCTGGATCGCATTGTTTGAGCTATCGCGATAGCCGTTGAAGCGCGACTCGTCGAGCGCCGAGCTGTTGGCCAGGCCGACGGCTCCCAGGCAGGTGGACGACACCGGCCAGTGCCGCCGCGTCCGCGGCGCGCTGGACCTTCAGCTCATTGACCCAGATCCAGGCCAGGTCGACCACGAACGCACAGGTTCCCGAGCAGGAAGGTCAGGAGCAGGCGAACAGGACCAGGACCTGCCCACGGTTCCGGCTGTCCTTCACCGTGAGGCGCTCGATGGCCTCGGCGGGAGTCGTTTCGGTCTCGGTCACTGGTTCGGGCCTCACTGGTTGGTGGGATTCAGTTCGAAGGCGGTGAAGTCGTACATGCCGATCTGGAGAATGTTGATCAGCGCAGACAGCGGCGTCCGCGAGTAGTAGACGTAGCGAACGCTCACGCCGATGGAATCGGGGAACGAGCCGTAGTTGACCCGGCCGCAGACGTCCCATCCGTGGCTGAACTCGAAGAAGTCCAGGGGCACCCCGTCCACCTGCGGGTTGGCGGCGTTGCCGGGGCGGTAGTGCCACACGTTCACCGGATCCGCGCCGAACTGCTCTCGGCCATCGGTGTCACCGGCGTCGAGGTCGGACTTGAAGATCCGGATGTCGGTGATGTGGGGCAGGTCGATGCGGGAGTCGCTGCTCTCCAGGATGCGCTGGGCGGCGGCGATGATCTCCTTGTCCACGTTGGCCGCGTTCGGGGACTGACCGCTCCCGCAGCCCGGCTGCCCACCGCCGTTGGCCAGGGAGGCCCCGTTACGGGCGGCTTCGCGGCTGGCGTACTGGATGGTGAGCTTGTGGTCCATCACGAAGCCGAACTCCAGGGTGCCCAGCACGATCAGGAGGAGGATCGGCAGGATGAGCGCCATCTCGACCATGGCCTGACCGCGCGGGTGCTCCTGCTGTCGGCGGCGGAGCCGCATCACGAACCCGATCACAGCACCGGCTCGATGCGCATGACGTTGGCGTGGGTGAGGGTAAAGCCGGGCCCGCCCAGGGTGATGACCTTGGCGAGTGGCGTGATCCACGTGTAGGAGTACGTGATCGCCACGCCGATGTTGTCGAGCTTGTCATGGCCCGGATCCTCGGGGCACCCAGCCAGCACCGAGCAGCGCTCGTTGACCGGGTAGCTTCCGCTCGTGAGGGTGTAGGGCACGGAGACCGTCGTCAGATCCGGCATGGTGCAGGCCGTGGTCGCCGGTTCGCGAATACACGTTGGCCGCGAGCTCCGCGCCCTGGTCGTCGGCCCAGTAGATGCGCACCTGCGAGATCCGGATGCGCGAGGCGGGCAGCTGCACGTCCGCATCGATGCTGTTCAGGATGACGCAGTCCGAGCCGGTGTTCGCCCCGGACTCCGCGGCCAGGAGGGCCGCATCGCGGCTGGCGAAGTTCACACTCAGGAGCGCGTTGAACGCGAATGCGAACTCGATCAGGCCAATGATGAGCAGGATGAAGATCGGGAACACGAGGGCGAATTCGACCGCCACCTGTCCGCGCTGGTCGTCTTGTGTGCGCACGCCGATAGGATCGAACCTGGAGGCCCGATGCGCCCTCACCGGAAGGTACCGGCGCAGGGAGGTACCCCACGGGCGTGTCGCGCCGCCCGTGGGGTCGATGTCTGCGTAGGTTCTGGAACTCCGAAGGGAACGCATTGGGAGCGCACCGTATCAGCCGAACCTTGCGAAGCACCTTGCAATGCCTGGCCCGCGAAGGGGTACTCCCCCGGTACTTTGGTCGCGCGATGCGGTGCGTCGCGCCGTCAGCCCGATGACAGGCGGTAGCCGACCCCACGCTCGGTCAGGAGGTAGCGAGGCTCGTCCGGGTCCAGTTCGACCTTGCGGCGCAGGCGACGGATCGTGACCCACACGTAGGACGCATCGGCTCCATCGGCCTCGGACCACACGCGATCCAGCAGGAGCTCGGTGGGCACGGTGCGATCAAGCGATCCGAGCATGACCTGCATGAAGCGGACCTCGGTGGGGGTCAGCGGATGGGTGCCGGCCGGGGTCGATACCCGCCGGCCCGCGAGGTCGATCTCCAGCTCGCCGCCCCCGATCGTGACCTGGGTCCGGCTGGGCGCCGTGCGGCGGAGGACCCGCTGGATCCGCGCCGCGAGCTCGTCGGGGCTGAAAGGCTTGACGACGTAGTCGTCCGCAAAGTGCTGCAGCGCCTCGACCTTCGTCTGGTCGGCGTCCACCGCGCTCAGGACGATGATCGGCAGGTCGGCGATGCGCTTGATCCGCTGGGCGAGCTCGAAGCCGTCCATGCCCGGCATCATGAGGTCAACCACCACGATGGACGGCCAACCGCGGCTCAGCGCGGTGAGCGCCGCCTGGCCGGATGACGCGGTCCGCACGTCGAAGCCGTCGCGGGACAGGTGCCGGGAGAGTACCGAGAGGACGGTCGCGTCGTCGTCGACCAGCAGGATGGCCGGCCGTTGCGCCGGCTGCACGTCAGATGCCGACGCCTCGGACGACAGTGACGATGGCCGGGCCGAGAATGACGATGAAGATCGTCGGGAAGATGCAGCCCACCATGGGGAACAGCATCTTGACCGGCGCCTTGGCGGCGGCCTCTTCAGCCCGCTGCCGGCGCTCGATTCGCAGCTGCTGGGACTGGATCTGGAGCACCTTGGCGATCGGAACACCCAGCTGCTCGGCCTGGACGATGGCGCCGATGAAGTTCGTCACCGGCTGAACGTCCGCCCGGGCGGCCACGTCGCGCAGAGCGTCGCGCCGCAGGCGTCCCATCCGGATCTCGGCCAGGGCCTGCCGGTACTCGTTGACGAGCGGGCCTTCCATCTTCTCGACGACCTTGGCCAGCGCGGCATCGAAACCGAGGCCGGCCTCGACCGAAATGGTGAGCAGGTCAAGGGCATCGGGCAGCTGGAGGATCATGTCCATCTGGCGCTTGCGGATCTTGCGACCCAGCCAGAACTCCGGCGCGAGGAAGCCGAGGGCCACGCCACCGATTCCGAAGACGATGCCCATCGGGAATCCGCTGACGCCCAGGAAGATGATCGTAAAGGCGATGCCACCGACGATGGCGGCCAGCACCTTGACGCCCATCCAGTCGGCACCACGGAGACCGCCCGGGTACCCCGCCCGGTGCAGGCGCGCTTCGGCCGTCTCGATCATGTTGGCCTGCCCGCCGCGGCGGCTGAACCGTGACAGTCGACCGACGAGCGGCCGGATGGCGCGCTCGAAGAATGGCTGCTCGAGCTCGGCTTCCTCCAGGGTCTTGGGCTTGACGACCAGCTGCTCGAGGCGCTGCTGGACCGCGTCCTGGGGCGGCCGGCTGGCCATCCCGAACACGATCAGCAGGATCGCGATCGCGGCCAGGGTGGGGATGATCAGGGTGGGGATGTTTTCAAACATGGCTCAGACCTTGATATCGACGATGCGACGAATGAACAGCCAACCGATGCCCATGCTCAGCCCACCGACCATGAACAGGACGATGCCCATCGGCAGGCCGAACAGCTCAGGCGGACGCTCGAGCATGGGGGTCATGTAGGTGGGGCTGATGACGAACAGGAGGGCCGCCAGGCCCACCGGCAGGAGGACGATCACGTAGCCGCTGTACCGCTGCATGGCGGTCAGGGTCTGAATCTCACCCTGGATCCGGACCCGCTCGCGAATGGTGAACGCGATCGCGTCGAGGACCGTGGCGAGGTTGCCACCGACCTGGCTCTGGATGTTGATGGCGGTGACCATCAGCTCCAGGTCCTCGGAGGCCACGCGCCGGACGAGGTTGCCCAGGGCGGGCTGCAGGCCCAGGCCCAGGCTCATCTCTCGGACGACGCGCGAGAACTCCTCGCTGATCGGGGGCCGCGCTTCGCGGGTCACCAGCTCCATGCCCTGCAGGAACGAGGAACCGGCTCGCAGTGAGTTGGCGAGCAGGGTGATCGTGTCGGGCAGCTGGTCGTTGAATGACTTGAGGCGGCCCTTCTGGCGTCGCCCCAGGTAGAAGCGCGGCAGCCAGATACCGATGAGGAACAGGCCAACGATTGCGAGGGGGCTCTTCAGGGCCTCGAACACGAAGCTGAGCGCCAGGCCGGCGAAAACGAGGACGAACGGCGTGGCGGCCCAGGCCAGGATGAACTCCGCGGGCTTGAGCTTGAGGTCCGCTCGGGCAAGGTCCGTGCCAAGGCGCGCGTTGAGGTCCTGGCGCTCGATCACCCGGGACAGGCTGGCGATGACGACCGATTCCTTCTCCGCCTCCTCGCCTCCATCGCCGCCCCGTCCGGCGCGCGTCGAGGCGTAGCGCTCGAGGCGGTCGGTCACTCCGCTGCCGCTGCCGCTCATGGCAACGCCAACGGTCAGGACGATGATGGCAGCGGCCCCCAGGCCGGCGATCAGAAGCGGCATCATGGTCGTGCCCTCATCCAGCTCAGAACGGCGAGCCGAACGTGTTGGGCGGCAGGTGAATGCCGGCCGCCTCGAACTTCTCGGCGAACTTGGGGCGAATCCCGGTCGGCTTCAGCCGCCCTTCGATCTTGCCCTCGGTCACGCCGGTCTGCTCGAAGACGAACACGTCCTGCATGACGATGACGTCACCTTCCATCCCCTGGACTTCGGTGATGCTCACGATCTTGCGGGTACCGTCCTTGAGCCGGTTCTGGTGGACGATGAGGTCCACCGCGGACGCGGTCTGCTCGCGGATCGCGCGCAGGGGCAGGTCCATGCCGGCCATGAGGACCATGGTCTCGAGACGGGCGAGCATGTCGCGCGGGGAGTTCGCGTGGCCGGTGGACATCGAGCCGTCATGACCCGTGTTCATGGCCTGGAGCATGTCCAGCGCCTCTCCGGAACGAACCTCACCGACCACGATCCGGTCAGGCCGCATGCGCAGGGCGTTGCGGACGAGCTCGCGGATCGGGACGGCACCCTTGCCCTCGATGTTGGACGGGCGCGCCTCGAGCGTGACCACGTGCTCCTGGCGGAGCTGGAGCTCGGCCGCGTCCTCGATGGTGACGATTCGCTCGTCATCGGGGATGAACGAGCTGAGCACGTTCAGGGTGGTCGTCTTGCCCGAGCCGGTACCGCCGGACACGAAGACGTTCAGGCGGGCCTTCACGCAGGCCTCGAGGAACTCGAACATCTCCGGGGTGGAGGTTCCGAATCGGATGAGGTCGTCCACCGTGAACGGGCTGGCGGCGAACTTTCGAATGGTGACCACCGGTCCCACCAGCGACAGCGGCGGGATGATGGCGTTCACGCGGGAGCCGTCCACCAGGCGTGCGTCCACCATCGGGCTCGACTCGTCGATGCGCCGGCCGATGGGGGCGATGATCCGCTGGATGATCTTCATCACGTGCTCGTCGTTCTGGAACGTGACACCGGTCAGCTCCAGGCGACCTTCGCGCTCGATGTAGACCTGCTGCGGGCCGTTGACCATCACTTCGGTGATCGTCGCGTCGCGCAGGAGCGGCTCGAGGGGCCCAAGGCCCAGGATCTCGTCGGTGATCTGCTCGAGCATGCGGACACGCTCGGCACGGGTGAGGGCCAGGCCCTCCTCGTCGGCGATCTTGCCGAACAGATCCTCGATCTGGCGCTTGACCTCGACCTGGTTGCTGAGGTCCATCTTCGGGTCGAGCTCGTTGATGAGCCGGTTCTGGACCCGGTACTTCGCCTCGCGGAACGACTCACGGGTCGGAGCGCCGCCCGCGAACGGGCGTGCCGGTCCCTGGCCGCCGGGAGTCGCCGGTCGCCTCGCCGGACGGAGCTGGCTTGGGTGTCCCCGCCGGGACTGGCGTGAGATCGCCTTCTTGCCCTGGCTGGGCTCGCTCGATGCGCTTCAGAAGAGACATTGCGACTTCCTTCTCGTCAGCGGCGCGCGAAGATACCACGCCGGTTTGGTTTGTCCTCAGAGGCCGTCGTGGACGGACCGATGAGGGTTTGGGCCAGCCGGTTCACGTCCCGCGAGAGCGGGCTGTCGGGATTGGAGACGATGAACGGGACACCACGGTTGACCGCCAGAACGGCCAACCGCCCGTCGGACACGATGGTCCCGTCGATGGGACGCCGAATCGATCCTTCGACGTCGCCCATGCGAATGCCCTGGGTCGTGTCGGATCGGTTCATGACGATGCGGAGCTTGGATCGCTCGTAGCCGAGCTGGTCGGCCACCTCGAGGAACAGCCGCAGGTTCTTGATGGCGGTGATCTCCAGGGCGGCCATGATCACGATCTGATCGGCCATGTCCATGATCGCCAGCGAGTGGTCGTTGATGCCGGCCGGCAGGTCCACGATCGTGTAGGCGTGGAGCGTGCGGAGAATCTCCACGACCTGCTTCAGAGTGGTCGGCGGCACGAGGTCGGCGCCTTCGGGCGACGGCGGAGCGAGCAGGGCCCGCACGCCGGTCGAATGCTCGATGAGGACCGATTCGACCAGGTCGCTGTCCAGCTCCCCGCCGTCCATGGCGTCCACGATGGATCGCGTCTTGGGGTTGAGGTTCAGGAGGACGCCCACGTCGCCGAACTGGAGGTTTGCGTCCAGGAGGGCGACCCGTGCGCCGGTCTCCTGCTTGATCGCGATGGCCAGGTTGGTGGCGATCGTCGTCCGTCCCGACCCGCCCTTGGGCGAGAAGATGGCGATGACCTGGTGCTCGATGTCGGGGTCCGGCAGCTCGGCTGGCGCACCAGCCGGCATGGATGCCGCGATCTGGTGCCGTCGGGCCTCTTCCCGCTCGTAGACCCGCTTGATCGTCTCGCTGAACTCGTCACTCGAGAACGGCTTGACGAGGAACTCGCGGGCCCCTGCCTGCAGGGACCGCCGCATCTGCTCGGCCTCCCCATGGACGCTCATCATGATGATGGCGACCTGCGGCAGTCGCTGGGAGATCAGCTCGGCAGCGGCGATGCCGTCCATGCCGGGCATGTTGATGTCCATAACGACGACGTCGGGGCGGAGGTCCATCGCCATCGTGATGGCCTCCTCCCCCGAGCCGGCGGCGCCCGCCACCTCGACCGTCTGCTCGAAGGCGAGCAGCTTGGTCAGGTGGTCGCGCGTCTCGGCGATGTCGTCGACGATCAGGACCTTGATCACGCCAGGTTGCCTCGGTCGCCTACTGCTGGGACTGGAGCAGAACGATGTTCGGAACCGGCACGCCGTAGCGCTCGATGAGGAGCGACAGGGTCACACCGGTCGTGGCCTCGTTCACGTCGTCGTCCTTCGCGCGCAGGATCGCGGTCAGCGCACCCTGCTGGGTCACGTCGTTCTGCGCGAGCTTGATGAGCTCGGCGTCCTGATCGGTACCCGCGAAGACGATGATCACGCTCGTGATCTCGGCGGTCTGGTCGCCCTGGCTGCCATCCGCGTTCGGCGTGGCGGCCGCGCTGACCAGGCTCCGTGCCTGGCTGACGTAGATGACCCGCTTGTTCTGCAGGACGGTCTTGACGGTGGTCGCCGATTCCAGTCCGGGCACCGCTTCGTAGCGCTGCTGGGTGGCCGGAGCGTTGACCGTCTCGACAGTCGGCTGCACGACGGGGATCTCTTGATTGAGGACGACGTCGATGTGGTCGCCCGGCAGGATCAGGAAGTCCAGGCCGGTGACGCGGTCCACCTGGAAGGCGATCGCCTTCTCACCGGGGAGCAGCGCACAGGAGACGCAGACCTGATCGGTGACGGCGCCAACCGCCTCTTGGTTGACCTGCCCACCGGCCGGCACCTCGACGACGGCTTCGCGTCCCTGCAGCTCGGACGGGTCGCTGAACGGCGTGCCCACCACGGCGGCCGGGTCGACCTGCTTGGCCTCCACCATGTCGGGCGTGACGGAGTCGCCGATGGCGATGTCCGACTTGGCCACCAGGACGGTGGCCTGCAGCTCGTCGGGATTGTTCCCCGAGCCTCCCTGCTGATTGAGGACGAATAGGACGCCCACGAAGGCGAGAACCGCCAGCAGGACGCCGACCAGGATCACCAGACGGTTGGATCGCTTCACGGGGAGCGTCTCCTATTAACTGAATGAATTGCGACAAATCGGATACGAATGATTCCGAGCAGCATTGTGACTGCGGTCAACAGTCTACGCATGCCGTCCAGCGTGTTCGACTGGACTTGTGGGCTAGGCGACGGGAGTACTAGTCGGGAGTGGCGCGGCCCCGGACCCATCCGAACGTGTTCCGACGTCCCCTTCCTTGACGGGAATCTGCCCTCGAACCGCTGGTGGCCGCAGACCGAGGCAAGGACCGGTGGGCGAGGACCTGCACTGCCCCGACCGAGGGCTGCCGGAATGATCAACGCCCCCGGGACGACCCGGGGGCGTTGACACGTGGTCGTGAGAACCTATCCCTGAAGGTTCTCCGCAACGTTGCTGAAGATCTGGCTCACGACCGGGCCCAGGAAGAGCAGAGCCACGATCACGATGATCGCGATCAGGGCGAGCAGAAGCCCGTACTCAACGAGCGTCTGGCCTTCCTCGTCTTCCCGAGAGAAGCGAGCGAGAAAAGTGCTGATGAACTGAAGCATGTGTGGCAAGTACCTCCTTTCCTCAAAGGATTGGGCGACTGCCACAGTAGGGTCGAGAACGAGCCGATGAATATGACCCGTTCGTCCTACCAGGCCCCCGCCGGCCGCGTACCTTGCGCCAGGGGCATTCCGATGTCAAGGGTCGCGCGCGGGCCATGGTTCCGGGAAAAACATGAGAGCCGCGCCTGCTGCTGCGCGGCTCTCATGACCGGAGGAGGAGACCCTGAGAACCGGTAGTGCCGCCGGTCCTCGCCCGATGAAGGCCCTCCTGGATACCCAGGAGAACGTGCCCGCATCGTGTCGTCAGCGGGGCCCGGACGAAATGGCACTCCCGTACCGATCGGCCCCGGACCGATGGCGCGCGGCTGCCGCCGCGCGCCGGCATCGGTCAGTCTTCGGGGAGCTTGATCCAGCCCTGGCGCATGGCATACACCACGGCCTGGGTGCGGTCGTTCACGCTCAGCTTGCGGAGGATGGACGACATGTGGTTCTTCACCGTCTGCTCGCTGATGCCCAGGGTGTAGGCGACCTGCTTGTTGGTCATGCCCTGGGCGATGTTGTCGAGGATCTCGACCTCGCGCGGTGACAGCGGGGCGAAGATCGGCTGCGCGTCCGACCCGTAGACGGCCAGCTCGCGGAACTCCTTCAGGACGCGGCTGGCGACGGCCGGCCGGCTGAAGACCTTGTCGTTGATGAGGTACTCGCCGGAACGAACCCGGCGGATGATGGCAACCAGGTCGGTGGGATCGATGTCCTTGAGAACGTAGGCCGCGGCGCCCGCCTTGATGGCGTCGAACAGCTGGTCCTCGTCATCCCCGCCGGCGAGGACGATGACGCCCGTATGGGGCAGCTCGCGCTTGATGCGCTGGGTGGTCTCGATGCCGTTGGGGGCTGGCAGGGTGAGGTCCATGAGGACCACGTCCGGTGTCAGCTCCTCGACGATGGCGATGGCCTCGCGGCCGCTCCCCGCCTCGCCGACCACGGTCATGTCCGGCTCGAGTTCGAGGATGTTTCGGACCCCCCGACGGAACAGCGTGTGGGTGTCCACGATGACGATGCGGGTCTTCTCTGACTGCGCTCGCCGATCCCTTCCCGTACGACGCTCTTTCGCGGCGTCCTCGGTTTGGGTCTCGTCGGCCTCAGCCTCTGCTGTCTGGGCTCGTGCCACGTTCTCCTCCTTGACCTTCATCCTGCCCCCGATGCTAGCGGACCGGTTCGGGGAGACGGAGTAGGATCCGCGTCCCTTCGCCCTGCCGCGACTCGATCTGCAGCTCCGACCCCATCAGGTCCGCGCGCTCGCGCATGAACTGAAGGCCGAAGTTGCGGGTGGCGCCTGTTGCAAGGCGCATGACGTCAAACCCCCTGCCGTTGTCGGCAATCACGAGCCGGTTGCCGTCCAGGCTGATCCGGACCTCGGTGGCTGCCGCGTGCTTGCGCACGTTCTGCAGGGCTTCCTGGGTGATTCGCAGGACCGATGCCCGGGCCGGCGGGGTCAGCTGGCTGTCGATGCCGTCCACGTCGACCCGGACGGCGATGGCGTTGCGGGCCTGGAACTCGGCCGCGGCCTCGCGGAGGGCGGTGCCCAACCCCACGTCCACGGCCGGTGGCCGCAGCGAGGCGATCGTCCCGCGTACCTCCTCCAGGCCGTCGCGCAGCATGCTGCGCAGGAGGGCCAGCTCGGCCCGGGCCTGCGGGGTGGTGGCGGTCCGGGTGCTCGAGGCGCGGGGCTCGCTGGCCACGACCCGGTCGAGGTACTCGACCTGGAAGATGGCATTGGTCAGGACCTGGGCCGGGCCGTCATGGATCTCCTCGGCCAGCCGCTGCCGTTCCTGCTCCTGGGCCTGGATGATCCGCAGCGAGGTGGCCGCCGGCGAGTCGTCGGTCGTGTCGAGGGTCGGCTCGGCTGTCGTCGTGGCCGAGGTCTGAAGATATCGGACCAGCAGGTCGAGCTGGCGCGCCGCGACCTCCAGGCGCTTGGTGCGGTCCTGGAGCTGGGCCAGCTCGCGGACGAGCGTCTCATGTTCGGCGTGCAGGGCGTCCCCGGCGTCGGGCGCAGCGGCTCCTGTGCCGGAGACGCCGGCCTGGCGCGGCGCGCCGTTCGCGCCGTTCGCCCCGTTATGCGTTGCGGCTCCCCGGTGGGGGCCGTGCTCCAGGCGAGCCCGGAGCTGCAGCCAGGTGCCCAGCCGACGGCGGTACAGGGCCCGGGCCCGCTCGGCATGACGGTGCAGGCGCCGCGCCTCGCGGCCCATGCTCTCTGCAGCCTGGGTCGTGAGTCGGTCGATCTGAACAATGCCGGTGCGATCGGCAGCCTGGGCCACGCGCATTCCTCCGGGGAGTACCAGGGCCCGACTGGTACCGGACCCGGAAGTCATCCTCTTGGCCCGCTGTGCGTCGGGTCAACAGTACTTCGGGACCCGGAAGTACTA